>NZ_JAGHQQ010000002.1:0-1104590 GCF_017744215.1 Thalassospira sp. A3_1 | reverse complement strand
CTTTCTCTTCCGGCGCCTTGTCGATCATGCTGTAGTCCTGGAACGATGCGCCGCCGCTCTCTGCGAGAACTTTGGTGATCGCTGCGGTCAGCGTGGTTTTACCGTGGTCAACGTGGCCGATGGTGCCAACGTTCACGTGCGGTTTTGTACGGGCAAATTTTTCTTTAGCCATTTCTAACTCCGTTTATTCTGGCTTCGCCTTAGCCGGCCGACTTGGCCTTGACTTCGTCCGCAACTGCCTGCGGGACGTCGGCGTAATGATCGAACTGCATCACGAACTGGGCACGGCCCTGGGACATGGAGCGCAGGGTATTGACGTAACCGAACATGTTCGCCAGCGGGACAAACGCGCTAACAACGCGTGCGATACCACGGGAATCCATGTCACGGACCTGACCACGGCGACTGTTAAGGTCACCGATGATGTCGCCCATGTACTCTTCCGGCGTCACAACTTCGACCTTCATGATCGGCTCAAGAAGCTTCGGACGAGCTTTCGAGAGACCTTCACGGAAGGCGGCACGAGCTGCGATTTCGAAGGCCATGACGCTCGAGTCAACGTCGTGATACGCACCGTCGGTCAGGGTGACCGAGAAGTCGGTGACCGGGAAGCCGGCAATCACACCGCTGTTAAGCGAGGTTTCAAGCCCCTTGGCAACACCCGGGATGTATTCCTTCGGAACGTTACCGCCAACGACGGTATCCTTGAAGGAGAACCCGCTGCCCGGTTCACCCGGGGTGAAGGTCAACTTGATACGTGCGAACTGACCCGAACCACCCGACTGTTTCTTGTGGGTGTAATCGATGTCGACTTCCTGGGAAATCGTCTCACGATAAGCAACCTGCGGCGCGCCGACGTTTGCTTCGACCTTGAATTCACGCTTCATGCGATCGACGATGATGTCGAGGTGAAGTTCGCCCATACCGGAAATGATGGTCTGGCCGGATTCGTGGTCGGTTTTGACGCGGAACGACGGATCTTCCTGTGCAAGACGTGCAAGGGCGAGACCCATTTTCTCCTGGTCGGCTTTCGATTTCGGCTCAACAGCGATTTCGATAACCGGATCCGGGAATTCCATACGCTCAAGGATGATCGGCTTGGCCGGATCGCAAAGGGTATCACCGGTGGTGGTATCCTTCAGACCAACCAGAGCAACGATGTCGCCCGAGCAAGCGTATTTGATTTCTTCGCGGTTGTTTGAATGCATAAGCAGCATACGGCCGATACGTTCTTTTTTCTCTTTGACAGAGTTGAGAACGTAAGAACCGGCTTCAAGCATACCGGAATAGATACGTACGAACGTCAGCGAGCCAACGAACGGATCGCTCATGATCTTGAATGCAAGACCGGAGAACGGTGCTTCGTCGTTCAGCGGACGTGAGTCCGGCTCGTCTTCGGTGCCCGGCTTGATGCCGCGCACGTCTTCGATGTCGTCCGGAGCCGGCATGTAATCGATGACGGCATCAAGAAGCGGCTGAACGCCTTTGTTCTTGAACGCGGTACCCAGAAGGACCGGAACCAGTTCGCCTTTCAGCGTACCTTTACGGATGCACTTCTTGAGAACTTCCTCGGACGGCATTTCGCCTTCGAGGTAAGCTTCCATGGCAGCTTCATCGCACTCGACAGCCTGTTCGATCAGAGCTTCACGGTACTCTTCAGCCTGGTCCTTGAGCGAGTCGCGAATGTCGCGATATTCGAATTCTGCGCCGAGGCTCTCGTCTTTCCAGACGATTTCCTGGTTTTTCACCAGGTCGACAACACCTTCGAATTCCATTTCGGAACCGATCGGCAGCTGCATGACAGCCGCGTTGGCACCGAGACGGTCTTTGATCATCTGGACACAGCGGAAGAAGTCCGCACCGGTACGGTCCATTTTGTTGACGAAGCACATGCGCGGAACGCGGTACTTGTCAGCCTGGCGCCATACGGTTTCGGTCTGCGGTTCAACACCGGAAACGGCATCGAAAACAGCGCATGCACCATCGAGAACACGAAGCGAACGTTCAACTTCAATCGTGAAGTCAACGTGGCCCGGGGTATCGATGATGTTGATGCGGTTATCTTTCCAGAAGCAGGTCGTCGCAGCAGACGTAATCGTAATGCCACGTTCCTGTTCCTGTTCCATCCAGTCCATGGTTGCGGCGCCGTCGTGGACTTCGCCGATTTTGTAGGACTTGCCGGTGTAGAATAGAATTCGCTCGGTGGTCGTCGTTTTACCAGCATCGATGTGAGCCATGATGCCGATGTTGCGATACCGAGAGATCGGAGTACGTTGTACCATAATCGACTCTTGATCTTGAGGTCTGAATTACCAGCGGTAATGAGCGAAAGCCTTGTTGGCTTCGGCCATACGATGGGTGTCTTCGCGCTTCTTGACAGCCGAGCCACGGTTGTTGGCTGCGTCCATCAGTTCACCGGCGAGACGACCGATCATGGTCGTTTCGGAACGCTTGCGAGCAGCGTCAACCAGCCAGCGAATGGCCAGTGCCTGACGGCGCTCGGAACGAACTTCAACCGGAACCTGGTAAGTAGCACCACCAACACGGCGCGAACGAACTTCGACGTTCGGCTTCACGTTGTCCATGGCTTCATGGAACTGGGCTACCGGATCGGCACCCTTGCCTTCCATAACTTCCAGTGCACCATAAACGATCTTTTCGGCGGCAGATTTCTTACCGTCGAGCATAAGGCCGTTCATGAATTTGGTCAGAACCTTATCGCCATATTTGGCGTCAGGCAAAACTTCGCGCTTTTCAGCAGCGTGACGACGTGACATCTGAGCTGCTCCTTATTTCGGGCGTTTCGCGCCGTATTTCGAACGACGCTGTTTACGGTCTTTGACACCCTGGGTATCGAGGGTACCGCGAATGATGTGGTAACGCACACCCGGCAAATCCTTTACGCGGCCGCCACGGATCATGACGACAGAGTGTTCCTGCAGGTTGTGACCTTCACCCGGAATGTAGCTGGTAACTTCGTAGCCGTTGGTCAAACGGACACGAGCAACCTTACGAAGTGCCGAGTTCGGCTTCTTCGGGGTCGTGGTGTAGACACGGGTGCATACGCCGCGTTTCTGCGGGCAGGCTTCCAGTGCCGGAACCATGTCGCGCTGGGTGCGCGGAGTCCGCGATTTGCGGATCAACTGGTTAATAGTGGGCATTAACTTTCCCTTTGTACTTTAACGGACGCCACAAGGGCGCTGCTCTATCGACGCACGACGAACGACCGCATGCCTTTGCAAATCCTGCAAACGCAAATACGGACCGCCCATTACGCAGGATCATCCTGCCCTCGACGGCCGTTAGAGTCGCACTCAAGCGACGGGGGGCAAAACCGCCCGTTGCCAAGCAATTTGGCACCGACACAGCTACACCCCCCGAGATTCGGTGGGCGCATACTAGTGACGGCCCCATTTCGCGTCAAGCAAAACCCTGTGGGCCTTCGAGTTGGCGCTTCAAACGCCGAGGCGAACCGGTGCATCGATAGATAATTCCCGGTTCGCCTCTGATTCTTTAACAAGCTTGCGCGGCGATGTTACTCGCCGGCTGGCAATGACGGGGACTCGGCATCGGCCTGCGGGCCGAAATTGTCGCCGATTTCCTCTTCTGCCTCGATCTGTACATTCTTGTCGCGTTCGGCGGCCAGTGCACGGAAACGGTTCATCACCGCACCGGTACCTGCCGGGATCAGACGACCCACGATCACGTTTTCCTTCAGACCGATCAGGGTATCGGTTTTGCCCGATACGGCTGCTTCGGTAAGAACGCGCGTGGTTTCCTGGAACGACGCGGCCGAGATGAAGGAATGCGTCTGGAGCGATGCCTTGGTGATCCCCTGAAGGACCGGTGCAGCTTCGGCCAGTTCGCCACCTTCTTTAATGGCACGTTCGTTTTCGGCATCGAAATCGACACGGTCGATGATTTCGCCAACCAGAAGCGTGGTGTCACCGGTTTTGGTAACTTCCACTTTCTGAAGCATCTGACGAACGATGACTTCGATGTGTTTGTCGTTAATCTTCACGCCCTGCAAACGGTAGACTTCCTGGATTTCGTTGACCAGGTAGTCGGCCAGTGCCGGGACGCCCATAACGCGCAGGATATCGTGCGGAACCGGCGAACCATCAAGAAGCTGATCGCCCTTCTCGACGAAGTCCCCTTCCTGAACGGCAAGATGCTTGCCTTTCGGGATCAGGTATTCGACCGGTTCGGTCAGACCGCTATCCTCAAGCGGATGAACGATCACGCGACGCTTGTTCTTGTAGTCCTTGCCGAACTCAACACGACCGGCGATGTCAGCGATGATGGCGTGGTCCTTCGGCTTGCGCGCCTCGAACAATTCAGCCACACGCGGCAGACCACCGGTGATGTCACGGGTTTTCGAGCCTTCGCGCGGAATACGTGCAAGCACGTCACCGGCGTTGACTTTCTGACCGTTCTCGACCGAGAGAATGGCATCAACCGACAGGAAGTAACGGGCTTCAAGACCGTTTTCCAGGTTGATGACCTCGCCGTTTTCGTTACGCAGCGTAACGCGCGGCTTGAGGTCGGATGCCTTCGGCATGCTCTTCCAGTCAATAACCGTTTTCGAGGCGATACCGGTCGCTTCGTCATAGACTTCGCGAATGGTTACGTTCTCGAGAAGGTCGACATAGTTCACATAACCTTCTTTCTCGGTGATGATCGGCAGGGTGTACGGATCCCACTCGGCCAGTTTCTGGCCACGCGTGATCTGGTCACCGTCATCAGCAAGCAGTTTCGCACCGTACGGGACGCGGTATTTCGCACGTTCACGGCCGGTTTTGTCGATCAGCAGGATCTCGAGGTTACGCGCCATGACGATCATGACACCGCTCGAGTTCGTAACAACCGCACGGTTCTTCAGTTTGACGGTCGCATCGAAGTTGGCTTCGACACCCGAAACTTCCGCACCACGCTGTGCCGCACCACCGATGTGGAACGTACGCATCGTAAGCTGCGTGCCCGGCTCACCGATCGACTGTGCGGCGATAACACCGACAGCTTCACCGATATTGACCGTGGTACCACGTGCCAGGTCACGACCATAGCAATGGCCGCAAACGCCGGTTTCGGCATCACAGGTCAGGACCGAGCGGATACGCGCCATTTCGACGCCTGCTTTTTCGATCAGATCAAGGTGATCTTCGACAACCATTTCGTTCTTCGGAACGATGACTTCGCCGGTTGACGGATTGACAATCTCGTCAGCGGTGAAACGACCGAGGATACGATCAGACAGCGTCTCGATAACTTCGCCGGAATCGACAACCGCAGCAATGTCGAGGCCGCGTTCGGTACCGCAATCATGCTGGGTGATGATGCTGTCCTGTGCGACGTCGACGAGACGACGGGTCAGGTAACCCGAGTTCGCCGTTTTCAGTGCGGTATCGGCCAGACCTTTACGGGCACCGTGGGTGGAGTTGAAGTACTCCTGCACGGTCAGGCCTTCTTTGAAGTTCGAGATAATCGGCGTCTCGATGATCGAGCCATCCGGCTTTGCCATCAGGCCGCGCATGGCAGCCAGCTGACGCATCTGGGCGGCAGAACCACGGGCACCGGAGTGCGCCATCATGTAAACCGAGTTCACATTGTCACCTTCTGCCGTTGCCGAGATGACTTTCATCATCGCTTCGGAAACGTCATCGGTGCACTGCGACCAGGCGTCGACGACCTTGTTGTATTTCTCACCGCGAGTGATCAGACCGTCCTGATACTGCTGTTCGTATTCCTTGACCTTGTCATGGGTCGCGCCAACCAGGGTTTCCTTGGCTTCCGGAATGATCATGTCATCCTTGCCAAACGAAATACCGGCTTTGCATGCCCAGTTGAAGCCAAGACCCATCATGCGGTCAGCAAAGATAACGGTCTCTTTCTGGCCACAGTGACGATAGACGACGTCGATAACGTTCGAGACGTCTTTCTTGGTCAGCAGCTTGTTGATGGTCGCGAACGGAATGCGCGGATGACGCGGCAGCAGTTCGGACAGCAACATGCGGCCAACCGTGGTCTGAACACGGATGGTGATCGGTTCGTTGTTCTCGTCGACGGTTTTGTAACGTGCATTGATTTTCGAATGCAGGGTCACAACACCGGCATCAAGAGCCTGTTCGATTTCGGCGATATTGACGAAGGACATGCCCTCGCCCGGCTGACCGTCGCGTTCCATCGAGATGTAGTACAGACCAAGGACAATATCCTGCGACGGCACGATGATCGGTTTACCCGAAGCCGGCGAAAGGATGTTGTTGGTCGACATCATCAGGGTACGGGCTTCAAGCTGCGCTTCAAGCGACAGCGGCACGTGAACGGCCATCTGGTCACCGTCGAAGTCGGCGTTGAAAGCCGTACAGACGAGCGGATGCAGCTGGATTGCCTTACCTTCGATCAGGGTAGGCTCGAAAGCCTGGATACCAAGACGGTGAAGGGTCGGTGCACGGTTAAGCATGACCGGGTGTTCACGGATAACCTGTTCAAGGATATCCCAGACTTCGGCACGCTCTTTTTCCACCATGCGCTTTGCAGCCTTGATGGTGGTTGCCATCCCGTACAGCTCAAGCTTCGCATAGACGAACGGCTTGAACAGTTCGAGCGCCATTTTCTTCGGCAGGCCGCACTGATGCAGTTTCAGGTTCGGACCCACGGTAATAACCGAACGACCGGAATAGTCGACGCGTTTACCCAGAAGGTTCTGACGGAAACGGCCCTGCTTGCCTTTAAGCATGTCCGACATCGATTTGAGCGGACGCTTGTTGGCACCGGTGATCGGACGACCGCGACGGCCGTTGTCAAACAGCGCATCAACCGATTCCTGAAGCATACGTTTTTCGTTACGCACGATGATATCGGGCGCACGAAGCTCGATCAGGCGCTTCAGACGGTTGTTACGGTTGATCACACGACGGTAAAGGTCGTTCAGGTCAGACGTTGCGAAACGGCCGCCATCCAGCGGAACCAGCGGACGCAGTTCTGGCGGAATGACCGGGATCACTTCAAGGATCATCCATTCCGGACGCGCACCGGACTCCTGGAAAGCTTCGATCAGCTTCAGGCGTTTGACCAGCTTCTTGCGCTTGGCTTCGGAATTGGTTTCCTTGAGGTCGATTTTCGCGGTTTCGCGTTCGTCATCAAGATCGATCGCTGCAAGCATGTCGCGGATGGCTTCGGCACCGATACCGGCACGGAAGCTGTCTTCGCCATACTCTTCCTGTGCGGTCATGTACTGATCTTCTGAAAGAAGCTCACCCATCTTGAGCGGGGTCAGACCCGGCTCGATGACCACATAGTTTTCGAAATACAGAATGCGCTCAAGATCCTTGAGCGTCATGTCCAGCAGCAGACCCAGACGGCTCGGCAGCGACTTCATGAACCAGATATGGGCAACCGGTGCCGCCAGTTCGATATGGCCCATACGCTCGCGACGTACTTTGGCCAGAGTCACTTCGACGCCGCATTTCTCACAGATAATGCCGCGATATTTCATACGCTTGTACTTGCCGCACAAGCATTCGTAATCCTTCACCGGACCAAAAATGCGCGCACAGAACAGGCCGTCGCGTTCCGGTTTAAAGGTCCGGTAGTTGATGGTCTCCGGTTTCTTGATCTCGCCGAACGACCAGGAGCGGATACGCTCCGGGCTGGCGATCTGAATCCGGATCTGATCGAAGCTCTGGGTGCCCTGCGGCTGCCCGAAGATCTTCATCAACTCGTTCATAAAGGCTCTCCCGCTATGCCCGGTCTCGCCGGGTTTCGCCAATTTTCAGGCCGAAAGATGCTTGATGGCGGACGAGATACCCGAATGGTACCCGCCCGCCAAGCTATTAAAGGTCGTCTTGCTCGAGCTCGACATTGAGACCCAGCGACCGAAGTTCTTTAACGAGAACGTTAAAGGATTCCGGAATGCCCGCCTCGAAGGTGTCTTCGCCACGAACGATCGCCTCATAGACCTTGGTACGGCCCGAAACATCGTCCGACTTGACGGTAAGCATTTCCTGGAGGGTGTAGGCAGCACCGTAAGCTTCGAGTGCCCACACTTCCATCTCCCCGAAACGCTGGCCACCGAACTGTGCCTTACCACCCAGCGGCTGCTGGGTAACAAGCGAGTACGGACCAATCGAACGGGCGTGGATCTTGTCGTCGACCAGGTGATGCAGCTTGAGCATGTAGATGTAGCCCACGGTCACCTTGCGATGGAATTTCTCACCGGTACGACCATCATAAAGGTCGACCTGACCAGAACCATCAAGGCCTGCTTTTTCGAGCATGCGAACCACATCAGGCTCACGTGCACCGTCAAAGACCGGGGTTGCCATCGGCACACCACGACGCAGGTTGTTACCAAGCTCGATGACATCGCCATCGCTCAGCTCTTTAATGCCGGTGACGTATTGCTCGTCCTCGTACACTTCATTGAGCTTGCCACGCAGGCTGTCCATCTCGGCACGACCATCGGCAACAGCATCGACAAGCTCGCCGATCTGTTCACCCAGACCACGTGACGCCCAACCAAGGTGGGTTTCAAGGATCTGGCCGACGTTCATACGCGACGGAACACCAAGCGGGTTCAGAACGATATCGACAGGCGTACCGTCTTCGAGGTGCGGCATGTCTTCCATCGGCATGATGCGCGATACGACACCCTTGTTCCCGTGACGGCCGGCCATCTTGTCGCCCGGCTGCATTTTACGCTTAACCGCGACAAAGACTTTGACCATCTTCATCACGCCCGGCGGCAGTTCGTCACCAGCCTGAAGCTTGTCGACCTTGTCGTCGAAACGAGCCTGCAGAACAGCAATCGATTCCTCGAACTGTTTCTTCAGGGCTTCGATGTCGGACATGACACTGTCATCGGCAACGGCAATCTGACGCCACAGACCACGTGCGACACCCGAAAGGGCGTCTTCGGTGATCTCGCCATTCAGACCTTTCGGTCCGTCGACCAGGGTCTGGCCAAGCAGCAGGTTTTTCAGACGACCATAGAAGTTGCGTTCCAGGATCGCACGTTCGTCATCACGGTCTTTTGCAAGACGTTCGATTTCGGAACGTTCGATTGCCAGGGCACGTTCGTCCTTGTCAACGCCACGACGCGAGAACACGCGGACTTCAACAACGGTACCGAACTGTCCCGGCGGGACACGCAGCGACGTATCACGGACGTCGGATGCTTTTTCACCGAAGATGGCGCGCAGAAGTTTTTCTTCCGGCGTCATCGGGCTTTCGCCCTTCGGCGTCACTTTACCGACAAGGATATCGCCCGGTTTGATTTCCGCGCCGATGTAAACGATGCCCGCCTCGTCGAGGTTTTTAAGGGCTTCTTCACCGACGTTCGGAATGTCACGGGTGATCTCTTCCTGACCCAGCTTGGTATCGCGGGCCATGACTTCGAATTCCTCGATATGGATCGAGGTATAAACGTCATCACGTGCGATACGCTCGGACAGAAGGATGGAATCCTCGAAGTTGTAACCGTTCCAGGGCATAAACGCGACCAGCACGTTACGGCCCAGAGCCAGTTCACCCATATCGGTACACGGACCATCCGAGATGATGTCGCCCTTCTGGACAACATCGCCCACCTTCACCAGCGGACGCTGGTTGATGCAGCTACCCTGGTTGGAACGCTGATATTTCAGCAGGGTGTAAATATCGACACCCGATTCCGATGCGGCGATGTCACCGGTTGCGCGGATAACCATACGGGTCGCGTCAACAGATTCAACAACACCATCACGGCGCGCGATCAGGGTTGCACCCGAATCACGTGCCACCGGAACTTCCATGCCGGTACCGACATACGGCGCTTCGGAACGGATCAGCGGAACCGCCTGACGCTGCATGTTCGAACCCATCAGTGCGCGGTTCGCGTCATCGTTCTCAAGGAACGGAATGAGCGCGGATGCGACCGATACGAGCTGCTTCGGCGAGACGTCCATAAGGTCGATCTCTTCGGAGCGGGCCATATAGTGGTCACCGGCCTTACGGGTGTTGATCAGTTCGTTCTCGAAGCCGAATTCCTTGGTCAGCGGTTCGTTCGCCTGTGCAATGACATAGCGACCTTCTTCGATGGCCGAAAGATAGATGACTTCAGGGGTAACCACACCATCGACAACCTTGCGGTACGGGCTTTCGATGAAGCCGTACTGGTTGACGCGGGCAAAGGTCGCCAGCGAGTTGATCAGACCAATGTTCGGACCTTCCGGCGTTTCGACCGGGCAGATACGACCATAGTGGGTCGGATGAACGTCACGAACTTCAAAGCCTGCACGCTCACGGGTCAAACCGCCCGGTCCAAGTGCCGAAAGACGACGCTTGTGGGTGATTTCCGAAAGCGGGTTGGTCTGGTCCATGAACTGCGACAGCTGCGAAGAGCCGAAGAATTCACGAACGGCAGCCGCAACCGGCTTCGCATTGATCAGGTCATGCGGCATGACGTTGTCGATCTCGACCGAGCTCATACGCTCGCGGATCGCACGTTCCATACGCAGCAGGCCAACACGGAACTGGTTTTCCATCAGCTCGCCGACCGAACGCAGACGACGGTTGCCAAGATGGTCAATATCGTCGATTTCGCCACGACCGTCTTTCAGGTCGATCAGAACGCGGACGACTTCCAGAATGTCTTCACGACGCAGAACACGAACCGTATCCGGGCATTCCAGATTAAGGCGCGCATTCATTTTCACACGGCCAACAGCCGAGAGGTCGTAACGCTCTGCATCAAAGAACAGGCCTTTGAACATGGCTTCCGCACCCTCGATGGTCGGCGGTTCGCCAGGGCGCATGACGCGATAGATGTCCACAAGGGCTTCTTCGCGGTTGCTGTTCTTGTCCAGTGCAATGGTGTTGCGCAGATACGCACCGACATTGTTGTGATCGATCATCAGCAGACGAACGGTGTCGACACCCCATTCTTTAAGCTGTTCGAACACACCTTCGGTCAGTTCGTGGCCGGCTTCGGCAAGGATCTCGCCGGTTTCGCCGTCAATCTGGTCTTCTGCCATGAACCAGCCGTTAAGCTGTTCTTCCGGCACCAGGATGTGTTTGACACCCTGTTCGACAAGCTTGGCAGCGGAACGCTTGGTGATCTTGCTGCCTGCGGCGGCAACGACTTCACCGCTGTCGGCGTCAAGCAGGTCAAAGACCAGCTTCTGACCGATATAGCGATCTGCATTGAAATCGGTTACCCAACCATCCTTGGTGCGGCGGTATTCTGCCGACTCATAGTAATAGTTGAGGATTTCTTCAGGCGTCAGGCCTTCGATTTCCGACGGATCGACAGAACGGCCTTCTTCGGCACGCTGTGCACGCAGGGCCTGGGACTCTTCGTTTTCAAGAGCCATAAGCAGCGTGGTCGCCGGCAGTTTGCGGCGACGGTCGATACGGACATACAGGATGTCTTTCGCGTCGAATTCGAAATCGAGCCACGAACCACGATACGGGATCACGCGCGCAGCAAACAGGTACTTGCCCGAGCTGTGGCTCTTGCCCTTGTCGTGGTCGAAGAAGACGCCCGGCGAACGGTGCATCTGCGAGACGATAACACGCTCGGTGCCGTTCACGATAAAGGTACCGTGTTCGGTCATGAGCGGCATGTCGCCCATATACACGTCCTGTTCCTTGATATCGCGGATCGAACGTGCACCGGTATCTTCGTCAATATCCCAGACAACCAGACGCAGTGTCACGCGCAGCGGCGCGGCAAAAGTCATGCCACGCTGACGGCACTCCTCGGTATCGTATTTGGGCTGCTCCAGCTCATACGACACAAACTCGAGGGTTGCGCGCTCTGAGAAATCTTTAATCGGAAAGACGCTCTTGAACACTTCCTGGAGGCCGGCATCGTCCCGCTGCTCCTGCGGGGTACCAGTCTGCAAAAACTTGTCGTAAGAATTCTTTTGAACCTCAATCAGGTTCGGGAGCGGAGCGACTTCGCTGATCCGTCCAAAGCTCTTGCGGATGCGCTTTCGACCGGTAAAGGACTTATCCATCATCGTTCCTTTAATCGCGCCTCCCCACACCGTCGTAACTCGTTCGCCCCTGTGCCACCATGCAAAAAGCATACAGCACAACGACGCCCGAGCCCCGTACGGGGCGGGCGTTCACTTGATTATGACCGTGGATGTTATGTGACATCCAACATGAATGAGATCACTGATCCCTCGGCTGTCGACGCCGTCAAAGATAACCTCTGACCTAAACGGCCTTACGTTATGTACGATTACCTTTGGCAGCGTCAACCGTAAATTTCCTTTTCGCGTCCCGACAGACCGGACACCCATTGCCCGCACCGTAGAGACGGATAGGTCGGCGACCCGAAGGCCGCCGACCCAAACCTTGGCAAGAAGCCGTCGATTACTTGAGTTCGACGGTTGCGCCAGCTTCTTCAAGCTGCTTCTTGATCGACTCGGCTTCGTCTTTCGACGCGCCTTCTTTAACAGCTTTCGGTGCGCCTTCGACCAGGTCTTTGGCTTCTTTCAGGCCAAGACCGGTGATTGCGCGAACTTCTTTGATGACGTTGATTTTCTTGTCACCAGCAGAAGCCAGGATAACGTCGAATTCGGTTTTTTCTTCTGCAGCAGCAGCACCGGCAGCAGCGCCACCAGCAGCAGCAACAGCAACCGGAGCAGCGGCGGAAACGCCCCACTCTTCTTCGAGAAGTTTGGAAAGCTCTGCAGCTTCAAGAACGGTGAGCTTCGAAAGCTCTTCAACGAGTGCCTTAAGATCGGCCATTTGTATAAACTCCTAGGCTTGAACTTGGATAAGTTGGTAAATTGGGTTACGCGGCTTCGCCTTTTTCGGCGTATGCCTTCAGCACCTGGGCAATCTGGGCCGCCGGCTTGGAGGTCAGCGTAGCGATACGCTGTGCCGGGGTCTGGATCATACCCACCAGTTTCGCACGCAGTTCGTCCAGCGACGGCAGTTCTGCCAGAGCTTTGACGCCCTGTTCGTCCAGAATCTGTTCACCGATGGCGCCAGCAACAAGAACGAGCTTGTCATTGGCTTTTGCGAACGTTGAGGCCACTTTCGCGACCGACGCGGGATCAGCCGAATAGGCGATCGCGGTCGGGCCGGTGAAGTGGTCTGCAAGACCGGCAAATTTGGTGCCTTCCAGAGCAAGTCGCGTAAGCCGGTTTTTGGTGACCTTGAAGCCCGCACCAGCATCACGCATCTGCGCACGAAGAGCGGTGATTTCCGCAACCGTCAACCCTTTGTACTGGGTAACGATAACGCCTTCCGCACCTTCGAACACTTCGCGCATTTCTGCTACGAACTGTGTTTTATCATCGCGGTTCACTTTAAGTCTCCGACATTGCTTATTGCCCTGAACCCCATGGGGGGTTCACAGACGTGACCAGTCCTTTCGAACCGGTCTGTGACGCCCGTCCGTTTGCCAGATGTCCAAGCCTTTTGTGATGCCCCGTTAACCGGGGAAAACTAAAAACCGGAACCTCTGCCTATGCAGGAGATTAAGAACGGCAAATACCGCTCACCTGCAGTCTGGGACAGACAGGTAGAGAGGATCTTGCAACCCTCTCCGGTCCTGACCGGCCGCATGCGACCGGTCAGAATTCTTGAATTACTTCGATGCGATGTCCGCAATCGACAGTTTCACGCCAGCGCCCATGGTCGAGCTGATGGCGGCGCGCTGCAGGTATACACCTTTTGCGCCTGTCGGCTTTGCTTTGACGATCGCAGAAACGAATGCCTTGGCATTTTCAACAAGCTGTTCTTCGCTGAAGGACGCCTTGCCGATACCGGCATGGACAATACCATTCTTTTCAGCGCGGAACTGAACCTGGCCAGCTTTGGCATCGGAAACAGCCTGGGCAACATCCATGGTCACGGTGCCGAGTTTCGGGTTCGGCATCAGGCCGCGCGGGCCGAGAACCTTACCGAGACGACCGACAACAGCCATCATGTCCGGGGTTGCAATAACGCGATCATAGTTCAGATCGCCTTTCTGCATTGCTTCCATCAGGTCTTCGGCGCCAACAGCGTCCGCACCAGCTTTCTGGGCTTCTTCTGCTTTGGCGTCTTTTGCGAAGACGGCGACGCGCATGGTTTTACCGGTACCATGCGGAAGCGAAACAACACCACGGACCATCTGGTCTGCGTGACGCGGATCAACACCAAGGTTCATCGCGATTTCAACGGTTTCGTCGAATTTCGCTTTTGCACCATCCTTGACGAGCTTGACCGCTGCGGTCAGTTCGTACTGGGTGTTACGGTCGATGCCCTCATAAGCCTGGGCAAGGCGCTTACCAGTCTTGGCCATCGTCTTACTCCACAACCTCGAGGCCCATAGCACGGGCAGAACCTTCGATCATCGCCATCGCGCCTTCAACGTCAAATGCGTTGAGGTCAGCCATTTTGGCTTCCGCGATTTCCTTGACCTGTGCTTTGGTCACTTTACCGATGTAACCTTTACCGGTCGTACCGGAACCTTTCGGAATGCCTGCTGCCTTTTTCAGGAAGTAGGATGCCGGCGGGGTTTTGGTGACAAAGCTGAAGGAACGGTCGGAATAAACGGTGATGACGACCGGAATCGGCATCCCTGGTTCCATCTGCTGGGTC
This sequence comes from Thalassospira sp. A3_1, assembly GCF_017744215.1. Lineage (NCBI taxonomy): Bacteria > Pseudomonadati > Pseudomonadota > Alphaproteobacteria > Rhodospirillales > Thalassospiraceae > Thalassospira > Thalassospira sp. A3_1. The sequence goes on along the minus strand of NZ_JAGHQQ010000002.1, from coordinate 1,090,001 downwards.
GCTGCGTTGAACGCCTTGCAGAATTCCATGATGTTCACGCCGCGCTGACCAAGAGCCGGGCCGACGGGCGGCGACGGGTTGGCTTTGCCGGCGGGAATCTGCAGCTTGATATAGCCGTCGATTTTCTTCGCCATTAGAGTACCTCATTACAGAAGCGCGCGGTACGGTCATGGCTGACCTCCCGCGCTTTAAAAACTGTCCGCATCACGCAGACAGAAACTTCACTTGTATCAGCTCGTCAGAGCTTTTCGACCTGGGTATATTCCAGCTCGACCGGGGTTGAACGACCGAAGATCGAAACCGACACCTTAAGGCGCGCACGTTCTTCATCAACCCCTTCGACGACACCGTTAAACGATGCAAACGGACCGTCGGAAACACGGACTTCCTCGCCAACCTCGAACGAAATGGTCGACTTCGGACGCTCGACACCTTCCTGCACCTGATGCAGGATGTGCTGGGCTTCCTTTTCGGAAATCGGCATCGGCTTGCCACGGCTGCCAAGGAAATCGGTGACCTTGGCGGTGTTCTTGACCAGATGCCAGCTCTCATCCGTCAGGTCCATATTCAGCAGCACGTAGCCGGGGAAAAACTTCCGCTCGGCATTGACCTTCGCACCGCGACGAACCTCGACAGTTTCTTCCGTCGGAACCAGGACCTCTTTGATTTCGCCCTCAAGACCTTTCTTGATGGACTGTTCGCGGATCGACTGGGCGACTTTTTTCTCAAAACCCGAATGGACGTGCAAAACGTACCAGCGATGCGCCATGACTTAACCCCCGACACCAAAGATCAACTGAACGCCCCAGGCGAGAAGCTGATCCACAACAAAAAAGAAAACAGACGCCAAAGCCACCATGACGAAAACCATGATGGTCGAAACGGTCGTTTCCTTGCGGGTCGGCCACGAAACCTTTTTAGCTTCGGTGCGAACCTGCTGTACGAATTGTGCCGGCGACGTTTTAGCCATTGTCGGGGTTACACCGCTTTCAAAAATTCAATTCCAAGACCCGGGTAAATGGCAGGAGCGGAGGGACTCGAACCCACGGCCCTCGGTTTTGGAGACCGATGCTCTACCAACTGAGCTACACTCCTACAAGGTAATCAGAAAGTTGAATTTCTTCAGGTCTTTCCGACACAGTCCTGCCCGGGCGGCAGGGTGTGCGGGCGGCTTATATCCGCCCGCACATCAAAGATCAAGCACCCAATGGTGCAAATCTTCAAAAATTATTCGATGATTTTCGCAACAACACCGGCGCCGACGGTACGACCGCCTTCACGGATTGCGAAACGCAGACCTTCGTCCATTGCGATCGGTGCAATGAGGGTCGCGGTCATCTGGACGTTGTCGCCCGGCATAACCATTTCCGTGCCTGCCGGCAGCTCGATCGAGCCGGTGACGTCAGTGGTACGGAAGTAGAACTGCGGACGGTAGTTCGAGAAGAACGGCGTGTGACGGCCACCTTCATCCTTGGTCAGGATGTAAGCTTCTGCAGTGAACTTGGTGTGCGGCTTGATCGAGCCGACATGTGCCAGAACCTGGCCACGTTCGACGTCTTCACGTTTGGTGCCGCGCAGCAGCGCGCCAATGTTGTCGCCAGCTTCACCCTGATCGAGCAGCTTGCGGAACATCTCAACGCCGGTGACGATCGTTTTGACGGTGTCTTTGATACCGACGATTTCGACTTCTTCACCAACCTTGACGATACCGGTTTCAACACGGCCGGTCACAACGGTACCACGACCCGAGATCGAGAACACGTCCTCGATCGGCATCAGGAACGGACGGTCTTTCGGACGTTCCGGTGCCGGGATGTAGCTGTCAACAGCTTCCATCAGTTTCAGGATCGCTTCTTTGCCAATCGCGTCATCACGACCTTCAAGGGCAGCAAGAGCCGAACCTTTAACGATCGGAATGTCGTCGCCCGGGAAGTCGTAGGACGACAGAAGTTCACGGATTTCCATTTCGACGAGCTCAAGCAGCTCTTCGTCATCGACCTGGTCAACCTTGTTCATGAACACGACGAGGGCCGGAACGCCAACCTGACGCGCAAGCAGGATGTGCTCGCGGGTCTGCGGCATCGGGCCGTCTGCTGCCGAAACAACCAGGATGCCGCCGTCCATCTGTGCCGCACCGGTGATCATGTTCTTGACATAGTCAGCGTGGCCCGGGCAGTCGACGTGCGCATAGTGGCGGTTCGCCGTTTCGTATTCGACGTGCGCGGTCGAGATCGTGATACCACGAGCTTTCTCTTCCGGCGCCTTGTCGATCATGCTGTAGTCCTGGAACGATGCGCCGCCGCTCTCTGCGAGAACTTTGGTGATCGCTGCGGTCAGCGTGGTTTTACCGTGGTCAACGTGGCCGATGGTGCCGACGTTCACGTGCGGTTTTGTACGCGCAAACTTTTCTTTAGCCATTACACTCAGATCCTAATCCGAACCAAAAAAAACACGTAAGAACCCACCGCACGAGCCGACGGGATCATATAAAATCTGGAGCGGGTGAAGGGAATCGAACCCTCGTCGTAAGCTTGGAAGGCTTCTGCTCTACCATTGAGCTACACCCGCATATTCTCTTTGCGAGCTCTCGCGAGGGCGAGAGAATGGTGGAGGGGGCAGGATTCGAACCTGCGTAGACTAAGTCGGCGGATTTACAGTCCGCTGCATTTGACCGCTCTGCCACCCCTCCATCAGGGTCAAAACGTTGTCGGGGTTAACCCCCGGCTTCGTTCGGCGAGGGAGGGAATACGTTGCAGGGCCCTTCCTTGTCAACAGCAAAAAAAACACGAAATCGTATTTCCTTTCCTATATGTTCCCCATGCTTTCGTTCCAAAGCGAAACAAAGTGCATTCACACCCTTACCGTCCGGAGGTTTCCGCCATTATGTCGCGTCGCAACAATTCACGTTCTGCCAACCGTTCGACCGGAACGGGTCCGGGCGACAGCTTCCCGCAAGACGATGATAAACGTGACGGCAATTCGCGTCGCGGACGAAAACGCGGTCGCGACGGCGGCAATGCAAGCAACGCTTCGCGCCTGATTCTGTTTGGCCGTCACCCGGTTCTGAACGCGATTTACAATCCGCAACGCACGATTCATAAAATCTGGGCGTCCGAGGCCGTGCGCGACGAAATCGTTGCCGCCCTTGCCGATACCGAACGCACCGATGTCCAGCTTGACGCCGCCGGGCGCACCGATCTGGATGAAATGCTGCCGCCGGGCACCGTCCATCAGGGCATGGCCATGCATTGCGCCCCCCTGCCCCAGATTTCCGTAGAAGAACTGATTGCCGATACCCGGGACGAGGAACAATGCACGGTCCTCATCCTTGATCAGGTCACCGACCCGCACAATGTTGGGGCGATTCTTCGCAGTGCGGCTGCCTTTGGTGCGGCTGCCGTCATCGTGCCGGACCGTCACGCCCCGCCTGAAACCGGTGTTCTGGCCAAATCGGCCAGCGGCGCGCTTGAAACCGTGCCCTATATTCATGCGGGCAACCTCAACCACACCATCGAAAAACTCAAAGCCGCCCATTTCTGGCTGGCGGGCATGGATGGTTATGCCGAACAGACCCTGGCCGAAGCCAAGCTGAAGGGCCGTGTCGGAATCGTCATGGGCTCCGAAGGTGACGGCCTGCGCCGCCTGACGCGCGAAAATTGCGATTTCCTCGTCAAACTGCCGATGTCGGACCGCATCGAAAGCCTCAATGTCTCGAACGCGGCCGCGGTTGCCCTTTACGAACTGTACCGGACACGCGGCTGAAAACCTTTGACGAATCCCGTGATGCCAAACCGGCATCACGGCCCGCCAACATCCGCGACAGGACCGTGATTTTCAGGGATGCAATTTTCTGATCTTTTCCCTGTTTCAAAGTCTTGCATTCGCGAACGGCCCGGATTATGTTTCGCGCCGCTTGGCCGGCATAGCTATAATTGGTAGAGCAGCGGATTTGTAATCCGAAGGTTGGGAGTTCGAGTCTCTCTGCCGGCACCATTAAAAGAAAACCCCGCATCGCCTTTTGGGCTGCGGGGTTTTCTTTTCTGATCATAATATTTAGTTAGCCGGTTCGATTATACCCTCGCTCTATCAGGCAAAATTCAACGGATTTTTATTGGTTCGATTAGTATATAAGATCAACCAAGGAGCGGTGTTCAGATGTCAAAAAAAGTACATTCCATAATTAAATTCGATGGGCCCGCACTGGCGGATCACACGATGGATGTGGCACACTTGGCTCCTGCGCTAATAGCTTTGTCGGATGTAATTAAGGCTGCAAACCAGCAGTTTAACGGCGACAGATCTGCAGTTAAATTGTTGGTCAACGCTGATACAGAACAGCATTGTTTCGAACTTTCGCTACAACTGGCCCAAACAATCTGGGAGCAAGTCGGCGCACTCATTCAAGATGATAATGTTGCAACAGCTAAAGAAATAGCTGAATGGGTTGGTATAGTGGGAGGTGGCACAACAGCCGGATCAGTCTCCTTGTTTAGTCTTATACGGTTCCTCAAAGGGAGAACTGTAAAAGATACAACCATCATCAAAAGCAAAGATGGAAATCATCAGGTACAGATTAGAGTAGAAGGCGACGATAATGCCGTCGTTGTATCTCAGCCTGTTTATCATCTGTATGCAACCAAACCGGTACGTGACAAAGCTATCGCCGTTCTTCAGCCCCTGAGATCTGAGGGTTACGAATCTCTGGAATTCCATGACGATGGAATGATATTCGAACGCTTCACAACTGAAGACGTACCTGACCCAAGCGCTGACGAAATGCCCGATATACGCCCAACGAACCAGCAGATATCCAAAATTAGAACCGAGGTTCGAATTAGAAAGGCTGCCTATGAAGGGAAATCAAAATGGACCTTGATGTACATGCGGGCTATTGAGGCTCCCATAGACGACCTTGAATGGTTGGAGAAATTTCAAAAAAATATGATTTCCGCTCCTCCCAACAGCAGCCTTGATGTCGATCTTGAACAGACTGTCATCGTAAACGAAAATGGTGAAGCTCTCGAGGAGCCAACTTATCGCGTTTTAAAGGTTTATAACGTGATACTACCTATGAAACAGGCTGGGCTTTTTGACGAAAAAAGCTAAAGAAAGTTCAGACAAAAAACGCCATCTGCGGGTGCGTTGAACTCTCATCAACTGTCATCGCTACTAGTAACTGCTTCTAATTTTTCGGGGACGTGTTGTATTCCTAACCTCTTAGGGAACCAAACCATACCGAAGTTTGTTTTGGTCAATTCGCGATCATCCGCCCACCCAGCAAAACAAACGCTGTCCCCATCACGCCCTGAATGGCGCGGTAGGCCCGCCGATAAACGCGCATGACGGCCTCGGTTGAAAAGAACCACGCCAGCGCCAGATGCCAGCCAAACGAGAAGGTCGTCGTGCCCAGCACAATCGCAAGCCCGACCCAGCCCGGGGCATCGGGGCGAAGCACAATCGACATGATCGAAAACCAGAAAAGGGCAGCCTTGGGATTGCTCATCTGCACCAGAAGTCCGCGCCGGACATAACGCCATAACGGACGATCCGCCTTCGCATCCGACACCGGCACCTCAAGCCCCTGCCCCCGGCTTTTATAGGCACTGCGCAGCGCCATGAACCCCATATAGATCAGATACCCACCGCCAATCCAGCGAAGGGCAATCGCCACTTCCTCGGACGCGGCAAGGATCGCGGTCAGGCCAAGGACCGTCATCGTTGACCAGCAGATCGTACCCGTACCGATGCCAAGCGCAATCCCCAGTCCCGCCCGGCGCGACACCGTCATGGAGGCACTGGTCACCGCCAGAAAATTCGGACCGGGCGACATCACCGCCATGGCAAAAATCGCATAGGCGGTCAGAAGATAGGGGACATATTCCATCGCGTCCTCGGATTTATGGTGGCTGGCGGCTTCGCCGTCATGCGGGATTTGCGCGATAGTGCCAGTTTTTCGGTAACACGGGAACGGGAATCCCGTCTGATCTCTCCCTGCCCCGGCATCGAAACCGCGGCACCATAGGCTCCCGCTTCCGCGGGAGTGACGGGCAGATTTGTGAAGGCCCCCAAACGTCATGCCCGCGAAGGCGGGCATCCAGTCAGCGGTACGACAAACTCAATACGTTGGCATTGTCGTCTTACCGCCAGGGGACACTATCGTTTCTCGACCAGAAAACCCTCGGCCATGAGGCTGAAGGCATCAACCGCCTTGGGCAAGGCTGATTTCGGATCATCGCTGTCTGCGACCCACAAGGCCGCATTCAGCGCGGCACCGCAAAGAAGCCGTGCAGCAGCATCGATATCAACTGGCTTCATAACGCCGTCCGCGATCAATTTCCCGACCACCTGTTTCGTTGCTTCCAGACACGCATTCTGGCTCGGCCAGTGCGACGGATCCCCCAGAAAGGCCGGACCATCCAACAGCACGATCCTGCGCACCTCGGGATCAAGCGCCATCGCGATATAGGCCGCACCTTCGGCCAGAAGCTGTTCCCACTCGTCCCCGGTATCAGCACTGGCAGCCTGGGCGCGTGCGACCATCTCGCCATCGACCCGCGCCACCACGGCTGCAAGCAACCCCTTCTTGTCACCGAAATTGTGATAAAGCGCCCCGCGCGTCAGACCAACCGATGCCGTCATCTCATCCATCGATGATGCGGCAAATCCCTGCGATCCGAATGCCTTGCGCCCCGCCGAAATAAGCTTTTCGCGGTTTTCTTCCATCGTTTCCTGGCGACGTCGTACAGCCATTGCATGTCTCCTTTTTGATTGCCTGACATATATCATTTCACATACGTCACGTATATAAAACTTGACATACGCCGTGTATCTGAGTTTTATATACGCATCGTATGTGAAATTGCACACCCAGATAAAAGGATAATCCACATGGCACAGCGTAACGCCATTTTCCCCGCCAACCGACATGCCCTTTATGCCGAACACGGCTATTCCGCCGCGATCAAATCGGGCGACCTTCTGTTCGTTTCCGGTCAGGTCGGCAGCCGCTCTGATGGTTCACCCGAACCGGATTTCGAGGCACAGGTCCGCCTTGCATTTGCCAATCTTGAAGCAACGCTCAAAGCAGGTGGTGCCACGCTTGACGATATCGTCGACGTCACGACCTTCCACACCGATCCCGAAAATCAGTTCGGAACGATCATGAAGGTAAAGGGCGAAGTTTTCCCCGAAGCCCCCTATCCGAACTGGACGGCAATCGGCGTCAATTGGCTGGCCGGGTATGACTTTGAAATCAAGGTCATTGCCCGCATTCCGGGCTGAAGACCTGAACCGGACAAAATCCGGCATCAACATTTTCCAGACACATACCAGACCCACGCAAAGGATAATCCACATGGCACAGCGTAACGCCGTTTTCCCCGCCAACCGGCACGCCCTTTATGCCGAACACGGCTATTCCGCAGCGATCAAATCGGGCGACCTTCTGTTCGTATCCGGTCAGGTCGGCAGCCGCTCTGACGGTTCGCCCGAACCGGATTTCGAGGCACAGGTCCGTCTGGCATTCGCCAATCTTGAAGCAACGCTCAAGGCTGGTGGCTGCACGCTTGACGATATCGTCGATGTCACGACCTTCCACACCGATCCCGAAAACCAGTTTGAAACGATCATGAAGGTGAAGGGTGACGTCTTCCCCAAAGCCCCCTATCCGAACTGGACTGCCATCGGCGTGAACTGGCTGGCCGGGTTTGACTTCGAAATCAAGGTCATCGCCCGCGTTCCGGACTAATGATCACCGGACTTGAAACGCAAAACGGCGCGCGAGAAGCCCCTCGCGCGCCGTTTTTCACACTATCAGATGAGTGCCCGCCCCTACCCGCGTTTCGAAGTCGCGTAGCGTTCCGATTCCTCGTAATAGGCATCAAAGCCGATGCGATTGCGCAACTGCCCCCAATCCATCAGCATATCGGTGCGTGGCTTGCCCGCTTTCATCAATTGCAGGGTTTCAACCATCGCCTTCATTGCCGCTGCCATAAGCGATAATGGATAGGCCGCGATCTGATAGCCGATATCACTCAGTTCTTCGGGGGTCAGATCGGGGGTTTCCCCACCTTCGACGATATTGGCCATTTTCGGCCCCGGAAGGGCGGCACAAAGCTCGCGCATTTCCGCGACGGTTTTCGGCGCTTCGACAAACAGAATATCCGCGCCCAGTTCGGCAAATTTCGCCGCCCGGTCAATCGCCTCGCTCAGACCATGCTGATGCCGGGCATCGGTACGCGCAAGGATCAGGATATCCGCCCCGGCATCGCGGGCATCAACGGCGGCCTTGATACGGTCAAACGCCTCGTCCCGGCCAACGACCTCCTTGCCCTTGGTATGACCGCAACGCTTGGGCGCAAGCTGATCCTCGATCATCACCGCGGCACAGCCTGCCTTGGCAAAGCCGGCAACGGTGCGTTTCACATTCATCGCATTACCATAACCGGTATCGCCATCACCGATCACGGGGATCGAAACCGCATCAGTGATGTTGCGCGCCTGATCAAGCACTTCGCCATAAGACATCAGGCCAAGATCAGGCTCACCAATCCGCGAAGCCGCGGCCGAAAAGCCCGACATGAAAGTCAGGCCAAAGCCTTCCTGTTCGATCAGCTTGGCCGAAAGCGCATCAAAGCAGCACGGCATGGTGATCAGATCGCCAGTCGCCAGAAGCGCACGGAGTTTATCGGCAGGAGTGATTTGTTTGGTCATAAGCGTCACATTTTAAAGGGGATATACAGGGCAAGATCATGCCAGACATACAGAATGGCCGCCGTCAGGAACATCAGAAGCAGGAACGGCAACACACCGCGCGCCACTTCGCCCAATCGCGTTTTCGCCACCGACTGAATGACATAAAGGTTAAGCCCCACCGGTGGCGTGATCAGCGCGCATTCAACCATGATCACCATATAGACCCCGAACCAGATCGGATCGAAGCCCAACGCCAGGGCCGCCGGCAACAGAACCGGCGTCATGATCAGCACCATTGAAAGTGCTTCGAACACCAGCCCCATGATCAGCAATACGACCGTCACGACGAGGATAAAGCCAAGTTCGGTATCGATCCCCTGGCTGATCATCATCGAGATATCCTGCGGGATGCGATACAGCGTGATCGCCTTGCCAAACACCTTGGCCCCGGCAATGATCAGAATGATCGCAACCGTGGTCGCCATGGTATCAAAAATCGCAAGCTTCAACGCCTTCCAGGTCAGAACCCTCATCGCTGCCGTAATCAGCAGGGCAGCGGCAAAGCCGATGGCCGCGGCCTCGGTCGGGGTAAAGGCCCCGGAATAGATCCCCGATATGATCAGCACCGCCAGAAGCACGGCAGGCAGGGCCTTTAACGTGGCGCGCTTGCGCTCATCCCAGCCGCGTTTTGGTTCGCGTTCCTGCCCGCCAAACCGGGCATAGATCATCGAATAGACGATAAACAGCAACAGCAACGCAATGCCCGGCCCGACCCCGGCAAGGAAAAGCGCAATCACGGATTCTTCGGTCACGAAGCCATAAATGATCATCGGGATCGAAGGCGGGATCAGGATGCCAAGCGTGCCGCCCGCCGCCATCAGGCCATAAACGAAACGCTTGTTATAGCCGCGCTGGACCATTTCCGGAATGGCGACCGTGCCAATCGTGGCCGCCGTTGCCACCGATGATCCCGAAATCGCGGCAAACACGCCACACGACAGGATGGTCGCCACCGCAAGCCCGCCCGGCCAATGCCCGACCCAGGCGCTGACTGCGGCAAACAGGTCATTACCGACCCCGGCGCGCAGCAGGATGTTGGACATCAAAAGGAACAGCGGCACCGACAGCAGAATAAACCCATCCAGTGTCGACAGGATCGCCTGCGGTGCCATCAGCGGCGAAAACCCGCCAATGATCAGCATGCCAAGACCAAGCCCGCCCAGCGCAAAGGCCACCGGCACACGGATCAGCAGCAAGGCGAACATTGCCGCAAGTGTCAGGATAATTGTCATTCGTGCGCCCCTTCCGGAATATCCTTGCCGCGGATCACGCCGACAATTTCAATGATGGCCTGAACAGCCAGAAGCGCAAAACCGATCACGACCGGGATTTCCGCAACCCACGCTGGAAGGTCAAGCATCGTGCCGCTGGTGCGGCCGCGCTCGAAACTTTCAAGGAAGATTTCCCAGCCCTTGAACGTCACCATGACGGAAAACACCAGAACCACCGCCATCGCGATGATTTCAAGCAAGCGGCGCATCCCCGGCTTGCAAAGCCGGGTGATCGCATCGACGGAAATATGCCGCCGTGCCGCCAATGCCCATGGCATGCCAAGTAGTGACCCCCAGATCAGGCAAAGCTGCGAAAGCTCTGCTGCCCAGATGGTGGGACGAATAAAGAAATACCGGGCCACGACCTCATAGGTCAGCATCACGCCCGCTGCGACAAACAGCAGGGCCGCGATCCAGGCCAGCAAAAGCATCAAACGATCAAACATGATAAAAATCCTGGCCGTACCGGCATGGTGGCCTCCGGTCCCGACCGCCTCCTGAAAAGAGAGACTGGTGAATAGATGAAAAGACATCACCGCAACGGCTTGGTTGCCGAAAATGCGGTGATGTCTTCTTTATTGGCAGTTCAGTCTATCGTCCGCGGGCAAGGCTTAAAGCTTGCTCGCCGCGTCAAAAACCTGCTTGCCCAGATCACCGGTATGGCTAAGGAATTCCTCGTAAACCGGTTTGGCAACTTCACGCCATGCCGCCATTTCCTCTTCGGTCGGGGTATAGACGGTCATGCCGTTGGCCTTGGCTTCTTCGTAGGCTTCGGCTTCGATCGATGACATGCGATCACGCACGTCTTTTTCCGCATTCATCGCCGCGGTCGAAATGATGTCGCGCTGTGCATCCGAAAGGCCGTTCCAGAAATCGGTATTGATCACCACGATGAATTCAACATCGGCATCGTTGGTGGCGGTCACGGTATCCATGACTTCCCAAAGCTGGCGGGATTTGACGCCCGACATGCCGGTCATGCCGACATCAACCGTGCCACGCTGATAGGCGATATATTGCTCGGACCCGGAAATAAGGGTCGGCGCACCGCCAGCCGCTGAAATGAAATCGCCCTGGGTTTTGGAAAACACGCGGACTTTCTGGCCTTTAAGACCTTCCGGGCCTTTGATCGGGCCACCATTCGACAGCATGATCGATCCGCCATATGCCTGCCACCACAGGACGGTCGCACCGGTATCGGCAATCGCCTCATCCAGCGGACCACGTACCGGCGATCCCTTGGCAACCGCGGCACGGACTTTCTCTTCGGAATCAAGCAGGAACGGCTGATAGAACACATCGACCGCCGGCACATCACCGACATAACGGGTCAGCGATGCGACACCCATTTCAATCGCCCCGGAACCGACGGCGGCGGGAACTTCCTTGTCCTTATAAAGCTGCGCACTGTCATAAATCTCGACCGCGATATCGCCGTTCGATTTTTCCTCGACCTCGTTCTTGAACATCAAAAGGTTCTGACCAAGATGGCTTTTCATCGGCAGTTGCAGCGAAATCCGCAATGTCAGATCGGCTGCAATGGCACTATGGGTCATGCCGGTAAAACCAACGGCAGCCATCAGGGCCGCCGCAAGGGCAAATTTCTTCATGACGAACGTCCTCCGGGGTTTTTTATTTTATACAAAAGCTTTCAGGCGCAAAGATGCGCTCATCCCGGTTTGGCATTCAAGATGTTTTGGTCATACCACTGTCACACGCATTAACCCTTAGTGCGCTGCACAGCAGCATGAAGGTCTTCTGTTCCGGGGGAAAGCGCCCTGCCCGGCAATCACATGCTGCAATGCAAAAAGTGAATAATCGGGCTGATTATTCACTTTTTCTACGTAATCTGGCATGCCAGAAAAACGGTTTTGAATACAGAATACGGGAATCGTTCACCTGCGCGTTAATTGGCAAGCCGCTTATACATCACCGTCGTTGCGCTCAGCTTTTCGGAAAACGGATCACGGGCATAGGCCGGGATCACGCCCACCGTTTCAAAGCCGAGCGAGGCATAAAGCGGCTCTGCACTGTCGCCTGTTCTCGTATCAAGTGTCAGCAGATGACGTGCTTTCGCAAACGCCCGTTTTTCCAGTGCCTCCATCAGTTTTCGCGCAATGCCCATGCGGCGATATTGCGGATGCACCATCAGTTTGCAGACCTCGCCACGATGGACCTGATTGGGCATGGTGGCGCAATCAAGCTGCACGGTTCCCACCACCTTGCTGCCCCCCAGCAGCGCCACGAACAGATCGCGCCTGCCGCCCCGCATGGCGGGCAGGACCATGTCGCGCCAGAAGCCAATTGCGGCGGCGGCATCAAACGGTTCGATAAATCCGATGCTGGCCCCGTCATGAACGCAGGCATGCAGCATCTCGCCAAACGCCTCCAGGTGGCTTTCAAGCTGATCGGGGTCAAAGCTTGCAATGGTAATCTGGTCGCTCATTTTTTGGGGGGCCTCATACTTTCATACGATGAAAAGGTGATAGATCGCGCCTTTATCGGCGGGGGCTTCAAAGCTGCTGGGGCCTGAAAGCCGGTATCGCAGGCAATCCCCGACATTCAGCACATAGGCCTTGCCCTCCACCGTGATATGCAGTTGCCCGGCCAGCATCACCAGATGATGTTCAAGCCCCGGGCGTGGCGTTCCCTCGTATTCGATCCGTGCGCCGGGATCGAGTTCGCATTCGATGACTTCCGCCATCAGCCCCTGCGCGGGTGGCGAAACCGTCCGCCGGAAAAAACCGGTCTCCAGGTCGGCCCAGGTCCGCTGCAAACCGCGATAGACAAGCGGTTTGAACTCGTCCTCGACCATCTGCATCAGGCGCGACATCGGCAGGCCATAGGCGGCACAGAGCTTGCCCAGAACATGCGCCGTCGGACTGACCTCGCCATTCTCAAGCCGCGACAGGCTGGCCCGGCTGACGTCACTGCGCGCGGCCAGCTCCTCCAGCGACCATCCCCGCTCCGCCCGCAGCGCACCCAACCGCTCCGCAATCCTCCGATCCATCATCCCACCACCTCAAGCTCGACAATTAGGGAATTATTCCCATATATGAGAAATCGTCAACGAGAATCGATGTGGTTGTTGGAGGAGGTGGCGTATGGAGCGGGAGTGGGGGGACGAGAGCGAGAGCGAGGACGAGGACAAGAACAAGGAAAGGAGAATACGAGGAAGGGATGAGGGCGAGGAAGGAAGAGGGTCTGTGGGTAGGCGTGTTGGCGCGGAGCCCCCCCTGCTCCAGTTTGGTTTGCGATTCTTGGTGTTTGGGTTGTGGATGCGAGGGCGGATAGAGGGAAAGGCGCGTGGCGTTTGTTAGGCTTGGGTTAGGTCAAATCCGTCGCGGGTCCAGCTTTGCAGGCCGCCTTTGAGGTTCATCACCTTGCAATCAAGGTGCGGGAGAACAGCATTGGCAGCGCCGAAAGATCGCTGGCCGACGGCACAAATGAAGACCAGATCCGTCTCTGTATCGTCGGCAAGGTCGACAAGTGCCGGAATGTCGAAATTCGAGGTCGGCATATTGATCGCCCCGCTGATATGGCCGGACTTGAATTCGTCGGGTTCGCGGACATCAATCAGGGTCACATTGCCCTGTGCGATCAGGTGATCGAGTTCACCACTTTCGACGAAAGTCACACTACCATCGGTCATTCGTTACTTCCCTTCGGGGCAGGTTTGGCGCACAGTGGACGACAGTGGACTGATATAAATTTTGCAGCCTGACTGTGCAATTGCAAAACGGCTGCGGCGGATGTTTTCGTCGGCCGGCCAAGCTATTCCCGATGTCGGGGCCGGTCACTTTGAAGTGATCGTTTCGCATGCGTTTTTACCAACAATATTCGTAAGTTGGCCATTGCGGAATGAAACCGGAAGCCCCACGTCAAAGGGACAAGGTTACAGGAGCAGACCCTATCCGGGTGTATTCACCGGTAATGTCTGCCCGCAACAAAAAGTGACTTTGGGCTGCCGCGTGCCGGGGCCGCAAAATTTCCATCATCGGTTGCAAATATTGCAAGCCATTCTAAAAAGTCATCAAAGCCGTTTTCTTTGCCAATATCTGGCAGACCTTTAAACGAACCTTAAATAAAGTTCATTAGTTTATTTACTCACCGCCCGCTTAAACGAGATGTTTATTTCGGGCGCAGACAGAATGAACGGCGGCTATTTTCAATGCTGCCGCAGTGCAGCAAACCCGCTGCATTCTTGCAACAGGATCGGGCCCGCCGCCCCCATCAGGCCGGTTAAGCCCCAAGATCAAAAGAACACAGGAAACGACATCTGACAGAAGTGCGATAACGTTGGAAAGGAGACCGCGCCATGGCTGAAGACAAGGACATCTTCGAGCTGTATGCGGAAGGCTATGACGGAAAACGCGAAACCGAACTAACCATCCGGGACTATCTTAATCTATGTCGCGATGATCCATCGGCCTACGCATCCGCAGCCGAGCGGATGATCAAGGCAATCGGCGAACCCGAAATGATCGATACCTCGACCGATTCCCGTCTCGGCCGAATTTTCCTGAACCGCACCATCAAACGATATCCCGCCTTCGAGGATTTCTTTGGCATGGAAGAAACCATCGAACGCATCGTCGGTTTCTTCAAATATGCCGCCCAGGGACTGGAAGAACGCAAACAGGTTCTTTATCTGCTGGGCCCGGTTGGCGGCGGCAAAAGTTCGCTTGCCGAACGGCTGAAGGAACTGATGGAGGTCGAGCCGATCTATGTGCTGAAAGCCGGCGATCAGATCAGCCCGGTTTTCGAAAGCCCGCTTGGCCTGTTTAACCCGGCCAAGATGGGTGATGCGATCGAAGACAAATACGGCATCCCCAAACGCCGCCTGACCGGGCTTATGTCACCATGGGCGGTCAAACGGCTTGATGAATTTAACGGCGATCTTTCGAAATTCTCGGTCGTTAAACTGATCCCGTCGCGCCTGCGTCAGATTGCGATTGCCAAAACCGAGCCAGGCGATGAAAACAATCAGGATATTTCGTCGCTGGTCGGCAAGGTCGATATCCGCAAACTTGAATATTACAGCCAGAACGACCCGGATGCGTACAGCTATTCCGGCGGGCTTAACCGCGCCAATCAGGGACTTCTTGAATTTGTCGAGATGTTCAAGGCCCCGATCAAGATGCTGCATCCGTTGCTGACGGCAACACAGGAAAGCAACTATATCGGCACCGAGAACCTTGGTGCGATCCCGTTCCAGGGCCTTATTCTGGCGCATTCGAACGAGGCCGAGTGGCAAACCTTCAAGGCCAATAAAAACAACGAGGCTTTTATCGACCGTATCAGCGTGATCAAGGTCCCCTATTGCCTGCGGGTGACAGAGGAAACCCAGATTTACGACAAGCTGTTGCAGGGATCCGAACTGGAACAGGGGGCATGTGCGCCCGGTACGCTTAAGATGCTGGCACAGTTTTCGGTCCTGTCGCGTTTGCAGGAACACGAGAATTCAAACCTGTATTCCAAGATGCGCGTCTATGACGGCGAAACATTGAAGGATGTCGACCCCAAAGCCAAATCGATGCAGGAATATCGCGATACCGCGAGTGTCGACGAGGGCATGGACGGCATTTCGACACGGTTTGCCTTCAAGGTGCTTTCGGAAACGTTCAACCACGACACCCACGAGGTTGCGGCCGACCCGGTCCATCTTATGTATGTGCTGGAACAGGCAATCCGGCGCGAACAATATCCGGAGGAACGCGAGAAGGATTATATGGATTTCATCAAATCCGAACTGGCCCCGCGCTATGCGGAGTTCATCGGGGCGGAAATCCAGAAGGCCTATCTCGAAAGTTATTCCGATTATGGCCAGAACCTGTTTGACCGTTATGTCGCCTATGCCGATGCATGGATCGAGGATCAGGACTTCAAGGACCCCGATACCGGTCAGTTGCTGGATCGCAAGATCATCGATCAGGAACTGTCCAAGATCGAAAAACCGGCGGGTATCGCCAATCCGAAGGATTTCCGCAACGAGGTCGTCAAGTTCGCCCTGCGTGCACGTGCCAATAACAAGGGCAAGAACCCGGCATGGACATCGTACGAAAAACTGCGCGAAGTCATCGAAAAACGCATGTTCAGCCAGGTCGAAGACCTGCTGCCGGTGATTTCCTTCGGGTCGAAAAAAGACAGCGACACCGAGAAGAAGCATAACGAGTTCGTCAAACGCATGATTGATCGTAACTATACCGAACGTCAGACCCGTCGTCTGGTCGAGTGGTATATGCGTGTGAACAAGGCCGGTTAAGCCCAAGCTGCGGCTTTGCCGACCCGCACCGGGCGGTTTGTCCCCTTGTCCGCCCGGTGCACCGAGTTCCCGGCCGACGGTTTTCCAACGAGCGTCGGCCGGGGTTCTCGAAACGATACGTGCGCAAGCAAGGATATGATGGCCCATGCTTTATATCGTCGACCGCCGCAAGAACCCGAAAGGCAAAAGCCTTGGCAACCGGCAGCGCTTTATGCGGCGCGCAAAGGCACAGATCAAAAAGGCGGTAGAAGACACCATCCGCACCCGCGGCATTACCGATATCAATAGCGGCGATTCCATCACCATTCCGGGAAAGACCCTGCATGAACCGGGTTTCCATCACGCACGCCGCGGCGGGGACCGCAATTATGTCCTGCCCGGCAATAAAAAGTTTGTGCCTGGCGACCGGATTGCCCGCCCGCAAAGCGGCGATGGTGGTGCCGGCGGATCACAGGCCAGCCCCGATGGCGAGGGCGAGGACGAATTTCAGTTCAGTCTGACGCGTGACGAGTTTCTGGATATCTTTTTCGAAGATCTGGAGCTGCCCGACCTTTTGAAAAAAAGTCTGAAACAGACCACCGCCTATCGTACGGCGCGGGCCGGTTTTTCGGTCGAGGGTACGCCATCGAACCTGAGCCTTGTGCGCACCATGCGCAACTCGCTGGCGCGCCGGATCGGTTTGCGACGCCCGAAAACCGCACAGGTTCGTGATCTTGAAGACAGGATCGCCGCCCTTCAGGCCAAGGCGGAAAAACGCCCATCCGGCAAACTGACCAAGACGGATGAAGACACGCTTCACATGCTTCTGGCCGAACTTGAGGAAGCCAAGCGCCGCATGAAGGCGATCCCCTTCATCGACCCCATCGACACACGGTTCAACCAGTTCCAGCAAATCCCCGATCCAAACACCCAGGCGGTCATGTTCTGCCTGATGGATGTGTCCGGATCAATGTCCGAGCAGATGAAAGAACTGGCCAAACGGTTCTTCATGTTGCTGCATCTGTTTTTGCACCGCAGATACGAGCATGTCGATGTGGTGTTCATCCGCCATACATCGCGCGCCGCCGAAGTGGACGAGGAAACGTTTTTCTATTCGCGTGAAACCGGCGGCACCATCGTTTCCACCGCGTTAGAGGAAATGAAACGCGTGCTGAAGGATCGTTACCCGACTGATCAGTGGAACATCTATGCCGCACAGGCATCGGACGGCGACAATTATTCCAATGACGGGGCAAAATGCACGGCGTTGCTGGCCGAAGACCTTTTGCCGAAATGCCAGTATTACGCCTATATCGAAATTACCGACGAGCGCGAGGCCGAGATTTTCTCGTCCGCCGAAGGGGAAACCGCCCTTTGGAAGGCCTATGCCCCGGTTGCACGCACCAATGCGCGATTTGCCCTTAAACGGGTGACCAAGGCCGCCGATATCTTCCCGGTATTCCGGGAACTGTTTGCCAAGAACCGTGCAGAAAAACTAAGCGGGGTCAAAGGATGACCGAGAAACGCACGACCAAAGCGGACATGGAAAAAACCGCCGCATCCGATAGCGCGCCCGGACTTCTGTTTTCCGGTGCGGATTGGGATTTCAACACCCTGAAAGCCACCTATGACGCGATTGAGGATATTGCAATCAACGAGCTCAAGCTGAATGTCTATCCCAATCAGGTCGAGGTGATTACGTCCGAGCAGATGCTGGATGCCTATTCATCCATCGGTATGCCGTTGATGTATCACCACTGGTCGTTCGGCAAACGGTTCGTGCGCGACGATGTGATGTATCGCAAGGGATATCAGGGTCTTGCCTATGAAATCGTGATCAATTCCAACCCCTGCATTTCCTATGTGATGGAAGAAAACACCATCGTCATGCAGGCCTTGGTGATTGCCCATGCGGCATTTGGCCATAACCATTTTTTCAAGAACAATTACCTGTTCAAGCAATGGACCGATGCGGAAGGTATTCTCGATTATCTGCAATTTGCCAAACGCTATATCGCCAAGTGCGAGGACAGGTACGGCTTTGATGCGGTCGAACGGGTTCTGGATGCGGCCCATGCGCTTATGGAACAGGGGGTAAACCGGTATTCACACCCGGAAAAACCCAATCTGGCCGAGGAACTTGAACGCGAACGCGAACGCGCGAAATACGAGGACGAGACCTATAACGATCTGTGGCGCACCCTGCCCCAGGCCGAAAAGGACGATGAAGACCTTGATGAAATGCGCCGAAAAATGCGGATGGAAGAACGCCGGGCCCAGTTTGGCCTGCCGGAAGAAAACCTGCTTTATTTCCTGGAGAAAAATGCCCCGTCCATGCAGTTGTGGGAACGCGAGATTTTGCGGATCGTGCGCAATATCGGGCAGTATTTCTATCCACAGAAACAGACCAAGATGATGAATGAAGGCTGCGCGTGCTATGTGCATTACGCGATCATGAACAGCCTGTATGACAAGGGTCTGATTTCCGAAGGTGCGATGATGGAATTCATCGATTACCATTCGCGCGTCGTGTTTCAGGCCGAATATGATGATCCGCGCTATTCCGGGTTTAACCCCTATGCGCTTGGCTTTGCCATGATGCAGGATATTCACCGCATCTGTGTCGACCCGACCGAGGAAGACCGCAAATGGTTCCCCGATATTGCAGGCAATAATGAGCCGGTTGAAACGCTAAAAGAGGCATGGGCGCATTACCGCGATGAAAGCTTCATCCTGCAATTCCTGTCCCCGAAACTGATGCGCGACATGCGGATGTTCCTGATCGAGGATCTGAGTTCCAGCCCGCATCTGGAAGTTGCCGCCATCCATGACGATAACGGATATCGCAAAGTGCGCCGCGCGTTGGCGCGCATGCATGATATTTCGGTCCGCGAACCGGACATGCAGGTGGTTGATGTTGATATTCGTGGCAACCGGCAGCTTTACATCCAGCATACCGAACATGACGGCATCCGGCTTGAAAAGTCCGAAGCGGAAATGACCCTGGGCTATATCGGGCAGTTGTGGGGATATGGCGTGACTTTACAGGCCGTCGACCATGAAACCGGCGAAATCCTGCATGAAATGGATTACACCCCCGAAGACCTTGCCAACGCCTGACCGTATCTCTGCGGCAGTTTAGCCGATCCAGAATCCGATCCGTATCGTTGAAATACGGCGGAACAGGATTTGTATTTTTGCGCACCAAAGAAAACCTGAAGCTGTATCAGGCCACGAACCTATCCATCTAAAACCGTGACTTCGGCACAACCACCCCCAAAGATTGTGCTTTATCAGCAGGTACAATCGATTTATTCACAGGCCCCTTAATTAATAATGGAAATCAGTTGCATCACTTTCATGCAACTGCATATTACTTGCGGTATTAATTCGTGCCGCACCCGGTGCGGTTTCGAATTCCCGGTTCATAGCGCAAGATGGAAAATCGATCCGATGGCGTCCCGCCTGGCAGCCCGCATTGCACATGCTCTTGTTCTGCTGCTTGCCGTTTCGGTTGCGGGTTTTGCCCTGCTTCGGCTGATGCCGGGTGATTTTGCCGAAGTCCTGTTGATGGCGCAGATGGATGGCACCCTGCCCGATGCCACCCAGGTTGCGCGATTTGCCGATACGCATGGTCTGAATGATCCGTTGCCGTTGCAGTATCTGCGCTGGCTGGGCGGATTGATGCAGGGCGATCTTGGTCTTTCGCTTGTGACCCGCGAACCGATTATCACCGACATTCTGTTGCGGATTGAACAATCGCTGATCCTTGCGGTCTGCGCGCTGGCGGTTGCCCTGTTGCTTGCGGTGCCGATCGGTATTGTGTGTGCGGTTTATCCCGACAGCAGAATAGATCGGATTGCGGGGATCATCAGTGTGATCGGCATGTCGATCCCGAATTTCTGGTACTCGCTGTTGCTTGCCCTGCTGTTTTCGCTTGCACTTGGCTGGTTGCCAACCGGAGGGCACGGCACATGGCAGCATGCCGTTTTGCCGACCCTTGTGATTGCGACATCCATCACCGGCGTTCTGTCGCGGTTCGTGCGCAGCAGTCTTCTGGAAGAATTGTCAAAACCCTATATCCGCACCGCACGCGCCAAGGGCGGCAGGCGGCGGCGCGTGGTTCTGCATCATGCCATTCCCAATATCGTGCCGGGTCTTCTGACATTTTCCGGGCTGCAATTTGCCCGGATTTTTGATGGCATGATCATTGTCGAAACGCTGTTTGCGTGGCCGGGGATCGGGCGGTATCTGGTGGAATCGCTGCTTAATCGTGATTATCCGGCGATACAGGCCTGTTTCCTTCTGATTGCGGCATCCTACATTCTGGTCAATCTGATCGTCGATATCACCATATCGGTTTACGACCCCCGCACGCGCGAGATCGTCTAGATGCTGGCGCGGTCCTTTGTTCCCAAATCCGTCGCCCACGAAAAGCTGGCCATCCTTCTTGGCCGGAATGGCAATATGTATGCCGCCATTGTCGTATCGGTGATGGTGGCGATCCTGATCCTGCCGTTCTTTGCGCCGCATGATCCCTATCAGACGCAATTCCTGTTTCGGTTGCAGCCGCCAAGTCTGGATTATCCGCTGGGCACGGATGCGATGGGGCGCTGCGTGTTTTCGCGATTGCTTTATGGCGCACGGCTTACCACCGCATCGGCGATTGTCGTGGTAATTGCGTCATCGCTGTTTGGCAGCCTGCTTGGCACGGTTGCGGCAATGATCGGCGGGACACCGGACCGCATCCTGATGCGGTTCTGCGAGGGCATTTCGGTTTTCCCGGCACTGGCAATCAGCATGATCATTGCCGGGGTGCTGGGGCTTGGACTTAACGCCGTTATCATTGCCCTGATTGCCATTCACTGGACCGACTATGCCCGGATCGTTCGAAATGCGGTGATTGTCGAACGGGCCAAGCCCTATGTCATGGCAGCCGAGGCACTTGGCGCACCGCATCACCGGATCGCAAGACGCCATATCCTTCCCAATATCGTCGGGCCGCTTCTGACGCTTGGTGCCTATTCCATGTCCTGGGTGATCCTGTCCTTTGCCGGGCTCAGTTTCCTTGGGCTTGGCGTTGAACCGGGCACGCCGGAATGGGGCCTGATGATTGCTGAATCCCGCAACTATCTTCGCGATTACCCGCGGCTGGTTCTGGCGCCTGGCCTGACCATTGCCGGGTTTGTCATTGCCGTAAACCTGCTTGGAGACGCGCTTGGCGATCGTTTCCGGCTCAGTCAGATCAACTATCTTCACTAGAAGGATCATTATGACGATATTCAGGAAGACCCTTTGCACTTTTGCCTTTGCAACACTGGCAATCGGTGCCATCGCAACCGCACCACAGAAAGCAGCGGCAACCGAACAGGATACGCTGGTTGTCGGCACCATGTGGGAAGCCCTTCCGCTGGCGATGCAGCCGCGCCGGTCACGCTTTTTCAATGAAAGCGAGATCCTCGATACGCTGGTCAAACTGGATTATGACCTGAACACCATTCCGGGTCTTGCGACATCGTGGGAACGCGTTTCACCGACTGTCTGGCATTTCAACCTGCGTGAAAATGTCGTCTTCCATGACGGAACAAAGCTTGATGCCGAGGCGGTCAAATTCTCGCTCGAACGGGTGATTGCGCTGCTGCCTTATGCTGCCGACCTTTTGAACATCAAGCAGATGTCGGTGGCCGAACCGCTGGTTCTGGAGATCGAGACGAACGAACCGTTTGCCGCACTTCCCAACCAGTTGACCGACGCGATCACCGGCATTTATGCCAAGGCATCGTTCAATGATGCGGGTGAGTTCGTCAAACCGATCGGCACCGGCCCCTGGAAGTTCGAGGAATACCGCAAACAGGACCGTACCATCGTGACGCGTTTTGATGGGTATTGGGGTGAAAAACCGGCCCTTTCGAAAGTCGAATACCGGTTCATCCCCGATCACAATTCGCGCACGCTGGCCCTTGAAGCCGGTGAGGTTGATTTCATCGACAATATGCTGCCATCCGATGTGGCACGTCTGTCACGCGATGAAAACTTCAAGGTCTATTCCAAACCGATTGCCGGGCTTTATTACGGTGCGTTCAATGCCGGGGACAAAAGCCCGCTTTCGGATGTGCGCATTCGTCAGGCGGTCAATGCGCTGGTGGATCGCGATCTGATCGTCAAGGGTGCGCTTGACGGGATTGGCGAACCGGCATGGGATTTCTTTGGCCCGCAATTTGATTGGGCGCCCAAGGCCGATGCCCCGTTCAAGCTTGATACCGGTTTGGCGACGTCGCTTCTGAACGACGCCGGATATGAACAGAATGACGGCAAATGGGAAAAGGATGGCGCGCCGCTGACACTTCGTATCCTCAGCTATTCCAGCCGAACCGAAATGCCCGCGATTACCGAGGCACTCGCCGCCCTTCTGAACCAGAACGGCATCGCCACCGATGTGCAGATGTATACCTGGGAAGGGATGCTTGATCTGGTCAAGCGCGGTGAATATGACATTTCGGTCGTGTTCTGGACCCCGGAAATGACCGGCCATCCGGACCTGCACCTTAAATCGCAGTTCCATTCGAACGCCGGGCTGAATTACCAGTTCTGGAACAATGCCGGTTTTGACGAGGCGGTCGATACCGGACGGACCCTTTCGCCCGGCGCGGAAAAGGACGAAACCTATCGCAGGGCGGTAAATATCCTGCATGACGATGCACCGATCATTCCGCTGGTGCACAAGGTTTCGGTCGGGGCTTCGGCCAAGGATGTTGAAGGTTATCGCATCCATCCGTCCGGCTTCTTCTATGACTTCAAGAGTGTGTCGAAAGACTGACGATCTTCCCGTCCCCGGCATTATCGCCGGGGACGGGATTTTACGCGCTTTTCTTGCAGGAAACAGCCATGGGACTTTGCCTGTTTATCAATCCGATCAAGGGGGCCGGGGATGATTTGCCCGATGTGGGTGATCATGCGCCCAATATCGCACAGATCGATCATTACGACCTGAGCGATATCGATCTTTCACCCTATGCCGCCCTGATGTTGCCCGCCCATCTTGATCAGCGGTTTTTCGGGACGCTGACGAGCAAGATCGAGGGGTTCCTTGCCCAGGGTGGGACGCTTGTGTTTAACGGGCATGTCGCATGGCCGATGTTGCCGGAATTTG
Organism: Thalassospira sp. A3_1; assembly: GCF_017744215.1. Classification (NCBI taxonomy): domain Bacteria; kingdom Pseudomonadati; phylum Pseudomonadota; class Alphaproteobacteria; order Rhodospirillales; family Thalassospiraceae; genus Thalassospira; species Thalassospira sp. A3_1. The sequence goes on along the minus strand of NZ_JAGHQQ010000002.1, from coordinate 1,066,582 downwards.
AGACTTTTGTTCCGCTTGAAAGCCAGTCGCTTGAAAACCTGATCATTCATCGCCTTGCCGATCATCCGGTTTTCGAAGGCGTGGATACGCAGCATCTGACATTCCGGCGCGGTGTGGCGGGGTTTTATGCCCGCGGTTACAACCCGCCACCCAAGGGTGCGATTGCCCTGCACGGGGTTGGCCCGGACCGGTTGCCGTGCGATTGGGTTTATCATCGCCCCGAGGGCGGACGCATCCTGATGCATGCAGGCAATGATTTATGGATGTATGCCGGATCAAAAGACAGCACCGCACGGATCGTGCCGCAGCTTTGCCTTTGGGCCGGTGGCGATGATCACGAACAGGGAGGCGCATCATGACCAGCAGGATTGCAGCCCTTGATGGCGGGACCTATTACCATCACAGAACGCTTTATGAGCCGCGTTATCGCGACTTTTTCGATGGCGTGATCTATACCCGTGAACTGGGCGATACGGTGCTTGAGGATTATGACACGCTGATTGTGTCATGCCGTACCGATCCGTCCGTGTTGCGGCCGCACCGTGAAAAGTTCAGGCAGTTTCTTGAAAGCGGCAGAACGCTCGTGATCATGGGATCGACCGGACCAGCAGAATGGATTTCGGGGATCGAATGGCATTTCACCCCGACCAATTTCTGGTGGTGGAAGGAAGGCGGCAGCCTTGGCCTTCACGTAACCGCACCAGATCATCCGTTATTTGATCACATTACGCTGGCCGATGCGACGTGGCATCATCACGGGCATCTGATCGTGCCCGAGGGGGCGGCATCGCTGATTGATGTTGGTGATCTGGGGTCGGTTCTTTATGACGATACGGTCACCACGCCGGGCCGGATGATCGTCACCACGCTTGACCCGATGTATCATCACGGCAGCCATTTCATGCCCGCGACGACACGGTTTCTTGACGGGTTCCTGCCGTGGTTAAAGGGCATGACGCCGTCCTGAGCAGTCATAGCAAAAAGCCGCCCGGACGTTTGGTTTCGGGCGGCTTTTTTATGCGGTAATCGGATCGGCTATTTCACCGTGGTCAGATCAACCCCAAACCATTTTTCTGAAAGGGCGCCTAGCGTTCCGTCAGCCCGCATGGCATCGACGATTTCGGTGATTTTGGCGTTGAATTCCGCATCCCCCTTGTCGGTTGCGATGGCGAGCGGCTCATAGACCAGCGGCTCGCCCACCATGCGGAACGGCATGCCGTTTTCAATTGCGGCGGTTGCCGTTGGTACGTTGGACAGAACCGCGTCAATGCGCACACCGTCCCCCAGACGCAGATCATCAAAAGCCATGCCATCCGACTCATAGGTCTGGATCCGGCCCGGTGTGACTTCGTAGTCGAAGGGCGGCACGCCCTCGACATCCATCACAAGGTTATGGCGCAGGTAATCTTCATACGAACAGGCGGCACAGGCGCCGACCACCTTGCCATCCAGATCGGATGCGGACTGATAGGTTGTGTTGTCCTTATGCGTGACCAGAATTGCCGGGGTATAGTAATAGACCGCCGGGAAATCGAGGACTTCGGCGCGTGCGGTTGTCGGGGTCATGGAACCGACCGCGATATCCCACCGCCCGGCCCAGCGTCCGGCAACCTGTGCTTCCCAAGAGGGTGTAACCGGTTTGAACTCCGCGCCAAGCCGTTTGGCGATTTCACGTGCGACTTCGACATCAAAACCGGTTAGCTGATTGTTTTCATCGGTAAAGGCAACCGGCGGATAGCCATCGGCCGTCGCACCGACCAGCGTTCCGGTTTCCATCACACGATCAAGGGTTTCGCCCGCCATCCCGTTGGCAAACGGCATAATTGCAAAGGTGACCCCGACCAGAAGCATCCCGGTTTTGTGAAAGCCCATTTCCTAAAACTCTCTTTTTGTGTAGTTCTGACGCAGTTTTATACAATTTCATGAAAATGTCAGCGCCGATGACCACGCCCCTGCCTGAAAACGCATCCCGCCCCAGAACGAAGACCGGCCCCGGCTGGCCGCTTGGGCTGTTTTCGGGGATTTGCGGCGTGATCCTGATAGCAGCCCAGCCGGGCATCTGGATCGGCATGGATAACATGATTGGCGATGTCATCGTGGCCGTCGTGCTGGGCTTTATGATCTGGCTGAATTTTCGTCTGCTGCATAATCTGCCGTTCCGGGTGCAGACCACGATCATCTGGGCGGAACTGCTTTTGGGTTTTGCCCTGTTCTTTTACAGCTTTGATCTCAGCTTTGATTTCATCGGCTCGCGCCTGCCCTTCCTGCTGGGGCTCAGGCTTGAAGGCGAGTTTCTTCAGGGTGCGGTGCTGACGCTTTTCATCTCGCTGGTGTCGATCTTTTGCGCGACGGTGCTGGCCCTGGCGGCAGCCCTTGGGCGTTTATCGAAGAACGGCGTGTTTTACGGGATTTCGACCTTTTATACTTCGTTCTTTCGCGGAACACCGTTGTTACTTCAAGTCATGCTGATCTATCTCGGCCTGCCGCAGGTCGGCATTGTCCTGTCGGCTGTCCCGGCCGGGATCATCGCCCTGTCGCTATGTTACGGGGCCTATATGGCCGAGATTTTCAGGGCGGGTATCGAAGGCGTTCCCGAAGGCCAGACCGAGGCCGCGCTGTCGCTTGGGCTTAAACCCAGTCAGGTCATGCGTCTGGTGATCCTGCCACAAGCCTTGCGGCTGGTGATCCCGCCGACCGGCAACCAGTTCATTTCGATGCTGAAAGATTCGTCCCTGGTATCCGTGATGGGCGTGTGGGAGCTGATGTATCTGGCGCGCACCCATGGGCGGTCCGAATTCAAATATATGGAAATGCTGATTTCGGCAGCGCTGATTTACTGGGTGCTTTCGGGGATTTTCGAATTCATCCAAAGCCGGATCGAGAAAAAGCTCGGCAAGGGTGTGCGGGTCTGATCCCACAGGCCCGTTGATATCATTGCCATTCCCCAACGTTGGTTTTGCGCCGAAATCCGCCCAAAATCCGCATTCAACTACGGGTGCGGATTTTTTGTTACGAACTCGAAACTTGCTTATCGGGATCAAACAGAAAACCCTATTAAGCTCAAACAGGCATAACCGGACCACGAGGGGATTTATCGCTTGACGAATCGTTATGATATAACATAACAAATAATACCTCACCAATAGCCATTTCCCCGTTTCGAACCGGATTGATGTCATGCCAATTTCTGCCCTTCGTTGCGCCCTGCTTGCCCTGCCGTTGCTTGCCCTGCCCTATGGGGCGCAGGCAGCCGAAAATCCGTCGGTCGTTGTATCGATCAAGCCGATCCACGGCATTGCCAGCGCAATCATGGCAGGCGTTGGTGAACCGGTTCTGCTGCTTGATGGTGCCTCATCACCGCATGCCTATTCGCTGCGTCCCAGCGAAGCCCGGTCGCTTCAGGAAGCTGATCTGGTGATTTATGTGTCGCACAGTCTTGAAGGTTTTCTGAAAAAGCCGCTGGCAACCCTGTCGGGCGATGCCCATCAGCTTGAACTGGCCGATGTTGAAGGCCTGACCATCCTGGCAATGCGTGAAGGCGGCGCGTGGGAAGCCCATAGCCATGATCATGGCGGCCATGACCACGATGATCATGATCACGAAGATGAACATCATGACGGGCATGAAGATCACGTCCATGCCGAAGAACATGACCATGATCATGAGCACGAGCACGAGCACGAGCACGAGCACGAGCACGAGCACGAAGGTGAAGAAGGTCACCATCATGATGAACACGGTATTGATGCCCATCTCTGGCTTGATCCGGCCAATGGCGCATCTATCGCAAAGGCGATTGCCGCTGAACTGGGTGAAATTGATCCGGACCATGCAGGCACCTATCAGGACAATCTGAAAAAGTTCCTTGCAAGCCTTGATGCACTTGGGAATGATCTGGACAGTCAACTGGAACCGGTCCGCAGCAAGCCGTTTGTCGTTTTCCATGATGCCTATCAGTATCTGGAAGCGGGATTTGGCCTGAATGCGGTTGGTTCGATTACTGTTTCACCGGAACAGAAGCCCGGAGCAAAGCGCCTGCATGAGATCGAAGACAAAATCCGGGACAGCAATGCTGTCTGTGTCTTTGCCGAACCGCAATTCCGCCCGGCCATCGTTGAGGCCGTGGTTGCCGATACCGGCGCGCATATCGGAACGCTTGATCCGCTGGGCGCGGATATTCCGGCAGGACCAGATGCCTATCAGAACATCCTGCGCCAGAATGCTGGCGCGTTGGCGGACTGCCTTTCGCAGTCCTAAGACGTTTGTTGCCGGCATGCTTGCATCCGTCCTTTGGGTCGGATCAGGCATGCCGGCATCGGCACATCCGCATGTCTGGATCGATGCCGATGCGCAGATGATTTTTGAAGACGACAAAATCACCGCCATCCGGCTGCATTGGGTGTTTGATGACCTGTTCAGTCTGACGCTGATTGACCAGTTCGACAAAAATCGTGATTTGCGGTTCTTTGATGAAGAAAACACCGACGTTCACGACAATGCGTTTGCATTGCTTTCCGAAGTTTCATGGTTGACGCATCTGCGCCGGAACGAGGAGCTTGTGACCTTTGCCGGGGCAACGGACTTCAAGGCCGATATTACCGATGACCGTCGGGTGAGTTACGATTTCACCCTGACGCTTAAAGAGCCGCTTGACCCGATAAAAGATGCCGTTGCCCTGTCGGTATATGATGCGGAATTCTATATTGATGTTGCCTTTACCCAGGTTGATCCGATCCTGTTCAAGGGTAACCGCCATCTCAAATGCCACTATGAAATGAGCGAAGATGAAAAGAACCGCATCTATTTTGATCTGGTTTCGCCAATACGCGCCGACCTTGCCTGCCAGAACGAGGTTGCGGATGCCGGTTCTGATCATGGCCTTTCTGCTGGCGATTTCGTTTCTGCCGAGCAATCAGGCCGCAGCACAAGCCAGTAACCTTCTGGGCCGCGGCACAAGCAGCGAACAGGCCCCGAATACTCCCGATCAGACGACACAAAATGACAGCGAGAGCCTGATCAGCCTGCCGGGATGGCTATCGGATATTGTCGGTCAGGTGGTGGTGATCCAGACACAGCTTAACCGACAGATGACAGCAACATTGCGCAGTGCCAAAACTGGCGATGCGTGGTGGCCGGGCCTGACCATTATCGCGCTTTCATTCGCCTATGGCGTGTTTCATGCGGCGGGCCCCGGCCATGGCAAGATGGTCACAACCACCTATTTCCTGTCGCGTGATGCCGGATGGAAACAGGGTGTTGCCATGGGCAGCCTGATTGCCGGCGTTCAGGCGGTGACGGCCATCGTTCTTGTCGGGTCGCTGACCCTGATCCTTAATCTTGGCCCGGCGGCAATTACGCAGAACGGACTGGTTCTGGAAGCCGTGTCCTATGCCCTGATTGCCGGACTGGGCGGATTCATGTGTATCCGTATTTTGCAGGGACGTGATGATTGTTGCGATCACGGCGGGCATGACCATCACCACCATGCACATGATCACTCACATCATCATGACCATGACCACGATCACGAACATGATCATGCGGACCATCAGCATCACAATCATGAGCATGGCCACGCCATCACCAAGTCCCGCTGGCAGATGATTGCGGGCGGGATTGTGGTCGGCCTGCGTCCCTGCACCGGGTCGATACTGGTGTTGCTGTTCACGCTGGCAAATGGATTGTTCCTGATCGGGATTGCGTCGGCCTTTGCCATGGCGGCCGGTGTGGCGCTGACCATCAGCCTGATCGGGCTGGCGGCCATCGGTATTCGTACCGGCACGCAGCATCTTTTCAGTGTTTCGGAAAGCACATCGGGCTGGCTTCGCCGCGGGATTGGCTTGGCGGGGGCCGCGTTGATTACCCTGTTTGGCCTGTTGCTGCTGCTTTCGGCAGCCCGGCAGCTTGGCTGGCTGTAAAAGATAACGGCCCGCAAGCAATCTTGCGGGCCGTTTGATTTAAAATGCCGCCCCGATTATTCGGCGGTCACGACTTTCATCACCAGTTTGCCATCCGGCTTGATCGGGCCGTCTTCCTTGGCACCCAGCGTATATTCGAAATAGCCGGTTTTCATGCCACCCTGCTCGGAATGGATCATCAGCATCAGCATTTCACCGGATTTGACCGGTTCCTGCAGGATGGCGGTAACATCCATGTTCTCGCCCTTTTTCAGCGGCGCATAACCGACAACCGGGCCCGGCTTCATCGCGGAATCGGTGCGATGCACCACCAGCCAGCCATTTTCGTCAGCCATGATTTTCGATGCACTGACGGTTCCGCCCGAAACATCCTGATCCATCGCATCGACCATCGGCCCCATGGCGTTGGCAGCCGTCGGAATGGCGGCAGTCAGGGCACCGGCCATCAGCGCCCCGCCGAGAATACCGAACATCTTTTTGGTCACCAGCATTTGAAGTCTCCTTGTCTGTTGAACCGGGACAGGCTTTTGTCTGCCGTCCGCTCGTGTCGCGCTTTGTTGCGCACATCGAAGCTACGCAGGCCAGACCGGCCGGGTTTCAGATCGGGAAACTTTTTTTGAAATCAGTGTTCGACCGGGATCAGACGGCCATGAATGGCAGGCCCCGTCGGACGCCCGGTTGGCGATCCGCCTTCGGGTTCCAGACTGATGCCAAAGGTCGCATTGCGCAGCAGGGCCGGATCAAATTCCCCCAGCGACCGGGTTGTTGGCACAGATGCGTTTTCAAGCAGCCCCAGCGATTTTGGTGCCGGTCCCAACTGATCGGATGCGATCCATAACTGATAAGTCTTGCCTTCCGGCAATGTTGCCGAAACCGGCCGGATGATCACGGCACGGGTATCCAGATCAATGCTCATGACAAAGGCGGGCTGGGTATCGTCACGATGGAAGACGGCGACAAATTGCCGGTCCTGAACCGGGGTGGCAAAATCCGATACCAGAACGGCTACCATCAGGCTTGCCGCCAGTGCGCCAGTGGCAAACGTCCCGATCCGCCAGCGGGTGAGTTTGCGTTTAAGCAGATCAATTTCGACAATATTATCCGCCTGGACACGCGCCCCTTCTATCCGTGCACGGATACCGGGAAACAGATCGCGCGATGGTATTTCATCGCGGTAATGCGCGTTTAATGGCGACAGGCGCTTTTCCCAATCGGCAATCGCGGCATTCAGATCATCCTCGTGCGACCGGCGTTCATCGACAATCCGGCGCATGTCGGGATCAAGCGTTCCCAACACATATTCCGCGGCCAGCATGTCGATATCTTCCCGGTCGGTCATGATCCGAGGCATTCCTTTAATTGTTTCAGGCTGCGATGCAGCCATGTCTTGATCGTGCCGACCGGTTGGGCAAACCGTTCTGCCAGTTCGGCACGCGAAAATCCGTCAAGATAGGCCAGCCTGACCATTGTGCGGCGATCATCATCAAGCCCGCCAAGGCAGATTTCAAGCTGGCGCAGGTCATCATTGCGTTCGGCATCATCGGCAACCGACAGATCATCGTGATCGGCCAGTTGATCGATATCGAAATCATCAACCACCGCGTCATGACGTTTGTCACGACGCAGCGCATCAATCGCCCGGTTACGCGCAATCGTTGCCATCCAGGTGATGATCGACGCACGACCCGGTTCGAAGTCCCCGGCACGTTCCCAGACCCGCACATAGATCTCCTGCAGGATATCCTCGCTTTGGGCCCTGTTTTTCAAGATACGCAGGACAATGCCGAAAAGTTTCGCCGATGTCGCATGATAAAGATGCCCGAAGGCGTCCATATCGCCGTCGGCCGCACGTGCCAGAAACTGTTCCAGATCCCGGGTTGATGTCCCCATGCCATCCGCCAAATATCGCCGCCGCAACCCTGCGACGAACCAATGTACCATTTTCCGGGATATTTGATCCCGAGCCATCAATCCGTACGTGCAGATTGGCAAGGTTGATCAGTTATCCGGTCAGAAAAACCTGTATCCATCAGCATTTATACTGGTCAGGGATGGCGTCGGTTGCCTTGATCAGGGCATCCATCACCATCCGTACTGCGGGCGAGCGGCGAATATCGGGATGAACGACCAGCCAGACCGGCTTGCTGAGTTCATTGGTCACGTCATCGGTGACAAGTTCCAGCCTGTCATCCTCGTCCGCCAGATAACGCGGCAGAAGGCCAAGCCCGTATCCCGCAGCAACAAAGGCCAGCACGGTCTGGGTATCGTCGGATTTGACCCGCATCGGCAATTTGCGGTTAAGCTGATCCCATACCCAGCCCTGCTGATAGTCGCCAAAGCTATTGCGCCCGTCGGCACAAAATTCCCAATCCTTTTCCGGCACATTGGCGGTGTAACCGCGCACGGCGTAAACCGCATATCGTATATCGGTCAGCTTGCGCGCGATCAGCCCGCTTTGATCCGGGGTTGCCATACGCACCGCCACGTCGGCCTCCCGCCGTGCCAGATTGGCAATCACGCTGGAACCAAGGATTTCATATTCCAGATCGCGCTGGTCTTTCAGAAGTTCGGCAAGGCGCGGCGCAAACAATATGCGACCTGCCACTGGTGGCACGGCAATGCGCACCACACCGTGCGCGGTTTCATCGCCACGTGCCTGGCGTTCAAAGGCAAGAACGTCTTCCTCGATCTTTGCCGCGACGGGCACAAGATTTTCACCGGCATCGGTCAGCGACCATCCCGTCCCCAGCCGGTCAAACAGCCGCGCCCCGACATCCTGTTCAAGGGCCTCGATCCGTCTTGCAACGGTAGTGTGATCCTTGCCGAGCTTTCGGGCAGCACCGGAAAGCGTGCCTTCACCTGCCAGTACGACGAAATATCGCAGATCGTTCCAGTTCATGATGGCTTATCCCGCTTGCGCAAATTTGCACAATCATAGCGCATTTTATCGGAATTACATGAGATTTATGCGCATGTCATGATCACGCCATATCAAACGAGCCCCCGAACAAGGAGATTTCGACATGGCCGTCTCCCATCATATCGAATGCGATGCCAATGTCCGGTTGAACCGCCCCTCGCGCCCTACCGTCTCGCAAATTGCGACGACTGCGATTGATGTCCTGCTGGCCGCGTACAAACGCCATCAAAGCCGCGCAGCACTTCACCGGCTGTCGGATCATCAACTGTGCGATATCGGACTGGAACGCAGCGAAAGCGGGTATGTATCCCGCGACAATTATTAAAAGATTCAAGGCGGTGCCTGATCAGGGTTCCTGACCCTTTCATTCTGGCAATCGACACGCTTTGATATGCCTCCCTCAGGCAGCAAAAGAGATCCCGCGCAGATACACAGCACGGGGTCTCTTTTTGTTTTTCACACCTGAAATTCCGCAGAAATGCTGTCGGCAGCCTTGATCAGGGCATCCATGACAAGCCGCACACCGGGGGAGCGGCGCATATCGGGATGCACCACCAGCCATGCGGTTTCGCGGCTTTCGCCCGCCGTATCGGCCCGGATCAGTTCAAGCCGTTCGTCCCCGTCCGCCAGATAGCGTGGCAACACCCCCACCCCGTGCCCGGCGGCGATGAACTGGCGCACGGATTCCGTATCATCGGCCCGGAAACGGCAGGGCAGTTCACGCCCCATAATATTGCGCACCCATTCCTTTTTGGCGGCCCCATAGGATGTATCCTCGTAGCCGCAAAATTCCCAATCCTGTTCGGGCACGCGCGCGCTATATCCCCGCGCGGCATAAAGGCCGACGCCAAGTTCGACCAGCTTGCGGGTGATCAGGCCGGGTTCGCGCGGGGTGACCATGCGCACCGCCAGATCGGCCTCGCGCCGAGCCAGATTGACGACATTGGACGCCCCGATAATTTCAAATTCCAGTCCCTTGTGCGCGGTTAGCAATTGCGCCAAACGCGGGGCAAACAAAACCCGCCCTGCCACCGGGGGAACCGATATGCGCACCACACCGTGGGCGGCTTCGTCGCCTTTGGCCTGCCGTTCAAAGCCAAGCGCCTCGGCCTCGACCCGTTCGGCCACCGGCACAAGATTCTGCCCGGCGATGGTCAATTGCCAGCCGCGCGGCAAACGGTCAAACAGCTTGGTTCCCACCGCGTCTTCAAGCGCCTCGATCCGGCGGGCGACGGTGGTATGTTCCTTGCGCAACCGTCGGGCGGCCCCCGAAAGGCTGCCTTCCTCGGCAAGGATCAGGAAATAGCGCAGGTCGTTCCAGTTCATGTGCATGACCAGTTCATATGATCGGGGATCACCAGTTCCGTTTATTTTTGCACATTAAATCTGCGAAACAACCAAATTCCCGTTTTATTTTGCATATGAGAGGATCAGTTCATCGACGGAATACGGTTTTTTGCAAACCAGGAGGACACCATGACCTATCGGCCCCCGACCAAAGCACAGGACTTCGACATTCGTACCGACCCGATCGCCAACCGCGTGCCGTTTGGCCGTCTGATCGACAAGATCACCAACTATTCGGCCGACGCCCGCAAACGCAAGAACGAACGCGAAGTGATGGCGCATCTGAGCGACGATCAGCTTCGCGATGTCGGACTGCAACGCACATTTGATGGCAACCAATGGCGCGTTACGCGCATTGTCTGATGAAGATCCCCCGCCCCACCAATGAAAAAGGAGCCTGTTGCGGGCTCCTTTTTTGCAGTCGTCTATCAGGGGCAATCAGCCGCGCAGTTCGGCAACCTTGTCGGTGGCTTCCTGTGCAAGGCGGGTGATGGTTGCCCAGTCACCGACCTTGACCGCATCCTTGGGTGCCACCCATGAACCACCGACGGTGATGATGTTTGGCAGGGCCAGATAGTCACCAAGATTTGCCAGCGACACACCACCCGTCGGGCAGAATTTGACCTGCGGCAGCGGCCCGGACAGGGCTTTGAGCATCGAAACACCGCCCTGCTGTTCGGCGGGGAAGAATTTCAGCATGTCGTAACCATGTTCAAGCAGATACATGATCTCTGACGGGGTTCCGGCCCCCGGAAGCAACGGCACGCCGGTATCCTTGGCCGCCTTCAGAAGGCTTTTGGTATGGCCGGGTGACACGGCAAAGGCACAGCCGATTTTTGCCATGCGTTCCATCTGCTTGGCATTGATCACGGTGCCCGCACCGGTAATGGCATCTGGCACTTCGGCGATGATGCGTTTGATGCTTTCTTCGGCTGCGGCACTGCGCAGGGTGATTTCAAGCACCGGCAAACCACCGGCCACCAGCGCCTTTGCAAGCGGAACGGCATCATTGGCGTCTTCGATCACCAGAACCGGTACGACCGGGGCCTTGGACAGAATTTCGCGTGACGAAAGGCTCATTGGGTATCCTCCAGTTTTCGGTCAGGCCGTCAAAATCTTGGCACAACCGATCAGGGCCGGGTATTTCGCCGTCATCAGGCGCACCGGCACATCATTCATCAAATCATGGAAACGGCCCTTGGCGATCATACGATCCTTAAGGCCGCTTTGTTTCATAAAGTCGGCAATGCGCGGGCCAATACCGCCACCGATAAATACGCCGTCGAATGCGCCAAGCGTCAGGACCAGATCACCGGCCACCCCGCCCATGAACAGACAGAACCGATCTAGCACCTTAAGGCAAAGCGGATCGTTTTTCTGCATGGCATTTTCAACGATTTCAGCGGCACTGAGCGGTGTCACATCCATCCCGTCAATGGCAGCAAGCGCGCGATAGAGGTTTTCAAGCCCCATCCCCGACAGGATGCGTTCGGCCGACACACGGCCCAGCTCAGCCGTCAGGAATTTGACGATTTCATAATCGAGATCATCAACGGCGGGCAGTGACACATGGCCGCCTTCGCCCTGGATCGGAATCCAGTGATCGTCATGGCGCAGAAGCCCCGAAACGCCAAGCCCGGTCCCAGCCCCGATCACCGCCAATGGCAATCCCGGGCGCCCCGGACCATCAAACAGCGTGATCAGGTCTTCGTCGCCAAGATAAGGCACGGACATCGCAAGACCGGTAAAATCATTGACCACTACCAGACGATCAAGACCAAATTCGGCCTTGAGCGCGTCCTTGGAAAACACCCACGGGTTATTGGTGAATTTGATGATGTCTGCGGATGCCGGGCAGGCCACGGCAACCGCAAATTCATTCAGATCTGCGCAATCGGTTTTCACCATGAAATCCCGCATGGCATCGCCGATGGTCGCATAATCGCGGACCGGCAATGTCATCGGTGATTGCGGATTTCCATTTTCGTCAATCCAGGCAAAGCGGGCGTTGGTACCGCCGATATCACCAACCAGCCGCATTATGCTACCTCGACCTCGGCTGCCCCCGGAAGCACCGCACTGGCACCCAGTTCGGCCAGTCCGACATGTTCGCGGAAGACACCGAACAATTCACGACCGAAACCGGTCTGATGTTCGGCCTTGTTATCAAAGGTTGCGAAGTCACGCTTGGCCAGTTCGGCCTCGGTCACATTCAGGATCAGTTCGCCGGTTTCGGCATCAAGACGCACGATATCGCCGTCTTTCACCTTGGCAATCGGCCCATTCATCATGGCTTCGGGGGTGACATGGATTGCCGCCGGGACCTTGCCCGATGCGCCCGACATGCGGCCATCGGTGACAAGGGCGACCTTGTAACCAAGGTCCTGCAACACACCAAGCGGCGGAGTCAGTTTGTGAAGTTCCGGCATGCCATTGGCTTTCGGCCCCTGGAAGCGGACAACACAGACAACGTCGCGATGCAGTTTGCCGTCCTTGAACGCCTGCATCATTTCTTCCTGCGAGGTAAAGACCGCAGCCGGGGCTTCGATCACGCGGTTTTCCGGTTTCACCGCCGATACCTTGATCACCGAACGGCCAAGATTCCCCGCCAGCATGCGAAGGCCGCCATCGGCACTGAATGCCTTTTCGGCCGGGCGCAGGATTTCTTCATCATGGCTGGAGGCCGGGGCATCACGCCACGACAATTTGCCGTTGTCCAGATACGGCTCGGTCCCATAGGCTGCCATGCCGTTAGTATGAATAGTCTGAAGATCAGGGTGCAGAAGTCCATTTTTCAAAAGATCGCTGATCACAAAGCCCATACCGCCCGCAGCGTGGAAGTGGTTCACATCCGCCTGCCCGTTCGGATAAACGCGGCACAGCAACGGCACAAGGCGCGACAATTCATCGAAATCCTCCCAACGAAGTTCGATGCCCGCGGCACGCGCCATCGCCGGAAGATGCAGGGTGTGGTTGGTTGAACCACCTGTTGCCAGCAAACCGATGATGCCGTTCACAAATGCCTTTTCATCAAGGATTTTACCAACCGGACGATAATCATTTCCAAGCTTGGTGATCTGAAGCGCACGGCGGGCGGCCTCTTCGGTAAGGGCATCGCGCAGATCGGTGTTCGGATTGACAAATGCTGCACCGGGCAAATGCAGGCCCATGATTTCCATCAGCATCTGGTTGGAGTTCGCCGTACCATAGAAGGTACAGGTCCCCGGACTGTGATAGGACGCGGTTTCTGCTTCGAGCAGTTCCTTGCGACCGACTTTGCCCTGTGCGTAAAGCTGACGGATGCGGGCCTTTTCATTGTTGGGCAAGCCCGACGGCATCGGACCGGCCGGAACAAACACCGCCGGAATGTGACCATAAGCCAAGGCTCCCATCACCAGACCCGGTACGATTTTATCGCAAACGCCAAGATAAAGGGCCGCATCAAACACATCATGCGACAACGACACCGCGGTGGACATCGCAATCACATCACGTGAAAACAGGCTGAGTTCCATGCCCGGACGCCCTTGCGTCACGCCATCGCACATGGCCGGCACGCCACCGGCAACCTGTGCGGTTGCCCCGGCTTCGAACACGGCCTTTTTGATGCGGTCAGGATAAACACCCAAAGGCTGATGGGCGGACAGCATATCGTTATAGGATGTCACGATGCCCAAGTTGGCACCTTCGTCGCCATTGATGCGTTCCTTTTCGGCCGCACCGCAGCCGGCCGATGCATGGGCCAGGTTGCCACACGAAAGCGATGATCTGTGCGGGCGGTCGGACGCGGCGGCTTCAATGCGTTCCAGATATGCTTCACGGGTGGGCTTGGAACGTTCGATGATGCGTTTGGTAATCTGTTCTAATTCACGTTTCATGGGGTTCAGCCTTTCGGGTTCTCGGCGCTCCACCACAGATCGACAGGGATGTCAGTCTGCTGCAAGATTGCGCGAACCGGCATTTCTTCGATCTCGGTGCCGTTTTTCGCGGTTTCAAAGGTCGACCATTTGGATTGTCCGGTAATATGGATGCCAATATACCGGGCATTAAGGATGGCGGGCAAAGTCATGCTGATGCGCGGGACCGGGGATACGGTCGGGCGCGCGGCGGCAACCAGTTCGCCATGGGCGGGATACAGTCCCTTTTGCAGGGCATCAGGCGCGGATGACGGGAACAGGGATGCCGTATGGCCATCATCGCCCATGCCCAGATACACGATATCAAGCGGCCAGTTCAGATCGGTGCGAAGGCGGCTTGAAACCGTTGAAATTGCGTCTTCGGGATTGGCATCGCCGGTTTTCAGCGACACAAAACGCGCATGCTGGGCTTCGTTGATCAGGAAATGATCGCGAACCAGCTTTTCGTTTGACTGATCGTCATCCAGCCCCACCCAGCGATCATCGCCAAGGGTGACGGTGACTTTCGACCAATCCAGTTTGACGGTCGACAGTTTTTCAAAAAGCGGTTTGGGGAAACGTCCACCGGCCACCGCCATGCTGGCATGGCCGCGGGTGGCAATGGCGAATTCAAGGCGTTCCACGGTTTCCTTGACCATGGCCGCAAGCATGTCATCGCCGCTTTGGAAAATGCGTTCGTTTGTCATGTCTTCGTCCAGAAAATTGGGAACCGGTTCATCGTCACGCAAGGCCACCACGCCAAAAGCATGGCAGCCTGCACAACATCAGAATCCGGCTTCTTCGTTCCAGGTCCGGCCGTCACGCTCGATCAGCGCAATGGCCGCCGAAGGCCCCCACGTGCCCGAGGTGTAACCCTTGGGCGTGATGTGATTGCTTTGCCATGCTTCCTGAATGGCATCGACCCACTGCCAGGCAATGTCCTGCTCGTCACGGCGAACGAACAGCGTATTATTGCCATCAATCGCATCGAGCAAAAGACGTTCATAAGCATCCGGGCTTCGACCACCGAACGCCTCGGCAAAGGACAGGTTGAGCGCGGTCGGGCGCAGGCGCACAAGACCCGGCCCCGGATTCTTGGTATTCAGAACCAGATGGATGCCGTCATCAGGCTGCAAACGCAGAACAAGGCGGTTGGCCTGATAATTGGTCATGGATTTTGCCAGCGGGAAAATCTGGTGCGGCACATCGCGGAACTGGATGACAATTTCCGAATGGCGTTTCGGCAAGCGTTTACCCGTCCGCAGATAGAACGGCACACCAGCCCAGCGCCAGTTATTCAGTTCGGCCCGGATGGCAACGAATGTCTCGGTGGTGCTGTCGATATTGGCACCTTCTTCTTCAAGATAACCCGGGACTTCCTTGCCGCCGACGGCACCATTGCGATACTGGCCGCGGACGGTTGCGCTGTCGATATTGGAATCATTGATCGGTTTGAGCGCCTTGAGCACCTTGACCTTTTCATCACGCACCGCGTCCTGATCGAGAACATGCGGGGCTTCCATCGCGACAAGGCAGAGAAGCTGCAACATATGGTTCTGAACCATGTCGCGCATCGCACCGGCATCGTCATAATAGGACCAGCGCCCTTCGACGCCGACTTCCTCGCCAACCGTGATCTGCACGTGATCAATATGTGCGCTGTTCCACAATGGCTCGAACATCGCATTGGCAAAGCGCAGGATCAAAAGGTTCTGCACCGTTTCCTTGCCAAGATAATGGTCGATACGGAAAATCTGGTGTTCTTCGAAGACTTCACCGATCTGGCCGTTGATTTCACGGCAGCTTTCAAGATCGTGGCCCAGCGGCTTTTCAAGCACAACGCGCGAATTGGGCGTTACCAGACCGGCTTTCTTGAGGTTAAAGGCCATATCGGCAAACAGCGACGGGCTGGTCGAGAAATAATAGACACGGTCCCGGTCCGGCTGATCGGCAAGTTTTTCATGCAGGATTTTGAAGCCGGCTTCATCCCCGGCGGATACCTGAACATAGGCGATGCGGGCTGCAAACTTTTTCCAGACCTTGGCGTCAAATTCGCCTTGGGGAATGTATTTTTTTCCGGCTTCTTCCAGCTTGGTGCGGAATTCGTCATCGGAATGTTCGCTGCGCGAGGCACCGAAAATGCGGGTGGAGTCATCGAAACGCCCGGTACGTTCCATTTCGTAAAGTGCGGGGAAAAGTTTGCGTAACGCCAAATCTCCGGTCCCACCGAAAATCACGATATCAGCGATACGATGCTTCAGCCGTTGGCGCTGCGTCGTCGTTTGTGTCATCTTGCCCTAAGCCTTCCAAGCGAACTGCTCTCACTCGTTTCCTCCCCGTCGTAAAGGTGGGATCCCGAGCCCGAAGGGCTCTGGCAAACGACCGGGCCACGGTATTTACCGTGTTGGCAGGCGCCGGGTTTTCGCCCCGTCACCGCCTATCCTGTTGCCAGCTGGGCTCTGAGCGGTTCGTTATCCACATCAAGGCGCCGTCTGGCTTGTCCGTTCTGATCGAACAGATAGCAATCTTCCACCCGGGCATGAATGCCAATGGATGATCCTGTTACAATTGCCGTATCACCCGTGACACGGGCAACGAACAGTTCATCACCACCGGCCTGCACATAGACGAGACCCGCCTCGCCCAGATGTTCAACCACTTCGACCGTTCCTGACAGCAATGCCGTGTCCTGATCGGCAAGGCTGCAATGTTCCGGTCTGATGCCCACTGTTACACGATCTCCGGCGTCAAGACCACTGCCATCAACAGGCAGCGTCACCTCTTTACCGGAATCCAGTTTAACCGTAACAGTTTGTTGCGAAACCCCCATCACAACCGCCGGAACAAAGTTCATTTTAGGCGACCCGATGAAGCCCGCAACAAATTGATTTTGCGGATGATGATAGAGTTCAAGCGGGGTCCCGACCTGCTCGACCGAACCCGCCCGCAAAACCACGATCTTGTCAGCCATTGTCATGGCTTCGACCTGATCATGCGTCACATAAATCATCGTGGACTTCAATTTTTCATGAAGTTTTGTCAATTCGATGCGCATCTGCACGCGCAAACCGGCATCAAGGTTTGATAACGGCTCGTCAAACAGGAAGACTTTCGGCTTGCGCACAATCGCCCGGCCAATGGCAACACGCTGGCGTTGCCCGCCCGAAAGTTCCTTTGGCTTGCGGTCCAGCAATTCTTCGAGTTGCAGCACCCTGGCCGCAGCCATCACGCGTTCGCGCTGCTCGTCCTTGGTCTTTTTTGCGAGATCAAGGCCGAACGCCATGTTTTCATAGACCGTCATATGCGGATAAAGCGCATAGGACTGAAACACCATGGCCACACCACGATCCTTTGGCGCCCTGTCATTGACGACCTCGCCACCAATGGAAAGTTCGCCGTCGCTGATATCTTCGAGCCCGGCAATCAGGCGCAGCAAGGTCGATTTGCCGCACCCCGAAGGGCCGACAAACACGCAAAATTCGCCATCGCGGATGTTCAGATCGACACCATGAATGGTTTCGATCGGACCGAAACGTTTTTTAACCTGCTTAAGAACCACTTCAGACATGCGGGTTCCTCCCTCGACTTGTCGATTTATATCGTTCCGAAATAAAAGCCCCAACCCGGCAGCGAAAGCTGATTGCCGGTAACCGATCCGCTGTTAAGGGCGAAATTCGCATCCGAACGCCCGGGCAAGGTCACGGTTCGGGCATCGGGTGTCGTATTGAACACGCAGATGGTCCGGACCACGCCCGACATCCGGGCATAGGCGATGACATTGTCATCGATATCGAGCATCTCGATATCGCCATCAATGATTTCCGGATGGATTTTGCGCCACGCCAGAAGATCACGATAGAAACTGCGCAGTGAATTGGGGTCATCCATCTGTTCGGCAACCGCAAGCGCGCTGTGATCCTGCGGGACCGGAAGCCACGGCGCGTCGCTTGCCGTGAAACCGCCATGCGGAATATTGGCATTCATCCACGGCATCGGGGTCCGGCAACCATCGCGCCCCTTGAATTCCGGCCACATTTCAATCCCGTAAGGATCCTGCAGCAATTCATAGGGGACGACGGCCTCTTCAAGACCAAGTTCTTCCCCCTGATAGATGCAGGGCGTGCCACGCAATGTGGTGTAAAGGGCCGGGATCATGCGAAGGCGCGCATCATTATCGCCGCCCTTGTCCCTGCCCCAGCGGGTCGCAACCCGGACGAAGTCATGGTTCGACACCGCCCAGCACGGCCAGCCATCACCAAGAACGTCAAACACATTGCGCAACATCCCACGGATCAAAGGCGTTTCAAGCGGGCTTTCCAGCAGATTGATCGTATAGGCCATGTGAAGCTTGTCGCCCCCGGCGGTATATTCCGCCATGGTCGCCAGCGAATTGTCCGACCCGATTTCACCAACCGTCGTTGCCCCCGGATATTTGTCGAGAACCGCGCGCAGCTTTTTAAGGAACGCGATATTTTCCGGTCGCGTTTTGTCATAGACATGCATCTGGCGGGTATAGGGATTTTCCTTTGGGGCACCTTCGGGCCGGTGGGTACCCGGAACCCATGGCGGGTTATCGCGCAATTCCGCGTCATGGACATAGAAATTGGCGGTATCAAGCCGGAAACCGTCCACCCCGCGACGCAGCCAGAATTCCACATCGTCAAGCAACTGGGCCTGTACATCCGGGTTATGGAAATTCAGGTCCGGCTGACTGACCAGAAAGTTGTGCATGTAATATTGCTGCCGGGTGGTATCGAACTTCCATGCCGAACCGCCAAAAATCGACAGCCAGTTATTGGGCGGCGTGCCGTCGGGCTTGGGATCGGCCCAGACATACCAGTCGGCCTTGGGATTATCGCGTGATGACCGGCTTTCCTTGAACCAGGCATGCTGATCGGAACTATGCGACAGAACCTGATCTATGGTGACGCGCAGGCCAAGCGAATGGGCCTTTTCAACCAGATGGTCGAAATCGGCCAATGTTCCGAACATCGGATCGACATCGCGGTAATCCGCCACGTCATAGCCGAAATCCTTCATCGGCGAGGTAAAGAATGGCGACAGCCAGATACCATCGACGCCCAGATCGGCAATGTAATCCAGTTTCTGGGTAATCCCAGGCAGATCACCAATGCCATCGCCATTCGAATCAAAGAAACTGCGCGGATAGATTTGATACAGGACGCCACCGCGCCACCAGTCAGGATTTCCGGCCAAAGCCATTTAAGTCACCTTAGGTCATGTGGGACGAGAAGCCGCATCAGCCTTTGACAGCCCCGGCGGTCAGGCCGGACACAATGCGACGCTGGAAAATCAGAACCAGAACAATCAGCGGAACCGTCACGATCACCGATGCCGCCATGATATTGCCCCATGGCATTTCAAACTGGCTGGCCCCGGAAATCAGGGCGATGGCAACCGGCACGGTGCGCTGTTCATTGGTCAGGGTAAAGGTCAGGGCAAACAGGAATTCGTTCCATGCCATGATGAAGGCCAGAAGCCCGGTGGTGACCATGGCAGGCCACATGACCGGCAGGAACACGCGCGTGATCACGGTCCACGGGCTGGCCCCATCCATCACGGCAGCTTCTTCAAGTTCACGGGGCAGTTCGCGCATGAAGGCGGTCAGGATCCAGACCGTGAATGGCAGGGTCAGCATCATGTATGAAATCGCCAGACCGAACATCGAATTGTAAAGCCCGACGGCCCGGATCAGTTCGAACATGCCCGACAGCACCGCGACCTGCGGGAACATCGACACCGACAGGATCGTCACCAGCAACAATCCGCGCCCGGCGAATTTAACCCGCGCAAGCGCATAGGATGCCGTTACCCCCATCAAAAGCGACAGGGCCACAACCATCACACTGACAAAGATCGAATTGAAGATATTGCGACCGAACGGCTGCCCTTCAAATACCGACAGATAGTTTGAGAAACTGAAACTTTCGGGCAGGTAATTGACGTCAAACAGGGCCGATCCGGTTTCGAACGCGGTCAGGATCGCATAGTAGAACGGAAAAACGGCAAAGATCACGATGGCCGCTACCAGAAGATAGAACCCTGCCTTCATCATCAGGGATTTGACATTGCGGTTCATGTTAATGTCCCCCCTCGTCAAGCCGGACCCGACCGATCATCATGTAGGCCATGATCGAAAAGGCGATGACCAGAAACAGCAGCGTTGATGCCGCCGAGCCATATCCGACTTCCTGAAAATCGACCAGAAGCTGCCGGGCATAGACCGACATGGTCATGGTGTTCGGATTGTTTGGTGTTAAGACATAAATCACGTCAAACACACGCAATGCATCAAGGGCACGGAAGATCACGGCCACCATCAGGGCCGGCTTGATCAGCGGCAGGGTCACCTTGAAAAACACCCGGACCGGATGGATGCCATCAACACGGGCGGCTTCGTAACAGTCACTTGGCAGCATCTGAAGGGCTGCCAGTGTCAAAAGCGCCATAAACGGTGTGGTTTTCCAGACATCAACCATGATCACGGCGACCATTGCCGTATCCGGATTGGCCGTCCAGGCGATCGGCGTTGCAATCAGCCCCAGCGACATCAGAAGATCATTGATGATGCCGAACTGGTCATGCAGCATCCAGTTCCACATCTTGGCCGATACAATTGTCGGGATCGCCCACGGGATCAGAACCGCCGCCCGCACCAGACCGCGCCCCTTGAATTCCTGATTAAGGACAAGGGCCACGATGATCCCCAGCACCGTTTCAAGCGAAACCGAAATCACGGTGAAGTAAATCGTATTCCAAACCGCCTGCCACCATTCCGGATCGGCCAGAAGGCCGAACGTCTCGCCATCATAAACCGCATAGAAATTTTCAAAGCCGATAAAGCCATAATTTCCAAGGTCGGACAGATTGGCATCGGTAAAGCCAAAGATGAAAGTCCGCAGCAACGGCCAACCGGCCACTGCGGCAAGAATGACCAGCATCGGTGTTAAAAACAGCCATGCCGAACGCCGTCTTGCACGCGTCAGGGACGAAGCTTGCGCCATGGGAACCGCTCTTGATCTTGAAGGGGGATGATCGGCCATGACCGCCATCCATCAAACCGGCCTAAGCAAACCGGTACGAAAACAGGATCGGGGCAGTACCGGGCGACCATCGTCCCCGGTACTGCGAGGTCCGTTTACCAGCCGGAACGCTTTACACGTTTCAGGTTGCGTTCAAGCCCGGTAACCGCCTGATCGACGGTCTGCGATCCCGACAAGGATGCATGCACCGCCTGCCAAAACTCGCTTGATACCTGATTGTATTTCGAACCGGTCACGGTTGACGGGCGCGGTGCCGCACTGGTGAATGTCTCGTACAGATCGCCAAAGAACGGATTGGCAGAAAGGACTTCCTCGTCCTTGTAGAGATCGGCAATCGTCGGGTTATAGGAACCCTTGATCGCGCGACGTTTCTGTTCTTCGTAGGAGGTCAGGAATTTCACAAGATCGGCTGCAAGTTCGGGATTTTCCGAATATTTCGAAACCGAGAGCTGCCAGCCACCAAGGGCTGCGGCCGAACGGCCGTCTTCACCGCCCTTGGGCAGGGCAGCAACACCGACCTTGCCCTTGACCGGGCTGTCTGCCGAATTGGCCAGCGCCCAGGCGTAGGGCCAGTTGCGCATGAAGACCGAATTGCCTGACTGAAACACACCGCGTGCTTCTTCCTCGGCATAGCCAAGGACACCTTCGGGCGAAATGGTGCCGATCCAGTTTGAAGCGGTTTCAATTGCCTTTTTGGCCTGATCGTTATTGATCGAAATATCGCCATTCGGTTCGACCACCGAACCACCATTGAACGAAACCACCCATTCCAGCGCATTGCAGGTCAGGCCCTCATAGGCACGGCCCTGAAACACATGGCCCCACATTTTGTCGTTACCGGCTTTGCGTTCGCCTTCCTGGATTTTCTGCGCTGTTTTTGTCAGCTGTTCCCAGGTTTCAGGAACAGTTTCGCCATACTTTTCCAGCAAATCCTTGCGGTAATAAAGCACGCCCGCATCCGTGTACCAAGGCATGGCGACCAGCCGGTCTTCAAAGGTGTTGTTGGTGACGATGGCTTCAAAATGCTGCTTGGCTTCGTCCGCCATGTATTCGTTAAGATCAATGAAGTGATTGCCCAGGATCCCCGGCCAGATCACATCAATCTGGAACACATCGATATCGGACGATCCGGCGGCCAGAATCTGCTGATAAAGGGCCAGTCGTTCGGTGGTGGAGTTCGGGGTGGAAATCACCGCGACTTCGTTGCCGGTCTGCTTTGCCCATGCATCGACACCTTCCTGGCAAAGCGCAAGTTCCTGTCCGACGGCACCACAGGAAATAGAAATCTTTGCGGCATTGGCCGATCCGGCCATCGCAAAAGTCGCGCCAAGAACGCCAGCCGTTGCGAGCAGTTTTTTCATCAAGGTCATATAGACCTCCCTAGGATGTTATCGGTTTTCCCATGCAGCTTTTGGCAGCTGCTTTTATTCATTTTGATTGGTCTTTTTGTCCGGGTCGGGCGCCCGTACCGGAACCCCAGGTGCAATCACCGGCTGCAATCTGTTTTGGTGATTGCTTCCCGGCGCGGAGCCGCCCGATTGAAAAAGGATACGCCTGATCGCACCTTTTCAAAGTGTCATATCCTTCAAAGGATGATACTATTCTGCAAATTCGCGGCAATCACGACACGAATAGTAGGACGATATGCGGATCATCCAGGAACGGATCACGAATCCACAGGGATATAGCTGGGGTTATTTTCACTATGTCTGGGATGATTTTCGCTGCAACTGGCACCAGCACCCCGAATATGAGATGACCCTGACGCTGAATGCCAAAGGATCGCGGTTGATTGGTGATCATCGGCAGGCGTTTGACGGGCTGGATTTCGCCATGGTCGGCCCCAACCTGCCCCATCTTTGGGAATGCAAGCGCATTGATCCGTCCCGCCCGATCGAGGTTTATGTGCTTTGGCTGTCGCAGGAATGGGTGGAAAACCTGACGCGGGATTTTGTTGAATTTGCCGATTTTCACGAATTGTTTGCCCGTGCGCGTCGTGGCCTTTCCTTTACCGATGACGCCGTCGCACGCGTTCGGGAAATCTGCCCGCACCTTGATGATGCCAAACCGCGGCGGCGCTTTATCCTGATGATCGAACTGCTTGAAGCCCTGCTTGCCGGGATCGACAAACCGCTGGCATCGGCCAATTTTGGCGGCGAAGCCGGGAAGAACAGTGAATCTATCCGGGTGGATCGCGCACTGGCTTTCATTCACGCGCATTACGCCGAACCGCTTCGGGTATCGTCGCTTGCCGATGTTGCCGGTGTCAGTGAAAGCAGCTTTTACCGGCTGTTCAAACGTTATACCGGGCGCAGTGTTGTCGAATATCTGAACGAATACCGGATTTCGCGGGCCTGTGTGCAGCTATCGCGCACTGATCTTCCAATCTATCAGATCGCCGAAAATAACGGCTTTAGCAATCTTTCGAACTTCAACCGGCGTTTTCGCCAGTATCGTGGGAAATCGGCCAGCGACTATCGCGAGAACATTCGCATTCACGGCCAGTTCCCCGATCACCCGCCAATGCCCGATGCCCGTATCGGTGCCGTTCCGGCCCGTCCGCTGCCAAGCGAGATAGACGGTGTTCCGGACCGACGCACCGCCATTCCGGCATCCGCCGCAGAATAGTCCACCGCCATCGCACGACAGAACATCGGGAATGCGATGATGTTCCGTTTTTCATTCCCCTGCGGTTCATCACTTCGGAAGACTCGCGCAAAAGCGTTGATTTCTGCGGGTTTCATTCAACCTGATACCGGTCATGCACCGCCGATGTTCTCATTTTCCTTCGAAAGACAAGAACATCGAGGCCATATAAATTTCATTTAAAATCAATAACTTAAATATTTTATCGGCTTTTGTTCTAATTTTGTTCTTGTGAGAACAAAACAGGATCAGTATGGTTTCTTCAGACAGATTGAGGAGGACACAGCCATGATGAAGTTGCTTGAAAATCCGAACCGCCTGAACGAGCTTTGCAGCACGGTTGCCGTGGTCGGAAGCACCGGATTTTTCCTGTTCGTTATCGGACTGGGAATGGCGCAAACCCTTCGCGGTCTGATCTGATCAAAGCTCATACCTTTTGCGAGACCCGGATGGACTTCCCATCCAGGGTGACGACCGGCAGGCAACCCCGCACCCATACCCTGTCCCGTCTGTCGGTCGTCCCTCATCCATCGATCCGGATTTCGTGAATTGTAACCTGCATATTACCTTCGCTATTCCGCGCTACTTGACGCTGCTGTTTCCCCGACGGCAGCGTTTTTCTTTGTTCGGCCCGCAAACAGGCCGAGTCCCGAAAAAACTAACCCTATGTATAGGTCGGAATACTTTTCCCCCGCCTTTCGGACCGCGAACTATTGTTGCAACGCAACAACTTACGCTGCATCGCAAAATTTCACTCGACAGCACCCTGAATGTTGGTTTGAATCAAGGTGAAACACGAAAGTTTGGAAATTCATCATACTTTTAGGTTATTGATTGAAACCTGAAGTATCGTAGGGTTCTGGTGAATGCAGGATTTCTGTTTATCGTGATATTGCGGGATGTTAACCCGCGATGATCACCCCGTTCCGCCGGTCGCCCGCATGAGCCGGCCCGGGATTTACGAAAAACAGAAGGCCTGCCCACCGGAAATTCTTTCGGAAAAATGCAGCCGGGGACCAACACGGTCGATGCACCCCACACCGAACCTTTGCATCGCCGGGGAGTGAGAGATTAATGCTGTACCATCTCTATGAATTGCAGCACGCCACCATCAGCCCGTTGCGCATGGCAGCGGATGCGAGCAAGAAGTGGCTGCGCAATCCGGTCAACCCGCTATCCTATACCCATCAGGGCCGTGCGGCGGCCGCCGCGTTTGATGTGTTCACCCATATCACGCACCGTTATGGCAAACCGGAATTCGGCCTTGATACCACGGTCATCAATGGTGAAACCGTCGCCGTGACCGAGGAAATCGTCCATAGCGAACCGTTCTGCAATCTTTTGCATTTCAAACGCGAAACCGATCACCTTAAAAATCAGCCGGATGATCCGCGGCTTCTGATCGTGGCTCCGCTGTCGGGTCACTTTTCAACGTTGCTGCGCGGCACGGTCGAGGCATTGCTGCCCGATCATGATGTTTACATCACCGACTGGATCGATGCCCGCATGGTTCCGGTGCATCAGGGTCATTTCGACCTTGATAGCTATATCGACTATGTCATGCAGTTCCTGCGCAAGCTTGGCCCGAACACCCATCTGATGGCGGTGTGCCAGCCATCGGTTCCGGTGGTTGCGGCCGCATCGCTGATGGCCGCCGGGAACGAGCCCTGCCAGCCGGCATCGATGACCCTGATGGGCGGCCCGGTCGATACCCGTGAAAACCCGACCGAGGTCAACAACTTTGCCAAGCAGCACAGCCTCGACTGGTTTGAACGCCATGTCATTACGCATGTGCCATTGCCCCATGCCGGGGTGATGCGCCGCGTTTATCCGGGCTTCATGCAGCTTGCCGGTTTCATGAGCATGAACTGGGACAAGCACGTTTCCGCCCATCACGAGATGTTCACCCATCTTGTCGAAGGGGACGGTGAAAGTGCCGATGCCAAGCGCAATTTCTATCACGAATATCTGGCCGTCATGGATATGAGTGCCGAGTTCTATCTTCAGACGCTGAAAGCCGTGTTCCACGAACATCAGTTGCCCGAGGGCACCATGCGCTGGCAGGGGGTTCCGGTTGAACCATCGGCCATCACCAAGACCGCCCTCCTGACGGTCGAAGGCGAACGCGACGATATCACCGGTATGGGTCAGACACGCGCAGCCCATAAGCTTTGCGCCAATCTGCCCGATAATATGCGCATGCATCACATTCAGAAGGGTGTTGGCCATTACGGCGTGTTTAACGGTCGTCGCTGGCGCGAACAGATCAGCCCGCGGATCAAGGATTTCATCCGTCGCCACGATCAGCAGGGCAAGGGCCGCAAAAGCGCGCCTGACATGACCCGGATCGAAGCCGCCGAATAGACAGCGCCCCGATCCCCGGATGAATAGAACACTCAAAAGCCGCCCTTATCCGGGGCGGCTTTTGGCTTTGACGGCTATGTGATTATGGCGGGTTATCAGGGATAGGAAAGAACCAGATTGCCATTGTTCACGCGCGCACCGTAAACGCCCTCGTCATGATCCACACCAATTGCCGGATTGCCCAACTGGGCAACAAGATAGGCATATACAGTCGGACGGGAAGAGGTCCACGCCCCGATCACCCCGGTAATTGTTGTCTGTGCCAAGCCCTGGCAATGCACCAGCGCGGCATCAATATCGGCGTTGGTGACGAAATCGTCGACAGCAAGCGGCAAATGGATGCCGAAAACCTCGCCATTGCGAATGCCAACGATCCCGATACAGCTTGTGAAAGTCGAGAAGCGGATTTCGGCGGCACTTGCATATTCACATTCGGCGATAGCTAGCGGGTTGGCGGCCTGACTGAAAACATATGGCATTGGATTGTCCCTGATTTGCGAAAGATAAAAGATAACTGACGCATCAGAGACGGGTGGTATCCGACCCTGTGACAAGCCCTGAACCGACGCAATTTTACCCGCGTAATACAGGCAGGACATCAAACCGGATCGGGGATCAGATCATGCCGGGAACGCCAGTACCCAAATTGCAAAGCTTCGATACAACCGGCATCGCAATCGTCATCGGCGCGACCGGCGGTATTGGCCGGGCCTTTGTGAAACATCTTCGCGATTGTGGCCGGTTTGATGGTGTGATCGAACTGTCGCGCGGCACCGAACCCCCCATTGATTTCACCGATCCCGGCAGCATCGAAAGTGCCGCTGCCTTTGTTCGCGATCAGGCATCCGCACAGAACCAATCCGTGCGTCTGATCATCGATGCCACCGGCTATCTGCATGATGAGGTATTTCAGCCGGAAAAATCATTGCGCCAGATCGATGCCGATTACATGGCGAAATCGTTTCTGATCAACGCCATAGGTCCGGCCTTGCTGATGAAGCATTTCACGCCACTCTTGCCGCGTGACGGCAAATCGGTTTTTGCCACCCTCTCGGCCAAGGTCGGCAGCATTGGCGATAACCGGATGGGCGGCTGGTACAGTTACCGGGCGGCAAAGGCCGCATTGAACCAGCTGGTCAAATGCACCGCCATCGAGCTTGCCCGCAGCAAACGCAACGCCATCTGCGTCGCCCTTCATCCCGGCACGGTCGATACCGGCCTTTCGGGCCCGTTTGCCAAATCGGGGCTTAATGTACAAAGCCCCGATCAGGCAACGGCAAATATGTTGATGGTGATTGACGGATTGCAGCCGTCACAAAGCGGCGGCTTCTTTGCCTATGACGGCAATGAGTTACCGTGGTGAGATGCAATGATCAAATAGGACGGGCCTTGAGCCACATGAACAGCGGCACACGCGACCATTGTTTGAGCATGTCACGGTCGGCCTGATCGGGAGCCGGTTCACGCATGGCCGATACACCAAACCCGGCCTTGCCCAACGCATTGATGTAATACTCAAGCGGCCGCGACCATCCGGCAAAATGCATGATCAGGCCATCGCGTTCTTCGCTGCCTTCAAACCGGCGTTCCCCGAAATAACTGCCCGTCAGGACGAAGGGGGCATCAGGAGCCGTCCCGTCAAAGCGGCCACGGTCCCGGAATGGATGCACAATCGAAATCACCAATTCCCCGTCCTTACGCAAGACACGGCGAATTTCATCCAGCGTATCCGCAAGATCATCCACATCCATCAGAACGTTATAGGCCAGCACAAGATCGAAGCTTTCATTGTCAAAGGGCACATCATTGCCCGGTGCGATATGATAGGACGATCTGCTGTCGGTGGCAGCTTCACGCGCCGCCAGAACAAAGTCCGCAACCGGGTCAATGCCCGTGACGTCATAGCCAAGTTCGGCCAGAAGCCGTGAACCGCGCCCCTCACCACAACCGACATCAAGTGCAATGCCGGTTCCCGGGCCGACAAAGTCAGCAAAATTTTTGCGGAATTGCCAAAAGGCATCATGCCCCGGTTTACGCGCCCAGGCGATCCAGTTTTGAGCGATATCGGACCAATGAACATGATCCTTGCGAAAACCGGACATCGGTTTCTCCTTTGGCTTCTCGGGAATCTCAGTCAAACAGGCCGTTTAACACGGCATGCTGCAACAGAATGACGGTTTTGGCATCCCGGATGCGGCCATCCGATATCATGGCCAGTGCGTCCCTGAAAGGCACTTCAAGCACGAGGATGTCCTCGCCCTCTTCATGCAAACCACCGCCCTCGCCCGCGCGATGATCGCTTGTGACTTCGGCCACGAACAGGTGCAGGCGTTCAGTGACCGAACCGGGGCTCATGAACAGATCAAACACCTTTTGCGGTTTGCCGATCCTGTAACCGGTTTCTTCTTCGACCTCGGCAATCACGGCGGATGCCGGATCGCGATCGTCAAGCAACCCTGCCGGAACTTCGATCAGCATGCCGTTTTCATTGCCATTCACAAAGGATGGCAGACGAAATTGCCGTGTCAGGATCACGGTGCCAACCGCGCGGTTATAAAGCAGGATGGCCGCCCCGTTGCCCCGGTCATAGGCTTCGCGTTGCTGGGACTGCCATTCGCCGTTGCTTCGGCGCAGATCAAAGCTGACGCGATACAGGTGATACCAGTTATCCGACAGGCATTCGATGTTCTGAACGCGGATATCGTCGTTTTCCGGCAAGTTCCAACCTTTGGGAAGCTCGGTCATGTCAAAATATCCGTCAGCGGTTCAGAAAGGCAGACAGGGTCAGCAATACCGCATCGGGTTTTTCGGCGTGAACCCAGTGGCCTGCGCCCTTGATGCTGGTAAAGGCCGCCTTGGGAAACAGCGACTTGATGTGATCGCGATCCTTGGGATCGACATAATGCGAATTGGCACCGGATATGAACAGCACATCGCGATCAAAACTGCCCCCCACCGTTTCGGGCCAGCCGGTAATGTCGGAAAGGTGGTTGGCCATGGCATCGATATTGACCTGCCATGACATTTTGCCGGTTTCCTTGTCGGTCGCGACATTCTGCGCCAGGAACTGACGCACGCCCTTTTCCGAAACGCCACTGACAAGTGCATCTTCGACTTCGGCGCGCCGCGATACTGCATCGAAATCCACAGACTTCATGGCACTGATATAGCCGGTATAGTCATGGTCATAGGTCACAGGCGCAATATCAACCACAACCAGATCGGCAACCAGATCCGCATCCTGTGACAGGGTCAGCACCATTGATGCCTTGCCCCCCATCGAATGTCCGATCAGGTGGACCGGGCCATTGGCAACATCCCGGATCAGCTCGGCGATGTCCGATGCCATCGCCGGATAGGTCATGTTCATGTCCCAGTCGGACCGGCCATGATTGCGAAGATCGGCGGTGACCACGTGATACTTTTCCGCCAGACGCCGCGCGATGGCGGTCCAGTTACGCGCCTGCCCGAACAGCCCGTGCAGGATCACAAGCGTGCCATTGTCACGGTTTTCTTCGCCAAAGGCATAATGGGCAAGTTTCATCAGGCACGCTCCGCAATCGGGTTATCTGGTTATTCCCCTTAATAGCGGGACCGGACGGTGGCGTGAAGCCCTGTGGTGGGAATGGGAATCAAAACACCCCCGCATGGGAGGAATGCGGGGGTGTTTCTTGGGTCATTCGACCCGGTATTCATCGCCAAGCGTTAAGCTTAGGCACCAGCCGGACGGCCACCCGGAAGGCGGTTACCGCCAAACAGGGAAGCAATTTTGCGGGCCAAAGTAACAACGGCTTTGCGGATCGCCTGAGCACGGAGTTTTTCGGCTTCGCGCTGCAGCGTGGTCAGATCGTAATCACCATAACGACGCATGGCTTTATCCTTTCCATAACAGGCGGAGCTATGTGCGCTCCGGTTTCGCGTTGATTTGTTCTGAAGCCGGTGTACGCCTGTTTATTCGATCCTACGAGACGAGTTTTTTCACCTCACCCATGCATTTGACGCATATCCAGACACAAGTCCGTCATAATCATTTCATGCGAAAGACGCATGATTGTCTCATGACAAATAAGCCATTCAACTTGAACGAAATTTTCCCCGACCTGTTTTACACAGTTCAAACACAATCCGAACAGGCCGGATCATTTAGACCTCTATCCTTTGCGTATAAAGGGATTGAGGCAGATCAAACAGGGCGTTTCTGATGCTTCAGACGGGGTCTTAAATGGCAATTTGCCGACAAAACGGCTTTAAATTGCAGACTCGATTCCGGGAACTGCACACCGTTCAATTTTGCATGGCTGATTAAGAAATCGCAGAACGGCAATAGTGGTGCGCAAAATTGCCGTTCTGCGATCTTCGAATTATCGCACGAAAGTCGGCGAATATTCGCGGGTTCAGCCCAGGGCATAATTCAGATATTTGGGTTCAAGATATTCTTCCAGCCCCCAATGACCGCCTTCGCGGCCCTGCCCGCTTTCCTTCACGCCGCCAAACGGCGCACCTTCGTGGGACGTGGTGCCATCGTTGATACCAACCACCCCGGTTTCAAGCCCATCGGCGATCCGCTGGATACGGCCGATATCACGACTGAAAAGGTAAGACGACAGACCCGCACGTACCCGGTTGGAAAGTTCGATCACCTCGGCCTCGGTTCTGAAACGATAGATCGGCGCAACCGGGGCAAACAGTTCCTCGTTAAAGCAATCAGCATCAAGGGATACATCGGTCATCACCAGCGGCCGGATGAAGTGGCCTTCTTCGGGGCGGTCAGCACCGTAATGCAGGGTCGCGCCACGTTTTTTCGCATCATCGATCAATCGTTCAACTTTTGCCACCGCCTGACGATTGATCAGCGGGCCAATATCCGTACCGGGAATGAAGCCGTTACCGATGGTCTGCGCATGACTTGCGGCGATGAATTTTTCGACAAAGCTTTCATAAACCCCGTCCTGCACGAAAATGCGGTTGGCACAGACGCAGGTCTGGCCGCTGTTGCGGAATTTGGAAATCATGGCCCCGGCCACGGCGGCATCAATATCGGCATCATCCATCACGATGAAGGGCGCATTGCCGCCCAGTTCCAGCGACAGTTTCTTGACCGTCGGCGCACATTGCACCATCAGCCGTTTGCCGACCTCGGTCGAGCCGGTGAAGGACAGCATCCGCACGCGCGGATCCCCTGTCAGGGCCTCGCCAATCGGCATGGGCTGGCCGGTCACGACGTTAAACACCCCCGCCGGGAAACCGGCCATTTCGGCAAGTTTGGCGGCGGCAAGGGCGGAAATCGGGGTATCTTCGGCCGGTTTGACAACAATTGTGCACCCCGCCGCCAGCGCCGGGGCACATTTGCGCACGACCATGGTCAGCGGGAAGTTCCATGGCGTGATCGCCGCCACCACACCCACGGGATGCTTTTGCACCACCACGCGCCGGTCGCGCTGGGTCGCGGGCATGGTTTGGCCATAGGCGCGCTTGGCTTCCTCGGCATACCATTCGGCATAGGCAATGGCGCCGACGACTTCGCGCAACGCCTGATCATAGGGTTTACCCTGTTCAAGCGTGATCAGGGCGGCCAGATCATCCTGATACTGTTCCAAAAGATCGCGCCAGCGTTTGAGGTAGCCGGACCGATCCTTTGCCAGCATGCGCGACCATGCCGGAAATGCCGCATCCGCTGCATCAATCGCGCGCCGTGCCTCGGATGTCCGCATGAAGGGCACATCGCCGATCACCTTGCCGGTTGCCGGATCATACACATCAATGGCTTCGCGCGAATCAGCACGTGCCCATTCGCCATTGATAAATGCCTTATCAAGGTTCCAGTCGGCGATCAGCCTGCGGGAGCGCGATCTGCCATTGGAAATGGCGGTTTGGCTGGCATCGGGGGCGGCGTTGGACACAGCGGACATTTGGGGGCGTTTCCTTGTGCACGTCATTTACAATAATTTATTCGGTGATCACGCGGTTGTGATTCCGAATTTCGGGGCGCAATTGGGAGACTAAGCGCACCGACAAGTCATAGGCAACAATGCTTGTGACCTTAATATAAGAAATAAAAGACCCGGGGTCGCTCGCAATACCCCGATCCGTCAGAGAGTTTCAGAGAGACAACCAACGAGAGAGCCATGAAGCATATTGTGACCGCCGGTTTGATGACCGCATCCCTTGCCCTTGGTCTGGGGGTATTTGGTACTGCACAGGCCGACGAGGCGATGGATAACGAAACCGTTCAAACCCGTCAGATGCTGATGGATGGTATCGGTGGTGCGATGGGGACACTTGGCTGCTACATGAAGGGCCAGTGCGAACTGCCCGATGGTGTGATCCGCAACCTTGCCAATGGCATTGCGTTTTCTGCCACTGCCGCCCCGGCCGCGTTCGAACCCAATACAGCCGACGCATCGGTAAAAACAACCGCCAAACCGGATGTCTGGACAAATTGGGACGATTTTTCGGGCCGTTTTCCGGAAATGAAAACCGCAGCGATGAACCTTGCGGCCGCAGCCGGTGACAAGGGCGCAATGGGTGCCGCCCTTGGCGAACTTGGCAAATCCTGCAAAGGCTGCCACGACGAATACCGTTCGAAGTAACAGATCGAAGATACCGCTCGGACGTCCCCGAAAGGCCCTGTCATCCCCCCTGCTGCCCTCCCCCGGCAGCACGACAAGAAAAGCCTTTCGGGGATTTCTTTATCCGCGCGCCAGCGTGACCATCCCCCACACCGCCAGACCACAAACCACGAGAATCGCGATCCCGAGGACCGGGGAAGCAAACCGGATTTGCATGAAACCGGTGGCGACACTTTCGGGGACTTTGCGCATGCCGGTGATCATTGCACCGATCAGGTTCTCGCGTTTGATCATCAGATAGAAGATCGCTGCCAGAACATGCAGTGCTACCGCGGCGTAAATCAGATTGATATTGGTGTGGTGAATGAAATTCATCGTGCTGGCGACATCGGAGCTGACATAGGCAACCAGCGGACCGTCAAAGAACAGGAAGGTATCCTCGCTGGTGAAAAGGCCGCTTATTGCCTGTATCGCCACGAGCAGGATCAGCACCACAACCATCCAGCCGCCCGCCGGATTATGCCCCGGGTAAGTCAGGTCGCGGGCCGAGCCGTTTGGAAGTTTGCGCATATAGCCGATCACCTTGCGCGGTCCGGCGACAAAACCGGCAAAGCGCGCGTTCGAACTGCCGACAAATCCCCAGATGATGCGAAAAAGTACGAGTGCGAGCACGCTGTATCCTGAAATCGCATGGATATCGATCATGACTTCCTGATTGGACCACCACGATGTCACAATCGCGATCACCAGCGCCCAGTGAAACAGGCGCACGGGAAAATCCCAAAGCCGGACGTTTTTTTGCGGTTCAATCTGATCGCTCATACGCAGGTCCCCTTTTCTGCTTTTTGCGCGGGCAAATAATGCAAGATTGTGATGATGCCCCGATCCGGCCGAAAGTGCAGGTCAAATTCCGGTTATCACAGCAAAAAATGTGGAAAATCTGCTTGTTGAGATATTTGAAGTTTGCAAATCATTATCACAAGCAGTAACTATTATGCGGAAGCATGATGGGCTATGCCCTTGGCTCACCTTCAGGGACAGATGGGAACTCCTATGAAACTCGTTAAAATTCTGGGGATGGCTGCACTGGCATCCACCCTTGGCGCACAGGCCTATGCCGCGCCGGGCGCAAAAGACGTCCTGACCACCTATGCCGATATCGCACATGCCGGTTACGAAGACTCGGTTACCACCGCCATGCAGCTTCAGTCTGCTGTCAACGCGCTGGTTTCTGATCCGTCGCAGGCAACTTTCGATGCAGCGAAATCCGCATGGCTGGCTTCACGTGTGCCCTATCAGCAGACCGAAGTTTACCGTTTCGGCAACGCGATTGTCGACGACTGGGAAGGCAAGGTTAACGCGTGGCCGCTGGACGAAGGTCTGATCGACTATGTCGAAACCGATCTTTACGGCGAAGAAAACGAAGAAAACCCGGCTTATACCGCCAATGTCGTTGCCAATCCGAGCCTGAGCATTTCCGGTGAAACCCTTGATGCGTCGACCATCGATGGCGCGCTGATCGAAAGCCTGCATGAAATTGACGACGTTGAAAGCAACGTTGCCACCGGCTACCACGCCATTGAATTCCTTCTGTGGGGCCAGGACCTGAACGGAACCGAAGCCGGTGCCGGTGCACGCGCCTGGACCGATTATGCTGCGGGTGATGCCTGCACCAATGGCAATTGCGACCGTCGTGGCGCTTATCTTAAAGCCGCAACCGATCTTCTGGTTTCCGATCTGGAATGGATGACCGCACAGTGGGCCGATGGTGGCGAAGCACGCGCAACCGTTCTGGAAGGTGATGGCGTTCCGGGCCTGACCGCGATTGTGACCGGCATGGGTTCGCTTTCTTATGGTGAACTGGCGGGCGAGCGCACCAAGCTTGGCCTGTTGCTGCATGATCCGGAAGAAGAGCATGACTGCTTCTCGGACAATACCCACAATTCGCACTACTATGACGCGCTGGGTATCCAGAACGTTTATCTTGGCCGCTATACCCGTGTTGACGGTTCGGTCGTCGAAGGCGCATCGCTTTCGGATATGGTTGCCGCCAAGGATGAAGGCCTTGATACCGAACTGCGTGCCAAACTGGCGGCATCGGTTCTGGCCGGTAAAGCCATGGTCAGCCGCGCACAGGCGGGCGAGCATTTCGACCAGCTCATCGCGATGGACAATGAAGACGGCAATGCCGTTGTTCAGACCTTTGTCGATGCGCTTGTCGATCAGACCAAATCGATCGAACAGATCGTTGCCGCGATTGGCGTCGACGGGATCGAGTTCGAAGGGTCGGACAGCCTTGACAATCCGACCTCGATCAATTGATCAGATACGATCCGCATTCGGGGTCATGCCCCAAATGAGTCCGACGGCGGGGGAAATTTTCTCCCGCCGTTTCGCTTTTACGATTAGAAGAATTCCATGCAGCTTCCCGCCATGCGCCTTTCCCGTTTCATGATTGCGACCACCCTTGTTTTCGGGGCAATGACACCGGCATTTGCCGACGAAACATTGCCCGCCGATGCCCTGCCGGGCGGGGCAACGACATGGCAAAAGAAAACCGGGCGGATGGCATTCACCCATCATTCGGCCAATATGACCTTTGAAAAGCGGCTTGATTTCAAGCTTGGCGAGGCCCTTTTTCAAAGGCTTTGGGTAACCGCCCCGACGCGCACCAAGGCTGCAGACGGTTTGGGACCGCTGTTTAATTCGCGCGCGTGCAACGGGTGCCATATCCGCAATGGTCGCGGCCATCCGGTCGATGCAAACGATCCATCAGCGGGGGCAACATCCATGTTGCTGCGCCTGTCGATCCCGCCGCAAAATGATACGGATCGGGAATTGCTGGCAACGGGGCGTGTATCGACCCTGCCCGATCCGGTTTATGGCGGACAGTTTCAGGATTTTTCGGTCCCGTCCGTCCCGGCCGAGGGCAAGGTTACAGTCCGCTATGATACCCAGACCATCGAGCTTGCCGATGGCAGTATGGTCGAATTGCGTCATCCGACCTACGGCATGGCTGATCTGGCCTATGGGCCATTGCATGATGATGTAATGATTTCACCGCGCATTGCCCCGCCAATGATCGGGCTGGGATTGCTGGAAGCCATTCCAGATGAGGTCCTGCTTGCCAACGCTGATCCGCAGGATCGCGATGGGAACGGCATATCGGGCCGGGTCAACCGGGTTTGGGATATTGCAAAGGACGAGGTCGCCATCGGGCGGTTTGGCTGGAAGGCCGGAATGCCAAGCCTTGATCAGCAGAACCAGAACGCATTCCAGTTCGATATCGGCCTTTCAACCCCGCTTTATCCGAACGGATACAGCGACTGCACCGAAGCCCAGAGCCTTTGTCGCGGCGCGCCGGATGGCAACGATCCCGAATTCGATAATCTTGAGGCCCATGACCAGATTACCGACCTTGTGCTTTATTACGCGCGGAACATCGCCCCCCCGATGCGACAAAACGCATCCGATCCGGATGTCATGGCCGGGCGAGAGATTTTCAATTCAATCGGATGCGCATCCTGCCACACGCCAAGCTATCAATTGCCAGAACGTGCCGATATGCCGGAACAATCCGGGCAAATGATCTGGCCTTATACCGATTTGCTTTTGCATGACATGGGTGACGGGCTTGCCGATCATCGGCCCGAAGCCGAGGCGAGCGGCACGGAATGGCGCACCCCGCCCCTTTGGGGATTGGGCCGGGCGCAGGAAATCGATCCGCGTGCCGGTTACTTGCATGACGGGCGGGCGCGCAGCATTCTGGAAGCCGTATTGTGGCACGGGGGTGAGGCAAAACCCGCGCGCGACGCCGTCACATTCTTGCCATCATCGGATCGCAGCAAGTTGCTCGCGTTTCTGAAGTCTTTGTAAGCCTTGTTTTAGACGCCTTACTGTTCGGGGGATATCATGCCTTTCCTGTGTCGCACTCGCAAAGCCGCCCTTTTAGGGGCAACTGCCTTGCTGACGGTGGGCTTGGCACCGCCCGGTGCACGCGCCGATATCCCCGATGAAAATTACCGCCCGGTACTTGAACATCTTCTGGGCGTGGTAATGCCGCCAAAGCTTGATGCGCTGCATGATGCAACGGACAATCTGTCTGAGGGGATTGATGATTTCTGTGCCGAACCCGATCAGGATGGCCTTGACGAGGTGCGCGAGGATTTCCACGCGGCCATGGATGTGTGGCAGGAAGTGCAGCCGTGGCGCATGGGGCCGATGGTGGCCAATGGTCGCGATCAGCATATCGAATACTGGCCTGACAAACATGGTACGGCGACAAGGCAGTTTCGCAAGCTGATGTTTGACAAGCCCGCGATTTATACCGACCGGGAAAAAGTCGCCGAAACCAGTGCCGCCTTGCAGGGTTTTCCGGCGCTTGAGCAGGTCCTGTTTGACGACAAGCTGTCACCCAAGCTTCTGGATGATGACGAAGATGGCGTGTTCCTGTGCGGTTATGGCGGGGCCATTGGCGCCAATCTGGAACGCATGACCGGTGAACTGGTTGACGAATGGCCAGCTTTTGCCCAGGGCATGATGGAAGCCGGTCCGGACAGCATGGATTACCCGGATGCCAAATTTGCCGCGACCGACCTTTATCGTGCGCTTCACGAAGGACTTCTGATCATTGTTAGTCAGAAACTTGGCCGTCCGCTTGGCGACGGACCAAAGGACGGCAAAGCCAGCCGGGCCGAAAGCCCGACATCCAAACGGTCCCTGCGCAATATCACCCATAACCTTACCGGGCTGTTTGCGATTTATGACGGCAAGTGGGGTGATACCGGCGAAGAAGGCAAAGGCCTGTCAGCTCTGATCGACAGCAGCCTTCTGGATCGGTCCTTCAGGCTGAACTGGCAAACCATGGTGGATACGCTTGATAAACTGCCACCATCGATTGTCGAGCTTTTGGATCAGCCAGACGGTTATCAGAAACTCGCCGACTTTGCCGGGCAGGTCAGCTTCGTCAATACGCTGGTCGAGGGCGATGTTGGCGGCACAACACAGTTGGGCGGCGGGTTTAACGCACTTGACGGTGACTAGGCGAACGGGAGGCCGGAAAATGAAACATCAACGACGCGAGTTTTTGAAACTCATGGGTGTTGGCGGGGCCTTTACCCTGTTGCCGATCAGCATTGCGCGCGCGGCCGCACCAACATCTATTGAAGACCGGGCGCATTATATTTCCGCCAGTGCCGGGGATCATGATGATTTTTATGTCAGCGCCTTTAATGCCAATGGCAAGATCCTGTTTGAACAGGCCCTGCCCGGCCGGGGGCATGACCTTGGCCTGCGCCCGAACCATGTCGATGTGGCCGCAGTTGAACGCAGGCCGGGTCTTTATGGCCTGATCCTTGATCGCCATAGCGGCGAGGTCCGCGCCAAGCTGCATTGCCCGAAAGATCGGCGGTTTTACGGGCACGCGGTTTATTCCAATGATGGCCGGTTCCTTTACGTCACCGAGAATGATTTTGATCATGCCCGCGGGGTTGTTTCCGTCTGGGATGCCGAAGACGGATATCGCCGCATTGCCGAATTTGACAGCTTTGGCACCGGACCGCACGAATTGCACCTGATGCCCGACGGCGAAAGCCTTGTCATCGCCAATGGTGGCTTGCACACCCACCCGGACTTTGATGGTCGCACCGCTCTTAATATCGACAGTATGGAACCAAACCTGTCGATCATTGATCGCCATACCGGAAAACTGATCCATCAGGCGTCACTTAAAGCCGACTGGCATCAATTATCGATCCGCCATCTTGATGTCGCCCCCAACGGGACAATTGCGGCGGGCTTCCAGTATCAGGGGGAACTGACCGATCAGGTGCCACTGGTCGGGCTATGGCAGCCGGGTAGCGAAATCCGCCCGATCGAAGCCCCGGATAATGTCCAGCTGCGCATGCGGCAATATTGCGGGTCGGTGCGCTTTGATGCATCGGGACAGGTATTTGGCATTTCCTGCCCGCGCGGCGGGTTGATCACGTTCTGGGATGTCAAAACATCGGGCTTCCTGACCCATATCGCCGCGCCGGACGGCTGCGGCCTTGCCGCGACAAATGTAGCAGGCCAGTTCGTTGGTACCAGCGGGCTTGGCAATGGGTGGCGCATGGATGCGATTCGCCGAAAACGCGTCGAATTACCCGACGATTCGCTTAAATCGCTTCATTGGGACAATCATCTGCGGCGTATTTCCATCTAAATACCGTCTTTAATCCAACCTGAAAGGCCGTACTGATCGTGCGGCCTTTTTGGCATTTTCGACCTGAAATCCGCAGAAAACCGCGATATTAACCAACCATTTTAGTCGGGATAGAAACACGGCCAAACTCTCAACCAAAAATTTTATGCAAATGCGAACGATTTTCACTTGCGCAGTAATTTTTCCTGACCTATAACGGGTCTCGACACAGCCCGCGAATGCAACCCATTCGCACTTGTCCCCAAAAGGCTTGTCTCTCACCTGCGGGTCTCTCTCCCCGCAGGCCTCTCAAGGTGGAACAGCGGTGGTTATCGATGCGGGAAACGATAACCGCCGCTTTCTCTTTTCAGCACAAAGAAACCGACATTGCTCCACGCACAGATATTGCGCGCGGACGGAGAAGACATCAGACGTTATGGGATAGTTTGTCCCCGGCGGATTTCAGCGCATCGCGATATTGCGCATAGTTTTTGCGGGCGTCATCCTTGGGTGCGACAATACATACTGTTGCAACACACACACCGTTCTGATCGCGGATCGGGGCGGCGAAGCAATGTGTGAAGGTGTCGACGATGCTGTCGAAGGAAAAGAACCCGTCTTTTGCCGCCTGCCGGATTTCGGCGATATAGGCATCAAAATCGGTATGGCTGCCATCGGGCAGAACAAAATCGTTTGCCGGAATCAGATCGCGGATTTCATCATCGGAAAAATGGCCCAGCAACAGCCGCCCCGATGCCGTCCACGGGATCGGAGTGCGTTCCCCGACATTGGCGCTGATGCGGAACGGACGGCTGCCTTCGCGTTGCAGGGCGACGGTGTATTTGTTGCCGTCCAGCATGCAGAACTGCGATGTTTCCTTGGTGGTGGCGGTGATTTCATCTAACACGACACCGGCTTCGCGGGTCAGATCGAAATATTCGCGATAGGCCAGCCCAAGGAAATAGACACGACGCCCAAGGAACACCGATCCGTTGGCATCGGTG
The DNA here is from genome assembly GCF_017744215.1 of Thalassospira sp. A3_1. Lineage (NCBI taxonomy): Bacteria > Pseudomonadati > Pseudomonadota > Alphaproteobacteria > Rhodospirillales > Thalassospiraceae > Thalassospira > Thalassospira sp. A3_1. The sequence goes on along the minus strand of NZ_JAGHQQ010000002.1, from coordinate 1,026,673 downwards.
ACCTCGAGCATGCCATGTTCCAGCAGAACGCTGATCAGATCATAGATCGTAGAGGTCGGCGCGCCGAGCGCCTGGGCGATCTCGGCAGGCCGTTGCGAGACTTTGACAGAGCGCAAATGATCAAGAATATCAAACGCCCGATCAATGCCGCGCGCCCGTTTCCGTATTTGCCCTTCTTTCATAAGTCCCCTCTTCGCTGGTGATCAGTTCTTTGGATAGAGGTTCTTATGCCTTGCGAAAGGCAATGCAGTCGACCTCAACCTTGCAATCCACCACCATTGAAGACTGAACGCAAGCGCGCGCAGGCGGATGATCGCCGAAATATTCCTGAAAGACGCCGTTGAAGCTCCAGAAATCGCGGGCATCATCAAGCCAGACGCCAATGCGCATGATATCGCTTGCGCTATATCCGGCATCCTCGACGATTTTTAGCATGTTTTCGATAGCGATACGGGACTGTTCGACAATCCCGTTTCCAACAACTTCGCCATCACGCATCGGCGTTTGTCCGGACACGTAAAGCCATCCATCCGCTTCCGTAGCCTTTGCAAAAGGCAGTGCCTTCTGACCGTTTCCTTTTGCTTCACCGACACCGTGTCTTTTGATGGTCATTCAATATCTCCTGGTATTCAATCACATTTCAGAATTTGCAAGAAAGCCCCGCAACCGGTCTGTTTCCGGTGCGCCGAAAATCTGTTCGGGGGGACCTTCTTCGTGGATACGGCCGTGATGCATGAACACGACCTTGCTTGAAACATCGCGGGCAAAGCGCATTTCATGGGTGACAAGCAGCATGGTCATTCCGTCATCGGCAAGATCGCGGACAACGGCCAGAACTTCCTTGACCAGTTCCGGATCAAGGGCAGATGTCACCTCGTCAAACAGCATGATGCGCGGGTTCATCGCAATCGCGCGCGCAATCGCGACACGCTGCTGCTGTCCACCTGACAACTGACCGGGGAAATGATCACGTCGTTCAATCATGCCAACCCGTTCAAGCCATTTTTCGGCAATGGCATAGGCTTCGTCCTTTGCCATTTTCTTGGTCTTGGTCAAACCCAGCATGACATTGCGAATGGCGGTCATATGCGGAAACAGGTTGAACTGCTGGAACGCCATGCCAGTCATGGCGCGTTGACGCGCAATATGACGTTCGGAAAGACGGCGGCGTTCACCACCGTCGTGTCTGTAGCCGATGGCTTCGCCGTCCAGTTCGATGGAACCGCGTTCGAAATCTTCAAGCAGGTTCACACAGCGCAACAGGGTTGTCTTGCCCGAACCCGATGATCCAATCAGCGAGACGACATCACCCTTTTGCATGGTCATATCGATGCCCTTGAGGACTTCGAGATCACCAAAACTTTTGTGAAGATCGGTAATTGTCAGAATGGGGGACATGGCGGCCTCATTATGGGATCGAGATGCGGCGTTCGACAGCACGGCCGGCCTGTTCGATCAGGAAGTTCAGAATGAAATAGACGAAACCAACGAAGAGATAGAATTCGAGGCTGAGATAGGTCCGCGAAATGACCTGCTGGGTTGCCAGCAGCAATTCGACCACACCAATGATCGACAGCAGCGTTGATGCCTTGACGATTTCGGTCGCGGTATTGACCCAGGTCGGCAGTATCTGGCGCAGGGCCTGGGGCAGCAGGACATAGGCAAAGGTTTGCCCGAAAGTCAGCCCGATTGACTTGGCGGCTTCGGTTTGACCGGCCGGGATCGCCTTTAACGCGCCACGGACAATTTCCCCGACATGGGATGAACAGAACATCGTCAGCGCAAGCACACCAGCCTGAAACGCGCTAAGATCCAGCCCGACAACCGAAAGAATATAAAAACAGGCAAGTATCAGAACGAAAACCGGAGTTCCCCGCAGGAAGTCGATATAAAGGCGCACCCCAAACCGGGTCGGCTTATTGCCATATGTCATCGCCAGACCGACGAAAACGCCAAGGAACGTTCCAAGCAGCACGGATGCGACGGAAATCAGAACCGTATCGCCAAGCCCAGCCAGCAGGTTCATGCGGGCATTCCACAATTCGGTCAGGAAAAGAGAAAAATTCATGTGAAAGCCTTTCAGCGCGGAACCGCAAGACGTTGTTCAAGCTGGCGCAGGAACCACGCGATGACATAGCAGGCCACCACGTAAATCAGTGACGCAACCATCCATGTTTCAATCACACGGAAGCTTTCGACATTGATCTTGCGCGCATAAAACGTCAGTTCGGGAACCGCGATGGCGGCTGCGAGCGACGTGTCCTTGAACAGCGAAATGAAATTGTTCGAAAGCGACGGCAACACATTGCGCAACATCACCGGAATGATGATGTGGATTTTGATTTTCAGTTCCGTCAGACCGATGGCAAGCCCGGCTTCGCGCAGGCCCTTTGGCAAGGCGACAAGGCCCGAACGGAAAACTTCCGCCAGATAGGCACCGGCATAAATCGACAGGGTAAAAATGAAGGACGGTATCTTGTCGAGTGCAATGCCAAGCTGGGGCAATGCGAAGTAACAGAACAGGATCAGGACAAGGATCGGGGTATTGCGGATCGCAGAGACATAAGCCACTGCGATCCAGCGTAAAACCCGGTGACGGGACAGCATCCCGAAAGCCGCCAGAAGTCCGATCCCGCAACCAATCGCAATCGAAACAAGGGCAAGGAACAAGCCAAGGCCAAGGCCCTGCGCCAGCAGTTCCCAATTGCGCCAGATGACGCTGAAATTGAAATCGTAGTTCAAAACGGTTCTTCCCGGATGCTGCTAGGTTATTTGTATTCGACGGGGAAGCCGATCTGCGGTACCGACAGTTCCGTACCGAACCAGGTTTTGAAGCTGTCGGCATAGAACGGGAATTCAACACCGGTCATGCCTTCGTGCAGAACCGTGTTTACAAAGTTCAGCCAACGCTGATCGCCCGGCTTCACGCCACAGGAATAGCTTTGCGGGTTCCAGCCATATCCGGCGTCATGGTAACGGCCCGGGTTTTTGACCATGAACCAGCGCAATGCCGACTGATCAGTTGCGGCAGCATCCGCACGCCCGGAATTAAGCGCCTGATACATCAGATCCACACTGTCATACTGATCGACTTCTGCCTCTGGCAGGGCAGCATGAACCATTTCTTCGGCGTAGACGTTCTGAAGAACGGCAACGGTAACGTCCGATCCGGCAGCTTTGAGCGCCTCGTAATCGGCGTAGTCGCCACCTTCCATCTGCAACAGACCAACGCCTTCACGGTAATAGGGGATCGTGAATTCGATCTGCTGGGCGCGTTCGGCGGTCACCGTCATGAACTGGCAGGTAAGATCGACCTTGTCGGTCACAAGGTTCGGGATGCGGGCATCGCCGGACTGCTGGACATATTCGATTTTATCGGGATCGCCAAACAGGGCCTTGGCGACAAGGCGGCCCATATCAACGTCAAAGCCCTTGAGCTTGTTATCCGAGTCAATGAAGTGCCATGGCGGGTTGGTCGAGCCGGTCCCCAAGATCAGGTGACCGCGATCAAGAACCTGCTGAAGCTTGCTGGCTTCCTGTGCAATGGCCGATCCGGCAGTTGCGGTCATAAGCGCCGCGACTGAGATTGTTTTTAAGAAGGTCATGTTTGTCTCCGCTGATGAAAAGAGCCAACCGTTTTTGATGAGTCCCGGTTAATTCCGTTATACCGGAATCAATATCGTTGTTACGGATTTAACTTGAAACCAAAATCTAGCCATGTCAATTCGCTTTTGCGAAACCCGCAGTTTTCCTTGGCTTTCGAAATGTAGTGACCTCGGCACCCGGACGATCTGATGTGCGGACTTTTATGGAAGTGATGACCTGCACATCCCGTCAGAGCAGGGCGTTTTCCGAGTATTTCTGCGCGAAACGGCGAACACGAACACGGAGAAGATCGGGAGTCGCCGCGCGCGAGGTAGCAAAAAAGAATTCGGCCGCTATCACGAGATGCAATAGCGGCCGACTTTCGATAATTTTCTGGAGTAGCTTGCGCGGCTGAGGGATCAGCGGTTGCGCAGCGCGATCAGCAGACGAAGGCTGTTAAGCGTCACCAGAACGGTTGCACCGGTATCGGCCATCACCGCCAGCCAAAGTCCCGTCAGACCGGTGATGCTGGTGACCAGAAAGACAGCCTTAAGCCCCAGTGCCAACCCGATATTTTCGCGGATCACGCGGCGCGTGGTGCGGGACAGCTTTACCAAATTAACGACATCCGACAGCCGGTCCTTAACCGCCACCGCGTCGGCAGCCTCAAGGGCAATGTCGGTGCCCCCGCCAATTGCGATGCCGACATCCGCCGATTTCAGTGCCGGGGCGTCGTTGATGCCATCACCAACCATGGCAATCGGCCCCTTCCGCGCCGGATCATTGCGCAAATCAGCCAGCACGTTCAGCTTGTCTTCAGGCAGAAGCTGCGCCCGGTACTCCATACCAAGTTCACCCGCCATGCGTTTGGCAACGCGTTCGGCATCACCCGTCAGCATCACCGGGCTGATGCCCAAGGCGTTCAGTTTGGCAAGCGCATCCCGGGCATCCGCACGCGCGGTATCCCGCAGCGCAAGTGCGCCAATGACATCGCCATCACGCAGGATGACAACGGCCGTGCTGCCGGCGTCTTCCTGTGCGGCAAGCCAGTCGGCAACTTTTGCAGCCGGTTCGATATCAAGGCGTTTGGCCGCCCCGACGCGATAAAGCGTGCCATCAATCCGGGCTTCGACCCCGGCACCAGCAATGGTGCGCGCATCGGTGATTTCCGGCAGATCAAGTTTCCTTTCCGTCGCGGCATGAACCACCGCCTTTGCCAGCGGGTGGGAGGTCACGGTTTCAAGCGCGGCAGCAATCGCAAGCAGCCGGTCCTCGTCCATATCGCCCACCGACATCATTGCCGTCAGCTTTGGCTTGCCTTCGGTCAATGTGCCGGTTTTGTCAAACGCCATGGTACGAACCGCCCCGATGGCTTCAAGCGCGGCACCGCCTTTAACCAGCAGACCAATTCTGGCCGCACGAGCCAGGGCCGACGTGACCGCCGCCGGGGTGGAGATCACCAAGGCACAGGGACAGCCGATCAGAAGCAGGGCCAGCCCGCGATAGATCCATTCTTCCCAGCCCTGCCCGAACAGAACCGGTGGAATGACGACCGTCAGGGCGGCAAGCGCCATGATGATTGGCGTATAGATACGGGCAAATTTGGTAACGAAACGCTCGACCGGTGCCTTGTGCTTTTCGCTTTGTTCAACCAGATCGATCACACGATCCAGCATGGTTTGCCCCGCCGCACGGGTTACGCGCAGGCGTACGGGCCGATCGGTGACAATGGCACCGGCAAAAACCTCGTCCCCCGGTTCAGACGGGACGGGCACGGATTCACCGGTCAGGTGGCTGTTGTCAATTTCGGCGGCCCCGTCGGTCAGGACACCGTCGGCCGGAATACGTTCGCCTGGACGGACTTCGACAATATCATTCAGTGCAAGCGCGGACGGGGCGACCGTTTCAAACACATTACCCGATGCCGAAACCCGCCTTGCGGTTTCCGGGGCCAGTTTCATCAGCGATTTAACCCCGCTGCGTGCCCGCCCCGCAGCAACACCTTCAAGGCTTTCGCCGATGGCAAACAGCAGGACGACCATACCGGCTTCAAGACTTTCACCGATTGTAACCGCGCCAAGAACCGCGACACTCATCAACAGTTCGATGGAAAAGAATGCGCCGCTTGCCGCCAGACGGAACGCCGTTTTCATCACCGGAAATGCTGCGATGATCGAGGCAATGGACATTGCATAGGCGTCTGTTGCGGGTATCAACCACCCAACGAGCCCACCCAACAAAAGCCAGGCCGCTGCCCATGCAATTTCGTCCCCGGCTTCCGGCCAGGGGGCCAGCTTGCGCAGCAGGGACTGTTCTTTGGCATCGCTATCTTGCGACGCGGCATTATCCGTCGCAGCCAGATTGCCAGAACCACAGGAACCGCCAGCGCAGCAAGCGGCTTCGGATGATTTCGCTGCCCCCGGCATTACCTTTTCACTTGCCGGATAACCCAGTTTGGTCAGCATGGTGCTGATATCGGAACGCGTTTCGGCACTGTCGTCGCGAAGACCCAGCGTCACCATTTCGCGCATCATCGATACATCAACACATTGCACGCCATCACGTTTGGAAAGCGCGGTTTCAATTTTCGCCACACAGGACCCGCAATCCATGCCCGATACAGCCCAATGACGATGCGAAATGCCGTCGCGATGGCGGGCCAGCACATCGTCAACCGCGCCCTGTTCCCTGCCACTCAGTTCGGATTGCGCGTGCAGGCCATCGGCGGCAGCAAGAAAGCTTTGCCCCGGTACGGCGTCGTTCAGAGCCGCAATCAGCGATGACTTGCAGCTTTCACAATTTCCAATGGCCGGGAACTGATCCCATTTTGCGATGACGGACATTCTGGACCTCGCCAACATTCAAATTTATATTCATGCGTTACATTCAAATAACAATTCATATGTTGTGGAGTCAAGAACATTCAAACCATGATTTGAATGTTATCACACACAATGCCCGACGCCCCGAAAAAGTTGATGAATTACGCCAGCACTGCGGCCATAGTGACCACCCGATTTAAGAACCAAGGCCAACCGCCCGATGCCCCGTATTGTCATTTGCAAAACCTGCCAGCCAGCACCCGATGCTGATCCGGCCTCAAAGGTGGATTTTGTCGATGCGGATGGTTTTGCGCGGCAGTTAGGCACGGCACTTGATCAGGCGGAATTGCCCGAAACGTTTGAAGTCACACAGGTTGACTGCATGGGATCATGCAGCGACCCGACATCGGTTGCACTTCAGGGAACCGGGCGGGCAAGTTATCTTTTTGCCGGATTATCGGCGCGTCACGACATTGACGATATCATTGCCACCTGCCGGGAATATCTGAACGCCCCGGATGGATGGATCGAAGACGCACGCGGCTGCGGGCGTCTTCGTTTTTGCCTTAAGGCCAGAATTCCGGCCCTTTGATTAAGGTGCCACCGAAACAGTCATTGTCTGACGCAGCGGCTTATCGCCGACGGCAAGCTGGCTGTGATCATTGGCCGTCAGCGTTACCGTGACCTCGTTATCGCCCGCCGGAAGCTCTGTGATATGGAACCACGGGCCATACAGGCGGGCAATCTTGGTGCCGTTAACATAGACATGGGCATGACCTTCTCCCGGGACATGCGTGCTGCTGGCATGTTCGGGGGCAAACCGGAAATTCTGCACCATTAGATGCAGGTTCCAGCCACTGACCGGGTCCGGTATCATCGCGACATCAAGACGTGGTGCATCAGTGCCCGCAGGTAATGAAATAATGGCGTCGTGACTGGCATGTGCCGCCCCCATCTTCATTTCACCGTGTGCGGTACCATGTCCGGCAACGCCATGCGCCATCGGATCACCGTGATCGTGCCCGTCAAGGGTGATGCCGTTACCAGCCGCCACCAGAAAACCGATCCCCCCGCCGAAAACCAGCCCAATCCCGAAAAGGGCAAGTGAACGTGACATTTTATTCCTCGTGAAAACCCTGAAAATAAATCGGGCGCGCCCGTGGCACGCCCGAAAAGGATCGTACTTTGACCGCGATCAGGCGGTCTGCGCCTGTGCGGCCCGTTGTCCTTCGCGTTGCCAGAAATATCCGGCAAACAGGCCAACCAGCACCCAGGCAGCAAGACCGACACCAAATGCACGGGCAGCAAAAAGCGCCCCGATTTCAGTCGGTACCGGCCCGGTAAAGGCATCGGGCTCCGGCGCGCCAATGACATGGGGGGCAAGCAGCAGAACTGCAGCAATCCCCCACGAAACCCAATTGCGACCAAATGCAATCAGCCAGACGGCAATTGCCGCCGTCCCGACGGTGGCAAACCACCAGACCTGCCGTGCGTAAACGTCTGCGGCTGCAACACCGGGCACTTCAGGTGCAAGGGTAAAGCCCGGTGCAAAATGAACGATACAGAACCCGGCAATGCCCCAGATAATACCCTGACGACCAGCGACCTCGTGACCGCGGCTTTCAGCCAGCGCCATGGCCGCAACCAGAATAAGCGCATACCCGGTATAGACCAGCATGGTGAACAGGACGCTTAACCCGTCGCGGACAAGATCAATGCCGCCGACATCCTGATGTGCACTAACCGCAGCACCGCCGAAATGAACCAGCTCGCCGGTTTCATAAAGCTCCGCATGCAACAGAACCGGTTGCACAAAATAAAGCTGAAGCAGGGCCGCAATAAGACCTGCTGCAGCACCAGCGAACAATGCGCTGGTGAAAATGCGTGACATCATGGCTTAGTGACACGGAAAGCCGGTTGCATGGCGCACATCATGTGCCGCATCGTGCAACAATTCAGCCTGAACATGGCCGGTCACAAAGATGATCGCGAGGCCAAAAACGGCACAAACGATGATCGGCAGAAGAACCGATTTTTTTGAAGCGGCAAATGCCGCGGTCTGCGTGGTCATAAACTTCTCCTATGCTGTCACACCCGACAGTCGGTTCGGGTCCATGCCTGGCAGGTCTCCTGGCTTGCGGGTCATCATGCGTCGCCGACCTTCCCTGCTTTCGCAAGTGGCGTGATGGCGGGCACTTTCCGCATACAGTCGCGGGGGCGGCTTTGGCTTTGACCGCCCAAAACAAACGGTCTTCCAAATTCCCTCTTCGTTTACCTGCCCCGAGCAGACAGGTAAAAACCAAGCAGTTCGTTTATGACGGTAATTCCCCGCAAGCGCAATGTGAAAACCGGACGCGACGCGGGTTCATTCGTCGAATGTGGCAATTTCACGACAACGCAAAAGACGTATTTCAGTCGTGGGTCACATGGGCAAAGACATCACGAACAACACGGGAAATATGTTCGTCATCAATCTGATAGAAGATATGACGCCCGTTTCGTTCCGATGCCAGAATGCGCTGATCGCGCAACTGACGCAGGTGATGGCTGGTCAGGGATTGGGACATGCCCGATGCCTCGGCCAGTTCGCCAACGGTTTGCGGTTTTTCCATGCAACGCAGAACAAGCTGCAGCCGCCCGGCATCCCCCAGAAGCGCAAAGATTTTTGCTGCTGCCTCAATATCAGGAAGCGACAGGTTATGACCGGTCGCACGTGATGCGTCACGCGTTACGGCCTCGCCCTGTTCGGTGGAAAGGCCAAGACGTGCGGCCGTATCGCATTCCTGACAATCGTTGCCGTTTTCAGCCCCGGCGATCACGGGACGCGCCGAGGCAATTTCGACCTTGCGGGATTTCGTTTTGCTTTGTGACATCCCCCTATTTTCCATGCCCAGCTGCACTTGGCAAGGGGACTTGATGTTTGCGCGCATGGAACTCCGCCCCGCAGGGAACGTTACAGGTATGACACACCATCGAAAGTGCCAACCAGAGCAAGGAGACGCACCGATGCAAGAGCAAACAGCACTCGACATTTTCAATCTGCGCCAGTCCCGTGACAGTTGGGAACGGAATGTGGCCGGTTACTGCGCGAAAAACGACATGCAGATCGGAAATCTGCCCAAAGAGATTACCGGCCCCTATAACGAGATGAACGAGGCATGGGAAAAGCTTAAGGCCGAAGGTGATGCGGCAAGCAACACCACTGCAGAGCAGTTCCACAAGGCAACCGCAAAGCTTGAAAAGGCGTGGAACGATATGACGGGCAAGTAAGCCCGGGATTTTATGCCTTGTGGTTAAAATGCCCCAAAATCGCCTTTTCATTGCAAATCGATGACACGATTACACGCCAGATTGAAACTGTCTGGAAAAGCAAAAGGAGGCTCCCATGACAGCCCGCCCCATTCCGGAGCACGCCAAGCTCCATCAGGAATTCAAGGATTGGGAGTTCGGTCTTGCAGCACATTGCAGGGAATCCGAAAGCGGCCTTGAAAAACTTCCAAGTGAGGTTGTTCAGGCGTGGGATGACATGGATGCCGCCTGGAGCGAGATAAAGGATCATAGCGACGATATCCCGCAAGAATCCCTGCAGCGTTTCCGTGAAGCAAAGCAACGTTTGCAGGAAGCGTGGGATGCGATGATCTCTTCCGAACGGCATTAACGACGCCGCGCTGGAAGCAGCCAGACTTTTTCGTCTCCCTCTCTTCCGTGGCGGGTTTTCCTCCCCTCCCCGCCATCCTTCTACAGCCGGGTGTTTCAACCGCCCCGGCTGTTTTTTTGTCTGGATTTTGGCCAGGTGTCGCCCGCCTAACGTCCAAATCCCGGTTACGGGCAAAAATCCGGATTGACTCATTTCAATAAAAAATTCATGTTTTATTTTAATTAATAAATTCGATTCGTTATTTAAACGTCACCCGAGTGCTTCCGGATGGAGCCCCGTCATGTCCGACACCCTGAAAAATGTCCGCATTGTCAGCCGCATTCTTGGCTGGGTATGCCTTATCGCTGTTGTCTTTGAAATCTGCCTCGTGCCGCTGATCTGGCACGTGGATGGCTGGATCGATACCAGCGCCAGCCAGATGACCATCAGCCTTGAAGAATTGCGCGCCCTTTCCGGCTGGCAGAAATATGCCGTGATGGCATCGATGATGCTGCCGACACTTGTTATGGCCTATGGGCTTTGGCGGTTGCGCAAGATGTTCCTGTCCTTTGCCGAAAACCATATTTTCCAGCCTGCCCCGATTGCCCACCTGAAAGCATTTTCCGTGGCCCTTATGGCGCAAACCCTGATCAAGCCGCTTTCAGGCGCACTGACCTCCGTGCTGGCGACTATTACCCGCCCCGAAGGCGAACGGATGCTGTCTATCGGGCTCAGCGATGCCGAGGCCAGCACCCTGTTTCTGGGCGGGTTGCTTTTGGTGATTGCGTGGGTATTGGGAGAAGCCACCCGGATCGAGGACGAGAACAGGAGCTTCGTCTGATGGCGATCATTGTCCGGCTTGACGTGATGCTTGCCCTGCGAAAGATGAAGTCCAAGGACCTTGCCAACCGGATCGGGGTGAGCGAACAGAACCTGTCGCTCCTGAAATCAGGCAAGGTGCGCGGTGTGCGGTTTGAAACACTTGCCGCGATTTGCCGGGAACTTGATTGCCAACCCGGTGATCTTCTGGAATTCGTTGCCGACGACCTGTAAGCTCTTGTGATCATGGCGGCCCGGTTAAAACGGGGCCGTCCTTCATAAGAAACAAAGCAGCCAATTTAACGGCTGTTATCAGGGAAGACGTGAATGGAAAACAAGGTTGCCCTCGTAACAGGTGCCGCACGTGGCATCGGACTTGCCACCACGCATCTTTTTATTGAACTGGGCTGGCAGGTTGCGATGATTGATCGCGACAGCGCGGAACTTCGCAACGCATGTCGCGATATCGCAAATGCCAAGGCATTTGAATATGACGTATCGATCCCAGAGCAGGTCGATCTGATGATCGACGACGTCCTGATCGAGTTCGGACAGATCGATGCGGTTGTCAACAATGCCGGGGTTGCCGATTTCCTGCCGATCCATGAAACCGATTTCAGCGCGTGGCGCCGGATCATGGAAACCAACCTTGACGGGACCTTTCTTGTTTCGCAGGCGGCGATCCCAGCACTCAAGCAGACCAAGGGTGCGATTGTCAATATCGGCTCGATTTCCGGACTTCGGGCATCGACCCTTCGGGTGGCCTATGGCACATCGAAGGCGGCCGTCATTCACATGACGAAACAGCAAGCGATCGAGCTTGGTGATTTTGGTGTCCGGGCCAATTGCGTCTGCCCCGGCCCGGTCAAAACCAAGCTTGCCATGGCCGTGCATTCGCCAGAAATCATATCGGCCTATCTTGATGCCATGCCGCTTGGCCGGTATGGCAGCGAACTCGAAATCGCCGAAGTGATTGCGTTTTTATGTTCCGACAAGGCGAGCTACGTTACCGGTCAGGTGATCGCCGCCGATGGCGGGTTTGAAACGGCTGGTGTCGGGCTCCCGGCCCTTCGCAAGGCTGCAGAAGAATAATCACTTTGAGTGCGACCACCTTTGGCTGAATGCGCAAACTCCGTTGCGCAAAAGTGTGATCGCTTTCCCTTCTTCCTGCGTATGGCAGGGAAACACCATCACTCAAAGGTATTTCCTTGCCAATCGAACTTGCCCTTCTCGTCTTCAATGCTCTTTTCTGCCTTGCGTTTCCTTGGGTTTACAACTGGTCCTATGGCAGGCAGGTCGGCGGCAAACGCCTGATGGGCAATCGCGACAACCTGCCCGAACGGCAGGGCTTGGCCGCGCGCGGCCTTCGTGCCCACCAGAACCATCTGGAAAATCTGGTGCCGTTTGCGATCATCGTTCTGGTCGCGCACGCCATCGATATTTCAAACACTGTCACCGTAACCTGTGCAGTTGTCTTTACCATCGCACGCCTTGCCCATACCGGGTTCTACTTTGCCGGGATCACGCGCCTTCCGGGCATCAATGGCGTGCGATCAATTGCCTACTTTGTCAGCCTGTTTGCGATGCTGATCTTTGGCTCGCAATTATCTGGGACTTAAATATCGGCGCAACCTCTCGACAATCGGGAATTCGGGCGTTACGAGATAGGCGGCCAAACCGGAACGGGTGGGTCTTTATCAAGCTTTTACCCAAGGATTTGCCGTGAGCACGCTGCCCCCCTGCCCGAAATGCCAGTCGCCCTATACCTACGAAGATGGCGAATTGCTGATTTGCCCGGAATGCGCCCATGAATGGTCGCAGCAAGCCGCAACAGGCGGAGACGAAACCGAATACAGGGATGCCAATGGCAATATCCTTGCCGATGGCGATACGGTTTCGATCATCAAGGATCTGAAGGTCAAGGGTGCGTCACAGCCGCTTAAGGTCGGCACCAAGGTCAAGAATATCCGCCTTGTCGAAGGCGACCACAATATCGATTGCAAGATCGACGGATTTGGCCCGATGAAGCTTAAATCCGAATTCGTCAAAAAGATCTGATTGCGGGCTTCGCCGCGTAAACCCTCTGCCGACGACATTGCGACCGGATTCTGGTATAATGTTGTCGTCTGATACCGGCTTGAACCATCCAAAGGAAACGGGGGCCACCATGCGCCACCTTGCCCTTATCGCCGCAATAGTCGCGACCCTGTCCCTGTCCTCCTGCCTGACCTTTAACTGGCAGCGCAGCGTTCAGCAGGTTTTATCGAATGCATGCAATTCGACAGGGGATTGCGGCTCGGATGGGCCGGGCTATTAAAACAGCCCAAAACAAAACGGCGCGCCCAATGGACGCGCCGTTTGTTGTTTCCGGTGATCGGAAAACTTATTCCCACTCAATCGTTCCCGGTGGTTTCGAGGTGTAGTCGTAGGTAACGCGGTTGATACCGTTGACCTCGTTGATGATCCGGTTGGCGATACGGCCAAGCAGTTCCGGCGGGAAGGCGAAGAAGTCGGCGGTCATACCGTCGGTCGAGGTGACGGCACGAAGTGCACAGGCATAGTCATAGGTACGACCATCGCCCATCACGCCAACGGTCCGGACCGGCAGCAGCACCGCGAAGGCCTGCCAGATGGCGTCATAGAGGCCAGCATTGCGGATTTCTTCGAGATAGATCGCATCGGCCTTGCGCAGGATATCGAGCTTTTCGCGCGTGATCGGCTGGCCGGGGATGCGGATGGCAAGGCCCGGTCCAGGGAACGGATGACGACCAACAAAGCTGTCGGGTAGACCCAGTTCACGACCAAGGTCACGGACTTCGTCCTTGAACAATTCGCGCAGCGGTTCGACCAGTTGCATGTTCATGCGTTCCGGAAGGCCGCCGACATTGTGGTGCGATTTGATGGTGACAGACGGACCACCGGTGAAAGACACGCTTTCGATAACGTCCGGGTAAAGGGTCCCCTGTGCAAGGAAATCAGCACCACCGATTTTCTTGGCTTCTTCTTCGAACACTTCGATGAACAGGCGGCCAATGGTTTTGCGTTTGGTTTCCGGGTCGATTTCGCCTTCGATCGCACCGATGAAGGTTTCCGAGGCATCCACATGGACCAGCGGAATGTTGTAATGGTCACGGAACAGGGTGACGACCTGATCGGCTTCGCCCGAGCGCATGAAACCATGATCAACGAACACGCAGGTCAGCTGATCGCCAATCGCTTCGTGGATCAGAACCGCGGTGACGGAGCTGTCAACACCGCCCGAAAGACCGCAAATGACCTTGCCATCGCCGACCTGTTTGCGGATTTTGGCGATGGCATCGTCTTTGTAGGCGTTCATCGTCCAGTCGCCAGAGCAACCGGCGACACCGTGGGTGAAGTTCTTAAGCAGCTGCGCACCATGCGGGGTGTGAACCACTTCGGGGTGGAACTGCACGGCATAGAATTTCTTGTCGTCGTTGGCGATGGCGGCAAACGGTGCGCCTTCGGATTTGCCAACAACGCGGAACCCGTCAGGAAGAGCATCGACACGGTCGCCGTGGCTCATCCAGACCTGTTCGCGTGCACCTTCGGCCCAGATGCCGGTGAACAGCGCGCAGTCTTCGATCACATCGACAAAGGCACGACCGAATTCGCGGTGATCGGACGTTGCGACCTTGCCGCCAAGCTGGTTGACCATGGTCTGCTGACCATAGCAGATGCCAAGCACCGGCACGCCAAGTTCAAAAACCTTTGCCGGGGCCGAGGGCGCCTTGTCCCAATGGACCGATGCCGGGCCACCAGACAGGATCACGGCCTTGGGCGCGTATTCGTCAAGGAAAGCATCCGAGACATTGTTGAAGGGGTGGATTTCGCTATAGACACCGCTTTCGCGCACGCGGCGTGCAATCAGCTGGGTGACCTGCGATCCAAAATCAATAATCAGCACGCGATCTGTCATCGGGCCGTATCTCCGTCGAGTATGGGGTTGCGCCGTACATACGCCAAACCATCCGTCTCGGCAACCCGGCGCAAACGGTTACCTTGGGATGCATTCATGAAATTCTGATGCCGAATTCCGGCATTTGGGAACAATTGCGGCCTTTTCCTGCCGGAACGCCCCCGAAAAGAGCACAATTGGTCCCTTTTTCCTGCGCAATGCGTCTGTAACTTGGTTTCCAACGGAGCACGGAGATAACCGCGTCCGACAAAATTAGAAATCATGAGCAAATCAAGTTTGACCATGCAAAGGGACACAGACAAATGACACAGAACAAAGGCAGTAAAATCGCGCTTGCCGTCGCTGGCCTTCTTCTGGTCGCTGGTGCGGCAACGGCCATTGCGATGACCCAGTCCGAGAGCAATAACCCGGCTTCGATGTTTGGCACTGAAACCGGTACCGAGAACAGCGATACCATGACCCCGGCACCTGATGCCCCGGCAGCCGAAACCGGCGAGGCGCCGAACACTGTCCTGCCGAACGACAATCAGGAAGTTCCCGGCATGAAGGGTCTTGATGGCAATGCAGGCGAAGATAGCAGTCCGCTGGAACTGATGCCGCAGGATGATGGCGGCACCACCGGTGGCGAAGCTGCCCCCAAGACGGAATAAAAAACCGGCCGGGTAAACTGTGGAAGATCCAATCTTCACATAGCGTTCACGGTAAAATGCACTTGTGAAAAGAACTGGCCCTGTCCCCATTCGGGACAGGGCCATTTTTCTTGCCGCAATTTTACAGTTTGCAAGCAGACCAAGGGCGGCATCGGACATCGGGTTGTTTGCGATGACCATGGCCGCCATTGTCATTATTTCACCTTGCCTTTGGCCGTGCGTTCAAACACCGCAACAAAGAAACCGTCCGTGCCATGCTCGTTCGGGGACAGGCGAAGCCACGGCTTGTCCTTGCCACCGGGGACCGGAACGGATTTCGGGGCGTCGGGCCAGATTTCACTGACCGGGACCGGTCGGAAATCCTTGCGATCACGCATGAAGGTTTCGATCAGGCGTTCGTTTTCTTCGGGCATGATCGAACAGGTCGCGTAAATCAGACGCCCGCCCTTGGTGACCTTTGCCGCACCGGCCTTCAAAATCTTGCTTTGGTTGGCCATCAGGGTGCGAATATCGCGCTGCCCGATGCGCCAGCGCAGCGCCGGGTTGCGGCGCAGGGTGCCAAGCCCCGAACAGGGGACATCAAGCAGAACACGATCAAAGAAACCGGATTTATTGCGAAGCCAGCTATCACGTTCATCGGAAATGATGCGCTGCTGGATGCAGTCACCGGCACCGGCACGTTTGGCACGCTTGCGCGAATTATCCAGACGACCGCCATGGGTATCGCAGGCAAGGATACGGCCCTTGCCGCGCATGTCGGATGCCATGCCAAGCGTCTTGCCGCCACCGCCCGCACACATATCAAGAATATGCATACCCGGCTTGGCATCGACCAGACGCACGCAAATCTGCGATGCTTCGTCCTGGATTTCGATCAGACCGTCCTTGTAGGCCGCCGTGACCAGCATATTGACGCCAAGCGGCAACCGCAGGCCATTGGGCGCATAAGGAAGCTTTTCGATATTGTGGATGCCATCGGCCTGAAGCGATTTGATGGCGTCCTCGACCGTACCACGCAGGCGGTTGACGCGTAGATCAAGCTTGGCGGGTTGATTATAGGCCGCCATTTCCGCCGGAAGGTTTTCGTGATGGAGCTTTAGCAGCTCGGCATAAAGCCATTTCGGCAATTCGGTTTTGACTGCACCCGGCTGCCCGTCATGGTCAAGGGTTTTGCCGCTCAGCTTGTTGATCAGGTGTTTTTCTGCTGGATGCAGCGGGTTCGGGCAGAACTGTTCACCGCTGAACATGTCGGAAATGTCATCGGCACTGCGGTTATCCTGCAAAACCAGTTCGGCGATCATGCGCGCACGACCGTCCTGAAACTCGTATCCGCATTCGGCAAGCCACCAGCCCAGACGCGCCTGATGACGGATCAGGTTATAGAAACGTTCGCTGATCTCGCGACGATCGCCACCACCGATATAACGGCGATTGCCAAAATAGCCGGAAATGACGCGGTCTGCGTCGTCTCTGGTCTGGGTCCAGCCATCATAAAGTTCAATGACTGCCGCGATACGTGCACCGGGTTTCAAAACGAATGTCCAACCTGTCTGAGTGTGATGTTCCTGTCCCGATATGGGAATTGCCCGAACACCATACGATAAAAAAGGCGATGACGGCAGGATTGCCTGCCGTCATCTGAAATTTGTGCCCGCTGATATCACGGGTTGGGCCATTCGCCAACAGCGACACACGCAAGGCAGCCCAGCCAATTGATCAGCGCGCCCGCGATCAGTTACCCGGCCGATAGTTCGGCGCTTCGCGGGTGATGGTCACGTCATGGGCATGGCTTTCGCGAAGACCCGCATTGGTAATGCGGACAAACTGGGCACGTTCGCGGAAATCGGCAAGCGTTGCCGAACCGGTATAGCCCATCGATGCCTTAAGACCGCCAACCATCTGATGGATGATCTGACCAGCCGGGCCCTTGTAAGGAACGCGGCCTTCGATGCCTTCGGGGACGAGTTTCAGGTTATCCTGAACGTCCTGCTGGAAGTAACGGTCTGCCGACCCGCGTGCCATGGCACCGACCGAGCCCATCCCGCGATAGGATTTGTACGAACGGCCCTGATAAAGGATGACCTCGCCCGGGGCTTCGTCGGTACCGGCCAGAAGCGAGCCAACCATGCAGGTGCTGGCACCCGCAGCCATTGCCTTGGCAATATCACCCGAAAACTTGATGCCGCCATCGGCGATGATCGGAACGTCAAGCTTGTGACCGATTTCCGCGCATTCCAGGATTGCCGTCAATTGCGGGACACCGACACCGGCAACAATACGGGTGGTGCAGATCGACCCCGGACCGATGCCGACCTTGACCGCGTCCGCACCGGCTTCGGCCAGTGCCTTTACGGCTTCGGGGGTGGCAACGTTACCGGCGATGATCTGGGTATTGCCGATCTTTGATTTGATATATTCGACTGCCTTGATCACACCGGCCGAATGGCCATGTGCGGTATCGATGACCAGCACGTCAACACCAGCCTCGACCAGCGCCATTGCGCGTTCAAAGCCGCTTTCGCCGACACCGGTTGCCGCGGCAACACGCAGGCGACCGCTTTCGTCCTTGCAGGCATTCGGGTGCAGTTTGGCTTTTTCGATATCCTTGACCGTGATCAGGCCGGTGCAGCGATAGGCTTCGTCAACCACCAGAAGCTTTTCAATACGGTGCTGGTGGAGAAGTTTCTTGGCTTCTTCAGTGTCGACGTTTTCCGTCACCGTGACCAGATTTTCGTGGGTCATCAGTTCGGAAACCGGCTGCGAACGGTTGGATGCAAAACGCACATCACGGTTGGTCAGAATGCCAACCAGCTTGTTGCTGGCGCGTTCAACAACCGGAATACCGGAAATGTGGTTGATGTCCATCAGGTCCAGCGCATCGGCCAGCGTCTGATCCGGGTGGATGGTGATCGGGTTGACGACCATACCGGATTCAAATTTCTTTACGCGGCGAACTTCTTCGGCCTGCTGTGCGATATCGAGGTTCTTGTGAATGACCCCCATACCACCATGCTGCGCCATAACAATCGCCATCGGGCTTTCGGTCACCGTGTCCATTGCGGACGAAAGAAGCGGAATGCGCAGGTCGATATTTTTGGTAATGCGGGTGTTGGTCTGCACCTGCGCCGGCAGCACTTCGCTGGCGGCGGGTTTGATCAAAACGTCGTCAAACGTCAGGGCTTCTGCAATGCGGGTCATATGGGGCCACCTCGTTAATCTGAGTTGGCGCGGAACTTATACACGTTATGGCCTTTATGCCAAGTTTTCTGCGCCCATAGCAGCCCTGTTATTTTATTGCTGCATTATCCGGGCAGTTCCGTTAGAAACTGGTAGATGGGGCTGCTATCTGGCGCAGCCCCTTTTTCATGCCCGGATCATGCTGCTGTTTTGCAAGACATAGCAAGCTTTTGCCGCAATCGCGAAAGCCGCCCTGCCCCTGTTTTACGCGGGCGCAGCATCTGGAACCTTCAGCACCTTGTCTATGAACCGGCGCACATCGCCATCCAGTGAATCGGCCTGCCCCAGAAGATTTGTCGCCTCGCTATGAAGCTGCAGAACGACAGAGCCGGACTCGGTCGTGCCGCTGGCGACGTCGGCGAGGATCGCCGCAATGGTCTGCATCCGTCGAACCGCCTGATCGATCCGGTCACTGATGGCACCGACAACTTCGGTCTGTTCGCGGGCGGCCTCGGCAACCAGACGGGCACCACTATCAATCTCGCTGATCTTTTCATTGATCTCGCGCACCGATGAAACCGCCTCGCGGGTCATGGATTGCATTTCGCCGATTTCACCAATCACCTGTTCGGCGGCCCGCGATGTCTGGGACGCCAGATTTTTGACTTCGGTCGCGACCACGGCAAAACCCTTGCCTGCTTCGCCGGCACGGGCGGCCTCTATGGTGGCGTTCAGGGCCAGAAGATTGGTCTGATCGGCGACATCGGTGATCAGTTCGACCACCTTGGTCACACGAAGCGCCATGTCATCAAGGCGCGTGATGTGATCATCTGCAACACGGGCCCGGCTGACCGCTGCCTCGGCCAGTTCGGCCGAACCATTGATCTGTGCACCGATCTGACGGATGGATGCACTGAATTGTTCGGTGGCAACCGCGATGCCGTTCAGGGCCTCGGTGCTGTCGTCGGCAGCAAGACGCATATCATTGGCCTGTTCGGCAATGCGGCTGACCTGCCGGGACAGGAAATCGGAACTGTCGCTAAGCTGTTTTGCGCTGCTTGACACCGAACCGACGACTGACTGGATATCTTCGCCAATTCGCCCCGCACTATAGGTAAAGCTTCTGGTCTTTTCAGACATGGCATCAAGGGCCGCATTGACCGTTCCGGCATAGCCGATCAGATCACCACGCAATCCCTTGGGCAGGATTTTGCGATAATAGGATCCGCGTGACGCGTGGCCCATGGCCCCTGCAGCTTCCTTGGCGAACGCCTCGGTCAGGTCAAGCAACTGGTTCACCGCATTTTGCAAGGGCGCAAGATAGCCCTGCGTTTGACGATTATTGACCCTGACACCCATTTTCCCATCAGCAGCGTCATGGACGATATCGTGCAGTTCATCAATGATCCGCTTGTGGCGGGTAATGGCAACCGTGCCAATCAAAGCCAGTACGAGAAGGCCGATAATCGCAATCACGGAAACAAGCGGTGCATGGCTTGGAGCCAACAGAAGGGTGCCGATCAGCCCAAAGGCCAGAACCAGGCCAGAAATCAAAATCCGTCGCAGATTAGAGAGTGAAAACAAACTGATCATAGTCGATGCCTGCCTGCCCCAGGAGGTTGCCAAGTTTTTGTGCACTGCGTGCCATACCGTCCTTGCGATTGCGTTCGCGTTCTTCTTCGGCACGAAGATCGGCATAAAGCGGAATAACCTGTTCGACTGCTTCGCGGCGCGGCACCCGACGGTTTGAATGATAGCCAATGATGTTACCGTTTGGCCCGAAAGTCGGCGTGACATTGGCCAGAACCCAGTAATGATCACCATTTGCCGAACGGTTGATCACATAGGCGAAAATCTCGCGCCCCTTGGAAATCGTGTCCCACAGCAAGGCGAACACGCAGCGCGGCATATCCGGATGACGGATAATGCTGTGCGGTTGCCCCAGAATATCCTTTTCACGATATCCTGCGACCCGCAGAAAGACGTCATTTGCGTAGGTGATACGCCCCTTGGTGTCGGTCTTGCTGACGATAATTTCATTGTCACCAAAATGACGTTCAACACCGGTCAGAAAAAGCTGATCCTGTTTCATGAATTGCACCCCGTTTAAGGATCAATGGTCCCACAACCGATCCTGACATAGCGAAACCCCGCCCGGGGCGCGCAGTTTTGCGTCAGTTTCATCCGGTGCGGAGACTATTTGCTAGACCAATGTATAGATTATGCCAGCGGGGTACTTCTTGACTTAGCGCAATCGGGTTCATGAATATTTCGCAGCCGATACAACCCCGACGATACGGATATGAATTTTTGCAAATAAAAAAGCGCGCCGATCTTCTGGCGCGCTTTGCATTTTACCGTTCGGGTATTTTATTCGACCGGTGACCAGCCATCATCTTTTCGCAACTCTGCATTGGCAATGTCATCAGCGGCATTGTTCTGCCCACGGAATCCGGTAGCAATCAGATAAGCTTCCGGGCTTTCCGGGCGCGATGCCGGCGGCTTGGCATGCTTGGAAACGCGGAAATTCTTTTTAACCCGGTTCAGAAGGTCATTTTCCGTGCCGCCCTTAAACACCTTGGCGATGAAAATGCCGCCCGGTGCAAGGACTTCCTCGGCAAACAGCAGGGCATGTTCGACCAGATCGATAATACGGATATGGTCAGTCTGGCGATGGCCGGTGGTTTCGGGCGACATATCGGAAATCACCGCATCAACCGGCCCGTCAAGGGCCTGCTTGATCATATCGGGGGCCGCTGGATCAAGGAAATCCGCCTGCAGACAGGTCGCGCCGGGAAGCCCTTCCCATTCAAGGATATCAAGACCGACGACCTGGCCACGGCCCTGTTTCGACCCGACCATATCAACCGCAACCTGCGTCCAGCCGCCCGGTGCCGCCCCAAGGTCGACAATGCGCATGCCCGGACGCAGCAGGTCAAACTGGTTGTTGATTTCAATCAGCTTGAAGGCCGCGCGCGAACGATAGCCAAGGCGCTTGGCTTCCTGCACGTAAGGATCGTTCAACTGCCGGTCGAGCCAGCGGGTCGAGGAAATCTTGCGCCCCTTCGCACTTTTGACGCGCGTCCGAAGCCCGCGCCGCGCGCCGGTATCGATCGCGGCAATGGCTGAACCCTTGCGGCGGCGCGTCCCGCCTTTTCCGCTGCTATTGTCGGTCATGTTCTTTACCTGAACTGAAACGTGTTAAAGGCCAGTACGATCCGATGGCATGACGCCGATCATGGATTGGCCGAAATATGGGACACTGTATGACGTCGCGCGTCGCACGGGTCAATAGCATGACCATCCGCGCGCATCAAATCGACCAATATGCCCTCGCGGAGGCCACGATCAGCCACTTTCAGCGTCGCCAAAGGCCAGATATCGCGAATCGCGGCAAAGATCGCCGCCCCCGCATCCATCAGTTCAGCCCGTTGATTGCCAATACAGGGATGGCCTTTGCGCTTGTCAGCTTCCATGCGCAGCAGCAATTCGGTGACGCGTTCCGCATCATCGAACCGTAAATCCGACCCGTCGACCTTGTGACGTTCATACCGTTCAAGACCAAGCGCGATACCGCAGAATGTGGTCACGGTGCCCGATGTACCAACCATCTGCACCTTGCCGTCATCCAGAATATCCGAACAGCAATTGCGGCTGGCGAAATCACGAAGCCGGTCACGGATTTCGGTGCGCATTGCCTCGAACCGTTCGCGGCGCTGCTCGATGCCAGCATAACGTTCGGTCAGACACAGAACCCCGCACGGCATCGAAAGTGTTTCGATACACTGGGTCTGGCCCATATTATCGACCTTGATCCAGCAGATTTCCGTACTGCCACCACCAATGTCAAACACCACCGCATAGGGGCGTTCATCAAGCAAGGCCGAGCAGGCCTGAAGAGCGAGACGGCTTTCTTCATCCGGATTGATGATTTTAAGTTCGATACCGGTTTCTTCAAAAACCTTCTGAACAAATTCGGCACGGTTTTCAGCGGTACGGCAGGCTTCGGTCGCCACCGCACGCAGCTTTGCACCGGGATGTTTGCGCAGTTTCTTTGAGCAGACCTTTAACGCGTCAATCGCACGATCCATCGCCGCCTGACAAAGATATCCCTTTTCGCGGACACCTTCGCCAAGGCGTACAACGCGTGAAAAGGCATCAATCACCTTGAACCCGTCATTGCACGGGCGCGCCACCAGCAAACGGCAGTTCGAACTACCCAGATCAATGGCGGCATAAAGCGGGGGATGGCTGGTCGCGGTAGTTACAGGGCGTTCTGCAACCAGACTGTCACCAGACAGGCCTGAAGATGCCGCCGCTGACGGCGCATCCATTACGGCACTTCCGACCATGGCAGCACCGCCATCAGGGCGGATGGCCCTGTGCGTGTCGCTATGGGGAGATACCTGTTTCACCTTTGTAAACCTGCCTTGCCTGTTACATGCCAATCCAATGATCACATCAAGACGACATTTATATGACGGTCTTGCGAATCATCCATATGAGTTTACCGACAATGTAGCACAAGGCAAATCCCGTATGCATTTAACACATAGGCGTGTGCGTCTGACCACATGGCGGGGAAAAAAGGTCTTGCCAAAGTGCCACCGGTTTTATAAATAGCGGCCCACGCCACACGGCGCTCAAGGCTATGTTGGGGAATAGGTTAACGGTAGACCTACGGACTCTGACTCCGTCAGTCCTGGTTCGAATCCAGGTTCCCCAGCCAGCCTTTGCTTGCCTTGCAAGCTTTGGTGATGTACGGCCCAGCCATTTCGGACCGATCAGAAAATCACACCAAACATACCCCTGCTGGGGAATAGGTTAATGGTAGACCCGCGGACTCTGACTCCGCTAGTCCTGGTTCGAGTCCAGGTTCCCCAGCCATCTTTCTCCCCCTCCCACTCCAAGATTTTTGATTTTTCGTGTGGCAAGGCACGCTGATTGTCGCCTTTGGCACAACAGTCATTTTCCGGCATCGGCAGACAATTCTTGAAAGGATGACGAGATATTTTGCCTTTAAGGGGAACCAGCCACCACGTTTTACGTTGGTGGTCATACGATCTGTGACAAATCACAGGCAGCAAATGCACATTTGGCAACAAAGGAGCATGAGATGCTTACCGATATGTACCGATCCCGACACTCTTCCCGTCCGACAATCATCGATCGTGTTGATCCGGTAA
Organism: Thalassospira sp. A3_1; assembly: GCF_017744215.1. Classification (NCBI taxonomy): domain Bacteria; kingdom Pseudomonadati; phylum Pseudomonadota; class Alphaproteobacteria; order Rhodospirillales; family Thalassospiraceae; genus Thalassospira; species Thalassospira sp. A3_1. The sequence goes on along the minus strand of NZ_JAGHQQ010000002.1, from coordinate 1,002,860 downwards.
TCTGGTCCAACAAGGACCATTGCCCGATGATCTCGGCCGAGGATGAGAAATTTTACGAAAAGAACGGCTTTCTGTTTCTGAAAAATGTTTTCAGCGAAAAAGAGGTCGCGCAGCTGCGCCGTGAAGCCGATCAGGTTGAAAATTCGGATCCGACCGATGACGAGGTTGTTTCAGAGCCCGGCAGCAACGAAGTGCGCAGCGTTTTCCGCGTCCATGATAAAAGTGACGTGTTCACCCGCCTGATATCCGATGACCGGCTGGTCGCGATTGCCGAACATTTCCTGAATGACGATGTTTACATTCATCAATCGCGGGTCAATTTCAAACCGGCTTTCAAGGGCAAGGAATTTTTCTGGCATTCGGATTTTGAAACCTGGCACACCGAAGACGGCATGCCGCGCATGCGTGCCTTTTCGATGTCAATCACATTGACTGATAACTCGGCCCATAATGGCCCACTGATGCTGATCCCGGGATCGCATAAGCAGTTCATTTCCTGCGTCGGGGAAACGCCCGACCAGAACTATAAAAGCTCGTTGAAAATACAGGAAATCGGCACCCCTGATCAGGGTAACCTGTCGCAGATGGTCGACGAGAACGGGATTGTCGCGCCGGTCGGCCCGGCCGGTTCGGTTTTGATCTTCGACTGCAATACATTGCACGGGTCAGGCAACAACATTACCCCCTACCCGCGATCGAACCTGTTTTTCGTTTATAATGCGATGTCAAACCGGTTGGTTGCGCCATTTGGCGGTACGAAGCCGCGCCCGAACTTTCTGGCAACGCGCAAAGATATTGTTCCGGTACGGACCGGCCGGCACAAAATACGGGCCGCCGAATAACCCGATCAGGATGACAGAAAACAGGGCGGCGATGATCCTTCCGCCCTGTTGATATCGCTAGTGGCCTTTTCGCTTATCGGCCGCATGCCCGCCTCGGTCAGGATGATATCGACCGGAATGTCATATTCGTGCGGAAAGATGTCAGCGATGCGCGTCGCTTCAAATCCGACACCGATGACAAGTGGACGAACCGCCATCGCGGCAAGTGTCCGATCAAAAAACCCGCCGCCATATCCCAAACGATAACCACGGCCATCAAACCCGACCAATGGCGCAATCATGACATGGACGGGCACGACCGCCGTTCCGACCGGTTCAGGAATACGGGCAAAGCCGGGCGCCATTTCTGTTTGCGGTGTCCAGTCATGAAAGACCATCGGCTGATCCTTGCCCGGTACAATTGGCAAGGCGGCCTTTCCACCGCGATCAATATGATCGGTAACCACAGCACGCAGGTCGACTTCATTCTGGATCGGCCAGTAAAAACCGATTGTGGCGTTGGGGCGCACGGCAAGGATATCGGCAAGTCCCGCGCAAACGGCAGCCGATCGTTCCGCGTAAATCGCCGGATCCATTTGACTGCGCCACGCCAGAAGTTGCCTGCGCACCGCCTTTCGCCACCCGGATATGGCAATATCGTCAGACTTTTCAGGTGGGGCAGGCAAAATGATCCGGGTCATGGGGCGTAACCTGATGGCGATGTGGGTAAACAGATGCGATAGCAATCCTATCGCAAAAATGGTCCTGAAACGAATAACGCGCCGGAGACCGGCGCGTTAACGGTTGTCAGCAAAAGCTGCAATCCAAAATCAAATTACATGATGGAGAGTTCTTCTGCCGACATGCGGCCGTTACGACCTTCAATCAGCTCGAATTGAACCTTCTGACCCTCATCAAGTCCCTGCAGACCAGCGCGCTGAACAGCGGTGATGTGCACGAATGCATCCTTGCCGCCTTCGTCCGGGGTGATGAAGCCATAACCCTTGGTCGCATTGAACCACTTAACCGTTCCGGTAGCCATATCCGTAGTCGTCCTTAGTTTTGGTAATCGCATTCCCCAAGCGCGGAAAATGCTTAAGTTACGTCTCTGCATTATACCTTCAATGCCACCTGGCAGCCCTCAACCAGAAGGCAACCACGCAGCCCGAAGATACACTGCATCGTTTCAACAATTACGCGAATTTCGGCCTTCACGCAACGAATTCATGTTTGAAGTTCTTTATTCAACGCTGATGGTTAGCCGGTATTTCGCGAATATTGCTTGCTGATCAGCGGTCAACTCTTGGCACAACCAGATCGCACCGGGAGGCCCGTTGATTTCAAACGAATTTTTAATTGTGTTCGCACCTGTAACAGCAAGCCGCGTGAAGGCAGACTGATCCCCGACAGGGGAACACCCCGGAAAGCAAGGATTCCTCTTGGTTTCAGATAGATCCCACAATATTCACCGCATATGCCAGAGACAGAGGATCAGTACCGGTCACTAATCACAGCAAATCCTTCAAAGGGGCGGGCTCGTTCAACTTGATCAAGCCGTCAGCAACTGCCGACAAAGCGTCTGGCCCCTCATCCGTTGCGCTAAAATTAATTGTGAACATTTTCACAATTTAATGCACATACAGGTTGTTTTTAAACATTTCCGCACACGTAAAAAAGCAAGTACCGTGCCGATTCTCCGTCAACGGCCAACACCTGACAAGATGATCAAAGTATCGGAGAATGACTTTCAACGGGTTCTGAAATCGCCCCTTCACGGCCACCGGCAGAACGGATTGTCTGGACGCGCTGGTCAAACTGGCCAAGCAGAAACCGAGCATAATCCGTATCATGGCAAAGGAGACCAAGTCTGACATGAACAATCGGAGGGATCGGAGCGGCTATCAAACCCTGTTCATCCTTGTAACGCCCATCATGGGCAATGAGCCCATCAATGCGCCCTTCAAGCAGCAGTTTTTCCCCCTGCTCCAAACTGCGCATCCCATAGAATTCGATCCTGCTGTCATAGGGAACCGATACCGGTGGCAAATTGGCAAGATGCCCGATCAGAAGACTGTCACGAACTTCTGGATTATCTCCGCGCCGGATATAAAGGATCAGATCAAACGTGACATGCTCGTTCGCAGTGATAATCCCCTCCAAAGGGGCCGGGACACGCAGAACCACACAATCCAGCTCTTTATTGTCAAACATTTCGATCAGACGATTGTAGGGGATTCCGTCATTTAGATGAAATTCGGACTGCTCTATCATCGCCTGAAAGAAGGGGCGTTGCGTTGTGGTCAGGGACGCCTTCCACTCCTCGGCCAACCGGATTGTAATGCCGATCTCAAGCCGGGTCTTGTCAGGGTCTGCAAGACTTACCGTCGGCACAAATCCCGCAACAAAACAGGCACAGGCGAGGATGCGGGAGAATAGCGGACAGATCATTTTCAACCAAAGCACCCCAATGCGTTCATGGTTGCTTCGATATGGCGCTGTGCGTATCCCTATTCAAGAGATCGGGCCAAAGTGCAGGGGCGGGAAATCGTAACCGGACTTTCGATCTCATTTCCCCGCTGAATTACGAATCACGTGCACTCAAAACAGCGTTTCGTTGATTGCATCTGCAAGAATCTGGCGCGACTTTCCCACCCGCAAAAAGCGGATAGATGAAGTTGAGATATTCAACCAACTGAAACAAATGCCTGTAGCCGTTGGGGTTTTCGGCATCACGCCTTGATTCCATTGCGCATGTTCGATTTTGTCATGATTGAGGACGCGGTTTCTCGTGACAAGCAGATGCAATTCGGTTGAAGATAGAAATAAATGTGTGAAACGCAGCACACAGCCACAATATATACAAAAAACGAGCAAGCCGGAAAATACCGGATCTAGTGGGACACAAGCAGTTAGTAAAAAAGGTTAAGCCGAAGACCGGATCGGAAAACATAAATTGACTGCTACGACAAAGATCGCCAATCCACGCGACATTGCGCACAATGTCATGACGCTGGTCGCCGAGCTGAACCTGCAGCCTACGCCGCAGGTTTACCACGTATTTTACAGCTACCTGACCGACGAGATTCCAGAGCTAAGCCAACTTATCAAGGTATTGATCCGCAACACCCAGGAATTGGACGAAGAAACCGTTTTCCGGATTTACCACAAGTTTCTTGGCGCACATGCCATGCAGCAGCGTCTGAATCTGGGGGTTGAAGGATTGCAGGCCGCTGTTGAACGCGTCGAGGAAGCCGTACATAACGTTATTCGCGAAACAGAAGGTTTCTGCGAGCATCTGGATAATGCTTCCGACCAGCTAAACGCGGATGATGTCACGCTTGAAGTTGCCCGCGACGTAACGCGCGGACTTTCAAGTGCCACGCGGGATGCACATGGTCGCTATAGTGAATTCAACGGATGTCTTGACGAATATCATAATGAGGTTCGCCGGGTTAGAAGTGAACTGGAACTGGTACGACGGGATGCCCTGACCGATACATTGACCGGCATTGCCAACAGAAAGAATTTTGATGCCTCGCTTCGCGATGCGGTGACCACGACGATGGAAACCGGTGCACCGCTTAGCCTTTTGATGATCGATATCGATCACTTCAAAAATTTCAATGACAGTCACGGACATCGCGCAGGCGACGGCGTTTTAAAGGCTGTGGCGCGCGTTCTGGTCAATTCGACAAAGGGTGCCGATACCGTTGCCCGGTATGGTGGCGAAGAATTTTCTGTCATTTTGCCGGACACAACAGCCGAAAATGCCGCCAAACTTGCCAACAAGTTGCGTGACAATGTTTCAGGTCAAAGAATTATCAACAAGAAAACCGGTAAGGATTTCGGGAAGTTAACCGTTTCAATCGGCTTGACGTCTTATAAGCTTGGCGAGAATATACTGGAGTTTGTTGACCGTGCCGATGGCGCCCTTTATCAAGCCAAACAGGAAGGCAGAAATACCTGCATTATGATACAGTGACATATCTGTCAGGTTGAAACCGGAAACGAAGCACCATTCCCGAACGACCTTGCCGGTATGAGAAGATGGACACTACCAGTCCCGGACCTGCTGCGATAAACTGAATGCCTGTGCCTTATTGTGGAACTCAGACGAAAAATCACACGCGCAGCGCCAATCCGGGCGGAGCAAATAAATGAACAAACCGACGCGCGAACGGAAACTGGATCTTGAACACAAGGTCTTTAAATCGTTCGAGGAATGCCATTTCCAAAAGTCCGACCTTTCGGACGAGGCTCTTTTTGTCCTGAAGATGGCCGAAGGATCGGTTGTATCCCTGCCCCTTAAAGCGGTGTGCAAGGAATTCGGGATTGATCCAGACTCAAATGACGGCGAGTTGATCGGCCTTGTCGACAAATCACTGGATTTCGTCAATGTTCTGCGCCCCGGCGATGATTTACCGCTGGAGGTCCTGACAGGTGAAGCATCGTGGGAGGTCGACGAAGACCACCGTGCAATCGCGTATAACCGCCTGACCATGCAGCTTGTCACATGGATGTCCGGGAACGAGGAACTTATCACGGATCCCGAACAACTGATGCAGATCGCCGAAGACCCTGCTACCAAGAAAAAGATCAACCAGGCTTTTGATGAAGTCGCCGACAAGCTCAATATCGGCCGTGAAAATCGCGAGGAAGTCGTCAATCTGGTTCATCAGGTGGCCGAGGAACTTTCCTATGTCGAGACGCTGCGCGACAAATATCGCAACGTCAAAAAGATCGACCGGAAACTGCAGGAACTGCGTCGCATCTACGCCCACGAAAAAGGCGTTCTGGAAACGGTTACACAGGTTATCCGCCTGATTGACGACGCGATGAAAAAGTTCGAAAGCAGCTTTGACGAGATTGACGCCAATACCGGCGAAATCATGTCCGTCCTGCGTAACTTCACAACGCAACGGCAATATATCCGCACCAAGCGCGACGATCTTTATCGCCGCCTGCGCGCGTGGGAGCCGCTTTTTGAACGCTGGGAAACCATGGAACTGGAACGTGGGGCACCGGCTGTACGTCTGGTACGCGATACCTACCAGTTCCTTGCGCCGCGCTTCATGAAGGTCAAGGAATGGCTGATGATGACCAAGGTGCAGGACGGGATTGCCGCAGGCCAAAGCTTCAAGAATGAAGACGAACGCATGGGCGCTCTCAAAGGCAAGATGATGCAGTGGTAGCAGCCATTGCTGTCCTCGCTTGTGGGCATCGTAAAATGCAAAAGCGCAGCATCTGCTGCGCTTTTTGTTTTGGGTATTCCCGCCCCTATTGCTTCATGATTTTAAGCGCCACATGGCCATCAATCATTGTAATCGACTTTTTCGAAGATGCTGGCACGGGCACGCGGACATCAATACAATAGGCAATCAGTGCTGCCGCCAGTTCGGCCCCCGCTGCCGGGACGATAATCGGATCACCATGATCGGCAATGATATTGAGCCGCGCTGCAATTTCAGGCGATTTTTCAATTTCAAGCTTTCCGATCTGACCGGGCGGCAAAGGTTTTCCGGTACGGCGACGATATCCGACCAGCGCCTTGATGAGTTCGCTTTCCTCGAAAATGATACAGCGCAACTCGCGCATGATGGCTCTTCCTGCAAATAATTCTATACAACGATATAGGGCAGGACAATCCGACTTTAAAGAGGTTTTACAAACAAATAGCCCCTTAGCTCGAAGCCAGCCAGATCCCGACGCCGATCATCAGCGTCCCGGCGATCCGGTTAAGGACACGAACATTGCCGCTTTTTTCGAGGAAGTGGCGCAATGACCGTCCGCCAGTTGCGTAAAGCGTCATGCAGATCAGTTCTGTCACCAGAATGATTGCCACCAGCACTGAAAGCTGCGGCGCTATAGCATGTTCAAGGCTGATGAAGGGTGGCAATAAAGCCACCATAAACGCCCAGCCCTTCGGATTGGCAATTGCCGTCACAAACCCCTGAGAAGCAAGCGTGAAAGGGGTCGCAGGGCGCGAGGCATCGATTTCAGCGCTAAATGCCATGCGTCCGCGCGAACGCCACATCTGAATACCAAGCCATGCCAGATACGCCCCGCCGACATACTTGAAGACAGCAAATACGGCTGGATATTCCAGCATTATTGTCGCAACACCAAGGGCCGAGGCCACCACGACAATGCCAACGCCCACAAGTTCGCCCATCATCATCCAGACGGTACGGCGCACGCCGATCGTCATCCCCATGGTCAGCGCCAGGGTCATGCACATCCCTGGCGTAATCGAGACAAAAAAGGCCGTCGGGATAAAAGCCCCGATCAAAGACAGGCTTACCATCGTGTATATCCGTAAGTTGGTGGCGGCACTTGATACGAAACGTTATCGGAAATTGTCTGGGGCATTTCGCATCAATCACACAACAGATAACCAAGAATTAGAACACTTCAAGCGCAATCTTTGGCATGGGAGACCTGCAATTTGCGGAACTGATCAACGTCCCCTTATCCCATGAGGCAAGGCCCCGGACGGGTCTGTGGAAATCCCATCGCGCTAATTTCCATCCTTAAAAGCACATCAAAGATACAAAAATTACTTGACCTAGACGGGCGGTCCTACGAAATTGGGTGCGTCGCCAGCACAGCCTGGCACTTCGATACCATTTGATGAAGACCGATGACCGCAGACATTTGCAACATTCCTGCAATTGCCGATCGCTTCGAAGCTGATGCTCCGGGCGGTTTTGTGCTGTCTGCTCTAAACCTAATTCTCGGTCTCCTTGGTCTCGCAGCGCTCGGGTCGCTACGACTTACCCGCCCCTGAGCGTACGAAGACGGTTCGGATCACCCAAAAAGTCGATCCATTTACCGCAGCTCAGGGGAACAAGTCGCGCCACAAGGCCCGCACTCTTTCCAAATTGAAGTTTCAAATTTCGGGCAAAGACCCGCTTGATCAGGAATTACTGTAATGGCTAGTGCTAACGACAACCGCGTCATCATTTTCGACACCACCCTGCGCGACGGCGAACAGTCCCCGGGTGCGTCGATGACGCTGGACGAAAAACTGCGTGTGGCACACGCATTGGCAGAAATGAAAGTCGACATCATCGAGGCAGGCTTTGCCATCGCATCGAATGGCGATTTCCGGTCCGTCAATGAAATCGCCAAACAAATCAAAGGCCCGACAATCTGTTCCCTGGCACGTGCTGCCAAAGGTGACATCGAACGTGCCGCCGAAGCACTGGAACCGGCAGAAAACAAACGCATCCACACCTTCATTTCCACAAGCCCGCTGCATATGAAATTCAAATTGCAGATGGAACCGGAACGCGTTCTGGAGAAGGTGATTGAAAGTGTGACGCTGGCGCGCAAATTCACTGACGATGTTGAATGGTCAGCGGAAGACGGGTCGCGTACCGAGCACGACTTCCTGTGCCGTTGCGTCGAAGCCGCGATTGATGCAGGTGCCACCACCATCAACATCCCGGACACCGTCGGCTATACCACGCCAACCGAATATGCCGACCTGATGACCATGCTGTTCAACCGTGTGCCGAATATCGACAAGGCAATCCTGTCGGTTCACTGCCATAACGATCTGGGCATGGCGGTCGCGAACTCGCTGGCGGCTGTCCATGCCGGTGCCCGCCAGGTCGAATGCACGATCAATGGCCTGGGCGAACGCGCAGGCAATGCGGCACTCGAAGAAATTGTGATGGCGCTGAAAACGCGCAACGATGCCTTCCCGTATGAAACCGGAATTGATTCAACCAAGATCATGAACGCTTCGCGACTGGTTTCGGCCGTGTCGGGCTTTGTCGTCCAACCGAACAAGGCCATTGTCGGGGCCAACGCCTTTGCCCATGAAAGCGGCATCCATCAGGACGGCTTCCTGAAGAATTCCGAAACCTATGAAATCATGAAACCGGAAAGCATCGGCCTGAACAAATCAAGTCTGGTCATGGGCAAGCATTCCGGTCGGCATGCCTTCAAGGAAAAGCTCAAGGAACTGGGCTTTGCCGATCTGGGCGACAACGCGATTGAAGACGCATTTGCCCGCTTCAAGGAGCTGGCCGACAAAAAGAAAGAAGTATATGACGACGATATCGTCGCACTGGTTGATGACGGCATGCGCGATAACGAACATATCAAGTTCGTCTCGCTGGCGGTAACCTGCGGCTCCAAAGGTCCGCAGACCGCTGAGCTGGAATTGGACGTAAACGGCGAAACCCGCACCGCCAAAACCGTCGGCGACGGACCGATTGATGCGACATTTAACGCGATCAAGGCGATTTACCCGCATGACTGGAAACTGAAACTCTATCAGGTTCATGCTGTCACCGAAGGCACGGACGCACAGGGTACGGTTACCGTCAAGCTGGATGGTGAAGACCGCACTGTTGTTGGCAACGCATCAGATACCGACACGGTGGTTGCGTCCTGTATGGCCTATGTCACCGCGGTTAACAAACTGATCGAAAAAAGCCAGAAAACTGCACCGGATGCCATGGCATCCTGATTGCTGTAATCCGGCCTTAAGATCAAGGGGTGGCAATTTGCCACCCCTTTTTGTTTGAACAGTCCAATACAGTCATTCCGTGATATAATGCGGCGTCAATCCGAAGAGGACAGATGATGACCCAAAACCCTGTTCTTCCGCGTCATCGCCGATATGTGCCCCTGTATCTGTTTATCCTTTGCGCCGTAAACTTGGCGACGCTGGTGACACCCGCCCGTGCGGCGTCGATTGATACCGCAGAGAAAGTCGATATTCCGGCTCAGCCCTATCCACTAAGCGGATTGCGTCAGCGGCTGATAGATGCTGGCAAAAACATTCCCGCGGTCGATACCAGTCTGCAATTCGATATTCCGGGTCTCTATTACCCGCCTGCGGATGCAAACGGTAAAAACGCCGCGGTGATTGTCGTTCCTGATTGTGATGATCGCTTTCCTGAAGACTGGATATCAATCCTGCATGATGCCGGAGTTGCAGTACTTCGCATATCACCCGGACAGGCCCACCCGTCACAAAGCTATTGTACGGCAGGCACGCTTGATAATCCGAAACATGGCGTAACCTATTGGGCATTTGATGCGCTCAGCGCGCTTGACTATCTGGTGGCTCAAGACGGCATTGATCCGGACCGGATTGCGATTTTCGGTTATGGATATGGGGCGGCGGCCGCCCAATTTGCGATCTATCGGCACGGTCATGCCAAACGTTTTGATCAACGGTTCGTTGCGATGGTGGGACTACGTGCCCAATGCATGTCGGAAATGGATAATTTCGTTCCGGCCCTTCTGGTGGCGGTGAAGGGGGATCGGCTTAATCCACCAGCATGGTGCCAATGGCGCATGGATCGCGATCTGCGTCCGGACCGCGAACCGGTAATGTTTAAAATGCTTCAAAGCGACGAAACGCCTGAAAAACAAGCGACTCGCAAATTTCTGAAAGTAGAAACAGGACAGGACACAACAGCCCTGATTCTGGATTTCTTGCGTAAAACTGGAATAATTCTCAAGGGTGATAAACCTTGAATGAAAACGCCAACTCCATATGGCGGATCATCTTTTTGCATCTTATTTCAAGACTTCTGACGCGTCTTAATTATTCCTCAATTCCCTGAGCAGATTATTCGTGCATCGACTGGCGCGTTACGCTATCAAAGCCGGTACATTCGTATTCAAGATTTTACTATTAACCGGGGCATAGGGCAGGAATGTTTTCCAAGCTTCTTGGGGTTTTATCCTCCGACATGGCGGTGGATTTGGGCACCGCCAACACACTGGTTTACGTCAAAGGGCGTGGCATCGTCCTTAACGAACCATCCGTGGTAGCCATCACCGACGAAAAGGGCAAGAAACAGGTACTTGCCGTTGGGGAAGAAGCTAAGCAGATGCTCGGGCGTACGCCCGGTTACATTCAGGCCATTCGCCCGCTACGCGATGGCGTGATTGCCGAATTCCACATCGCCGAAGAGATGATCAAACACTTTATCCGTAAAGTGCATGGCCGTCGCAACTTCGCCAGCCCGGAAGTCATCATTTGCGTTCCATCCGGTTCAACCGCTGTTGAACGTCGTGCCATTCAGGAAAGTGCTGAAAGTGCCGGCGCACGCAAGGTCTGGCTGATCGACGAACCGATGGCCGCCGCCATTGGCGCCGGTCTTCCGGTGACCGAGCCGACTGGCTCGATGGTTGTCGATATCGGTGGTGGCACCACCGAGGTTGCGGTTCTGTCGCTTGGCGGTATCGTTTATGCCCGTTCGGTACGTGTTGGTGGCGACAAGATGGATGAGGCGATCATCGCCTATATCCGTCGCACCCATAACCTGCTGGTTGGTGAAAGCACCGCAGAACGTATCAAAAAAGAAATCGGCTCGGCCTGTGCACCAGACGATGGTGATGGCGCAACGGTTGAAATCCGTGGCCGTGATCTGATGAATGGCGTTCCGAAGGAACTGATCATTTCCGAACGCCAGATCGCAGAAAGCCTTGCAGAACCGGTTTCCGCCATTATCGAGGCGGTCAAGGTCGCCCTCGAACAGACCCCGCCCGAACTGGCAGCCGACATCGTCGACAAGGGTATCGTTCTGACCGGCGGCGGCGCGATGCTTGGCAATCTGGACTATGTCCTGCGTCATGCGACCGGCCTTCCGGTTTCGATTGCCGACGATCCGCTGTCCTGCGTTGCGCTGGGTACGGGTCGTGCACTCGAAGAAAAGAAGATGCTTCGCAACGTGCTGCACACCGCCTACTAAGGCGAAATGGCAAAAAACATCTCACCGGGTCATGTCCTGACTGGACGCGACTCGGTGATTTCGTTAAGGTTGAATATCCCACGGGGATTTCGGGACAACTTTCTGATCTAATGCGGGGAATATAGTGGCTCAGCATGGCGGTCCGCAGCAGCGTATCTTTTCGCCGTTACGTACGGCGCTTCACCGCTTCGCCTTCATTCTTCTGATCGTTTCTGCATTCGGCCTGATGCTTCTGGGCAAGGCCGATACGGTTTTGATCGAACGGATACGTGCTGCTTCGGCAGACCTGGTTTCGCCGATCATGAATGTCGTATCCCGCCCGGCAGCCAGCATCAACGAGCTGACCGAACAAGCCACCAACCTGTTTAATCTTTACGAACAGAATGAACGTCTGCGTCGCGAAAATCGCGAATTGCTGGCATGGCAGCAGGTTGCCCGCAATCTGTCGCATGAAAATGCGCGTCTGCGCGACCTTGCCGGCTATACCAGCCCGCCCCCCTTGCGCCTTGTAACCACACGCGTGATTGCCGATATGGGCGGAGCCTATGCACACAGCCTTATGGTATCTGCCGGTTCGCGCGACGGCGTATCCAAGGGACAGGCTGTGATGTCGGACGAAGGGCTTGTCGGCCGGGTCGCCGAAGCCGGGTACCAGGCATCGCGTGTTCTGCTGATCACGGACATCAACTCGCGCGTGCCGGTGATTGTTGAAAATTCGCGAGACCGCGCATTCCTGTCGGGTGACAACACAGACCGTCCGCTACTGACCTTCCTGACTGCCGATGCCGCCGTTGCACCGGGGGATCGCATTCTGACATCCGGCCATGGCGGCGCATTCCCGCCGGGTATTCCGGTTGGGGTCGTATCGTCGGTTTCGGAAAATGCCGTACGTGTTGCACCATTGTTCCGCCGCCACCAACTTGAATATCTGCGTGTTGCCGACTATGGCCTGCAAGGGATCCTGAGTGATCAGGCAATTCGTCGTAACGAGATGCAAAGTGACGGCGTTATCCTCAACGGCGTTGGTATTGTGCCCAATGACGGGAACGATACGGCAACAGACATGCCGACGGCAAACCCTGCACAGCCTTCGGACCAACTTCCGTGAAGCCCGGTGTCTGGCACAGGCTGGATATCATTGCGCGAGGCTTGTTTCCGGCATTCAGCGTTTTTATTCTGCTGTTGCTCAATTTATTGCCGGTAAGCGTACCATTGCTGAGCACCGCGTCACCTGCGCTGCCATTAATGGCGGTCTTTTACTGGTCAGTAAACCGACCGGATCTGCTGACGGCATTAACGGCATTCTTTCTGGGGCTCTTGCAGGATTTGCTGACGGGGCTGCCGCTTGGTGTCAGTTCGCTGGTTCTGTTGCTGGTACAGACAGGATCTGCCAGTCAGGGACGCTTTTTCCATAACAAGCCATTCAGCGTGATGTGGTGGGGCTTTGCATTGGTGGCGATCCCGGCACTACTCGTGCAATGGCTTTTGAGTTCTGCTTTGATCGGGGCGTTGTTGCCGATCAAAGCAACATTGATTAGCTATGTATTGACGGCGGCACTTTTCCCGCTGGTTGCGTGGGTTTTGGCGCGTGCGCAAAATACGCTCCTGCGCCATATTTAGAACTACGGAAACCGGTCAATATTGATAATTTGGCAATAGCTGGCGGCTATGCTGGAAAGACAGTTTTCAACAAGCACCGCACAGGATAAAACGGGCATACAAGTTTCCCGAATTCCGGCGGAGCAATCCGACCAACAGGTTTGACGACGCCTATGTGGCACCGTGACTCAGACAGATTTCGCATGTTTACCCGCCGTGCCCTTATGCTCGGCGCGGGACAGGGGGTATTGCTGACCGGTCTTGCTGCACGCATGTATTATCTGCAGGTGATGGAAAGCGACCGCTACAGGGTGCTTGCGGACGAAAACCGGATATCGCACCGCCTGCTGCCGCCACCGCGTGGTTTGATTACCGACCGATTTGGCGCGCCTGTCGCCGTCAACCGGCAGAACTATCACATCATGATCGTTCGCGAACAGGCGCAGGATGTGCGCCGGACCCTGGAAATCCTTGACCAGATCATTGAACTGGGGCCGGATACGATTGAACGTGTTGAACGCGATGTTGCCCGCAGGCGGTCTTTTGTCCCGGTAACGGTCCGCGACAATCTGACATGGGAAGAAGTCGCCCGCGTTGGGGTCAATGCGCCTGACCTGCCCGGCCTTATCATTGATGCCGGTCGTTCCCGTGATTACCCCGAAGGACCACATCTGGCCCATACACTGGGCTATGTTGCCGCCGTTTCGGAAAAAGAACTGACCGGTGATCCGTTGCTTGAACTTCCGGGTTTCCGGATCGGTAAAAACGGTATCGAAAAGATTTATGATCTTGCCCTTCGCGGCAGTGCCGGCACCAGCCAGGTAGAAGTCAATGCATTGGGTCGGGTGATCCGCGAACTTGACCGAGAGGAAGGCGACAGCGGCAGCACCGTTGTCATGACCCTTGACCTTGAGTTGCAGCGTTATGCCAATCAGCGCCTGTCGCGCAAGGAAAGTGCATCCGCAGTTGTGATGGACATCCACAATGGCGAAGTGCTTGCGATGGCATCGCACCCGACATACGACCCGAATGCTTTTACCAATGGCATCTCGCACAAGCTTTGGAACAGTCTGGTCAATAACGAATATTCACCGCTGTCCAACAAGGCAATCACCGGCACCTATGCGCCGGGCTCGACATTCAAGATGTGCGTTGCCCTTGCCGGACTTGAAGCAGGTGTCGTTACCGCCAATCAGCGTTTCTTCTGCCCAGGTCATCTTGATCTTGGCAATGCGCGGTTCCATTGCTGGAAACGTGGCGGGCATGGCTGGGTCGACATGCATGACTCGATGAAGCATTCCTGCGACGTTTATTATTACGAAATTTCGCAAAAAATCGGGATCGACCGCATTGCTGCCATGGCCAACAAGCTTGGTCTTGGCGAATTGACCGGTATTGACCTTCCCAACGAACGTTCCGGCCTGATCCCGACGAAGGACTGGAAGGAAATCCAGCTTGGCAAACGCTGGCAGGGCGGGGAAACACTGATTTCATCAATCGGCCAGGGATATGTTCTGGCAACGCCACTGCAACTGGCGACCATGGTTGCGCGCATTGCATCCGGGAAGGCCGTGAAACCGCACCTGACCCGCGACCACGTCACGCCGGAAGGCATCACCAGCCGCCAGAATGAAGAATTCCCGGAACTGCAGGTCAACCGCGCCAATCTGACGCGCATCCGTGACGGCATGAATGGTGTAACCAATGAATTGCGCGGAACCGCGCATCGGTCACGCATCGACATCAAGGGCATGGAAATGGCCGGTAAAACCGGTACCAGTCAGGTGCGCCGCATTACAATGCGCGAACGACAGACGACCGGGGTTCTTGATAACGATGAACTGCCGTGGAAATACCGCGACCATGCCCTGTTTGTCGCCTTCGCACCGGTGGATAATCCACGCTATGCCTGCGCGGTTGTCGTCGATCACGGCGGATCGGGTTCCGGAATTGCCGCCCCGATTGCACGTGACATCCTGCTCAAGGCGCAGGAACTGAAATCCGCCCGCCCCGGTATTTCGGCGGCCAATATTGCATCGACCGCAGAATTGCTGCATCCGGCACTGCGCGACCGCGACGAAGAAGAAGGCTAGAAACATGGCATCGCGCAGATACCGTATCGGCGAAGATCCGGATTACGTGCCAATTGGCCGTCGCCTTCTGATGCTGAACTGGACGCTGGTGATGCTGATCGCGGCCCTTGCCGGGATCGGATTTGCCATGTTGTATTCTGCCGCCAACGGATCGTTCGAGCCATGGGCAGAACGCCAGATGATGCGATTTGCCGTTGGTGCAGCCTTGATGATCGTCATTGCGGTGACAGATATTCGTGTCTGGCTAAAACTCGCCTATTTCTCCTATTTCGTTGCGCTGATCCTGCTGATCGGTGTCGAAATCAAGGGCGATATCGGCATGGGGGCGCAACGCTGGATCAATCTTGGCTTCTTCCAGTTGCAGCCTTCCGAACTGATGAAAATCTCTCTGGTGCTAGCCCTTGCGCGCTATTTCCATGGTCTGACCGTCGAGGAAACCGGGCGCATCCCGCTTCTGGTTCCGCCTTTGTTGATGGTTCTGGCTCCTGCAGCACTGGTGTTGCGCCAACCTGATCTGGGCACGGCTCTTTTGCTGATCGCGGGCGGTGGTGTGATCTTCTGGCTGGCCGGTGTAAGGGTCTGGAAATTCGCCCTGATCCTTGGTGCGGCTCTGGCGATCATTCCAATTGGCTGGCAGTTTTTACGCGACTATCAAAAAAACCGTGTTCTGACTTTCCTTAATCCTGAAAATGATCCGCTTGGTGCTGGCTATCACATCACACAGTCAAAAATCGCTCTGGGTTCTGGTGGCTTGTTTGGCAAGGGATACATGCTTGGTTCGCAGAGCCACCTGAACTTTCTTCCCGAAAAACAGACGGACTTTATCTTTACCATGCTGGGTGAAGAATTCGGTCTGGTTGGCGGGCTGGCATTGTTGCTGCTTTACACCATGGTGATCATGTATGGTTATGTGATCGCCCTGCGTTGTCGCAACCAGTTCGGTCGTCTGGTTGCCATCGGGATTACATCGACATTCTTCCTGTATGTCTTCATCAATATCGCGATGGTAATGGGGCTTATCCCGGTGGTGGGTGTGCCGCTGCCGCTCGTGTCATATGGTGGTACGGTGATGATGACCATTCTCGTCAGCTTTGGCTTGCTGATGAGCGTTTCAATTCACCGTGATATACGCATTTCCAGACAGGGTAATGACGATGGTCGGCAGTAACGCCAGTCTGTCCTCAGCTTTTTACCTGCACTGATAAATGGGACAAATCGGCAAACGTACACCGGTTCCGGCCGGTTTCCTTGGCACGATAAAGCGCCTCATCGGCTAGCGAATAGAGAATATCTGCCAAATCCGAGTTTTCGCGTGACTTCAGCAATGCCACATCGCGGGCAATCTCGGCATCCATCTTTGCAATCGCTGCCTGTGTCGGCAATGATATCACCCCGAAACTTGACGTATAATTCAAATGCTTGCCACCAAAGGCAACCGCGTCCTGCTCAAGTGAAGCACGAAGGCGTTCGGCAAGGATCATAGCCCCTTCCTTCTCTTCCCCCGGAAGCAGAACAGCAAACTCTTCGCCACCCAGGCGGGCGGGAAGGTCAATATCGCGCAGGCTGCGTTGCAAAAGTTTCGACAGGGATGCCAGAACCGCGTCGCCTGCCTGATGCCCGTATGTGTCGTTCAAAAGTTTGAACTTGTCGATATCCAGCAAAAGGATGCTCATCGGCGTGTCGCGACGTTTCCAGATCGACAGGTTTTCTTCCAGACGCGTCATGAAAACACGCCGGTTGGCAAGACCTGTCAGCGGGTCCGTCGAGGCCAATACTTCAAGTTTGCCCATAGCATCATTAAGTTCACGCGTCCGGCTTTCCACCCGTGCTTCAAGGTTTACATTCGCATCAAGCAAATCGTCACGCGCACGTTGCAATTGGCCGATTTGGCCACGGATCATACCAAAAAGACCAACCGTAACCGATCCCAGCAACTGCACTTCATCGTCATGCCGGTGCATGGGGGGCATTTCAAACGGGTGCTTAACATCCGTCGGGTCCGATTTGACGATGTAATGCGCAAGCTTTATCAGCGGTCGGGAAAAAACAACGTAACTGAGTGCCGCAAACACCACAGCCATGGCTACGGCGAACACCATGTTCGCCAGAAATGACCACGCAGAACGGGACATGAATACAGTCACAAAAACCTGCGGATTAAGTTCTACGACCATCATCGCGACCGAGCCGGAGGATGGTCCCGTATCCCCCGGCAACAGGATTTCACGTGTCTGCAAACCGCCAAACAACTGTTCGGCCCACCTCGAAACCGGAATTTCCCCCGTTGCCCGTTTGCGCTGATACAGAACCGAACCGTCCTCATTTGTGATTGTGACTTTTGAAACGGAACGCTGCACCATCATGCCGCGCACGATTGCCTCGGCAAGATCGGTGTCCCTCTTTGTCACCGCCTCGTTAGCAACGGGTACACTGCTTTCAAGAACACGTTCATTGGCCTGTCGATAAACATCGCCAATCCAGCGATAATCGCTGACAATCTGGAAGGCGGTAATGATAAGGCCGAGCAATATCGCGGCAAACAGGGAATATTTAAGCTGCCTTGCAGCCACCGAACTGCCAAGCTTCAGTGCAGACAGGTCCTGCGCTTTCTCATTTCCTGTCTTGGACACGCCTGAGCCTTTCTGTTCCAGCCATTTTATCCAGTGCAAGGCCACTGGTTTCAATCCCGTTTCGATACCGGGCTTAGCCCCTTGATCCCGAACTGATAGTCTCTTTGTTCCGGGTTGTTGACAAGACTGAACTGGGAAAAATCAATTTTGTCCCAGTCGCGTTCCCCAAGTACACGTTGGTAGACGCGCAGGTTTTCTGGCGTTACGGTCTGCATTCTGAAGAAAACTTCGGGGTTGTCCCTTAATCTTTCAACACCTTCGAGATAGTCTTTTAGCAATACCATGATCCATGCACCGGCCAGAAAATGCCCGCCATGTGTCATGGTCATTTTGCCCGCAGCAACGCTCTCAAGCCCTTCGGCCGACCAGTTCAAACCACCAACGAAAACATCCTGCCCGGGGATTTTTCCAGCTTCTTCTATCGCCTTGATCGCACCAAGGGCAATGTTATCGTTTGCCGCCCAAACCGCGTCAAGACAACCATCGGTCTCAAGCCAGTCGGCCGTGCGACGATAAGCTTCCTCGAAAGACCAGTTGGCGACAAGACGACGCTGTTCTCGCAAAACCGGATATCGTTCAAGTGCGGTATCAAGCCCGTCAATGCGCAGCAGGGAAGCCGGTGTAACGCTGTCACCGGTCAGTGACAGCAGACAGATATTTTCAGGCATCCGGCCCCTATTGGCATCGCGTGCCGCCGTAATCAGCGATTGGGCAATTTCAAATCCGGCACGTTCGTTATCGGGGACAAGGGTGGCGATCCATGTCGTTAATTCCGCCCCTGGCCGACCATATCGCTTCTTCTGCTCTTCTGTCAGGTCGTTCAGCAACATCAGAACCGGTATACCGCGTTCCTGCGCCTCAAGCACGATACGCGTCCCCTGCTGATGTTCGTTGACCGCGATAATATAGTCGGGGGGCGGATTCATCGCAAAAACGCGATTGGCACTTTCGGCCATCATCGCCCAGTCACGGTCGCTATCGAAAACGGTCAATTGAAAGCCGAACTGGTCGGCTGCCGCCTGCATGGTATCGCGGACATCTTTCCAGAAACCGCGATCCCCATAGCCGGGATTGATAAAGGCAATATGCGGCTCGGCCAAATCGTTTGCCCCGCTTGCCTCGGCGCGCGCAGCAACAAAAAGCAGGCACAATACGGCGAGCCAACATCCAAGCTTCAAAGATCATTCCCCCGACACTGGTCACAGGACTTTGGCGCCGTGTTAGCACGACGACCGCCCGTTTATATTCAGTGCCGCCGCAATAACCAATATTGCCGATAAGGTCAAATCAACTAAGCCCATACGTAAGGATCAGGATGCCAGCCCCGCCCCATCAAAACGCAACAGGACTTCCTGCTGAACCGCACGGAAAAGTGCCGCATAGTCAAGATTGACATAGTCGATCTGCCATTCAACAAGATTGGCAAAAAGTTCGGCATTTGGCGTATCGATGAAGATCATGGTCTCAAGACCGCGCCGCTTGGCCTCCTCGATCGCTTCCCGGGTTACATTTTCTTCCAGAAACTCGAAGATGTGCGCCTGTTCATGGTGGATGGCGTGCTCCAGCGAGCCGGCCACATGAAGCTGGACATTGCGTTTCAAATCCGGGGCAATCCGACGCAAGTCGGTGCGAATGTCGGCGGAAAAGGAACTGACAAAAACGTCATTGCCGAACGCAAAATCATCCAGCATATCCACAACCCGGCCCGCATCCGCCTGCTTGATCTCGCAATAGATTTTAACACGCCCCTTCAGGCGACGCAGAAAGTCGTCCAGTCGTGGAACCGGTTCACCGGCGAAAGCCGGACTGAACCACGAACCGGCATCCAGACGGTCAATTTCCGCACTTGTCATTTCTGCGATCACACCGGTACCGTCAGTTGTTCGGTCCACAGTTTCGTCATGCATGACATAAAGAACATTATCCGCGGACTGATGCACATCGAACTCGATATAATCCGCCCCGGCAATAATCGCGCTTTCGGCGCTGGCAAAGGTATTTTCGGGCGCGTTGAGACTGTCACCACGGTGATAAACAAGTTGCACTGGCTTCACGGGACCCTCCATATGGCTCGGTTCGCCACAAGGAAGGTATGCCGCACGTCTGGCAACGGGCAAGCTTGAAGGGCAAATTTAACCTTACTGTTACCTTGCAAAGCGATGTTGAGATGCCATCGGACACAACAAATCATCACATCACCGCAAAAGCGTGATGCTGATTGATCTTGGCAAACATGCACAGGCCTATCTTATGTCGCGCAACGCCCGGGCCAGTTCATCGGTCGACATGTCTGCGCGGTTCTCTATTCCATGCTGTTTGGCAAGGTAATAAAGATCATCGCGACGCCATTTTTCATAGGCCGGTTCGAACTGTCGGTCTCGCGGTGACGTTCCTGGTGTGGTTCTAGAAAGTTTCTGATAGCTAGCCACTTTTGCCTCCTGAAGGGGATGGTCTTAAGCGGAACTGGCATTGGGCTATTACAAAACCCTTTATGACACTGCCATTACATTTGATGTGGGGGGAAATGACAGAATGTCTATGTTTTCGAATAAAATTTACTGATTTCCCCGGTAAAATCATGATCTGAAACGGGAATTTCCTACCGGGCTTGAGGCAATAAATATAATTTATCAATAAAACATCATCGGATCATAATTTTTTCTATTTCCCGTTCACGGAGTTTGTTAGCGTCATCGGCAAATCAACAATCACAATCAGGGAATATGCCAATGGCATTGCATTTTGAACGCGCCGAACTGGCTGCCCGCCGGGCAAAAACGGTTGCCAGCCTCGAAGCTGCCGGCTTGGACGGCCTGCTGATGTTTCGTCAGGAAAGCATGTTCTATCTGACAGGATATGACACGTTCGGTTATGTCTTTTTCCAGTGTCTGTATCTGGGGGCTGACGGGCGTGTGGCCCTGATTACCCGCGCGCCCGATTTGCGTCAGGCGCAGCACACATCCGACATTGATGACATTCGTATCTGGGTTGATGGTCCGGATATTAACCCAGCCCTGCAACTGCGTGATATGCTGGCCGAATTTGGCTGTGGCGGCAAAAAGCTTGGGGTGGAATACGACGCCTATGGCCTGACGGCTGCCAACGGCAAAAAACTTGAGGCCGCCCTTGACGGTTTCTGCACGCTCACCGATGCATCCCGTCTGGTATCGGAACTGCGCGTTGTAAAAAGCCCGGCCGAACTGGATTATATCCGCACTGCCGCCAGCCTTGCCGATGATGCGTGGGATGCCGCCCTTGAAACCGTCCATGCCGGTGCCTTCGAAGGCGATATTCTTGCCGCCATGCAGAGTGCAATCTTCAAAGGCGGCGGGGATTATCCCGGCAATGAATTCATCATTGGCGCCGGGCGCGATGCCCTGCTGTGCCGTTATTTTACAGGCCGCAAGCATCTGGCGGATACTGACCAGATCACACTGGAATGGGCAGGTGCCTATCGGCATTACCATGCCGCGATGATGCGCACCATTCCGGTAGGCAAAGCAACATCACGCCATGTTGAAATGCACAAGGTCGCAACCGATGCCATGGCGGCCTGCCGCGAGGCACTTAAACCGGGTGATCCGATCGGCAATGTGTTTGATGCCTATGCCCGGATTTGCGATGCAGGCGGCATGAAGGCCCACCGCCTGAATGCATGCGGTTATTCAATGGGCACGACCTTTGCGCCGAACTGGATGGACTGGCCAATGTTCTATCACGGCAATCCGGTGATTGCCGAACCGGGCATGGTGTATTTCCTGCACATGATCCTGATGGATAGCGATAGCGGCATCGCCATGTGTCCGGGACATTCTGTCATTGTTACGGAAACCGGGAATGAGGCGATCTCACGCCATCAACTGGATCTGATCATACGCTAAATCACCACAGTGACCGACCGGGAAGAAAGGCCGCGCAGATAAAGCGCGGTCTTTTTATTTGCGAGAATCAGTCTTGCAAGGCTTTACGCATGGCATTGGCGGTGTCCTCGGCAAGACGGTCAAGTTCGGCAATCTGGTCGTGAATTGCCGTATCAAAGTCGCCGTCATAAAGCTCGAGCTTGCGTGCATTCGCAGACAGCTTTTCAGCAGCCAGATTTGCCGCCATTCCCTTGATTGTATGTGCAGCACGGCGAAGCCTTTCGCGATCACCATCTGTGATCGCAGCCATCATCTTTTCGCGTTCTTCCTGATAGGATGCCGGTAGCAGATCAATCAGGCTTGCCATCTGATCGGCACCCAATGCACTGCTCATTTCATCAAAGCGCATCTTGTCTATCAGGTTCATCTTGGTCTCTTTGGCTGAAATGTTTTCGACAACCGGATTTGGCGCCGGCTGTTCCAAGGTCGAATCAGGTATAGGATTTACAGCCTCGGCAAGATCAGGAACGCGCGTATCCAAAACAGCGGGACGGGAAACACCGCGGCTTCTGAGGAAGCGCAAAAGCACACCATAAAGCCTGCGTTCCTCAACGGGTTTGGTCATGACTTCATCCATTCCCGCAGCCAGAAAATCGCGATGCCGGTCGCTGAATGCTTCGGCAGTGACACAAATGATTGGAATGCGTCCCCCCCTGGTGACACGTTCCAGTTCACGAATATGACGGGTCGCACCCTCTCCGTCCAGAACCGGCATATGAGCATCCATCAGGATCGCGTCATAGGAATTGTTCTGGAAGGCATGCACCGCCTCCCGACCATTTGGAACAATATCGACGACCAATCCGTGACGCTGCAACAAGCCGCGGATCACATTGGCATTGATCTCGTTATCCTCGGCAACAAGAATGCGACGGCCAGAAAGCACACTGTCACCATTACCCTCGGCAATCTGGCTGCCGCCCTGCGCATGCAGTTCCGATTCCCGGGCTTCGAACGGCAGCCAAAGGTCAAACCGCGTGCCCTGTCCTTCGGCACTGTTGACCGTCATAAAACCACCCATCAGCTCCGTCAGGCTGCGCGCGATTGAAAGCCCAAGCCCCGTTCCGCCATATTGACGCATCGTGGAATTATCGGCCTGACTGAAAGGGGAAAATATCTGTTCCTGTCGGTCCCGCGGGATACCGATGCCGGTATCGATAACCGCGAAATGGTATACTTCCTCATCCGAAATCAGATGTCGAACGCGTTCGGGTACAATTTCCTCGTGCGTGACTTCCAGTCTCACAGATCCCTTACGGGTGAATTTGACCGCGTTTGACAACAGGTTCCAAAGGATCTGACGAAACCGGACCTCGTCACCGATAAACATTCGCGTTGCCAAGGCCACATCATCGCAATGCAGGGAAAGGTTCTTTTCGCGCGCCATATCGGCAATCGCACGAAACAGGTCATAGGTGATATCGGATGGGTGAAACGGTCGTTTTTCCAGTTCGACGCGACCAGCCTCGATCTTGCTCATATCAAGGATATCATTCAAAAGCGCCATTAGCGCCCGCCCCGACGAAAGGATCGCGCTGACCCGTTCCTTTTGCGCATCGTCAAGTTGGCTTTGCTGTAACAGTTGCGCCATGCCCAGAACACCGTTTAACGGGGTTCTGATTTCGTGACTCATCGTGGCAAGGAATTCGCTTTTGGCAGAGCTTGCCTGAAACGACTGGCGATAATGGCTGCGCAGTTCCAGCAACATGAAAGCCAGCGCGCAACTGTAACTGATCAGGCGGGACGGAATGATAAAGCGCGCAACAATATCGGCATTTTCCGGCCCGAAGGCAAAAAACGCCAGATGATTAAAACATCCGATCAGAAGCGCGAAACAAAACAAGGCTTCGGAAAGGGTAAATCGGTAGTGGCACCGGACCAGATACCCTGCGGCACAGGCAAAAATCATTACCATGGTCGGAAACAGGATCAGGGTACTGATATTTTGCAGGGCACCGCCGACATCACTTGAAACATCGGGCAAGAGCCAAACCAGGAATGCCAGAACGGCACAGCCTGCCACGATCATTCCCGGTACCAGTCCCCATACCTGATCATTACCCGGCCTGTTTTCCTGGCGGTTCGCGATATACCAACTCATAAGCACCAGCGAGAACGAACCAAGCCGTAAAACAAGGATCAAAAGACCGGTAAAGGATCCAAGTGCCTGCTCCTGCCCCAGCAGGGCGCGACCATACACGAGATTGGGAATACCCAGAATATCGCTGAAAAGAAGCAGTCCCATCGAGGCCGCGACATACAAAATCTGTTTGCGCTTGGTGATGTCAAAAACAATCCATCCGATGCATATCGACAACAGTGCAATAAACTCGACAACCACCAGAACAGAAATGGTAATTGCTGAAACCAGATCATCGTCAAGAGACGTGAAAAACAGAAAGCCAGGGCTGATGATACAAAACGCAAGAAACGCGATACCGGTAAGGCTCAGCATCTTGGGCATATTGGCATCGACCCCGGTTCTGGTCTTTTGACCGTTGTTAGTGTGCCATCACGGCAATTGGAACAATATCCCTGCCAAGTCACGCCCGACCCGATAGTTCGACAATAATGTCGTCGACCCATCGCAGGGTATTGTCATCCATAGATTGCATATGCCGGTATTTTGCAAATTGCTGCACAATCAGTTCAAGCCGTTCACGAAAGACCGGTGGCTGCTCCAGATCAAGCAAACGATCCGCCATCGGATCGAAAGCAGCATTCTGGAATTCAAGCGATAGACTGATCCGTGGCTCGCTGGCAAAGGCACTTGACCGTCCCCCCCAATGATACAAATCCTGTCGCCACCCCATTACAGTCCCCGGCCCGGCTGGCAATGCCCGAACGTCTTGCAAAGCCACATCTTCCGGTTTAGCAACCGGCTGATGATAACACTTTTCGAATGAGCGCGGCAATACGTACATACAGCCGTTATCAGGGTTTGCAATGCCCAGTGGCACCCAAAGCGACAGACTGATCAGCATGTCATCGCCGATCGCACTTTCCCCCTGATAATCGCGATGAGGGGGCCATCCACGCCCGTCCTCCCCGGGATTGACATGCCAGGCCCAAAAATGCGGAAGCAGCTTAACCCGATCCCCCAGGAAATGGTTCAGCAACGGGCGAAGCCGTCTGAACACCTGCCATGCCTCGTCGTAAAGATAGATCATCGCAGGCGGCAAGCCATTCGCCACCAGGTTTTCGATACCGGCCCGCAAATCCGTCAGGCTGTCAACGGGCAAAAGGTCCCTGATCAGAAAATACCCATCTTCCCAGAACCGCTCCGAATGGGGTGCACCATCGAACCCGCCCTGATCGGCCCCGACTGATGGCACGTCCCCGATCCGGGCATCATCGCCAGAAATCGTCAATTGCGGATTGATCGAAAGCCAGCTTGCACGTTCGCAGGCTTGAAATGCGGTTATCATGGCGGAAATCCAAAGCAGGTTTTCGCGGACGATACGAAGTCACCTGCCCCCGCGCAAGTCCGACTTGCGCGCAAACCTGTCACGCGTTACGCAGATAGCATTCTGTTTTATTGTTCTGCACAGCCATTTCCGGCCAAAGGCACATAAATGACCCTGCAATCCCCATCACATGGTGGCGCCATCGACAAGGCAGCCGAAAAATATGGTATTGCGCCGCAGGAATGGCTTGATCTGTCAACAGGCATCAATGCCACCCCATGGCCGATATCGTCTTTTGATCCCATCCATTGGCAACGCCTGCCACTGGCAAGCGAATTGACTGCATTGAAGCAGGCCGCCGCCGACTATTACGGCATTCCTGATATCAAGCATATTGTTTGCGCCCCAGGAACACAGGCATTGATCCAGACCATTCCCTTCTGGTTTGCTGATCACGGTAAACGCGCAACAGCCCATATCATTGGCCCGACATATGCCGAACATGCCTTGGGCTGGAAACGCGCTGGGTTCAAAACAAATACCGTCATGACAACACCGGAAAACCGCAAGACCGCAATTGCAGATATTCTGGGATCACCGGGCGGCAGAAATGACATCGTCATTCTGGTTAATCCGAACAATCCCGACGGCGGTCTGATTGATCAGGTCACGCTGACCGAACTCGCCCGAATGGCGATAGAAAACGGCAAATGGCTTCTGATTGATGAGGCCTTTATGGATTGCAGTCCGGAACACAGCATCTGTCCAAAGTGCCATGAACTCGACCACCTGATTGTTTTGCGTTCGTTTGGCAAGTTTTTCGGTCTTGCAGGTCTGCGGCTGGGATGTGCCGTCATGCGTCCCGATCTGGCAGCGGATTTGACTGACCGGATAGGCCCATGGGCAATCGCCGGACCCGCACTTGCCATCGCATGCACAGCATTTGACGACCGGGCATGGCAATCCGGTATGCGCAATCAGCTGTGTGACGATGCAAAACGCCTTGATGCCCTGATTGACGCACATTCCGATCTGGCTTTGCTAGGTGGAACGTCACTGTTCCGGCTTTATCACGGCAAAAACGCCACAGATCTTGCAGACCATCTGGGGACACAGGGTATTCTGGTACGATTATTTGATGATGATGCGGGCCGCATCCGCTTTGGCCTGCCCGGCCCGGAAAAGGATTGGCAACGATTGGAACGGGCACTGGCAGCTTTCAGAAACTAGACGGCCTATTTCGCCTCGTTTTCTTCCCAGGCCTGCTTTTTGCGATAAATGGTCGACGGGCTGACGCCAAGCGCATCCGCCGCACGCGGGATTGATCCGCCGCATCGCGCAATCGCTTCTTCTATCGCCTGCTTTTCCACCAGCCAAAGCGGTTTGATTCCGGCATAACGGCTGTCCATCGGCAACCCGGCGGGCATCGACGCCATCGCGAACCGGCCATCCGCGCCAATCATGGCCGGAGCCGGAGCCGAGGTCGTATCCATATGATGTGCTTCTGTATCATTGCGCAGGTTGCGCGCACCGGCCAAAAAGGCCAACGCATCCGGGTCACCTTCCCAAAATCGACCGGCATCCTCCAACCCGTTTGACACAACCGGATGGGGTGGTGGTGCTTCGATGGATCCCGACCCAAAACGTTCTTCGTCCGTGCCACTGTTAACCGGGCGGGGCACCATCGACATGGTGACTTCGGTGCCGTTATTCAGCACCACAATGTTGCGGATGATGTTCTGAAGCTGGCGGATGTTGCCCGGCCAGGCATAGCGCGCGAACAAAGCGGCCACGTCCGGGCTGAACCGTTGAAAATCACGTCCCTCTTCACGGGTGAAGCGTTGCAGATAGAAATTGGCGATCTGCAGGATATCATCATCGCGATCACGTAATGGTGGCATGTGAAGCGGAATCACATGAAGACGATAATACAAATCTTCGCGGAAACGTCCGGCACGTACTTCTTCAAGCGGATCGCGGTTTGTTGCGCACACAAACCTTACATCAACGCTTTCAATCGAACTGCCACCGACTTTCTGGAACGTCCCGGTCTGGATGAAGCGCAGAAGCTTGGTCTGCAGATCAAGGTCCATTTCGCAAATTTCATCAAGAAACAGCGTTCCGCCAGCGGCCCTGTGGGCAGCGCCTTCGCGGTCAATTACGGCACCGGTAAACGCGCCTTTGACATGACCGAAAATCTCGCTTTCCATCAAATCCTTGGGGATCGCACCACAGTTCAGCGGAATGAACGGTTCGTTGACGCGCTCGGATCGGCGATGAATTGCTTCGGCGGCAAGTTCCTTGCCGGTACCTGACTCGCCGGTAATGAAAACCGTTGCCCGGCTGGGGGCTGCGTTTTCAATGATGCGATAAATATCATGCATCGTGTCCGATCCGCCAATGATGTCAAAATACATCTCGTCGGTGATATTTTCGCTGTCCGTTTTTTTTCCGGTATCATTGACCGCGGCCCGGCCTTCAAGCGCATCACTGACCGTGACACGAAGTTTGTCGGCGGTGAAAGGCTTCAAAAGAAAGTCCCACGCCCCGTCACGCATCGCCTCGACCGCGATATTGACCGAACCATGCGCTGTGATCACAACCACCTTGCATTCCGGCGCAGCCTGATGGGCAGCACGCAGAACTTCCCGACCATCCATGTCTGGCAGGATCAGGTCAAGTACCAGAACGTCTGGCGGATCACTGCGCAGCCTTTTGATCGCATCGCGACCGTTGACGACATGCTCGACCTTGTGACCGTCCGCACGCAAATAGTCCTGATACACCCGCGCGAGCGACAAGGTGTCTTCAACAACAACAATGCGTGCCTGATCTGGCATTTTGTGGTTCGCATCCCGATCTAACCATCTATCGGCAACCATACCGATAGTGACATTACATGCACAACTGCTAACCTGTAGTCAGCTGATTCGTTATCCCATACAAATCAGCTTTTGGTTAAAAAAGGCATAGTTTCAGTAACATTGCTCGCATCCGGGAGTATCACGGCTTGAATTACACCACCGAAAAATCCGGCAACACGATCAAAGTAGAACTGAATGGCCGATTTACATTTGGGGACCATTCCAGTTTTCGCAAACTGATCGAAGAAATCCGCAGTCAGGAGGCCGAAATACAAATTCTTGACCTTTCCGGGGTCGAGTTTATCGATTCAGCCGGGCTTGGCATGCTGCTGCTTGCACGTGACGAAGGTGAAAAGTCCCGTGCCACGGTCATACTCAAAGGCGCGCAGGGACAGGTCAAACGCATGCTTGAAGTTGCGCGGTTCGACACTCTGTTCAAACTGGAAGACTGACAATGCCTGCAACCGGCGAGGTTCAGCCACGCCCATTTGTTGCCGTTGCCGAACCGCTTGACCGCGCGCGGGCGGCACAAGTGCTTGATGGTCGGCATATCTTCGGGGATGGAGCCGGTGCTCATGCGGAACTTTTCTTTGGCCGAAGCCCCGAAGATTTTCCTCACAGCAACCGATATCAGTTATGCCTGATTCCGTCCGAAACCGGCCGGGAATGGTTGGGCGCACTGGTCCGTCTTAACTGCAATTACTTTGTCGAATGCTATGACGGGCTTGATTTGGTCGACCTTGGCCCGTTGCGAACGGCCAAACGAGGCGCCAACTGGGACCTTCTGGTCTGCATGTCGACACAAAGTGCGTATCAATTGCCGATGGCACGCAAATTCGTCACGGCCCTTCGCCACCGCGGTATCATTCACGATACGATCGCCCCGACGGTCGAAATGGCGGTACAGGAAGCCTTCGCCAATTCAATGATCCACGGCAATCTGGAAATGAATACGACCGGCCATCTGTCGATGGATCGCTTCAACGAACTGGGTGAGGAAACAGCACGCCGCCTGGCATCACCGGTCTATGGCGGGCGGGTGATCATGCTGACCGCGAAAAAACGACGTAATGGCAATGTCGAAATTTCGATCAATGATCAGGGAAGCGGCTTTGTCCCACCCGATGAAACGCCAGTTCCCAAACTGCCCGGTGCGGAATCCACCTTTGGTCGTGGCCTGCCCCTGATCAGAAGCCTTTGCCACGATGTCAGCTTTGATCGCGGTGGACGGACAATCCGGCTTACCTTTGCGCCCGACACTGCGGCATCCCTACCGTTGAATACGACTTTTGCCGCCGGACTGGAAGCGGCTGAACGTGCATCGGGCGAAGCAGACCTGCGTAACCCGCGCGATGCCACGATCCTGATTGCCGACGACACCATGATCTCGCGCGAAATCATCGCGTCCTATCTGCGATCGGATGGCTTTACCAATCTGGTTTTTGCCAAGGATGGCGAGGATGCCCTGGAGCAGGCAAACAAACATAATCCCGACCTGATCATCCTTGATATTATCATGCCGAAAATGGATGGTTATGAGGTCTGCAAGGTTTTGCGCGCCGACCCTTCATTTGCCGAAACCCCGATCATCGCCCAGACAGCCCTTGAAGAAAACGAAGGTCGCACCCGTATTTTCGAAGACGGTGCAACCGACCTTATTCTGAAACCGCTGAACAAGGCGGAAATGATCGCACGCACGCGCATCCATCTTGAAAACCGCCTGCTGGTCAAACAACTGCAGGCCTATCAGGAACGCACGCAATCCGAACTGGAAATGGCGCGCGACATGCAGGAAATGCTGATACCCAAGGCGGAACAGTATCGTGGTATCGGTCTTGATTATGGCATGACCATCAGCGCCAGCTTCCAGATGTCATCCGAACTTGGCGGTGATATGTGGGGACTGGCCCCGATTGATGACGACAGGCTTGGTGTTTACATCGTTGACTTCGCCGGTCACGGTCTTGGTGCAGCGCTGAATACATTTCGCCTTCACTCCCTGATCTGGTCGGATGACCGACATGACGATGATCCGGGCGCGTATCTGGAATCCCTTAACCGCCACCTCAAGGGGCTGCTGCCGGTTGGGCAATATGCGACCATGCTTTATGGCATTATAAACCGGACTGCCGAAACATTCCGCTATGCCAGTGCTGCTTGTACGTCGCCGGTTCTTGGCAATGTCAAAACCGGCTCGACCACGTTTCTTGATGGCTCTGGCGTCCCGCTTGGCGTTATTCGCGATGCCAGATATGAAACGCGTGAAACCGCCTTTGGTATTGATAACTTCCTGCTGCTATACAGCGATGCTCTGATTGAAACCGTGCTTGATGACGGCGCGCTGCTTGAAGGTGAACGCCTGCTGCATCTGGTGCAGGATATTATTTCGGAAACAGGCGGCATGCCCGATCTGGCATCCCACCTTGCCGATCAGTTCATGGATCGGGCACCGGTCAAACTGCATGACGACTTTACCGTGGTGTCATTGCAACCCAACCGGCAAACCCCGGAAAACCGTTAATTCAGGAACCACGGCTGTGGTGGGGAAAGTTCCTGTGCAGGCATATGATCCTGCAAACCCCAGACGCGTGCAGTATCAGCAGCCACCTTCCAGGTCGCAGATTTGTCTTCCTGGATGCGGCTGGTGATTACCGAGCGGATCAATGCAGCCAGTCCCTTTCGGGCGCCGGCATGATCCGGATCAGCTGATAACACCGCCCCCAGTTGATTGAAGGCACGCATCCTGTCGCGGCATCCGACAAGGTCGGCGGCGACCACACGCAATTCACGGACATCGGGCCGCAGGCTGATTGCGATTTCAAGATGTTCGAGCGCGGTTTCACGCGCCCCGTTCTGCAAATAGGTCCGGGTCAGTCCCAGATGGGTTGCCGGATCAAGATCATCCAGCAACAGGGCCCGTCCAAACGCATCAAGTGCAAGACTGCCAAGCCCCATATCCAGCAGAACATGCCCCATTACCCGTAATCGGGCGGGTTGATCAGGCAGGCTATCAATCAGATGACGAAGACGGGTGCGAATTTCAGGCGCCAGATCAATGCCATCAATCGTGACCGCCGGTATCTGGGATGAAATGTGCGTCTGGCCTGACATCTGTCCGAAGCCCTGTTCCCGTCTGAGATGGCGAATCGTAACGACTCGCCAGAATCCTTGTAATAGCCAATAAAAACAACGAGTCGTTTCAATTGCTTAGATCGGCCGCAAAATCGGTATCCGGTGCTGTCCGGCGCGCGACGCGGACATATGCCACTATCTGCCATGCCGGATGACCAGAAGAATACCCTGATTGGGTTGCGGGAAGATTAACCGGGAAACCGACATCAATAGGGCAAATCCGCAGCCGATTTTGCCCTATTTGCGATCACGTATCTAATGATGGGAACGTTATGATTTTGCGTCTGCCGGTCGGGTGAGTGATGGAGGATCTGTCCGATCCAGACCTGCCACATTGGGCAACGCGTCCCAATCAATCATGGCCGATGGCCGGGCAAAGAAATATCCCTGCGCCAGATGCCCGCCAAGACGCAGAACCTCGTCACGCTGTTCGGGTGTTTCGATCCCCTCAATCACACAATCCGTGCCCAAATTATCGCACATGTCGATTACGGTTTTGACAATCCGCTGACTGCGTTCACTGGTTACAATCGGTTCGATAAAACTGCGATCAATCTTCAGACAGTCGAATTCCAGTTCATGAACATAGCGCAGGCTGGAATACCCGATCCCGAAATCGTCCAGCGCAACCTTTGCACCGTGGCGGCGCAGATAGCGGATGCTGGCACGAGCCGACACAAAATCGCGCAGCAAAGCCGTTTCCGTCACTTCAAATGTCAGACGTCCCGGATCAATCCCAAAGAATTTGATCTGATCAATCAGCCAGTGCGCCATATCGGGCAGAACTATATCGCGGGCCGACAGGTTAAACGACAACGGTACATCCTGTGGCCAGGCGATCATGGATTTCAGGGCCTTCTGGAACAGAATCGTCGACAAAGTTCCGACCTGTCCGGTTTTTTCGGCCACCGGGAAAAACATTTCGGGTGAAACCCGCCCCATTTTGTCGTTATCCCACCGGGCAAGCACCTCGATCGAATGCAGTTTACCGCTGTGCAAATCAAAAACCGGTTGATAGTGGATCGACAATTCGCTTTCCAGATCGGCCTTGCGCAGGGCCTGTTCGATCTGGCTGTCATGGCGGATCAGGGTTTCGTGATGGGCGGCAAACAGAACCGGATGGCCCGGCATGTTTTTCTTGGCGTAGTAAAGCGCGAAATCGGCACGCTCGAACAGGGCGTTGGGTTTACGCGCCACCGCCGGGTAGGTCGCAAAACCAAGCGAAGCGGAAAGCTGCACCGTTCCCCCGCCAACCTCGAACGGATCATTAAGCGTTCCGCAAAGTTCCCGTCCGATACGGATCAGTTCCGCGGCATCCGTAATATCATCAAGGATCACACCGAATTCATCCCCACCCAGTCGCGCCAACAAGACATCCGGTCCCAGAATGTCGCGTAAGCGGGCGCTGGCTTTGACCAGCACATCATCGCCAGCCGGGTGGCCATGCACGTCATTGACCGGCTTGAATCCGTCCAGATCAATCATCGCAACCGCAAAACGCCCGCCGTCCTTTGCGCGTGCTACCGCTTCGTCAAGATGGGAAAAGAATGCGCGGCGGTTGGAAAGACCGGTCAAGGCATCACGAAAGGCCAGTTCACGGTTCTGGTTGGAAAGCTCGATGGTTTTGGTGTGCTGCTTTTCCAGATCGATTTGCGATTCCACCAGTCCGGAAAACGCCGCGTAGTAGCTTCGGATGATCTGGACAATCATCAAGGAGACCATCGCCATATTGGCCGCAATCGCGACATAGACCTCGTTCCCGGTAGACCCGAAATGCAGGATGAAAGACCCAAGAACGATGATGACGACCAACAGGGCTGCCGGGGGAAAATGCAACAGACAGAAGATGCACCCAACCACGGTGATCGAGATGAAATAGGCGACATGCCCCTGTTGATAGGCATCACCATAACCAAACATCTTGATCGCCCAGGCGGTGAAGACGACGCTGATGACTGCGGCCAAAATGCGGATACGGCGCAAATGCAGCACCGCACTGGCAAAATCATTTGCCGTATCACGCAAGCGCATCCATGCAAGCCCGCGGATCAGACAGACAATTCCCAGAACCGCTGGAATATAAACCGTCATCCAGTCGGGTGCGGTTCCGTAATGCGTGAAAGCCAGCGCAACCGCGTTGGCAAAAAGCAGGATGTAAAGTAACGGGATTTGACGGGAGAGGGCCTTGACCTGCGCGCGAACCAGTTCGGGTTGATCTTCCCGAACGCGGAACGTCCCGACAATGCTTCGGCACAAATCCTTTAACGCCACACCGATGCGCTTTCCCCGTGGTTTTCTTACTACAGGAAAATCTTATACGAAAATCCGCGGCAAATGCAGCCCTTTCAGTGCGACCTCAAACAATCGGATGATTTTGCCCCTGATCTCCCTGAAAACTTTTACCCATTACTGCCGGTTTTCGATTTTTTGCGCTTGGCTTTGGCCACCTTTTCCGCTGCCGCACGATGCGCAGCACCAAGTGCCATATGGGCAAATTCCATCATTTGATCAGGCTCGTCCAGCCAATCACCCGGAACCTCGAAATAAGACAGTGTCATCGGGCGACCTGATGGCACACAAAAGGGTGCCATACCTTGCGCATCGTAGGCCCCGGCAGTTTGTTCATCGCCTTTCAGATACAGCACATCGTCATCAATGATCGCAAAAAATACCCCATCGCAATAAAGCCCGAATGCACCAAACATCCGGTTCGGGTGGATTTTTCCAAGTGGGGATAACAATTCGCTTACCATCTGGACAAATTCGTTATCGGCCGATGCCATTGAGGATTTCCCCCTCGACGCCTTCGGAAATCAGGTAGTCACGTAATGTCCGCCCCGGTGTCGGTCGGAAATGATCTGCGGTGATCTGCATGTTCTTGATCCGGTCTGCACGGAAAACGCGGAAGGCCTGGCGAAGTTCGCACCAGCTTGCCAACAGCCAGATGGTACCAAAAAACAGCATCCCCAACGGCCAGACCCGCCGATTGGTGTCATCCCCCTTGGCATCGGTATAATCGATATTGATCAGATGCCGTTCGCGGATGGCACGACGCAAATCGGGCATCGAAATCGCAATCGGGGCCTGTGCGATTTCGGCAATCGCAATCGGCACCCCGCCAATAAGACCCCGCATTTTTTCCGGCAAGACCGCCTCGATCTTGGTCAGGGCATCGCCCGCGGCACGCGCCATCTGCGGATCAGTCCAGCTTTGCACCATGCGTGCGGCAACCACCAGTGCCTCGATCTCGTCGGCATCAAACATCAATGGCGGCAGGTCATAACCATCGCGCAGGATATAGCCCACCCCCGCCTCGCCTTCGACCGGAACACCGGACGCGGCAAGATCGCGAATATCGCGGTAAATCGTGCGTTCGGAAACTTCCAGTTCCTCGGCTAGTTCGCGCGCCCGGCACAGTTTGCGACGGCGCAAAATCTGCACAAGACGGAAAAGTCGGTCGGCCCTTCTCATGTTCGCTCCTTTCTCAGCATGACCGAGAAATTATCATAACGCTCCTGACAGGCTCCTGTCAGGAGGTATGTGCAAACATGACAATTATCGGGAACAGGGTTTCAACATTCGTCAGGAGAAAACCAATGAAAGTCACCAGCGCCTTTCCGATTATCGTCACCGAAAAACTGACAGAAAGCCGGACTTTTTACGAAGAACTCGGCTTTGTCGCCGTCTTTGCCGGGGACTGGTATATCCACCTTGTCTGGCCAGAATGCATGGAAGTCCAAATCGGCCTGATGCAGCCCGACCATCCGACACAGCCGCCGCTATTCCATGGCCGCACCATGGGCGACGGCAGCATCTTTGGCATCAGCGTCGAGGACGCCAAAACTGCCGCCGGTGAGCTCCGCGCCAAGGGTTTCGAATTTGCACTCGAACTGCGCGACGAACCATGGGGCCAGCGTCATTTCGCCCTGCTTGACCCAAATGGGGTAAGGATCGATATCGCCAGTCAGGACGCCGAAATGAGTGATGAATATGCCAAGGATTTCCTGATGCCGGTCGAAGGCATCCCGGCCTGATCCCTTCGCGTCACCAATATTCGCGCTCTCCATCACCTGATTGCGGAACCAAACACATGATCCCTGACCACATCTCGCCCCCCACGTCAGATTTTGAAAAAGCCAACACCTTCCATGTCATTCCCCTTGCCCCGCTGGGGGTGTCATGAGGAAAAAGGTATTTCTGCCAACCTTGATGTTCTTTTTGCTGCCGGGGTTCAATACCCCGGCACAGTCAACCGAACCAGGGCACCCAATGAACACCGATGAAAAACAGGTTCTTGATACCGTTCTGTCGATGACACAGGCATTTGAAAACCGCGATATCGAAGGCGTTCTGGCGCATTATGACCATGATGCTGTTATTGCCTTCACACCGGGTACTGCCACAAGCGGTGCCATGGAAATCCGTGAACAGTTCATTCAGTTCTTTGACATCAACCCGGCATTTGATTATGGCGGGCACAAGGTATTCGTCACCGATGATACAGCCCTTCACATTGCACCATGGACGATGCAGGGAACGGCGCCGGACGGAACGCAAATCAATGATAACGGCCTTTCGGTTTCTGTTCTGAAACGAACGAACGGCAATGTATGGCGGATCATTATGGATGATCCCTATGGCGGGTTACTGGCACAGTAACCCCGGATTTTTGCGGGATGGCGTAACCAACCACGTCATCCCGTGCTTTTGACAAAGGCATCAATCGCGTTGATCGCTTCGGCAATATTGCCTTCCTGTGTGTGACCAGACTTCTTGCGTGCTTCGAAATCATGATCACCATCGGAGACCCAGTGAAGGGATACCGTGTCGGCCAGACCATAACCCGCCACCTCGTCCGGACTGCCAAACGGGTCACGCGTGCCGTGACAGATCAGGGTAGGTGTTTTCATTTTCTGTAAATGCGCAGTCCGCAGGTTTTCAGGCTTCCCCGGTGGATGAAACGGATAACCAAGGCAGACGACACCACGCACGCCAAGGTCATCTGCGACCATACTGGCGATCCGCCCGCCCATTGATTTGCCCCCGATCACAAGATTTTCAGGTGTGCCAAGCTGTTTCACAACCTGCTGATAAGTTTCGATCAGAACCGGGGCCCTATCCGGTCCGCGCTTTTTTCCATCCCCCCGGCGTTTCGCCATATAGGGAAATTCAAACCGCGCCACGCGATAGCCACATGCCGCCAGACCGGCCGCCATTTCATTCATGAACGGGCTATCCATTGCGGCCCCCGCCCCATGCGCCAGTAAAATGGTCTGCTTGGCATCATCAGGCCCGTCAAAGACAAAATCGATGGTCATGACAATCGGGTTTCCCTGTTCCTGTGGCGATCAAAAACATAAGCCATCGCGATTGATCGGCCCAAGTCCCAATCCCTTGCCCGCCCGCTGTTTCCCCGCTATTCATCCGAAAAACTCGCCATATCAGGATGTTTCGGTTTATCATGATCCTTCCCCAAAGCAGTGCGCCAGACTCAAACGGCGTCGCCATCTGCCCCGATCTTATACCTTGCCCCAATCAGGTGCCCCATGCCCAAAGATCAATTCCTGCTGGATCCGGCGCGTACCGCCCTTGTCATGATCGACCTGCAAAACGGCATTCTGGCCCAGTCCCTGCATCCGCGAAGCGGTGAGGCGGTGCTTGAAAATGCCCGCAATCTGATCGCCAAATTCCGTTCGGCCAACGCCCCCATCGTTCTGGTCCGCGTTTACTGGTCTTCTGACATGGCCGATGCCCCGCACCAGATGGTCGATCTGCCATCCGTCCCGGCGAAATGCCCGCCCGAAGATTGGGGCACCCTTGTGGATGACTTGATACAACCCGGCGATATCGTCATTACCAAACATCAATGGGGCGCGTTTTACGGCACCGATCTTGATCTTCAGCTTCGCCGTCGCGGAATTGACACCATCGTCCTTGGCGGTGTCGTCACCAATTTCGGCGTGGAATCCACCGCCCGGTCGGCGTGGGAACACGGCTATAACATCATGATTGCCGAGGATACCACCGCCACCAAATCGGTTGAAATGCACCAGTTTTCAATCACCGAAGTCCTGCCGCGCATTGCGCGTGTCCGCCAATCAGCCGAACTGACCTTTACCACCCCATAACCCTGCCGCCCCAAACAAAGGCTTCCCCGTGCCAGATACCTCGCCCCATGCGCCCCACGCACCCAAGTCCCTCAAACCCAACTCGCCCCCTGATCGGGAAAAGCTCGGCAAAATGCCGCATCTTCTGCAATGGGGATTGCTGATTGGCGTTTCGCTTGTGCTGTCCGTGATCCTGCATGATGCGGATATCCCGGCCGCCCTTTTGCTCGGCCCGATGATTGTCGGCATTGTCATGGGTACCAATGGCGCCACCATCGCCATGCCAAAGCCGATCTATCTTGGCGCGCAATCGGTGCTTGGCTGCATGGTCGGCGGGTCAATGACCGCCGGGATCATTACATCTTTCATGCATGACTGGCCGCTGGTTCTGGGTGTTACGGCACTGACATTGATCGCCAGCAGCTTTCTGGGCTGGGTTCTTTGCATCAAACAGGTCCTGCCGGGAACGGCAGGCATCTGGGGATCATCGCCGGGTGCCGCCTCCGCCATGGTCATCATGGCCGAGGCCTTTGGCGCCGACGCCAGGCTTGTGGCCTTCATGCAATATGTCCGGGTGGTGATTGTGGTTGCCGTGGCATCAAGTGTTGCCAATTTCTGGGTCGATCCGGCATTGGCGACGGCCCATCCGCATCAATGGTTTAGCCCGTTTGATATCGGCGATTTTGGTATCACAGTGGCAATCGCCGTCATCCTGTGCATTGTCGGGGCAAAGTCACGTTTGCCATCGGGGCCGCTTCTGGTGCCGATGATCGTCGTCATGGTGTTAAGCATCAGCGGTATGGTCGATATCGTCCTGCCTGAATGGTTTCTTGGCCTGACCTATGCCGTGATCGGTTGGATAATCGGGTTGAAATTCACGCCTTCGGTTTTGCGTCACGCAGCCTATGCCCTGCCGAAAATCCTGATTTCGATTTTCGTTCTGATCGGTTTTTGTGCCGGGATTTCGGTATTGCTGGTGATTTTCATGGATGTTGATCCACTGACCGCCTATCTCGCCACCAGCCCCGGCGGGCTTGACTCGGTCGCCATCATCGCGGCCAGCACCAATGTCGACCTGTCCTTTATCCTGGTGTTACAGGCAACGCGCTTTTTCATGGTGCTATTGTTTGGTCCACCATTGGCACGCATGGTGGCAAAGCGCACGTCGAAATTCCCCGACCGGATAGTCTAACCCTCACATAGCAAGGATCTGACCGACAAAGCCCTCCACCCGGTGGCTGAGTTCCGATCCTTGCGTTTCAAGGTTCCGCGCTGCATCGGAAAGTTCGCCCGCGACCTGCCCGTTATGGGAAATTGCTTCTGCAATATCGGAAACACTGGCACCCACCACACGCGCCTGTTTCAACGCATCAAGCGCATCCCCTGCAACGGTGCGACAAATTTCAACCTGCCCACCAGTTTGATCCGCGGTGATTTCGGCACGCGCCTGCAAGTCGCCCATCGCATCGGAAATCCGGTCGATATCCCCACCGGCCTTTGAAATCGCCCCGGTGACACCATCCATCCATTGGGCGATTTCGGCAGTTGCGGCTTCGGATTGCCCAGCCAACGCCTTGACTTCCTTGGCAACGATGGCAAAGCCCTTTCCGGCCTCGCCAACACGTGCCGCCTCGATCGAGGCATTCAGCCCCAGCAATTTGATCTGGCTGGCGATGGCCGAAATCGTCGCCAGCATCTTGCCCGCATCGGCTGCACGCACCTGTAATTTGGCAAATTCATCGCGCATGTCACGTGCCTGCGCCCCCAATGTACGGGTGGTTTCCACATTCGTCCCGGCATCATCGCCAATCGTGGTCAACGCCGCCTGAAGCGCATCCATCTGCCCGGCGACATTTTCTATCCGGGAAAGGGCGGCATGGGCCGCCTGATCAATGCCCTTGCCGCATGCATCCGTCCGCCGGTTGCTATCGCCCAGCACATCAAGCGCACTGCGCATCTGGCTGACCGCGGCACCCAGCATCCCGACCGTGCCCTGCACCTGGCTTTCAAAATCCGATGCCAGTTTTTCGCGCGCGGCCAGTGCCGCATCACGTTCGAGCACGCGTGCGACCTGCCCGCCAACAAAGCCAAGCAGTTCAAGCATCTCGTCATCAAGACGGGCGATACTACGACTGAAAAATTCGATGACGGCCACCACTTTACCGGCCATTTTGACCGGTAGCGCGAAACAGCCCTGCAACCCGTTCCGGGCAGCCCCGCTGGCGCGCAGGAAGCCGTCCTTAGTAACAACGTTTTCGATGCAGACAGGTTCCCCCGTCTTTGCAACCGACCCGATCAGGCCCTGCCCGATGGTGAAAACCGTGGCCTCTGACTGCAACCGAAAATCGGTCAGATCTGTGGGCAAAACACCCCGCCCGATCGACCAGATTTTGGCCGAAGACAGCGTATTGTCTTCGCGAAGCAGATAGGCATGACCGACAGGCCAGTGGCAATAATCGCAAACCGCATCAAGTATACCGGCAATCGCCACGTCACTTTGTCGTGCATCATCGGCAATTGTCCCAACCGTGCGCAACAGGCGAAGAATATCGCCAAGCCCGGCCTCGCGGACCTGTTTTGAACGGCTGTCTTCATCGGGGGAAACGGAACGCATGAAACCGGCAAACATTGAACTTCTCCGAGGCATGGGACATCTGAAATCGACCGTGCATAACGCCGTCCGGTCGCGCGATTGTCTTGCAAGCCTCGTTGCCTGCCGATTGTTCGTGACTGCGCCTTTGCAATCACGAATATGATGCTAACGTGATTTTGCACCTGCGAAAAGAATTTTCTGTGCGCATCGGCAGAACTGCGCATCCCAAAGAAAAAGGCACCAGCGGCGGGCAGAATTATCCCGCCACCGGCACCTTCAAACATGTCTTTGGCAACAGGAGACTAACGCAAAACCTTGCGGAAAACGCCCGATGCAACCATCACACCGAAAATCACCAGTGCCACTGCAATCGCCAGCGCAAGATTGCCTTCCTCGCCAAGCAGGAACACACCGCCGAGCGCGGTCAATGCCGGGGTCATCGCACCAAATGCCGAGGCACCGGTTGACCCGATATGACGCACCGCAAGCCCATAGGTCACCACCGCAACGCATCCCGCCAGCAGGCCCTGTGTGACGAGCAACAGCAGCACGTCATCCATGGGCGCATCAGGGATGTGCGTGCCCGTAAACAGGGCTACCACCGCCATGATCACAAACGACCAGAAGCCGACAAATGCCGCCGCCTCCAGCGCACCAAGGCCGCTTTGACGCATTGCGTGGGTATAGCATGCCCACATGAATGCCCCGGCCGACACAAGACCATAGCCATAAAGGATCGTGTCACCGGTCGAATGGCCGGGTTTAAGCACCGCCAGAAGGACAATACCGGTAATCACCGTGGCATAACCCGCCAGCCGGACCCAGCCCGGCCGTTCACCGAACATCACAACCGCAATCAGAACGGCCCAGACCGCCATCACACCGGGCAGCAAAATGCCCACATGGCTTGCCGGAACATATTGCAGGGCACTGGCCACGAGAAGCGTATAAAATGCGCCTGATCCCACTAGCATGATCAGGCCATTGGCAATCGAAAGCCCCTTGGGCCAGATCCCGCGTTTAAGCCAGATCGGGGCCAGCAACACAAACGGCACGACAAAGCGCAAAAGCCCGATATCGACCGCGGTAAAATCGGATGTCATGGCATAGCGCGTGACAATCAGCCACGCCGCCCAGATCGCCACCGTCGCCAAGGCCGATGTCACACCGACCAGACGGCTTTCTGTTGCACTGTTCATGGCAACAGCAGAAGTTCGAGACATATCAGCATTCCCGCTAAAGGGTTGATTTTGCGAAAATCAGACCACGCAGCCCCAATCAAGGCAAGAATTTTGACCGTGGGTCAGCTATGCATAACCGGCCGCAAACAAAAACAGGGCAGAACGGATTGCCCGCACTGCCCTGTTTCAAATCAGTAATATCGAAATCAGATGCCAAATTCGGCAAAGAAGTCATTACCCTTGTCATCGATCACGATAAAGGCCGGGAAATCTTCGACCTCGATCTTCCAGACGGCTTCCATGCCCAGTTCGGGGTATTCAAGAACTTCGACTTTCTTGATGCAATCCTGTGCAAGACGCGCTGCCGGACCACCGATGGAACCAAGATAGAACCCGCCGTGGTTTTTGCAGGCATCCTTGACCTGTTTCGAACGGTTGCCCTTGGCAAGCATCACGAACGATCCGCCTGCGGCCTGGAACTGTTCGACATAGGCATCCATACGTCCCGCCGTGGTCGGGCCAAACGAACCGGACGGCATGCCTTCGGGCGTTTTGGCCGGGCCCGCATAATAAACCGGATGGTTTTTCATGTAATCGGGCATGC
The DNA here is from genome assembly GCF_017744215.1 of Thalassospira sp. A3_1. Taxonomy (NCBI): domain Bacteria; kingdom Pseudomonadati; phylum Pseudomonadota; class Alphaproteobacteria; order Rhodospirillales; family Thalassospiraceae; genus Thalassospira; species Thalassospira sp. A3_1. Next base: position 961,185 of record NZ_JAGHQQ010000002.1, on the reverse strand, counting down.
CTTCGCCAGCATCAAGGCGTTCCTTGATCTTCGCATGCGCGATGTCACGCGCCACGATCATGGTCCCGGTCAGCGCTAGACGCGTCTTGACCGAATACCCGGAAAGCTGTTTACGGATTTCATCCATCGGACGGTTCAGGTTAACCTTGACCACATTGTCATCAAGATGTTCGTCCGACACTTCCGGAAGATATTTTGCCGGGTTGTGTTCAAGGTCTTCGATGAAAATGCCGTCCTTGGTGATCTTGCCCAGAACCTGACGGTCGGCCGAGCACGAAACACCGATGGCCACCGGGCAGCTTGCCCCGTGGCGCGGCAGGCGGACCACACGGACATCGTGGCAGAAATACTTGCCGCCGAACTGTGCGCCAATGCCCATTTCGCGCGTCATCTCAAGAACCTTCTGTTCCCATTCAAGATCACGATAGGCCTGGCCATGCACACCGCCTTCGGTCGGCAGGTTATCGTAATAACGTGCCGATGCCATTTTAACGGTCTTAAGGGCCGCCTCGGCCGATGTTCCGCCAATCACGATGGCAAGGTGATAGGGCGGGCAGGCAGAAGTACCCAGCGTTCTGATTTTCTCGTCCAGAAACTTCCGCAGGCTTTCCGGGTTCAGAAGCGCCTTGGTCTGCTGATACAGGAAGGTCTTGTTGGCCGAACCGCCGCCCTTTGCCATGAACATGAATTTATATTCATTGCCCGGCGTCGCATACAGATCGATCTGGGCCGGAAGGTTCGAACCCGTGTTCTTTTCTTCGAACATATTAACAGGCGACACCTGCGAATAACGCAGGTTATGTTCCTGATAGGCGCGCCAGATACCCTTTGAAAGCGCCTCTTCATCGGCACCATTGGTGATGACTTTGCCACCGCGCTTGCCCATGACAATCGCCGTACCGGTATCCTGGCACATCGGCAAAACGCCGCCAGATGCGATATTAGCGTTTTTCAGAAGGTCCATCGCAACGAACTTGTCGTTCGGCGTTGCTTCCGGGTCATCAAGGATTTTGCGCAACTGTTCGAGGTGGCCCGGGCGCAGCAAATGCGAACAATCGAAAAACGCCTGAAGCGTCAGTTTCTCAATCGCCTCGGGTTCGACTTTCAGAAACGTCTCGCCATTAACCTCAACGGTTGAAACGCCTTCGTCACCGATCTTGCGGTAAGGGGTCGTGTCCTTACCCTGCTCGAACATGGGTTTATAGACAAAATCACTCATGGGATAAGTTCTCGTCTCTCTCAAAAACAAGGTGGGTTTGTTTTAATTTGTGCCGTTCATAACGCCAAACGCGGCAAATTTCCACGATACATTAGATGAACAGACTTCCGGCAATCGGCGGGAAACCGTACCGGGCATGCGGGAAAGAAAAAAGGGCGAGCCAAATGCCCGCCCCTTTGAAGCTCATTTTTTTCGAAACGCATCAAGGGCGATGACTTCACCGGTTTCCCCCTGTTCGGCGGGCTTTTTCTTGCCGCGCTTTGAAGGCTCGGTCACCAGCTGCGGGGTCGCGTCTTCATCGCCATCAACCAGATCGGCGTCAAGATCGTCATCTTCGTCGTAATCGAAATCATCGTCGCCCATTTCTTCTTCGACGCTGAAGGTCAGCATGAAATTGGCAGACGGATCGACAAAGGCCAGCATGGCATCAAACGGGACAACCACGGTGGTTGGCATGCCATCGAAGCTCATGCCGACCGAAAAATGATCGTCTTCCGCTTTCAGGTCCCAGAACCGGTGCTGCAATACAACGGTGATATTATCCGGGTGCGCCTTGCGCTGTCCTTCAGGCAAAGCAACGCCGGGATGATTGGTCTGGAACGTGATGTAATAGTGATGCTCGCCGAAAAGGCCTTCTTCGGCCACGCGCGAAAGGATCTGCTTTACCACGCCGCGCAGCGCCTGATCGACCATAAGGTCGTAACGGAATTCTTCCGGTTCCTGCATCGATAATCCTGTGTCTGGCGGGTTTCCTGACGATTTCAGGATGTACCCGTCATTTATATATGGCACCTGATCGCGTCATTTGCAGATGACGCAATTGAATTGCTTCTATTCATAACGGAGACGGGGAGAAATACAAGAGCGGGGCGTTCTGTTGCTAGGTGCCCCATCCCCCACCAGACTACCGCTCCCGGCAATCGGAATTTCGCTTTGGTGCTAGTACCGCTTAGGCGGCAACAGCAACCGGAGCATTGTTGTCGTTTGCGTTTACAAACATTAGCCCGATAACGGTGGTACCATGCCGAGCGCCAACAGAGGCTTTTACTACACACGTCGATCCTATTTCGGCCCCAACATCTTCGCCTGAGTCGGACGAAGTCAGATAGATGAAAGTTGGTGGAGCCGCCGGGTACCGCCCCCGGGTCCGTAATGTCTATTCTGCCAAGTCGTGTAACGCCATAGTCGGGTTGCCCCGACAGCCCCTATATAGGTCAAATGGGTCTGCTTTCGCAAGGGAATTGGCAAAAACTTTCACCGGGTCGAGCTTTAAGCCGACAAAGCAAACGAACGACGCCCTGCCATACAGCCCCCAAGCCCTGATACCGTCACCGGGTGACTTGCCGCCCCATCCATTGCCAACTATGCTGCCCCAAACACGATTCCGAACAACAGGATGCGGCATGCAGCAATATCTCGATCTGATGCGTTTGGTGCGCGATACCGGCGCCCATAAGGAAGATCGCACCGGCACCGGCACGGTCTCGGTCTTTGGTCACCAGATGCGGTTTGACCTGTCAAAGGGCTTTCCGATGGTCACCACCAAAAAGCTGCATCTGAAATCGATCATCCATGAATTGCTGTGGTTTCTGGCAGGCGACACCAATGTCAAATATCTTCAGGACAATGGTGTGCGCATCTGGAACGAATGGGCCGATGAAAACGGCGAACTTGGTCCGGTTTACGGCGGTCAGTGGCGGTCATGGCGCGGGGCAAACGGCGAAACAATCGACCAGATCACCCAACTGATTGACCAGATCAAAAACAATCCCGACAGCCGTCGCCTGATCGTTTCGGCATGGAATGTGGCTGATGTGCCGAACATGGCGCTGCCACCCTGCCACTGCCTGTTCCAGTTCTATGTCGCGAATGGCAAACTGTCCTGCCAGCTTTATCAACGCAGTGCCGATATCTTTTTGGGTGTGCCGTTCAATATCGCGTCTTATGCCCTGCTGACCATGATGATCGCACAGGTCTGCGATCTTGGCGTTGGTGATTTCGTCCACACGCTGGGCGATGCCCATCTTTACACCAACCATCTTGAACAGGTCGAATTGCAGCTGTCGCGCGAACCGCGCCCGCTTCCGGAAATGAAGATCAATCCGGCAGTCAAATCGATCTTTGATTTCAAATATGACGATTTCGAACTGACCGGCTATGACCCGCATCCGCATATCGCGGGCAAGGTAGCCGTCTGATGCCAGCGAACAATAACGACCGGATCGAACGGGTTGCCGTGGTTGCCGCCGCCAAAAACGGCGCAATTGGCAAGGATGGCTGGATGCCCTGGCACCTGCCCGAAGACCTTAAACGGTTCAAGGCGCTTACCCTTGGCAAACCAATGATCATGGGGCGTGTGACGTTCGAAGCGATTGGCAAACCGCTTCCCAAACGCACGACCATCGTCGTGACACGCGATAAGGATTGGACGTTTGATCATGAAAATGTCCGGGTCTGTCATGATATCGAAAGCGCAATTGCACTTGCCGACCAGATTGCGGCCAAGGAAAATGTTAATGAGGTCATCATTGCGGGTGGTGCACAAATATACAAACTCGCCATGCCATACACCACACGATATGAGCTGACCGAAGTCCATGACGACATTGATGGCGATGCATTTCTTGATCCCCTGCCTGCGGAGAAATGGCAGGAAACCGCGCGTGCCACCGTCAACAATCCCGATGGGCCGGATTACAGCTTTGTCACGTTGAACCGCATCCGGGTGACAAGCTGACCGGGTAACTTTCTCCAACCAAACAAAACAATTCCTGTTTTCGCATTTCAATTCTAAAGTTTTTTGTCGGCAGGGCGTCAAACCGCCTGTCCGATAAAACCAAGAATGAAAGAGGACAGGTAAACATGTTTGAAGAATTCAAGAAGTTTGCCCTGCGCGGCAATGTTGTCGATCTGGCGATCGGTGTGATCATCGGGGCGGCATTCGGGCGGATTGTCACATCCCTTGTCGGGGATGTCATCATGCCGGTGATCGGTTATGTTTTTGGCGGCCTTGATTTTTCGAACTATTTCATCGCCCTGTCGGATGCGGTAACCGCAACCAATTATGCCGATGCCAAGGCACAGGGTGCAGTGATCGGCTATGGCGCCTTTATCACGATTGCGCTTAACTTCGCGATCATTGCCTGGGTGTTGTTCATCGTCGTCAAAGCGATCAACAAGGCCAAGCAAAAAGAAGACGAAAAGGCCGGTGAAACGCCACCACCCGCAACGCCCGAGGATGTCGCCCTCCTGCGCGAAATCCGAGACCTGCTCGCAACGCGCAAGGAATCGTAATCGCCATTTTCGGACTCGGACATCAGGGATGCGCGCAATACCGGTTGTTTCTGACTTTGTCGGTTGATATTGCGCGCTCTCACGCCTATTTTTTGTTTAAGTTTCAGAACATTCATTCCAGTTACTGGAACAAGAAAGGATCATCGATGGCCCGCCCCCGCGCATTTGACGAAGAAAGCGTTCTTGATAACGCCATGAATATCTTCTGGAGCAAGGGCTTCGAGGCAACCTCCGTACAGGACCTTGTCGAGGAAACCGGGCTTAACCGTGCTTCCATGTATTCAAGCTTTGGCGACAAAAAGGCCCTGTTCCTGCGCGTTCTTGATCATTACAGCCAGAAGATCAGCACGAACCGATTTGCCAAACTGCGCGAAATGGCCGATGGCCGCGAAGCGATCATCGCGACGTTTCGCGATGCCAGTCGCGTCGGATGCGGCGAAGGCCGCCACAAGGGATGCCTGATGGTCAATTCCGGCATGGAACTGGCGCCGCATGATCCCGAAACTGCCGCGATTGCACAGGCCGCATTCAGCCGGGTCGAAGATATGTTTGCCCGTGCGCTTCGTCGCGGCATGGAACATGACACAATTGCTCGGGACAAAAACATCCGTTCGTTATCCCGGTTTCTGGCGGGCTCCATTCAGGGGGTGCATCTGATGGCGCGCCGCGGGGCGGACGAGGATACTCTGGCCGATTACGTCGATACCATCCTGTCCACCCTCGATTGATCGCCCCGATCTCGGAACAATGTCGGCCAGCTTCCAACGGGTGAATTCACATTCACCCGTTTTGCGTGTATATCCATCGCAGGTCACGCAACCATGTACGGGAAATGGCATGGACCAAGATACAAAATTCTGGGACAAGGCCGCTGCGAAATATGCCCGAAAGCCCGTCAGGAACCAGACGGCTTATGGCGAAACGCTGGACCGTACCCGTCATTACCTGACACCGGATCAAAATGTTCTTGAAATCGGGTGTGGCACCGGTTCGACAGCCCTGTTGCTTGCCCCCTCGGTCGGACATATCACCGCAACCGACCTGTCCCCTGCCATGATCGCCATTGCTCAAGACAAGCTTGCTGATGGAAACCATCCGAATGTCCGCTTTCAGGCGACCCGCCTGTCCGATGACAGTCTTACCGGTCAGGCATTTGATGCGGTTCTGGCGTTTAATGTCCTGCATCTCGTCCGGGATATTCCCGCTGAAATCCGCACCATTCATCGCTTGCTTAAACCCGGCGGGTTCTTCATTTCAAAAACCGGCTGTATTGGTGAAGCGGGTCGTTTTCTTGCCATTCTGATTGCCGTCATGCGCAAGCTTGGCTTTGCACCATTTGTCAATTCCCTACGCTATGGCGAGCTTGACGCCATGATTGCCTGCGAGGGTTTCGAAATCATCGAAACTGGCCTTTATCCTGCCTCCGACCATGCCCGGTTTGTGGTTGCCCGCAAACTTTGATCGCCGACCAGCCTTCATCACAGTTCGGTGATAGGACGATTTGTTGATTGTTATTCCAGAATGATCATTCCATATTTATCCTCATTCAGCCAGATAACAGTCACGAGGAACGAAATGTCCGCGATTACACCCCTGATACCCCGCCAGAAAGTCCCGTCCCTTTCGGTCCCAATTGTTGGCGGCGGCACATGGTCGCTTGCCGATCAGACGCCGGAAAACTTCACCATGGTTGTATTCTATCGCGGTTTGCATTGCCCGATCTGCGGTAAATACCTTAAGGACCTTGATAACAAGCTGGCCGATTTCGCCAAGCGCGGCGTCAATGTGATTGTCCTGTCCTCGGACGCCGAAGACCGTGCGACCGAGGCCAAGCAGAAATGGGCGCTTGAAAATATCGATCTCGGTTATGGGCTTAGTCTTGAGAAAGCGCGCGAATGGGGCCTGTATATTTCGTCAAGTAACGGTGTGACCTCGTCCGGGTTCGAAGAACCGGCCCTGTTTTCCGAACCGGGTCTGTTTTTGGTCCGGCCTGATGGCACGCTTTATTTTGGCACGGTACAGACCATGCCGTTCGCCCGCCCGGCCTTTGCCGAAATCCTTGGCGCGCTTGATTTCGTAATTGCCAAAAACTATCCGGCACGCGGCGAAATTGTTGATCATACCAATCCCTGATCACCTCAAAGCAGTATGACAAAACAGAACAGGCCGGTTTCAGGGAAATGAAACCGGCCTGTTTTTCATTTCGGGATGTTCAACCTCGGCGGCCCTAGCTGGCATAGCCTCAGCACCGATTGCCCCCTTAATCCGTATCGCTATCGTCTTCCTTGCGCAGACGTGGTCGCAACACGATCCAGGCCGCCACCAGCGTCAGCGCCGCCATGCCAAACCACGTGATGGCATACATCAGGTGATTGTTGGGGAAACTGATCCGCGTCAGGCCACCAACCGGCAGCTTGCCGGGATTGTTACTACCATCGGCATCAATGAAATATGGTGCAACATCATCCGGGTTGAGGCCGCGTTTGGCCGCCATGGCGCGCACATCGCGTGAATACCAGCGGTCTTCGTCGGGCACGTTATCGCGCATAAAGGTACCGCCCGGCTCATCCATCCGCAAAAGGCCAGTAACCCGCGTATCGCCCGAAACCGTGCCCTCGGCCCGGTTATCGGGTTCGCGACGGTCTGTCGGAACAAAACCGCGATTGATCATGATGATCGTACCATCGACCCGCTCAAACGGGGTCATCACCCAGTATCCCGCACCGTAATCGGTGGCGGCATAAACGTGGCTTTCAAGATCATTGCGGTAATGGCCCAGCAGGGTGACCTTGCGGTATTCGTCGCGTTCACGGGTGACATTTTCCCAGTCGGCCCGGTCCGGTGCGGTTAACGGATCGCCATGAACACGGGCATCAACCCGTTCAATGAGATCAAGCTTCCACGCCCGACGTTCAATCTGCCAGATGCCAAGTGCCGAAAAACCTGAAAACAGGATCGCGGCCAGAATGCAAACCACGATACGGGTTCTGGTCGACGGTCGTGTATCGGTGGACAATTGGGTATCAGCCATTGCGTTGGACCTTCAAAACATCATCGGAACGAAAAAGGGCGCGATACCGGTAAAAGTATCGCGCCCCTATGACATAAGCCAAGCCTAGCCGAAGCTTCGGATCATTTCATGATCCATCTGGGGCATCATGTTGGTGTTCAGGTGATACATCACCCACAGCGAACCGGCGATGGCAATCGCAACGATCACAAGGGTAAAGATCAGCGCCAGCATGTTCCAGCCGCCTTCGGACTTGGTGTTCATGTGCAGGAAGTAGACCATATGGACGACGATCTGCACGACACCAAGGCCCATGATCCAGGCCGCGGTTGCCACCTTGCTGTCCAGAACCCCATCCATCACCAGCCAGAACGGGATGGCGGTCAGGATTACCGACAGGATGAAACCGATCAGATAGCTGTTGAAAGTGCCGTGGCTGGCACCGTCGCCATGATCGTGACCGTGATGGTCATCATGTGCATGAGAATGCGTGCTCATCCCAGAACTCCCAGCAGGTAAACAACGGAAAAGACGCCGATCCAGATCACGTCAAGGAAGTGCCAGAACAGCGATAGGCACATCAGGCGACGCTTGTTTTCCGGAACCAGTCCGCGCTTGCCAACCTGAACCATCAGGGTGACCAGCCAGATGATCCCGAACGTCACGTGCAGGCCGTGGGTCGCAACCAGCGTATAGAACGACGACAGGAAGCCACTGCGCATCGGGGTGGCACCGATATGCCACAGGTGATGGAACTCATAAAGTTCCAGCCCGACGAAGGCGATACCGAACAGGCCGGTAATCGCCAGCCACATCTGGGTTCCCTTGATGCTGCCCTTTTCCATCGCCAGCATGGCAAAGCCATAGGTGATCGAGGAAAACAGCAGCATGGAGGTGTTGATCGCAACCAGTTCCAGATCGAAAAGATCCGCCGGCGAAGGCCCGGCCGCATAATTGCGGCCGAGAACGCCATGGGTTGCAAACAGGATCGCAAAGATGAGGCAGTCGCTCATCAGATAGAGCCAGAAGCCAAGCATCGTCCCGTTCTGCGGGTGATGCTCTTCCTTCAGGTAAAAGACCGGCGCTTCGGTCTGAGAGGCAGTTGTATTCGCCATTGTCATTCCCTTACGCCTGCTGCTTTGCCAGAAGGGCGGTACGTTCGTCTTCGGTTGCAACAACTTCGCTGGCCGGGATGTGATAATCACGGTTGTAGTTGAAGGTGTGTGCTATGGCGGTACCAATCAGGGCGATGAAGCTGACGGCTGCAAGCCACCAGATATGCCAGATCAGCGCGAAACCAAGGACAAGCGACATACCCGCCAGGATCGCACCGGCACCGGTGTTTTTCGGCATGTGAATGTCGAGGAAACCGGAAGTCGGACGGACAAAGCCGCGCTTTTTCATATCAGCCCAAGCGTCAAGATCGTGAACGACCGGGGTAAAGGCAAAGTTGTATGCCGGGGGTGGCGACGAGGTCGACCATTCCAGCGTACGGCCATCCCACGGGTCGCCCGTTTCATCACGCAATTCTTCGCGCTTGATGAAGGATACGACCAGCGACATCAGGAACGATGCAATACCGATGGCAATCAGAACCGCACCAAAGGCGGCAATAACGAACCAGATTTGCAGCGAACCGTCATCGAAATGGTTCATGCGGCGGGTAACGCCCATCAGGCCCAGAACATAAAGCGGCATGAAGGCGAAATAGAACCCTACCAGCCAGAACCAGAAGGACATTTTGCCCCAGAACGGATCAAGCTTGTAACCAAATGCTTTCGGGAACCAGTAAACGATACCGGCAAACATCCCGAACACCACGCCACCGATGATGACATTGTGGAAATGCGCAATCAGGAACAGGCTGTTATGCAGCACGAAGTCAGCCGGCGGAACTGCCAGCATCACACCGGTCATGCCACCAATCACGAAGGTCAGCATAAAGCCCATCGTCCACAGCATCGGAACGTCAAAGCTGATGCGGCCCTTATACATGGTGAACAGCCAGTTGAAGATCTTGGCACCCGTCGGGATCGAGATGATCATCGTCGTGATGCCAAAGAAGGCGTTCACACTGGCACCCGACCCCATGGTGAAGAAGTGGTGCAGCCATACCAGATAGGACAGGATGGTAATAACGATCGTCGCATAAACCATCGAGCTGTAACCGAACAGCCGTTTGCGGCAGAAGGTCGAAACCACTTCGGAAAACACGCCAAACGCCGGCAGGATCAGGATGTAAACTTCCGGGTGACCCCAGATCCAGATCAGGTTCACATACATCATGGCGTTACCGCCAAGATCATTGGTGAAGAAGTTCATGTCGAGGTAACGGTCAAGCGACAGCAGAACCAGAACCGCGGTCAGAACCGGGAAGGCGGCAACGATCAGGATGTTGGTGCAAAGCGAGGTCCAGGTGAAGACCGGCATCTTCATCATCGACATGCCCGGTGCGCGCATCTTGACGATGGTCACAATCAGGTTGACGCCCGACAACAATGTGCCGACACCCGCAATCTGCAAGGCCCAGATATAGTAATCAACCCCGACACCCGGACTGTAAACAATGTCTGAAAGCGGCGGATAGGCCAGCCAGCCGGTTTTGGCGAACTCGCCAACAAACAGCGAGATCATGACGGTAATCGCACCGGCTGTCGTCATCCAGAAACTGAAATTGTTCAGGAACGGGAAGGCGACGTCACGCGCGCCGATCTGAAGCGGCACGACGAAGTTCATAAGTCCCGTCACCAGCGGCATCGCCACGAAGAAGATCATGATCACGCCGTGGGCGGTAAAGATCTGGTCGTAGTGATCTGGCGGCAGGTAACCGGCAACATCGCCAAAGGCGATCGCCTGCTGGGCACGCATCATGATCGCGTCGGCAAAGCCGCGCAGCAGCATGACAAGGGCCAGAATGATATACATGATACCGATCTTTTTATGATCGATAGATGTGATCCACTCGCGCCAGAGATATCCCCAAAGCTTGAAATAGGTCAGCGCGCCGAGAACGACGATACCACCCAGAACAACCCCCGCGAATGTCACGGCCAGGATAGGCTCGTGAAACATCGGGAAGGAGTCGAGTGAAAGCCGGCCAAATATAAAATGCAAAAGGTCCGGATTTGAAAACATCGGATTACTCTTCTTTTCGATGCGGCAACGCACCGGCCAGGCCGGTGCGCGAACCGCGAAGGGCCGGTCGACTTACATCAACCGGCACTGCTTCAGAACCCTGTCGACACACCGGCAGGAACGGGACTGAACCGGTCATCTTCGACACCGTTGTCAAACAACGGGATCGAAGAAATTTCCTGGCTCAGACCGCCTGACGGTGTGGTGCAAAGCGTTGCCACATAAGATTTGGTTGACGGCAAAGGCTGGCTGCCGCGTTCACGCGGGGTATCGTATGTCAGCGACATAACGTTATAGATCCCCGCAATACCGCCGCCGCCCTTTCTGTCGATATCCATCATCTCGTTCATGCACATCTTCGATTGATCGACGCACATATTCAGGATTGCCTGATAAAGTTCCGGATCGACATTGCCGAAATAATGAACAGGTTCGGCGATGCTCGGCTTTTCAAGTTCGAGATATTCCGAACGGCCAAGACCGCGGCTATCCTCTTTCACCTTCGCAACCCAGTCATCAAAACCTGCGTCGCTCAGCCCGTGGAACTTGAAGCGCATGTGCGAGAAACCCTCGCCGCTATAGTTCGCCGAGAACCCGTCATAGACACCTTCTTCGTTGATCACGGCATGGAGCTTGGTTTCCATGCCCGCCATCGAATAGATCATCCCCGCCAGTGCCGGAATGTAGAAGGAGTTCATGATGCCGGAAGAAGTGATCTTGAACTGGATCGGGGTATCAATCGGTGCGGCCAGCTCGTTGATGGTCGCAATACCCTGTTCGGGATAGATGAACAGCCATTTCCAGTCGAGGGAAACGACCTCCACCACCATCGGCTTGTGATCTTTTTCAAGCGGACGTTCCGCATCAATACGATCAAGCGGGCGGTATGGATCCAGGGTGTGCGTACTGACCCAGGTGATCGCACCCAGCGCGATAATGATCGCAAGCGGGGCAGACCAGATGACAATTTCCAGCTTGGTGGAATGATGCCATTCAGGATCGTACTCTGCATCCTTGTTGGATTGACGGTATTTCCAGGCAAAGAACACAGTCAGCGCCATCACCGGAAGGATGATGATCAGCATCAGGATCGTGGAAACAACGATAAGGTCGGCTTGCTGTGACGCAATATCACCAGACGGGTCCATCACGACCAGATTACATCCGGTCAGTAACGTGAACACAGAAGCAATTGCGACGCCGCGTGCAAGTTTTGAAAGCATGCGCTTGTACTTTGTCAGTCTCTGGAAGATGTTCTCACAAACAACCATATGCTTGCGAGCCGCATAACCAGCCCACCGGACCGGCACGCGTCGTACCCCAACCGTAGCGGCATATAGGAATTCAAATTCCAAACTTCCACGGAAGAGACACAAATTCGGCGAACTTTTTTCACAAATTCACCAGCAGAAAATTTCGCTCACTTGCTATAGCTGCGCCGCAACAATGTCAAGCAGGCCCCCAAACATAGGCTGGTGTTTATGACAATTATCAAAAAGTTGTAAACCATGCGTTGTGCAACGCAACACAATAATTGACACTGACGTTTGCAATTCACATGTCTATAATTAGACTCGATCCAATCAAGAAGGGTCCAATGAGAAGCAATGAAGTCAGATATTTAGGGAGACAGGCGTGACCCAATCCACTCATTCCTTAGCGACCTCCACCTCCTCGGGTCTGGAACGCGACGCACGCCAACACTCGGCTGGCACAGTCAACGATCCCGGTCAGATCGCGCTTGGCGTGATTATCGGCCGGTCGTCGGAATTTTTCGATTTCTTCGTTTATTGCATCGCATCCGTGCTGGTGTTCCCCCAACTTCTGTTCCCCGGCGAAAGCGCAATCGTCGGCACCATCCATTCCTTCTTTATATTCTCGCTGGCTTTCATCGCCCGCCCGATCGGCTCCCTTGTCTTCATGACGGTGGACCGCCGGTATGGCCGCGGCACGAAGCTGACCGTTGCAATGTTCCTGCTTGGCGGTTCAACTGCCGCGATGGCCTTTTTGCCAAGCTTTGACAGCGCAGGCATGTTTGCGATCTATCTGCTGTGCGCTCTTCGCTTTACGCAGGGTCTTGCACTTGGTGGCGCATGGGATGGTCTTGCTTCCCTGTTGGCGCTCAACGCGCCCGACAATCGCAAGGGCTGGTACGCAATGATGCCCCAGCTTGGCGCACCGCTTGGCTTCATTCTGGCATCCTCGCTGTTTGCCTATTTGATGCTGACCCTCTCGCCTGAAGACTTCCTTGCCTTCGGTTGGCGCTATGCCTTCTTCGTTGCTTTTGCGATCAACGTGGTGGCCCTGTTTGCTCGACTGCGTCTGGTGGCAACATCGGAATTCGGAAGCCTGCTTGAAAAGAACGAACTTCAGGCCGTCCGTGTCCGCGACACCATTCGCCACAACGGTCGGACAGTGCTTCTTGGCGCGCTTGTACCGCTGGTAAGCTACGCACTGTTCCATCTGGTCACCGTCTTCGCGCTTAGTTGGGTCGTGCTTTATACCCCCGCCAATCCGGGACAGTTCCTGTTGACCCAGGGTGTTGGTGCGGTGCTTTGCGCGCTTGGCATCATCGCATCGGGCTTCATCGCAGATCAGATCGGCCGTCGTCGCCTGCTGGGTTATTCGGCAGCCATCATCGCGGCTGGCGCCCTTCTGACGCCACTTCTTTACGCCTATAACATCATCAATGAAGGCATGATCGTTCTGGGTGGCTTTGCGGTTCTGGGTCTGTGCTTTGGTCAGGCGGCTGGCACACTGGCATCGAACTTCAAACGCGAATACCGCTATACCGGTTCGGCCCTGACATCCGACCTTGCATGGTTGCTTGGTGCCGGTTTCGCCCCGTTGATCGCCCTTCTGCTCTGCGTGGCCTATGGTCCGATTGGCGTTGGGGCGTATCTGCTTTCGGGGGCGGCGGTAACGCTGCTCATCCTGCATTTCAACAAGCAGTTCGGACAGAAAAACACCGACTGACTGATCTTTCCCGATTTGCAATCAAACACCCCCGGCAGTCACTTGCCGGGGGTGTTTTTGTTCGACGGCTTGCAATCGCGTCCGGCCAGTGGTCCAATTTGACTGCCCCAATTACATGACAGGAATTTTGAAATGGACGCCACCATTACCTTGATCAGTGTTTTCGCGATATTTATCCCCGCCCTGATGCTACCCGGGCCGGATTTTGTTGCCGTCGTCAGATCATCCATGACGCGCGGGGCCAAAGCAGGACTTCAAACAACGATTGGTGTTTCCGCGGGCCTCGGCGTTTACGCAACGCTCAGCCTTCTGGGCCTATCGACCCTTCTGGTCGAATATCAATGGCTGACCTGGACTGTTCGGGTGCTGGGCGGATGTTATCTGATTTATCTTGGTATAAAGCTGATCCGTGCCCGGCCAAAAGCGGATGATTTCGCCCTCACTTCTGACGAAATCACATCAAAACAGCGCGGCAATCCGGTCCTTTTTGGCTTTCTGGTTACGATGACCAACCCAAAGGCAATCGTTCTGTTCGCCAGCGTCTTTGCCACCGCCGTCACTGCCGAAACACCCGGCTGGCTGATGGTTTTGATGATCGGGCTTGTCATCTTAAGTGCGCTGGTCTGGTACACGATCATCAGCCTGTTCATGTCCTCTGCCCCGGTCATGAAACGCTTTGCCCATGCCCAGCACTGGATCGAACGTGTTGCTGGTGTCTGTTTCATCGCGATTGGCGGACGTATTCTGGCCGACGCACGCAATCCGGTCTCGCCCTAAAAAAAAAGCCCCGCCTGAACCGACGGGGCTTTTGATACAATGATCTGCTGATCAGCTGTAATTCGACGGAAACAGCGCGCGTTTGGCAACGTCGTCCATTTCGGACTTGAAGGCATGGTCGCTGCCGATCTTGCGTGCTCGTTCTACCGCTGGCCGGGCACAGATGCCCTGATACCATTTTTTCAGGTTCGGATAGGGATCAAGCGGCTCGTCACTTTTCATGACGAATGCCGCGCGTTCTATCCAGCCCCAAAGCGACATATCGGCAATGGTGTAGCTGCCCCCGACAACAAATTCGCGCCCGGCCAGATGGTCATCCATCACCCTGTAATGGCGTTCGATTTCCTTGCGATAGCGGTTCACGCCGTAATCATTGCCAGCCGGTGCTACGTGTTGAAAATGCACGGCCTGTCCGGAAAACGGTCCAAGGCCCGATGCAATAAACATCAGCCAGGACAGCAATTCTCCACGATCTTCCACCGCACCAAGGAACTTTCCGGTCTTTTCCGCCAGATAAATCAGGATGGCGTTTGAATCAAAAACCCGGGTTTCCTTGCCGCCCGCCCCGTCGGTATCGACAATCGCCGGGACCTTGCCATTGGGGTTGATCGCACGAAACTCGGAACTGTGCTGTTCGCCCTTTTTGGTGTCGACCGGCACGATTTCATAAGGCAGACCGGCTTCTTCAAGGAAAAGCGAAATCTTGGCCGGGTTCGGGGTCGGATGGAAATAAAAGCGGATCATCGGGGTCTCCTGATAAGGGGGGCGAAACCGTATTTTTCGCCTGCCCTTGAATTATGGAATGATCAGTTTAAATTGACGTATCAGAAACGTGTTGGCAAGGTCATAGTTTGAGATGAGCCACACATCACGAAAGTCAAAGGAGGCTTCGCCCCATGATTGATCTTTATTACTGGCCAACGCCGAACGGCCACAAAATCACGCTTTTCCTTGAAGAAGCCGGACTTGAATATAAAATCCATCCGGTCAATATCGGGGCTGGTGATCAGTTCAAACCGGAATTCCTAGCCTTTTCGCCCAATAACCGCATGCCTGCGATCATTGATCAGAACCCGGCAGATGGCGGAGATCCGATCACGGTTTTTGAATCCGGTGCGATCCTGCAATATCTGGCAGAAAAAACCGGCAAGTTCCTGCCGACTGATGTGCGGGGCAAGAAAACCGTGATGGAATGGCTGTTCTGGCAGATGGGCGGACTTGGCCCGATGGCCGGTCAAAACCATCATTTCAGCGGTTATGCGCCGGAAAAAATCCCCTATGCCATCACGCGTTATGTCAACGAAACCAATCGTCTTTATGGTGTGCTGAACAAGCGCCTTGAGGGTCTCACTTTTATCGCTGGTGACGATTATTCGATTGCCGATATGGCCTGCTATCCGTGGATCGTCAGCCATGAAAAACAGCAGCAGGACCTGAATGATTTCCCCAACCTGAAACGCTGGTTTGAAAACATCAAAGCCCGTCCGGCAACCATTGCGGCCTATAAAGCTGGCGAAGGTCTTCGCAAGGAAGACGGACTGAGCGAAGAAGACAAGAAAGTCCTGTTTGGTCAGACAGCAAAAACCGCCAAAAACAACTGATCCCCAAACATCAGCAATCGGCATCCCCCATCAGTTAAATGGCGGGGGATGCCAAGGATGATCGCGAATTCGACGTAATTGACTTACGGTCAAAAACACCTTTAAACTGATCCACAAATCATTGAAAACGTAAGCGTTCACGTCAGCCAACGCACTATCCGCCTGATCAGGCCGGAGGGTGCGTTTGTGACTCTCTGTCCGATGGCCCGAACAAACATTGATGGAGGGTTCATGCTTCCCCGCCTTTGTCTGCTGGTTTCCTGTCTTGTACTGATTGCGTCATGCGCAGTCCCCCCGGATTCCCCACGCTTTGAGCCTTCCGCGGATCTTCCGCCCTTTGATCAGGACAGTTTTGCGGACTATGTGCGTGAAAACCGCACATGGATTGCCAAGCACCGCGCCTTCATCAGCGACGACCACGATCTTGAAATCGATATGAATGCGCCCTTTGAAATGCGCCCGGAAACCGCACCCAAACGCGGCATTCTGTTTGTGCATGGGCTTGGTTCCAGCCCATGGTATTTCAGCGATATCGCAACAGCCATGGCAAAGGACGGATGGCTTGTCCGGTCAATCCTTTTGCCCGGCCACGGAACGAAATCCGCTGACCTAATGCTGCCGAATATCGACGATTGGGAAAAGATCATTTCCCACCAAACAACATTGCTGAAAAACGAGGTTGGCGAAGTCTGGCTGGGCGGGTTTTCAACCGGTGGAAATCTGGTAACCAGCTATGCCGCGCATGATCCAGATGTGAACGGTCTTTTGCTGTTTTCGCCGGGGTTTTATCCGTCAAACGGGTATCTGTTTCTCGCCCCGGCAATTTCATATCTGTGGGATTGGGTTGATATCGACACCGAAGACAATATTCCCAATTACCAATCCCTGCCTTCGCACGGGGCCAGCCTTTATTACCAGACCGTCAGCAAGGTTCAGGACGATCTGACCCGCGCGGATTTTAGCCGCCCGGTGCTGATCACCATGAGCCAGCATGACAGCGTCCTTGATCCCATCGCCACACTCGATGCCTTCCAAAGTCGCTTCACCAATCCCCGGTCGCGTTTTGTCTGGTACGGCGAAACACCGCCAAACCTTGACGACCCCCGTGTGACCGCGCTTTCAAGTAATCTGCTTGATGACCGCATAAGCACCTTTTCCCATATGAACGTGCTGTTTGCGCCTGGGAACCCCTATTATGGCAGGCGTGGCAGTCACATCATGTTTGAAAATGGCCAGGAAGGCATTCCCGTGCCAGAGGATTCAGAAACATTGTGGTTCGGGGCATGGGGCCAGATAACGCCGGGCAAATATCACGCCCGCCTGACATGGAACCCCTATTTCAACAACCTGCTTGCCGATATCCGCACGGTTACCAGCCAGCCATGATCCTTGTCCTTGTCGCCATGCCCGTCCCTCATGCATCGGCATGGCGATGACATCGTCACGGCGTTGATCCAGCATAGATCCGAACTGAGCATTTTCATTATTGCCTCATATCTCAAAACCCGATAAACGTTATGTTATAACATAACATTCAAAAGGAACCGCCATGCAACGCCTTCCCGTTACGGTTCTGTCCGGGTTTCTTGGTGCGGGCAAAACCACCCTGCTTAATCATGTGCTGAACAATCGTGCCGGACTGAAAGTCGCCGTAATCGTCAATGATATGAGCGAGGTCAATATCGACGCCGACCTGATCCGTGATGGCGGGGCGGCACTTTCGGCCATGGATGAAAAGCTGGTCGAAATGACCAATGGCTGCATCTGCTGCACGCTACGTGACGATCTTTTGATTGAGGTCCGCCGTCTGGCCGAAGAAGGCCGGTTTGACTATCTGCTGATCGAATCAACCGGCATATCCGAACCGCTACCAGTCGCCGCAACATTCGATTTCCGCGATGAAAACGGCCAGTCGCTGGGCGATATCGCACAACTGGACACGATGGTTACAGTGGTTGATGCCGCCCGCATGATCGCCGATTACAGCAGCACCGATTTTCTTAATGACCGGGGCGAAAGCCTTGGCAAGGAAGATGACCGCAGCATCGTCGATCTTCTGGTCGATCAGATCGAATTTGCCGATGTGATCGTGCTCAACAAGCTTGATCTGATTGGGGCGGATGAACACAAAATCGTTCTTGGCATCATTCGCGCGCTCAATGCCGATGCCAAAATCATCGAAACGGATCATGGCCGGGTTGATCCGCGCGACATCCTGAATACCGGCCTGTTTGATTTCGACCGTGCACAGGATCACCCGCTTTGGGCCAAGGAACTATATGGCTTTGCCGACCATGTGCCCGAAACCGAAGAGTACGGCATCAAAAGCTTTACCTTCCGCACCCCCTTGCCGTTTCACCCCAAACGGTTTTACGATTTCATCCATTCCGAATGGCCGGGCATCGTGCGCGCCAAGGGGCATTTCTGGATCGCCACCCGCCCGAACTGGGTTGGCGAAATCAGTCAGGCCGGGGCTGCGGTAAAGCACGAGGCCCTTGGCACATGGTGGTGCGCCGTACCGCGTGATCGCTGGCCCGACAACAATGACTGGCGCGATAAAGTTTTATCAAACTGGGATCCGACCTTTGGCGACCGTCGACAGGAAATCGTCTTTATCGGTCTTGCAGATCAGATGAACGAAGCCGCCCTGCGCGCCCGTCTTGCAGACTGCCTGATCGACGAGGACGAGGCGCTTAACGCCGGAAAATTCGAACCCGCCCGCTATAAATCCCTGCCCGATCCGTTCCCGGTCTGGGGCAGCAAAGCCGCAGCATAAAAAAAGCCGCCAGCCTTTTAACAAGGCTGGCGGCATCATTGTCGATAGCGAACCCGCAACTTAAGCGCTGCGAACCTCGGCCAGGAAGGCTTCGACGGCATCGTTCAGAACCGCCGCCTGGCGCCCAAGACCTTCGGCAAGGCCAAGCACCTCGTTCGAAAGTTTTTCGGCATCATCGGCAGCCGACGAAACGCCCGTGATGTTTTCCGAAACATCACGGGTGCCGTGCGCGGCCTGTTCGACATTGCGTGCGATTTCCTGGGTTGCGGCACCCTGTTCTTCAACGGCGGCTGCAATCGTGGTTGTCGCACCATCAAGACGACGGATGGTTTCGGCGATCTCGGCAATGGCCGTTACCGCGTTGGATGTCGCAACCTGAATATCACCGACCTGGGATCGGATATCCTCAGTCGCACGGGCGGTCTGGTTGGCAAGGTTCTTAACCTCGTTGGCCACCACGGCAAAGCCTTTGCCCGCATCACCAGCCCGCGCCGCCTCGATGGTCGCGTTAAGTGCCAGAAGGTTGGTCTGTTCCGCAATGTCGGTAATCAGCGAAACCACTTCACCAATCTGGTTTGCCGCCTCGGCCAAAAGTTCGATCTTCTGGTGGGTGTCCTCGGATGTCCGAACCGCCCCATTGGCAATGCTGGATGATTGCGCTACCTGATTGCTGATTTCCGCAATCGAGGCACTCAATTCCTCGGCTGCCGATGCAACGGTTTCTACGTTGCTCGACATTTCCTGCGAAGCCGCGGAAACAATGGTCGAACGCTGTCCGACCTGTTTAGAGGTATCGGTCATCGCATTGGCGGAATGCTGCATGTTACCCGATGCCTGAATAACCTGTGCAACCACCTGCCCGACGCTGGCCTCGAAACTGTCGGCCATTTTGCGAAGTGCGGCGCGTTTTTCTTCCTCGGCAACACGCTCCTGCTCTTCACGCGCTTCGCGCATTTCTTCCATTTCGATTGTTTTCGATTTGAAGATATCCATTGCGCGGGCCAGATCGCCGATCTCGCTTTTCTGATCGGTATATTTGACGTCGATCTTGTGATCGCCCTGCGACAGACGCAGCATGTTTTCCGAAATCGCATAAAGCGGGCGGGTAATCCCGCGGCTGATCATCAACGACACGCCAACAACTGCGCACAGAACCGCCAGTGCAACCAGTCCCATGACTAGCATGCTCTGCATGAAGACCGCGTTCACATCATCAATATAAATCCCGGTGGCAACAACCCAGCCCCACGGCTTGAAAGCCTTGACGAAGGAAAGCTTCGGGCGAAGCTGGTCAGAATTCGGTACCTGATAGGTGTAATCGACAAAGCCCTGCCCCTCTTCTTTGGCGACACGGGCGAATTCGCGATAATGGTGTTTACCCGATCCATCAACCGCATCACTCAGATTCTTGCCAACAAGATCCTTCTTGATGTCATGAATAAGAACAACCGGTGTATAATCAAACACGAAGAAATAGTTGGTTTCATCATACCGAAGGGCCGCCACCGCTGCCTTGGCCGCATTCTGGGCCTGCTCGGTTGTCAGTTCACCGGACTGTTCCATCGCATGGAAATGCCCAATCAGGCTGATTGTCGATTCAACCAGGTTCTGTGTCTTGGCCTTGCGATCCTCAAGCATGTTGCTGCGCAGTTCGGTCAGACCGAATGCCCCAACCAGCAGGGCAGCAAGAATTGCCCCCGCGACGATGATCAGCATTCGCGTGCCGATCTTCATTGAATTCAGATTGAACATTTCCATCCCCATATACCAGTGTCGGGTCATCACCCGACATGTTGGCAACGTTTTATTCTTTTCAAGGAACCCCTTGCCCTCGCCTCGACCATGAGTTGAATCAAAGCAGGCTCGAGAATAGTCAGACTATAATATTGAATATTATATTTACACATGCTTCGGCTGTGATTTTAGTCACTTAGGCGACTTAATTTGTCGCGGGTTATATGGCATAATCACAAACGGACAGGGTTGAACGCGCCGATGGAAACGGAGCCATTGTCATGACCGACCCGAATACTGCAAAAGCATCCAAAACCCACGGGAATATTATTCCCGCCCTGCATTATGACGACGCCAAAGCCGCGATCGAATTTCTGTGCCGCGCTTTCGGCTTTGAAAAACACGCGATCTATCAAAACGAGGACGGCATTGTCGAACATGCCGAACTGGTTCTGGGCAATGGTATGATCATGCTGGGTCAGGCCCGCGACAGCACCTACGGCAAACTGACCCGCCGCCCTAACGATATTGGCGGGGTAACCCAAAGCATCTATATCATCGTCCCCGATGCCGACCTTCACTATGCCCGCGCTGTTGCCGCCAGCACCGAAATCGTCATGCCACTTGAAGAACAGGATTACGGCGGCAAGGTTTATTCCGCACGTGACCCCGAAGGCCATATCTGGAGCTTCGGGACATATGATCCCTTTGGCTGATCCAAAACTGCGCCCCTTGCGAAAAATCGTTTTTCACCAATCTATTGGAAGTCAATTGGCAATCAGGGGTATCAGATGATCAACAGCACCGAAACCATCTTTCGGCCCAATCACCGCACGCGCGTTTTTGCGCTGATTGCGTTCATGGTGCTGTGTCTGATCATCTCGGCGGCAGGCGGTGCGGTAACGGCGACCAGTGTCAATGACTGGTACCCGACATTGCAAAAACCGTTCTTCAATCCGCCCAACTGGCTGTTCGGACCGGCATGGAGCCTGATTTATTTCCTGATCGCATTTAGCGGCTGGCGCGTCTGGCTAAAGCGCGGGATTGACGGGGCAAAGGGGCCGTTTGCGGTATATGCCGCACAACTCACCCTGAACCTTCTGTGGTCATTTCTGTTTTTCGGGGCGCAATCGCCGCTTCTGGGGCTGATTGATATTGTGCCGTTGCTGATCCTGATCATCATCAATTGCGCAATGTTCTGGCGGATCGATCAATTGGCCGGAATGCTTTTGGTGCCCTATGCATTGTGGGTTGGTTTCGCCACCCTGCTGAACGGGGCGATTTATTTCCTGAACCCTTAATTAAAGTTCGCCGGAAATCCACCATTGCGGAATGGCGATTAGGCTCCTACGTCGGGCACATCCTAGCGTGCGTTGAACCGACCAAGGAGGCCCCGATGAGCATTGCAGCAAAGGAAGTCCACCTTTTACATTACCCGGATGGTGTTCCCACCAGAGACGACTTCACCGTGAGGGATAGCGTGTTACCGAGACCCGCAATCGGCGAAGTGCTGATTGAAAATATCTGGATGTCGGTCGATCCCTATATGCGCGGTCGCATGACCCGACGCAAAAGCTATATCCCGCCGTTCGAACTGAATGCCCCGCTTGAAGGCCACGCGATTGGCCGGGTCATCGAAAGCCGCGATCCACGCTTTGCCGAAGGATCGCTTGTTACCTCCATGACCAGCTGGCGCAGCCATGCGCTGCTTGAAGCTGACTATCTGCATCCCATTCCCGATATGCCCGACATCGCCCCGGAAAAATTTTTAAGCGTGCTGGGCATGCCCGGCATGACGGCCTGGGTCGGGTTAAACCGGATTGCCAATTGCAAGACAGATGATACCGTCTTTGTTTCTGCCGCCGCCGGGGCTGTCGGCTCTGCGGTTTGCCAACTGGCAAAAGCCAAGGGATGCCATGTCATCGGATCAACCGGCGATAGGGAAAAGGCAAAATGGTTGCGCACTGAATTGAAGGTTGATGCGGTAATAAATTACCGCGATACCGACGACCTTTCAGGAAGCCTTGGCGAAGTCGCGCCGCAGGGTATTGATGTTTATTATGAAAATGTCGGCGGCGCGCATCTTGAGGCCGCCCTTGATCATATCAATACTGGCGGGCGGATTGCCGTATGCGGCATGATTTCGCATTACAATGACAAATCCCCGCAACCCGGGCCACGCAACCTGTTCCGATTGACGACACAACGCGCAAAGATGGAAGGCTTCATCGTTAGCGACCATTGGGGCAGTTACCCCGACTTCGTCCGCGAAGGGGCCGATCTGGTGCGAAGCGGGCAACTCAAAAGCCGCGAAACCGTAATCATGGGACTGGAAAACGCCGCCAAAGCCTTTATCGATCTGTTCAAGGGCCAAAATACAGGCAAGATGTTGGTAAAGCTGGCTGATTGATTCGCCAAAGAAGCCCAAAAGAACAAAGCCCCGCCACATCAAAATGTGCGGGGCTTTATCGTTGGGGTGATGAAATCAATACGCCGGTACTCCAGCATCCCCTGCATCTGCCGCTTCCACCGGCTCGACATCGCCGACCGGGGCGACATTATCCATGCCCAACCGCCCGACAGACGGCAGGCGCAGGGCCGGACGATTAAAATCAATGCCAATATTAAGCCCCAGCAGGTTCAATTCGATCCCTTCTTCAAGGCCGATGGAAAAACCAAACAACCCCAACAGATTGGCCTGTACGCCCTGCCCGCTGGGCGATAGCCCGACCGGATCGGTAATCGCACGGAAATCCTTGCCGATTGCATTGGCCGGCATATCAAGATCAAGGTCGGGCACCTTGCGCCCGATATGGGCGACAAAGGTATTGCTGTTCGGCCCCGGATAGCTGCGATACTGATCCGGATAGGGGTATGTTTCAATCGCGGCTTCGATCTGATCAATCAGGTCACCCACACCCTCGCCGCGATGATCGGCAAGAATTTGCGGTTCAGACCCGAACCACAAGCCATCGGGCAAGGCATAATTCTTGCGCACCACATTGCCACCGCCCCAGCCAACCACGTCATACCGCGTATAGCTGGTTTCACCGGCGCGTTTATAGATGATCCACGGATGAACCGCGAAATAACCGCGCCAGCCATAGGTATGGGCTGCCATCACCTGCACAATCGCAATATCGGCATTCGCTGCCGGATCAGGAGCTACACCCGATGAATGTCGCGGCGCATTACGCCATGTCTGGCGCTTTTCCGCCTTTTCGGCGGGCGGGTCCTGCGCAAGGCTGATGCCAAACGGCAGCACAAGCATTGCAAGCAGGCCCAGAATAAAATTTCTGCCTTTTCTCACCAATCAATCCTGTCAGATGTCATATTTCACTAATGTTACGATGTGATCCGACAAATAAGATCAAAAAATGGCAATTGGTTTGCGAAGCAGCATCAAAAAACTGTGAGGCCTTGTGACAATTCTGCGACATTTGGCTTTCCGCGCCTTTATGGCCACGCAGCAAAGGTATTGTCTCGCGCCCGTTCCTCGGCCCGACGCAGGCGGCGGTAGGCACCGGGTGCCTCGCCCATGTAACGTTTGAAAAACCGGCTGAAATAGGCTGGATCGCGAAAACCAAGTCCATAGGCAACCTGCGCCACCGCAAGCGGGCTTTGTTCCAGCCGCATGCAGGCTTCGCGAATGACACGTTCATGCACAAGTGTGAGGGGCGGCTTGCCCGTCGCCCGCATCACCGCCGACCCCAGCCGCCTTTCGCTGACACCAAGAGCCGTGGCGTAATCGGCAATGTTCCAGTGTTCGCGAAAATGCAGTTCAAGCGCCTGCAAAAACCGCTGAAACGTGATCGAACCGGGGCGATGTTTGTCACGCTGTTCCATCACCCCCTCGGCCAGACGCAGAACCATGGTCAGGATGATCTGAAGATGCGCCCCGACCACCATCCCCGCCCCAAACGCGTTCTGCATAAGCTCCGCCCGGATCGCATCAAAACTGCGCGCCAGTAAAGCCAGATTGTTACTACCCTCGGCCGGGGTGATGTTATGAACCGTATCG
Organism: Thalassospira sp. A3_1; assembly: GCF_017744215.1. Taxonomy (NCBI): domain Bacteria; kingdom Pseudomonadati; phylum Pseudomonadota; class Alphaproteobacteria; order Rhodospirillales; family Thalassospiraceae; genus Thalassospira; species Thalassospira sp. A3_1. The sequence goes on along the minus strand of NZ_JAGHQQ010000002.1, from coordinate 936,642 downwards.
GCGGCAAACCGCAATGGCAGCCCCGCGCCGACCAAAGGCAGCATGGATGTGCCGGTTGAACCGCCCCCGCAATGGCGCGCCACCAGATCATCAGTCACCGACAGCAGATAGCCATCTGCCCCGGCCGAAACCGAAATCGCCTGCGTTTCGCCCAGCGGCAACCACACAAGTGCCGGTGCACGGCAATCGATCATACCCTGACGCAACCGAATGCGCGCCCGCCCCGACAAAATCAAAACCGCATAACACCGATCCCGCCGCGCGGGGTCATTCATCACCCAGTCCTGCGCGGATAACCCATGATCAAACCGGTCCATCAGTGCCTGGGTTGTCACCGGCATCGGATCGTCAAACGACCGCACGCCGATTGGCGTGGCGCGATGATCTTCTGCCCTTTCCGGTGAAACCATGCCTTTTTGATCCTGAAATATTCCAAATGGTTATATGTAAAATAATACAATTTTTCGTCTCAAAATGTCAATTTGACTGTCTTTACATTGGAAGCGTTCCAGCGCCTACTAGTATCGCGGTTCAGGAACCGTCAAAAATAACAAGATATATCGAATAATGCGTTCCCGTTATTTCGCAGCCGCGAAGAAACGGGCGGGAGGATACGTCGAAGATTTACTTTGAACATCAAAGTAGATGAAAGATTTTTTGTATCTATCTTCCTGAATACGACGCCAAAGCGGGAAAACCGGAACGCTGTACCAAAGGCTCTTACAGCCCTTGGGTGATACGATTTCATGCGTTATCACCGCACAGCAGAACATAAAGAAGTCAGGAGAAACGTCGTGAACGATGCCAAACTATTGATCGACAACGAAGCCGTGAATGCCGCCAACAACCGGACATTCGAACGCAAAAATCCGGTCACTGGCGAGGTCGCAACCATCGCCGCTGCCGCAAGCCCCGCCGATGCGCGCAAGGCTGCCGATGCCGCCGCCACCGCCTTCCCGGAATGGTCAAAAATGGGTCCAGGCGCTCGGCGCAAAATCCTGCTGAAGGCCGCCGACATCATGGAATCCAAAGGCGATGATTTTGGTCGCCTCGTACTTGAAGAAACCGGCAGCACCCGCATGTGGGGTGGCTTCAACGCCCATCTGGCAGCCAATATGCTGCGCGAGGCCGGTGCAATGACAACGCAGATTCAGGGCGACCTGATACCGTCCGATACGCCTGGCCTGATGGCCATGGGCATTCGTCAGCCGGTTGGCGTGGTTCTGGGCATTGCGCCATGGAATGCGCCGGTCATCCTTGGCACACGCGCGATTGCCATGCCGCTTGCCTGTGGCAACACCGTGGTACTGAAGGCATCGGAACTGTGCCCCGCCCTGCATCGCCTGATCGGCGAATGCCTGGTCGAGGCAGGTGCCCCGGCCGGTGTCATCAATGTCGTTACCAACGCCCCCGAAGACGCCCCGGAAATCGTCGAAACCCTGATCGCCCATCCGGCAGTGCGCCGTATCAACTTTACCGGCTCAACCCGCGTTGGCCGCATCATCGCCAAGCTGGGGGCAGAACATCTTAAACCGGTTCTGCTTGAGCTGGGTGGCAAGGCACCCTTCCTTGTGCTGGACGATGCTGATATTGACGAGGCGGTTAATGGCGCGGCATTCGGGGCCTATATGAACCAGGGCCAGATTTGCATGTCGACGGAGCGCCTGATCGTTGACAATGCGGTTGCCGATGATTTCGTCGCCAAACTGGCCGCCAAGGCCAAAACGCTGACCGCTGGCGACCCGGCAAAGGCCGAACATATTCTGGGCGGTGTCGTGAATGTCGAGGCCGTCAACCGGATCGAAGAACTGGTTGAGGATGCCGTCTCCAAGGGTGCCAAACTGGTCGCAGGTTCCGGCAAGGCGCGCGATGGCGTTCTGATGGATGCAACCCTTCTGGATCACGTCACCCCCGCGATGCGGATTTATGCCGAGGAAAGCTTTGGCCCGGTCTGTGTCGTCATCCGTGCGGGTAACGAAGACGAAGCTGTCCGCATCGCCAATGACAGCGAATATGGCCTGTCATCTGCCGTCTTTTCCACCAACATCCCGCGCGCGATGGAAGTCGCCAAACGGATCGAAAGCGGCATCTGCCATATCAACAGCCCGACCGTTCAGGACGAAGCCCAGATGCCGTTTGGCGGGGTGAAAGCCAGCGGCTATGGCCGGTTCGGTTCGCAGGCATCGATTGATGAATTCACCGAAATGCGCTGGATCACCATCCAGAGCGGCAAACGCCACTATCCGTTCTAAAGATATTAAGTTCCGCAGGGGGGAAGCCCGGTCGTACTCCCTCAGATGATCGACCGGGACCTGTGGCAGGCCGCCTTGCGCTTAACCGCGCAGGGCGGCCTGTATCGTTACTTCCAGCATATTGGAAAATTTCGACCGGTCCTTTTGGGTAAAGCCCGCATTGCGGCCCTGCTCCCCGGTGACTTCGCGCATATGGGCGGCGATTTCACGGCCGGCCAATGCATTGCCGATATTCGCCTCGGTAAATTCCTGGCCAGTCGGGCGCAACACGCGCGCGCCGATTTCAAGCCCCCGCGATGCCAGCGGAATATCGTTGGTCACAATCACGTCGTTCTTGACGGCATTTTCGGCAATCCAGTCATCGGCCGCATCGGGTTCCGGCGGCACAATCACGATCCGGACCAACGGATTGCGCGACGGGCGAATGCCACCGTTCGATACCATGATCATTTCCAGACGATGGCGCTCAGCCACGCGTTCGCATTCCGCCTTCACCGGACAGGCATCGGCATCAACAAGGATGCGCGGCCGCATCGCCGCTTTATTTGATGTATTTTCAGACATGGCGCGATAATCGTCAGGCAGATGATAAAGTCAAGCCATCAGGCGATTGTTGGCGTTTCGTGTGCTGCCTTGGCATCCTTCATCATCATCAACACCACCCCGCCAACCAGCGCGAAACCACCAGCCACCAGAACGGTTGCCTGAAAGGAATACCACGTTGCGATGAAACCGGTTGCAAGATTGGCGACAAGGCCACCGATGAACAGGGTGCTGACATAATAACTGGTTGCGACACCGGGGCGATCAGGGGCGAAGTTTTGAACAAATGTCATGCTGATCCCCGCAAAGATGCCGTAATAAATCCCGTCAAGGGCCCCAAGCATCAGCACATCGGCAAGACTGGTCGCGTTATAGATCAGCCCGAAGAAGATCGCGGCAAGCACGGCGGCCAATATCATACCGCCGCGCTCGCCGATCTTTCTGATCAGATGCGCGCAGTAATAAATCACCACCACCTCGACAAAGCATTTCACCGTCAGGGCAAAACCAGCCGCCGATGCAATAAGCCCAAGTTCGGTTGTGAAATAAAGCGGCATGGCGGTTACGAACACGACATTGCCCGCGCCAATAAAGAACACCGGCACACAGGCCAGAAGCAATCCAAAATTGAACGGGATTTTCTTGCCCGTCACAAGCGATCCGGGATGATGGGTTTTGAATGCCGCCGGGACGATGAACAAACATACGATGAACCACACCGCCCCAAGGGCTGCGATGCTGTAATAGGTCACCGTAAAGCCAAACGCGCCAAATAACGACAATGACGCCGCTGGGCCAACCATCCAGCCAAGCGATGTCTGCATCCGAAGGAACCCGTTGAATTTTACGACGTCGCGCCCGGTCTGTTCGGCAAACAGACGCCCAAATGAATACATCACCGAAAGCGCGCCAGACCCGATGCCAAGCAGGATCGAGGCAAGGCAAAGATAGACCCAGTAAACCTGAAACGTCGCAAGGATCGCCATGCCACTGGCAAAACAGACAATACTGGTGATCAGAAGCGCCTTGATCGGCACGGCCCGGTCAATCGCGCGGCCAAATGCCCGGTTGGTCAGAAGGGTTACGACGACTTGAACGATCGCCACCATGCTGACCTTCCATGGCGGCTCCCCCAATCCTTCGATGACATAAAGCCCGCCCAGCGGAGCCGCCGAAGACGCGGTAAACGCTCCCATCAAAAGCAGGCCAAGCACCAGAAAAGGATAGCGATCCAAAAAGGCGGTTACGCCAGATACCGGCCGAAGATTTCCATTTTCAGGATGTCCGTCATCCTGTGCCGTACCGGTCTGATCACGCAATTTCGTGCCCCCGCCTCATCATAAGCCCAAAGCACGTTTTAGATGATCAACCGCCGATAGGAAATACCCCTAATTGCAACCCTGTGAAATTGTCACAAATCGCACAACCGGCTCAGGCAAGCCCGCCGACAAAACTGGCAAGTTCCGCGGTTTTCGGATTGGCAAAAACGTCTTCGGGGGCACCACTTTCATGAATACGCCCCTGATGCATAAAGACCAGCTTGTCACAGACCTCGCGGGCAAACCGCATTTCATGGGTCACCATCACAAGGGTCATGCCCTCCTCGGCAAGCTGGCGCACGACGGCCAGAACCTCGTTCACCAGTTCGGGATCAAGCGCCGATGTGACCTCGTCACACAACAATACACGTGGCTTCATGGCAAGGGCACGTGCAATCGCCACGCGTTGCTGCTGCCCGCCCGAAAGCTGATCGGGGTAATGCATCATCTTGTCGGCAAGTCCGACCTTGGCCAGCATTTCCTCAGCCACGTCCTTGGCTTCGGCCTTTGACTGCTTTTTCACGACCTGCGGCGACAGCATGACGTTTTCAAGCGCGGTGTAATGCGGAAACAGATTGAACTGCTGAAACACCATGCCGACGTTAAGCCGCAGGGTCAGCAGATCCGTATCGCGGTCACCAACCTTCTTTCCCGCCACCATGATCGTCCCGTCATTGATGGTCTCAAGGCCGTTGATGGTGCGCAAAAGCGTGCTTTTGCCCGATCCACTTTTCCCGATCAGGGCAATCACCTGCCCCTCCTCGATCTTAAGATCAATGCCTTTAAGAACTTCCAGCTCGCCAAAGCTTTTATGGATAGCGTGCAGTTCAACGAGCGACATGACGAAGTTTTCCTTCCAGATGGCGGGCATAAAGCGAAAGCGGGAAACAGATCAGGAAATACATGACCGCGACACAGCCATAGACCGTAAACGGCGCATAAGTCGCATTGGTGATCATGGTCCCGGCCTTGGTCAGTTCGACAAAACCAATGATCGACGCAACCGCCGTCCCCTTGACCACCTGCACCGAAAAACCGACCGTCGGCGGCACAGCAATACGAAGCGCCTGCGGCAGAATGATATAGCGCATCTGCTGGCGGAAATTCATGCCAAGGCTTGCCGATGCTTCCCATTGGCCAAGCCCGATGGATTCAACGCACCCCCGCCAGATTTCGGTCAGAAACGCACTGGTAAACAGCGTTAACCCCAGCATCGCCGCGATCCAGGGCGATACATCAATCCCGATCAGCGGCAGACCGAAGAACACGATGAATAGCTGCATCAAAAGCGGCGTACCCTGAAACAGTTCAACATAACCGCGCACCAATCGCATCACCGACGGATTGCCCGCGGTTCGAACCATCAAAAGCAAAAGCCCGACAATCCCGCCCAGCACAAAGGCCGTAAGCGACAGCAACACCGTCCAGCGCGCGGCCAGCAGCAGGTTATAAACAATATCCCAAAGGGTAAATTCAGACATGACTGCGCCGTTCAAACAGGAAGTTGCCGAATATCTTCAAAACCCAGCGCAGCAGAACCGACATCGCCAGATAAAGCGCCGTTGCCACGAAATAGACCTCAAAAGCACGGAAATTGACGGCCTGGATATAGTTCGCCGCAAAGGTCAGTTCCTCGGCCGCGATCTGCGAACAGACTGACGAGCCCAGCATGACGATCACGATCTGGCTTGAAAGAGCCGGCCAGATTTTCTTGAGCGCCGGACGGATAACGACATAGCGGAAAATCTGCACCCGGTTCATCGCAAGACTTTGGGCGGCCTCAATCTGCCCCTTGGGGATCGCAAGGATTCCCGCCCGGATGATTTCGGTGGAATAGGCCCCAAGATTGACAATCATCGCCAGAACGGCGGCCTGAAATTCACTTAGCTTCACGCCAAGCGCCGGAAGCCCGAAAAAGATAAAGAACAACTGCACCAGAAACGGCGTATTGCGGATCAGTTCCACATATATGCCGACGATCTGGCTGATGACGGGGGCACGCGATGCGCGCGCCCACGCCCCAAAAGTTCCCAGACTGACGCCGACCACGGCCCCAATGACGGTCAGTTCGGTTGTCAGCACAACCCCATCAAGCAGCAATTCCCAATGGGGAACGATTGCACCGAAATCGAATTTATAAGCCATTGAAACCAAGCAATCCGGTCAGTGGTGAAGCCATCAGGCAATCAAGTCAGGATCAAAGCTTTTCCGGCAACGGAATGCCAAGCCACTTTTCGGCAATCGCGTTCAGACGGCCATCGGCAATCGACGCCGCAATGATCTCGTTGACCCTGGCTTTGAATGCGTCCTCTTCCTTGTTCAACCCCACATAGCAGGGCGAATTTTTGATCAGGAATTTCGGCTCAGGCTTGCGCGGCGGGTTGCGTTCTATGATCGCCGCCGCCGTAACGTTACCGGTCGCAATCAGGTCAACCTGCCCCGAAAGGAAGGCCGAAATCGTCCCGTTATTGTCTTCGTAGCGTTTGATTTCCAGATCCGCCGGGGCAATCTTGGTCAGCTCCAGATCCTCGATAGCACCGCGCGTTACACCAACCGAATGCCCTGCAAGGTCTTCGGCACCCTTGACCGCGATATCAGCCGGGCCGAAAACTCCGTTATAGAACGGTGCATACGGATCGGTGAAATCAATCACCTTTTCGCGGTCCGGGTTTTTGCCAAGACTTGAAATCACCAGATCGACCTTACCGGTGGTCAGATACGGGATGCGGTTGCTCGATGCGACCGGCACTAGCTCAAGTTTCACACCAAGGTCATCTGCAATGAGCGCCGCCATATCGATGTCATACCCCTTGGGCTGCATATCCGCACCCACGGTGCCAAACGGCGGAAAGTCCTGCGGCACGGCAACCTTCAAAACACCGGCTTCCTTGATGGTATCAAGCGCGCCTGCCGATGCACCGGCCAGCGGGGCCGCAATCATGACAATCGCGGCGATGGTTGATTTCAGAAATTTGTTCATTTGCCTCTACCCGTATGAAAGTGGATTATTCGACTTATTTTTAATCTGTATAAAATAACTGCACAAAATTTATGCTATTGTCCATGGATAAATTCCGCACTTGCGAAAAATGGCAAGCTGATTAAAGCTAGAGACCTTAAATATATTGGATTTTCGCATTGGAAAAATTTTGACACCACTGGTCAGACCAGTTATGGAATCCGCATGTCACGCATTGAAACCGCCCCGGAACGCGCCGCGCGCGCCATTCGCAACCTGATTAAAAGCAACGGCTTAGGCCCCGGCGACTCTTTACCGGCCCAGCGCGAACTGGCCGCCACCCTTGGCATCAGCCGCGCCAGCCTGCGTGAAGCCCTGGCAACACTCGAAGCCATGGGACTGATCCGGGTTCAGGCGGGCAAGGGTGCCTATGTCGCCGACCCGCATGACGGATTGCCGCGCGATGACAATCAGAAACGCCAGGCCGCACAGGTCTATCAATTCCGCCTTGCGATCGAACCCTATGTTGCGGGACTTGCCGCACAGGCCCGCACGCGCGACCACCTGATCGCCCTTCAACGCAGCATCGATGACATGCAAACCGCGTTCGAGGCCGACGACCTGATCACCGCGGCCAATGCCGATACCGAATTTCATGAAATCCTGCTTTCCGCATCGGGCAATCCGCTATTTGCCGCCGCGATCTTCCCGACGGCGCAAACCATCCATGAAAACCAGATGCTGCCCTTTGCCAATGCCGCCGCGATCAAGGCCCCGCTTCGTGAACATGAACAGATCCTGCGCTATGTACGCGACCGCAATCCATCGGGCGCGCGCGATGCCATGCATTTTCATGTACTTAGCGCCGCGACCCGGGCCAATATCGCCTTCCTGCGCCCCTAGGGTATGGGCACGTAAAACGTACAGATAAAACAAAACCCCCACCCGGTTACCCGGATGGGGGTTTCGCAAATCAGCGCCCTCGCAAGCGAAGGCAAACCGAATTAGGCAGCGGTCAGATCGTCAGCCGAAACGCGACCCGAACGGGAGTCGGTGCGCAGTTCGTAGTTGATCTTGTCGCCTTCCTGCGGGTGGTTCATGCCAGCGCGTTCAACGGCGCTGATGTGCAGGAATACGTCATTTCCGCCTTCGTCCGGCTGAATGAAACCAAAGCCTTTGGTTGCGTTGAACCATTTAACGGTACCAGTTGCCATCTTTAAATCTCCTTTAGAGTGTCGATTGGCGTTACGGTGCATCCCGCGTGGATGCACCAATCAGTTTGGAAAGCTGCCTCAGGCGGTTTCGCGCCTGCTGCGGTTTCCGGAATTGTTTTCAGAACGGCGTTCGCCATTCGGGCGTGCGCCCGGGCGACCACCGACTGGCTTACCGGGGCGCGCACGGCCGGGGCGTGCGTTGCGGGCTGCCGGCTTGCCGGAATTGCCCGGTTTACCATTTGCACTCGCACCGTTGCCGGTCGTGCGGCGCTCGTCCGAGCTGCCAAGGAATGAAAGGTTCGATGCAATACGGTTGTCACCGCCGCCCGCGCCGTTGGAAGTCACCTTCTTGGGCGTACGAACCCGGTTATCGCCATTGGCGTTACGGGTATCACGGGCATCGCGGCTATCACGACCGTCACGGCGCGCACCATCACGCCCCTGCGGACGGGCCGCTGCACGATCAGTACGCTCGTTATTGCGATCATTGCGTTCGTTGCGATCCGCACCACCTTTGATACCGCCCTTGTACCGGCCGGAATTTTCCGAACCATTGGCTGCATCACGCGTGGTTTCCTCGGTGCGACGACGATCATTGTTCCGGTCATTGCGATCATTACGACCACGAGCCTCATTGCGCCCCTGCCCATTACGACCACCGGCACCCGGACGACCACCACCATTGCGACCACGTCCGCTACCGTTGCCATTGCTGGCGCGACGGTCCGGATTGGCATCACGTTCGGCTTTCGAAATCGCATCCTGCTCGGCAGCTGCCTTGGCATCGCGACGATCGATGACCGGGATCGACTGACGGGTGGTTTTTTCGATATCGCGCAGAAGACCGCGTTCTTCCTCGTCACAGAAGGCAATCGCCGAACCGCTGGCACCACCGCGGGCAGTACGACCAATACGGTGCACATAGCTTTCCGGGACGTTCGGAAGTTCGAAATTCACAACATGGGTCACACCATCGACATCAATGCCGCGTGCGGCAATGTCGGTTGCGACCAGAACACCGATCTGACCATCTTTAAACGCATTCAGTGCACGTTCACGCTGATTCTGGCTTTTATTGCCATGAATCGCGGCAGCACTGATTTTGCAGCTTTCAAGATGACGCGCCACACGATCCGCCCCGCGCTTGGTGCGGGTGAAAACGAGGGTACGCTTGAAAAGCGGGTTATCAAGCAATTCCGCCAGAAGCTGACGCTTGCGGTTTTTCTCGATCATATAGACCGACTGCTCGACACGTTCCTGGGTCGTGGCAACCGGGGTCACCGAAACCTTGACCGGATCGGAAAGCATATCACCGGCAAGCTGACCGATCTGGGTCGGCATGGTGGCCGAGAAGAACAGGTTCTGACGATCACGCGGCAACATCTTGATGATGCGTTTGATCGGCGGCAGGAAGCCAAGATCAAGCATGTGATCGGCCTCGTCGAGCACGACGACATCGACATTGTTCAGCTTGAGCTTGCCTGCATCAATGTGATCAAGCAAACGGCCCGGCGTTGCGACAAGAACGTCGACACCCGGCGTAATCGCCTTGATCTGCGGGCCATGTGCGACACCGCCAACAACAACGGCAACCGTGGTGTTCATGAAGCGGCCATAGGCACGGAAGCTGTCGCCAATCTGGGCAGCCAGTTCGCGCGTCGGCGCAAGCACAAGCACACGGCACGATTTCGCCGGAGTGCGGGTTTCGTTTTTGGAAAGACGGTCCAGAATCGGCAGTGCAAAAGCAGCAGTCTTGCCAGTGCCGGTCTGTGCTATCCCCAGAAGATCTTTACCTTCGAGGAGAGATGGGATGGCCTGCGCCTGGATCGGCGTGGGCACATCATACCCTTCATGCTTGAGAGCGCGAAGGACGGGCTCGGCCAGGCCGAGATCCGAAAATTGGGTCAAATAAAAGTATCTCTTGGTATTGCGGCAGCAAAGGGAAGGGAATCGGCCCTTGAATGTATTACGTCAGCTCTGCGCCTTGCATATTCTTTCGGAAAAGCCCGCGTAGTAGGGCCCTTCAATGCGGTTTTCCGGTAGATCACTCAACAGGCGAGGCCAATAAAGTCCCCTCTACGCTTCTGGAGCGATCAGATAACAAGGGCACCATGCGCAGAGTTTTCATCACTTGTCAAATGGGTTGTTTCAAATGATCCATGCGTAAAAGGCAAACAAGCCCGGCAATTAAGCGCGCCGGGCTTGTTTTATTTTTAATCGCCGCGGACTTAATTGGCCGCACAAGGGCTCCCTGCCCCACACGGGTTAAACGCCCCGCAAGGATTTGCCGCTGCACACGGGTTGGTTGCGGCACACGGGTTCATATAATCGCTGCGGGGATTTACCGGCGCACAAGGTGCGGGGGCGTATCCGGCGCCACAGGGCGAAGCCGCGCACGGGTTCCCTGCCCCGCATGGATTGTAGGCGCCGCACGGACTGGCAGCACACGGATTGGCCGAACAGGGACTTGCAGCACAAGGGTTGGCACCGCACGGCGCTGCTGCGCAAGGGTTATATCCGGCGCAAGGATTGGCAGCGCAAGGGTTCGATCCGCAAGGGTTCCCGGCACATGGATTGCCCCCCGCCGCCGGTTTATTTGCCGGGTTGCTGATTGCGGGTGGATTGGCGGGGGCATTGGTGTGATTGAAATGATCAAACGCCACCGCGCCGCTGGCCGCGAGGAAAACCGCGCCAAACAGGATTGTATTTTTTTCGCTCATGACTTTTTAAATCCGTCCATGCCAAATACCGGGCGAAGCGCAATCCCGATCCAGCTACCGGCAAAGGCGGCAACAAACCAGAGCCAGCCATGCACGCTGCCCGATGCGATGCCGCTAAAGAACGCGCCGATATTGCAGCCAAATGCCAGACGCGCCCCATAGCCCATCAATAATCCACCAATCGCTGCCGCCAGAAGGGATGCAAACGGTACCTTGACCTTGGGCGCGAATTTGCCCGCAAGGCTTGCCGCCAATGCCGCCCCGATCACGATGCCGAAATTCATCACCGACGTATTATCCGCCAGTACCGAGTTTGAAAGCGCCTTGGCCGGACCGACCCAGTTCCAGAATTCCCAGGTTTCGACTGGAATGCCAATGCCTTGGGCGATCTTCGCCCCCCAAAGACCAAACCCGAATGTGATAGACCACGGATGCCCCGCGGTCAAAAGCGTTGCGACGTTAAGCCCCGCCAGAAGAATACCGGTCCCCACCATCGGCCATGGACCATGCAGCAATCGGGCAAAGCCCGCACGCGGTGCGGTCGGTGCGGCTTCAATCGAACCATGCGCACGCTTTTCAACCCAGACCGTGATCAGCGCAATCAATGCCAGCCCGGCAAAGGTCACGACCAAACCGCCCCAGATACCGAACTCGCTACCAAGGCTCATGGCCGGAAGGGATGGCAGTTCAAGCCACATCGGCAAATGCGCCGTACCAATCACCGCCCCGATGATAAAGAATGCAAGCGTCAGCAACATGCGCGCGCTGCCGCCGCCAACCGTAAACAGCGTGCCCGATCCGCATCCACCGCCAAGCTGCATGCCAAGGCCGAACATGAATGCACCGACCAAAACCGAAACACCGACCGGTGCCACTGCCCCCACAATCGGGGTGCCAAGAGGTGCACCAATGGCAAGCAACGGAATAAATGCCACCGCCGCAACGCCGATCATCAAAAGCTGGGCCCGCATCGCACGGCCGCGCTTTTCAACCGAAAACCGCCGCCAGCCGCCGGTAAAACCGAATGACGCATGATAAAGGGCAATGCCCAGCAACCCGCCAAGGCCGTAAAGCACGGCCTGATGGATATCGACTGCCTGCGCAATCAGCACCGCGACAATCACAAACAGGATGGCCGTAACGGCTGCGGGCCCTTTGTCAAAACTAAAGCCCGAAGCACGGACATTAAGGGTCGTTTCAGACATGGTGGTGACGCTCTATCTGACAGGAAACCTGAAAACGAACGAAACCGGGAGGCCCCGGTTCCGTCAAAACATGATGTATTATAGGGGCGTTACGCCGTATTTCCGAATTATTCCGGAATGACCACTTCGCGCGACGGATCAGCCGCCCATTCGGTCATCGAGCCGTCATACATACGGGTGTTTTTGTTGCCCATCACTTCCGAAAGGCCAAACCACGCAACCGATGCCCAATGGCCGGTATTGCAATAGGTGATTTCTGCGCCGTCCTTGGCAACACCGGCATTTTCCACCAGCCCTTCGATCACATCGGATGCTACAAACGCACCCTGCTGATCATTATAAAACTCGGACTGCGAAATATTGACTGCCCCCGGAATAGCACCGGCACGGGCGACAACACCGCTTTTGCTTTCGCCCTTATATTGCGAAACCGGGCGGGCATCGACCAGCGCAACACCATTTTCACGCGCCTTGGCAACGTCATCGGCGGTCGCCAGAAGCTCCGGGCGGAAATTGGCATTGAAGGCCACAGTTTGCGGTGCAACCGCCTCGTTTGAGACCGGCTTGCCAGCAGCTTCCCAGGCACGCTGCCCGCCATCAAGGATGGTCACGGCATCATGACCCAGCACCTTGAAGGTCCAGTAGACACGCGTGGCCGAACCGAAATCCGAGCTGTTCTGACCGGCCGGGACAACAACAACCTGTTTGTCATTATCAATGCCAAGGCTGCCGATCCGGGCCGATATCACATCAACCGGCGGCAACTGGCCAACAACATCGCCAACCTTGGCGCGCCAGCCGAACTTGCCATAAGGCGCGAAAACCGCACCCGGGATATGCCCGGCATCATAGGGGCTGCCTTCTTTGGTCAACGAGCGGATATCGACAACCACCAGTGACGGGTTTTCCAGATTATCCGAAAGCCATGCGGCATCTACCAGCGGCTTTTCCGTCAGGCGCTCGGCCTGTGCCGCTGCGCCGCCAAAGACAATCGCCACTGCCGCAGCAGCAGAAAGAATAAGAGAACGCATGGGGCCTGTCTCCGATTTGGTGAATTAGAAATCTGTGAAACTTATATAATCACCACGTATACAATGTCAATTAATCTTAAATAACAGTTATTTTTTGTTATATATTGAAACACCGTTAATTGAGCAGCCCTTTTTCCTTTAAACGCTAAGGCCTCAGCCCGTTCAGATACCGCGCATATTCGCGCGCAAATGCATCGTGGGTTTCGCTGTTGCGCAACGCGGGCGGGCGGGTCAGAAAGCCATGCAGGGTGGCGATGATGAATTCCGCCACCGAGGACGGTTCAATATCGGTGCGGATGGTTTTATTGAACTGCCCATGGCCCAGATGAAGCGCCAGCCCCCGCCGCCAGTATCGGTAAACCCCATCAATCCGCTTGCGCAGATTTTCATCAAGTTCCGCCGCCCCCGACGCCAGCCGCGCCAGCGGACAGCCACCTTCAAGCAACTTGGGGGCATCTTTGGTACCAAGACTATCGACCTGCCCCATCATGACCGGCAGAATGTCTTCCTCGCCATCCAGCGGTTTTAGCCAGACATCATCGATATATTGCGGCAGGCATTCCTCGATCACGGCATAGGCCAGCTTTGCCTTGCCGGGAAAGTGATGATAAAGCGCGCCCTTGGTCGTGCCGGTACGGTCCAGAATCCGGTTGATCGATGCCCCGGCAAACCCTGCCATGCGGATTTCATAGAATGCGGCATCAAGGATCAGCTTGCGGGTTGCCTGCGGATTGCGGGGCTGACGCGTTGTAAGCGCGTTTTGGCCATGTTCGGCAATGGCATTTTCAATCGCACCTTCATCGACCGGGTCATCCGGATGGGAAATCCGGGCCAGTGCGGACGTAATGCTAAAGGGCGGTTTGCTCATGATTTTTATATCTTGTGCCATGTTTGATAAGGCTGCCCAAGGTTCCCCTGTTTTTGCCCCAACGTCAATACGAGAGCACATTGCACCCAACGTGACCCTGCACACAGGATCCCCGCGCGCCAGGTGATCCAGCCCCTTGCAATTCCAAGCAAACCAGTCTCTATTACGGGATTGCGGGGCCGTAATACGGTTCCCATATCCGGCCGGAAACGGCATGGAAACGCGTATCAAGACCAGGCCAAACGCCACCCTGACACGATTATGGTGGCATGCGATGACAGGATCGCATTCGATCGGAAAGCAGATGCATATTCATTCCATCGCCTTTGTCGCTGCCGACACCAAAATAGCCCAGGACGCGATGTATCGCCTGAAACATCGCTACGGCCATGTTTCGCCGGACACCGCCGATGTCATTGTTGCGCTTGGCGGCGATGGTTTCATGCTTGAAACCCTGCATCGTTATATGGGCCGCAAGGTGCCGATCTATGGCATGAACCGGGGCACGGTCGGCTTTCTGATGAATGAATTCCGTGAAATCGATCTGCCCGAACGCATTGCCGAAGCCCAGACCGTCGAACTGCACCCGCTGCAGATGGAAGCCCACACCATGCAGGGCGAAAGCATGTGCGCGCTTGCGATCAACGAAGTATCGCTTCTGCGCGAAACCCGTCAGGCTGCCAAACTTCGCATCAAGATCGACGGGGTTGAACGGCTGGCCGAACTGGTCTGCGATGGCGCACTGGTCTGCACACCTGCCGGAAGTACGGCCTATAACCTGTCCGCACACGGTCCGATCCTGCCGATGGGAAGCGGCCTTATGGCCCTGACCCCGATCAGCCCGTTCCGCCCCCGTCGCTGGCGCGGGGCACTTCTGCCGCACGGTGCCGAAGTTGTTTTTGATGTGCAGGACCCGCAAAAACGTCCGGTTTCCGCCGTGGCCGACTATACCGAGGTTCGCGATGTCTCGCGCGTGATCATCCGCGAAGACAGCAATATGAAAATCAAATTGCTGTTCGATCCCGAACACAATCTGGAAGAACGCATTCTTAAGGAACAGTTCGTCGAATGAGTGCCGCCAACACCACCGCCATGCCGTCCGAGGCAACCCTTGACTGGCTCGCCAAACTGATCAGCCACCCAAGTGTCAGCCTGACCCCGAACCTTGCCCTGATCGAACAGGCGCAAGGCTATCTTGAGGATCTCGGCTATCTGTGCGCGGTCGTGTTTGACGAAACCAAAAGCAAGGCGAACCTTTACGCCACCATCGGCCCCGCGGTTGATGGCGGCGTGATCCTGTCAGGCCATAGCGACGTGGTTCCTGTTGAAGGCCAGAACTGGGCATCCGATCCCTTCACCACCGATATCCGCGGCGACAGGCTTTATGGCCGCGGCGCATGTGACATGAAGGGCTTTCTGGCCTGTCTGCTGGCCAAGGCGGAAACCTTCAAAAATGCCGACCTTCGCGTGCCGATCCATCTGGCTTTCACCTATGACGAGGAAGTCGGCTGCCTTGGTGTGCCAAGCCTGGTCGAGGCGATCAATGCCCTGCCGCACAAACCCGCGATGTGCATTGTGGGCGAGCCGACCAACATGCAGGTCATTACCCAGCATAAAGGCAAATATTCCGCCCGCGCGCATTTCACCGGCCGGTCGGGCCATTCATCCCTTCCGGGCGAAGGGGTCAATGCGGTTGAATTTGCATCGGAATTTGTCGTCTTCCTGCGCCGCCTTGGCCAAAAATTCCGCAATGAAGGCCCGCATGATGACGAGTTCGTTCCCAACCATACGACCTTCCACAGTGGGGTTATCCATGGTGGCACACAGCTCAACATCATCCCGCAGAATTGCTATGTCGATTTCGAATT
The DNA here is from genome assembly GCF_017744215.1 of Thalassospira sp. A3_1. Taxonomy (NCBI): domain Bacteria; kingdom Pseudomonadati; phylum Pseudomonadota; class Alphaproteobacteria; order Rhodospirillales; family Thalassospiraceae; genus Thalassospira; species Thalassospira sp. A3_1. The sequence goes on along the minus strand of NZ_JAGHQQ010000002.1, from coordinate 920,663 downwards.
CCGCAATCTGCCCAATCATGACCGTAACGAGCTTAAGGGCCTGATTTTCGATTATCTCGACAATACCCTGATCCCGCAAATGCGCGAAACCTATGACGATGTCGGGGTCGAAATCGAAGTCGTATCCGACATGCCCGGCCTCGCCACCGGCGATGACGAGGAAGTCACCAGACTGGTCATGGAACTGACAGGTGCCAACACCACCGGCAAGGTCAGCTTTGGCACCGAAGCCGGCGTATTCTCGGCAATGGGCGACATCCCCACCGTCGTCTGCGGCCCCGGCAGCATCGAACAGGCCCACAAACCCGACGAATTCATCGAACTAGACCAGCTCGCGCGCTGCGAAAAGTTCCTGGATAGGCTTTTGGCGGTGTTGGTGCGGAAATAGACTTTCCGCACCAGTCTGAGTCTATTGCTTCACAATCTCATCCCCGGCAGAGATCGGGGTTGCATTGGCATGAATATCCGCCCCCATCCCCCGAAACTCCTCAATTGCCTCGATGATCGCTTTTTGCGCAATCACCCCCGAAATTTTCCAAGATGTTTCGTGGCGTTGATAGTCACCATTTTCGTCCCTGCTAGCGGACAGCCAGTTAAACGAGCCTTCTGCAATTCTGTCTTTTCGAAGAATAAGAGTCTTGTTGTGCATCTTCTGCACAGAACTAACGACAGCACCGGCATTCCTCAGCGCAGCAATCGCTTCTTTAGCCTTATGGTTGGGTTCACGCAATGACAAATCCCGGTCCACGATAATGTGAACAGTAGCGCCAACTTTTTGCACCGCCACATTAACAAGCCTGCAAAGGTCATCCTTATCTATGGCCGTCTTTGTAATCCAGGGTGAGGCAATAACAACCGCCTCTCCTGCCACTGCCTCAATCAAGGCCGACTGCAAAAGCTTTCTATGATCATCAAGCCTGGATATACGTTCTGCCGTCGTCAGTGCTTCTGGGCTAAAGCGATAATTGCCTTCAACATCAGCAAGCTCGTTCTCGCTATGCGCAAACAGCAAATCACCAAGAATGCTTGACGGAGTCCCACCCCCGCGCCGGAAAAGCCGCATATCGCCGATCACGACAAAAGAGTCCTGTGCACGTGACACCGCCACATTAAGCATGTTCGACTTGCAATCAAAGAAAAGCCTTCCTGCCGTATCATCACTATAGGTCGGCGAAAACACCACAATCGGCTTTTGGTCCCCCTGCAAACTATGCACGGTTCCAACCGTGATCTTTGAAAATCGGCTCCCTTTTTTCTTCAGGGCCTGCTTCACAAGATCGGCTTGGGGGCGGAAGGGAGTTATAACAGCAACAACCTTTTCAATCGGCTTGTTTTTATAGCTAGGATGATCAGTCAAACGCCATATTTCAGCATTCTCGACAATCCAGTTCGCGATGGCATCTGCTTCCATCACATTAGCATTGCTTCCGCCTCTCTTGACAGCATGCCCGCGAACATGGGCCCACGCCAATGGTGGCAAAGGTGGTGCCTTCTTGGGTGCCGCCGTGAACACCTCCAATCGCCCCTTGTAAACAAGGCGGTTACAATATTCGACGATCTCTGCCCGGCAACGCCGATGTTCGCTAAGAAATATTCCCGGCTCGTTTTCGGTCCCCGCAGAAACAAAACTGGTTCCTTCTTGCGCAAGTCGCATGACACTGCCACCCGGCTTTCGATCACCGGGGTCACTTACAAGATGCGGTGCCTCAGGGCTGTTATCCACCCACATTCGCCCAAGCCCGAACTTCTCGGAATTTCCGCGATCCGATCCAGGAGTTACGCGCACAACTGGCTCGATCTGATAAATATCCCCGACGACGACCGCACGTTTTGCAAGGCCGAATGCCGCCGCCCCTATATGCGGCCCGACCTGGCCAGCCTCATCGATAATCAAAACATCAATGAAATCGAGCATAAAGTTCGAAACCCATTTCTGTTTCTCTTCAAGCTTCGATGAGAACCGAAAATGCTTTGGCAGGGAATGCAGCGTAACAATTAGAAAAGGAGTAAGCATGCACCAACGCCGGAATCTGGCCTCCATACCTGCCTGTCCTGATTTTGTATTTACCTTATCATCCAGCACTCCCTGTGCTTCGATGATCCATCGCCCTTCCCAATAACGCATGGCTTTCTGAAACGCCAAGTGCCGCCATGTAACATCCAGAAGGAAGTCAAAATTGCCAATCGTCGGGATTACCTGGGCCAGCGGTATATTTTTTTCCTTAACGCGGAATTCGGAAACAGCCATATCCCTGAGTGCGGTATAGCTATTCTTTAACTCTGCTACGCGCTCGTTCAATTCTTGAAGTTTTCCTTCAAGCAAAGACCTTCTTTGCTTATGAGTGTCTTCTAGAACTCTGATTGTGTGCGTGGTACCTTCCAACGCATCGACAGCAACACGCAACGCATCGTCTGCCTGAGATAGCTCCGTGCGCAACTTGCTGACCTTACTCTCATAAGGCCTGCGCAATTCCTCTATTTTGGCTTTTTCTTCACGCAGCAGTTGATCAACACGCGCAACCCAGTCTTCCGGTTCCGAGCGGATAATTTCGTTTTCAAAAATCTCGGCTAGGAACGGATCGCTTTGCACCAGCGCATAAAGACGCTCCATTCGGGTTTTCACAAGCCTATGACGGAAAACAGGTACTGCCGCGGTCAATGTTTCGATAAAACCATGCGGTGACAATGCCCGGGAAACCTGACTTTTAACTCCGACAAACTTTTGCAGCTGAGCACGATTTTTTTCCGTAACGCTCGCGACCAAAGCTTCCTCCGCCTCCAGCTTCGTCGCCCAATCAACCCGCCTCTGGCTGGCAGCCCCAGCTGCAACTTCGGCTTCAGCTTTTAGTTTTTTGGCCTGCTCAACCTTCTGAGCAAAGCTTTGTTCCTCATGCTGAATGAAGACATCCGCTTCAACATTTCCTGCCGTTTCCAACCACCATTGAACGATGGCGGCATGCCAGTCGATAACGTCACGAACTGCTTTGGTTTGTGATACTGCGGCAACAACATCCTTCCGAAGTGCTTCCAACCCTTCGGAAACAGTTTCCGGTTGATGGGCGTAAGTTTGCCGAAATTGTTCAAGCCATAGCTCCCCTGCTTTCGCTACGTAGAACGCATCGCTCTCGCGCGCAGGGAACCCTGTCCACTCTTTTCTGTTTTTGACAGCAATTGAAAACCCCTGCTTCTCGGCATCCGCTGCTTTGCTGTTCGTCGGAAAATAAAGGCCATAAGTTTCAGCATCCGGCACCCATCGACGGGCCCACGAAAACGCAGCAGCTACCGGATTCTCTCGCAGAATATCATTAAGACTGCGATTTATATTGGTAACAGCTTGGTTATTCGTCGATGCCCCAACGATAACGGCAGGTTCACCACCTTCGATGGCACGGTTAACAACTTCGGTCGCAATAATGCTTTGCAAAAGAGTCGTCTTCCCCGTTCCTGGGGGGCCATTGACCGCCAGAATTTCTCCTTCATTCAGCTTCGTGAAAGCAGCAACCGCATCACCCTGACTGTAAGCAAGACCATACTCGGCCCCCATCATTCCCCGCGGTGCGGTAATCGCGGCGCGACGCATGTCTGCATCGGTCAGCCGTTTCTTTTCATTGCCACAACATAACCGGGCCAACAAGGCAGGAACTTCATCCTGCGCGATCAGGGAATCGTACAACTGGCAAATATTTTGCCCAGCGTTCCGAACCGATTTGGCAATACCAATACACACATCCGGAAGCACTACAAATCCGTCAGGTATCCGACCATTCGTTGTCGTGCTCCACATATCATCGCACCACTTCATCACGTCAGGCCACGCAGTCAAATAAAGTGGGTTATGCGTCAACCATTTGTCGAAATCGGCAACATCACCGACAAGGGGAATATTTTCGTCAGCTTCCTCATTCGGCGTCATATATTGCCGCCCGATCCAAGGCAAAGTATCCGATGCGAGAGAGAGTCTCCCTGAGGAATCCATCATGGCGGGTAGATAAAAGGTATAATGGACACGCCCACGGCTTTGACTACCAACGGCCTTCCCGTGCTCGTGACGGATATAAAATCCTTTCATAAAGATAACGACAGGAACAACCCCATCATAATCTACAGCAAGATCCTCTTCTGTCTGATTCCACGAGGCCTGCTTGCTGTATTTTTCCCACTCGTCCTGAAGCTTTCTCACCGCCTGATTATCAATTTGACCGCTACGAATACTCTCTTCGGTCGAACGGACTGGGTTGCCTTCCACCTCAAGCCCCATCAGATCGTCATCTGCCAGTGTATTGCGCCAGTACCGCAAGATGTCCTTGATCTGTGCAGGAGCTACTTTTGTCATCGGATGCGTTTCTCTTTGATATTTTGCTGCCAATACCTGAAGCCGTTGGCATTAGCAGATTCAGCTCAACTATGTCCAAGGTGCCCTAGCATACAAATTACGGGCTTTTCAGACACATCTTACCTTACATCTATTGAATTAAACTTTTAGCTGTTAACCCGCTTCATCGGCAATCTAAGATTTTACTCAGTTACTCTCTGCCTCTAAGAAATCTCCGTGAAAATTCATCTGAAATGACTGCGACATAGGCACTCCAATTATTCACAACTTGACGCCAACGCCGCCAGCAGACAAAACAAAGGGCCGGTGCAATGCACCAGCCCTTCTTACGCACGCGCAACGGCGGGGTCGGGGGACTGCGCAGACAAGTCTGCAACCGTCGCGAGCGCGCCGACAAAGCCGGTCTGTTAAATCAGACCGGCTTTGCTTTTTGATTTATTCGGCCGGATGTTCGTGGGCCGCCTTGACGTCACCGCGTTTCGAACGGTTCTTGGCAAAGGCACCAACAATCAGCACGAAGAACAGCGGCACGAAGAAGATCGCAAGGATCGTAGCCGCAATCATGCCGCCCATAACCCCGGTACCCACCGCAACACGCGCCCCCGCACCGGCACCGGTACTGATCGCAAGCGGCAGAACACCAAGCGTAAAGGCCATCGAAGTCATGATGATCGGACGCAGACGCTGACGCGCGGCCTCGATCGTGGCTTCAAGCAGCCCCATCCCCTGATCATAAAGTTCGCGTGCGAACTCGACGATCAGAATGGCGTTCTTGGCCGAAAGCCCGATGGTGGTCAGGATCGCGACCTGGAAGTAAACGTCATCGGGAAGCCCGCGCAGCAAGGCTGCAATCACTGCACCCAAAACGCCCAGTGGCACGACCATCATCACCGAAACTGGAATGGCCCAGCTTTCATACAGCGCCGCAAGGCACAGGAAGACCACGATCATCGACAGGGCATAAAGGGCCGGGCCCTGTTCGCCTGCCTCGCGCTCTTCATAGGAAAGCCCCTGCCATTCAAGGCCGATGCCGCCCGGAAGCTTGGCAACGATTTCTTCCATTGCCTTCATCGCATCACCCGATGCAACACCCGGTGCCGCCTGCCCCTGAATATTGACAGACGAAAGACCGTTAAAGCGTTCCAGACGTGGTGACCCATATGTCCATTGCGTGGTCGAGAAGGCGGAAATCGGCACCATCTCGTCATGGCTGTTGCGGACATACCAGTGATCAAGGTCTTCGGGCATCATGCGGTATTTCGCATCTGCCTGCATATAGACGCGCTTCACACGGCCTTTTTCGATGAAGTCGTTGACATAGCTCGACCCCCAGGCGGTTGCCAGCGTGCGGTTGATATCGGCAATATCAACACCCAGCGCGCTTGCCTTTTCCTGATCGATATTGATGTCGAACTGCGGCATGTCATTCAGGCCGTTCGGACGAACACCCACAAGGCGCGGGTCCTGTGCCGCCATGCCAAGCAACTGGTTGCGTGCCGCCATCAGGGCATCATGCCCCGAGCCGCCACGGTCAACCAACTGCATGTCAAAACCGTTCGCCGTGCCGAGCTCGATAATCGCCGGCGGGGCAAATGCAAAGACCATGGCCTCGCGGATCTGGGCAAAGGCGCCATAGGCCCGCCCGATCACCGCCGCAACCGACTGTCCCGGTTCGTTACGTTCCGACCAGTCTTTCAGGTTGACGAAGGCAATACCCGCATTCTGGCCACTACCGGCAAACGAGAAGCCGGCCACGGTAAAGATACCGTTCACAACTTCCTTCTCGTCTTCCATGAAGTGCTTCTCAAGCTTCTTGAGAACCTCGACCGTCCGTTCCTGCGAGGCACCGGCCGGCAGCTGAACCATCGAGAACATGATCCCCTGATCCTCGTCCGGCAGGAACGAGCCCGGCAGACGCACAAACAGGAAGGCCAGACAGCCGACAAGAATGCCATACACGAACAGATAGCGCCATTTGCGGTTCACAACATGGCCGACACTGCCCTGATAGAAATTGTTGGTCTTGTCGAACCCGCGGTTGAACCAGCCAAAGAAACCTTTCTTGGCATGCGGATCACCCTTGGACGGTTTAAGCATGGTCGCACAAAGTGCCGGCGTCAGGACAATCGCCACAATCACCGACAGCACCATCGCCGAAACGATCGTGATCGAGAACTGGCGATAAATCGCCCCGGTCGAACCGGCAAAGAAGGCCATCGGCACGAACACCGCCGACAGAACCAGCGCAATACCAACAAGCGCGCCGGTAATCTGGCTCATGGATTTGCGCGTCGCTTCACGCGGCGGCAAACCGTCTTCATGCATCACACGCTCAACGTTTTCGACCACCACGATGGCGTCATCAACCAGAAGGCCGATGGCCAGCACCATGCCAAACATGGTCAGCGTGTTGATAGAATAACCAAACGCCGCCAGCACCCCGAAGGTACCGAGCAAAACCACCGGCACCGCAATCGTCGGGATCAGGGTCGCACGCCAGTTTTGCAGGAACACGAACATCACCACGAAAACAAGCACGATGGCTTCAAACAGGGTGTGAACCACTTCCTCGATCGAAACCTTGACGAACGGGGTCGTGTCATAGGGATAAACCACTTCCATCCCCTGCGGGAAGAAGGGTTTGAGTTCCTCGACGCGCGCCTTGACCGCCTCGGCGGTATCAAGCGCATTGGCCCCGGTCGCAAGGTTGATACCGATACCGGTTGCGGCCTGCGCATTATAACGCGCAATCACGTCATAGCTTTCGCCGCCGATCTCGATACGGGCGATATCGCCCAGACGAATTTGCGATCCGTCCGTATTCACACGCAGCAGAATATTGGCAAACTCGTCAACCGTCTGCAGCTTGCTTTGGGCGGTAATCGTCGCATTGATCTGCTGGCCCGGCACCGAAGGCGCACCACCGATCTGACCAGCGGTGACTTCGGTATTCTGGGCTTCAATCGCGGCACTGACATCGGAAACCGTCAGGTTATAGGAAATCAGCTTGTTCGGGTCGAGCCAGATGCGCATCGCGTGCTGGGCACCGAACACCTGAACCGAACCGACACCATTCACACGCGCAATCGGGTCTTCGATGGTCGAAACCACGAAATCCGAAAGGTCTTCGGCATTCATCGAACCATCGGCCGACACAAAGCCCAGAACCATCAGGAACGAACCGCTCGATTTCGAAACCGTGATGCCCTGCTGCTGAACTTCGCTTGGCAGGCGCGACATGGCGGCCTGCAACTTGTTCTGCACCTGGACCTGCGCGATATCGGGATCGGCTTCGGGTTCGAAGGTCAGCGTGATGGATGCACTACCCGTCGCACTACTGTTCGACGACATATAGCGCAGGTAATCCAGCCCGTTCATTTCCTGCTCGATAACCTGCGTCACCGTGTTTTCCACGGTTTCCGCCGAAGCCCCCGGATAGGTCGCCTCGATCTGCACCGATGGCGGTGCAATCGAAGGATATTGTTCGATCGGCAGCTGCAGAATGGACAGCCCCCCCGCCAGCATGATCACCAGGGCCACAACCCAGGCGAAGACGGGGCGATCAATAAAAAACTTTGCCATTAGAAATCGTCCTTAATCTTCAGCTTACTGGGCTGAACCTTGGGCGGCACCCTGGGCGGCATTCGCGGTCTCGACAGGCTGTCCCGTCACCGGTGCACCCGGTGCAATACGCTGAATGCCATCGACGATCAGCTGTTCGCCGTCCTCGACACCATCCGTCACCAGCCAGTTCTCGCCTTGCGACTGTTCGATCTGGATATCCTTTGAAACAACCTTGCCATCCCCGATGGTATAGACATAGGCCGAGCCATCCGGGCGGCGCATGACCGCCTTCTGGGGGATAAGGAAGGCCCCTTCAAGCTTGCCCTGACGCACCTGTCCGCGCACGAACATGCCCGGCAGCAGCACGCCATCCGGGTTCGGGAATACCGCACGCAGGCGGATCGTTCCGGTGGTTTCGTTCACCGTTACGTCGGAAAACTGCAACGTCCCGGTATGCGGATATTCAACACCGGTCGCATCAATGATCAGGGAAACCTCGATCTTGCCGTCTTCAACACCCTGGATGCGGCCGTTCTGGATCGCCTGCTTGATCTTCATCAACCGGCCACCGGCCTGCGTCACATCGACATAGATCGGATCAAGCTGCGTGATCGTGGTCAGCGCATCCGTCTGGTTGGTCGTCACAAGCGCACCTTCGGTCACATCCGATGCACTGATCTGGCCCGAAATCGGGGCGGTTACGGTGGTGTATTCGACATTGATACGTGCCTGGTCGACCTGTGCACGTGCGGCGGCAACTGCTGCTTTCGCCTGCGCTTCTGCGGCAATCGCGTCGTCAAAGGTCTGCTCGGAAACCGCCTGGGTTTTCACAAGGCTTTCGTAACGCTTGCGGGTTTTGGTCGTCTGATCAAGGGTCGCCCGCTGCCGGGCGAGTTCCGCCTGTGCCGCGTCAAGTTCCGCCATGTAAACGGCCTGATCAATCATATAAAGCTGCTGACCGGCTTCAACAAACGCGCCTTCGGTAAAGTTGCGTTCCTTGATGATACCATCGACCTGCGGGCGCACGGCAGCCTTGCGGAAGGCAACGGTACGACCCGGCATTTCCTCGATCAGACCGACGGTCTGCGCTTCAAGCGTCACGGTACCAACCGGCGTTGCCTGTGGCTGCTGCTGTGCGCTGGCATCCGACTGTTGCGCTTCTTTCTGCTCATCACAGGCCGCAACCATCAATGCAAGCACAGCAACGCCTGCAAGTTTCAAACAAGATCGCATCGACAAAATGATTTTCCTTCTCACAGTCCTGTAAGCAGCGCTGCCCTGTCGGGGGAATATCAGGCAGCTTTGCCATTGAATTATTAAATACTGTACGGTACAGTACACATTGTGCGCTGCACGATCAAGAGCCAAAAACAACGTCGATAGCAAAGATCGAAAAACCATGAACGAAACGTCAGAAACCCAAGGAAAACAATCCAGTCGCGGCTTCGCACGGCGACGCGCGATGATGGATGCTGCATGGCAGCTTCTGTTGGAAAAAGGTTTCTCTGGCGTTACGCTAAATGACGTAATTTCTCGATCCGGTGGCTCACGTACAACTCTTTACGAGGCATTTGGCGGAAAGGATGGGCTGCTGACAGCCGTCATGACAGAACGGTGCATGGAATTTTCCGCGGAATTGCATATTTCGCTGGAATCCAATCTCCCTCCTCGTGACGCTTTGACGGACTTCGCCTTTAAACTATCGACCAAGATACTAACCGAGGAAGCCGTTCGCTTCACGCAGATTCTGTTCTCCGAAGGACAGCATTTCATACCAATGGTTGAGAAATTCCTTGAAGTCGGCCCCGAAAGCACCCGAAAACGCCTTGCAAACTACCTGAAACGCCAGAACGACCTTGGCAATCTTGTCATCGACGATCCAGATCATTACGCCGAAATCTTCGATGCGATGATTGTTGGCGACTGGCAGAATCAGGTCATGAAAATGATCTCTCCGCCCAAACTCAGCGAGGAAGAGATCACAATAAGGGTCAAACGCGCCGTCGATGTCTTCCTGTGTGGCGTGACCGTCGAAAGCAAGCGCGACAAAATCGGCTGCACCACCGACTGATCCCGACGGATATGCAAATCGCAGATCACCCAGCCAAGCTGATGTGATACACTTCACACTTGGGCCATTCAGGGCAACCTGAAGGCAGCCTGCAACAATCCCTGCCCCATCTTCACCAAATTTGCGCTAAACAATGGAACGGTTCAAACCATTACCCATGGGGGCCCCGATCATGCCTGCACGCCGTATTGTCATCGGCATTGGTGTTTCACTGATTTCCCTTTGCGCAACCAGCGCAACCGCCTTTGCACTTGAAACGCAAAAGGCCCGCGAAATCATGGATGCGATCCTGATGCAGAACGGCATTTCCGCAACCGAAATGTCGGCGGAAAACAGCAACGGTGCCGTCATCTTCACCTATGACGACGTCCGCCTTGATCTCAGCGGTTATAGCTCGGCGCGTGAACTGGTCCTTGATGATGTCCGGGTCACGATGAACGACACCGATATCGCCAATCAGGTCGATATCGGCGTAACACTTCCCGAACGCGGCAAAATGCTGGCCGAAGCCACCAGTGACCAGCGCGAACTGACCATGCGCAAGGCACTTGGCAGCCTGCGCTGGGACCATGTTAACGGTGTGCCAGTCAACTTCACCGGTTCGGCGGATTTCCTGATCGGTGATGAACCGGTGACGCGCAAACACTGGCTGATGAATGGCCTTGTCATTCGCTGGATGCCCGAAGAAGCTCGCATTTCCTGGCAGGCCGCCGAATGGACCGGCCCGAACCGGGAAAAACGTGGCTCGGTCAAATCGACAAGCTTCCTGCTTTATCCCGGCGAAAACGACGAAACCCATCTTGATTACGCCCATGACGGCCTTTGGCTGCCAAGCCTTCTGCAACCGCGCACCGTGCGCATCAAAAGCAGCAGCACCGGCCTGCCCTGGTCCGAAGCCCGGCCGATCCTGCAAAAGGGCTTTAACGACATGATGACCGGCCTTGCACCGCGCGCTGCCCGCCGCCAGATCGCCAATGATCTGTGGCAAAAGGCCGCCGATAACGGTGCCCCGGTCAAGATTGACGAAATCTATGTCGAAGGCCGCGGCCTCGAGGCACTCGGCAAGGGCGAGTTCATCGCCCAAAAGGCCGCGCGTTACGGCTTTTCCGGCCAGCTTGACGTTGATCTGATCGGGCGCGAACGCCTTCAGGACCTGATCGGCACCCCGCAAAGCCCGACTTTGCTGGGCGCGCTGGTACCCTTTGCCGTCGATGGCCTTGCTGCCGGTGAACCGGGCACACAGGGCACAACGAATTACGACGTGGAACTGCTGCGTGATGGCCGGATTGTCGTCAACGGCATCACCGTATTCAGCGGCACAAGTGGCAGCTGACAGTTTGGGGCGAACGGAAACCCAGATGCCAATCACCTGCAACCGGGTCGTTATTTACACAAAAAAAATCGATGAAATGATCCGCTTCTATGGCGATCTTTTCGTCTATCGCGCGATCCGTCACGAGGGCGACCGCATTGTCGAACTGCGCCCGGCAACAGATGGGCTGATCCTGATGCTCCATCCTGCGGGCAAGGGACAGAAAGAAGGCCAGTCCCTCATCAAACTGGTCTTTGATGTCAAAAATGTCGACGCCTTCCGCAAACAACTGGTTGCCCACGGCGTTGATGTCGGCCCGATCCATCAGGCGGATGGCTATCAGTTCGCCAATATGAAAGACCCGTCCGGAAATCCGGTTTCGATTTCCAGCCGGGCCTTTGCAGTCCGTTCCTGACCGGGCTTAGATACCTTGCCCGCCGGAAACCTCGATCCGCTGGGCATTGACCCAGCGATTGTCTTCTGACAGCAGGCTGGCAATCATCGGCCCGATATCATCAGGCACGCCCACCCGGCCAAGGGCTGTCATTTCGGCAAATACCTTGTTCAGGTCCGGGGTATCGCGCACCGCACCACCAAGGAAGTCGGTTTCAATCGCGCCCGGTGCGACCGTATTGACCGCAATGCCGCGTGCCCCAAATTCCTTGGCCATGTAAAGGCTCAGCACCTCGACCGCGCCCTTGACCGCCGAATAGGCGGAAAATCCGGGGAATGCCCCCTTGGTCAGCCCCGAAGACAGGTTCACGATCCGTCCGCCATCGGCAATCAGCGGCAACAAAGCCTGCGTTAAGAAGAAAACCCCTTTGAAATGCACATCAACCAGCTTATCGAACTGTGCCTCGGTGGTTTCGGCAATTGATGCCATGTCGCCATGACCGGCATTGTTGACAAGATGGTCAAACGTTTCCCGGCCCCAGACGTCGCGCAATCCGGTGCGCAGGTTTTCGGCAAAACCGGCAAAGCTGGAGATGTCAGCAACATCAAGCTTCAGGGCCAATGCCTTCCGTCCCATTGCCTTAATCTCCGAAACCACTGCATCGGCATCGTCAGATCGGCTGTGATAGGTCACGATCACATCCCCGCCGTGGCGGGCAATGGCAAGGGCGGTATTGCGGCCAAGGCCACGGCTGGAACCGGTTACAATTGAAATCTTGGTCATCGGACAACTCCTTGGTTTGGTGATGTTGGTTCACGCTGTTTGGTGTTGTCCGTTATACTGCCGCCCCCTCCCGCCCGTCGTTGCCGGAACCTCGGCATACTTAGCCTAATCCTCCAAACCATATTTACGACGATATCAATCGGGATTAGGATCACGGCATGACAAACGCGCTTCTCACCTCGGTCCGGTCATGGCTTGATACCCGCGCCATCGACAGCGGACTGGCCCAGACACCCATTCCCGGCCTGACGACCATCCGGTCCGTCACGCCAAGCGGGCTGGATTATGCCATCTCCCGCCCGCTGGTTTGCCTGATCCTTCAGGGCAGCAAACAGGTTGCCCTTGGCAATCGGACCTTCACCCTGCGCCCGGGTGATACCCTTCTGATCACGGCCGATGTCCCGACCGTAAGCCAGATCACCGATGCCAGTTCCGATGCACCCTATATGTCGCTGGTGCTTGATCTTGATCCATCGGTCATTGCCGACCTGTCATTGCAGATGGGCACCCCGCCGCAAAGCGATGATGCCGCCGTCATTGTCGCCCCCACCGATGCCGAGGTCGCCGATACCGCCCTTCGCCTGATGCGTCTGCTTGATCGTCCCGATGCCGTTCCGATGCTCCATCAATCCCTGATCCGCGAATTGCATTACTGGCTTCTGACCAGCCCGCATGGCACTGCCATCCGCCAACTTGGCTGGCCCGACAGCCATACCCAGCGCGTGGCACGTGCGGTCGCCATCCTGCGCGAAGAATTCAGCAAACCTCTGCCGGTGGACCGGCTTGCCGCAACTGCGGGCATGAGCCCGTCCTCGTTTTACCAGCATTTCAAAACCGTAACCTCGCTGTCCCCGCGACAGTTTCAAAAGCAGCTCCGCCTGATCGAGGCACGCCGCCTGATCATGGCCGAAGGCATGACCGCAAGCAGTGCCGCCTATGATGTCGGCTATGAAAGCGTGTCGCAGTTCACACGCGAATATCGCCGCATGTTTGGCATGCCGCCGGCCACTGACCGCGATATGGCGCGGGAACAATCGCCTGCATCCCGGGCCGCCGAATAACAACATCGCCTTTCCCTGATAATTCTACAGTACTGCGCGTGACATCCTGTTGACGGGCCGTGACGAACTTCGCATGATCCGTTGGCAGGGTCGGTCTGCCACATACCGGCCTGATAAATCAGGGAGCTTCGTAAAAAATGAAAATCTTCAAATCCGGTCCGATTTCCGGTCTTCTGATTGCTGGCGCGATGCTGGGGGCCATCGGCACCGCATCTGCCGAACCGATCAGGGTCGGCATTGCCAATTTCGGTGAACATCCGCAGCTGAACGCCGCCATCGCCGGTTTCAAGGAAGGCATGGAAAGCGGCGGCTTTGCCGAGGGAACCGACGTTGTCTATTCTGAAAGCCACACCAATTTTGATGCGTCTCTGGTGCCCCAGATGATCGCCAAATTGCAGGCCGAAAATCCCAAACTGATCTTTACCGTCACCACCCCGGTTTCCCAGATCGCCAAAAAAGCCTTGGCCGGATCGGGCATTCCGATTGTGTTTTCCGCCGTGACCGACCCGGTCGCTGCCAAGCTGGTCCCGTCGTGGGAAGCCGGTGATGAAGGCATGACCGGTGCATCGGATTTGCAGGATATCGACGCGGTTCTGGAATTCACCAAACTGCTGTTGCCAAATGCCAAACGTCTTGCCCTGCCCTATAACCCGGGCGAAGCCAATGACGTCGCCCTGCTTGAAAAGGTGCAGGAACTGGCCCCGGCGCACTTCCTTGAAGTCGTTCCGGTCGGCATTGATAACGTCAATGATATCCAGCAGCGCATCACGTCGGTCGCTGGCAAGGCCGATGTCATCTATACCCCGGCATCAAACCTGATCCAGCCAGCGATTGCCGCGGTTTCGGCGGCCGCGCGCCAGATCGGCGTTCCGATTGTCAATTCCGATAGCTCGGCCGTTGCCAATGGCACCGTGCCTGCCAGCTTCTCGGTCGATTATGCGCAGGTCGGTTTAAGTGCCGGCATCATTGCGGCGGAAATCCTCAATGGCAAGGACCCGGCATCCATCGCGCCGTCCAAACCATCCTATGTCAATCACGAGCCACTGATTTCGAAAAAAGCCGCCGATGCCTTTGGCATCACCATTCCCGAGGCACTCGCCAATTGCGGCTGCGTCGTCGAATAAGCTGATCCGGCCTCACATGACATTTGGCGCCCCGCATTCCGGTATCACCGGGGGGCGCCAATGTTGCTTTACGGAGGATACGGATGCTTGAAATCCGGTCTGCACAAAAAACCTTTTACAAAGGCCAGCCCGACGAAAAAGTCGCGCTTGATGATCTTTCGCTGACACTTCAAACCGGCGAATTCGGTGTTGTCATCGGCTCCAACGGGGCGGGCAAAAGCACGATGCTAAACGCCGTTTCCGGCGCGATGCCCATTGATCGCGGCCAGATCCTGATCAATGGCGATGATGTCACCAACACGCCCGTGCATAAACGCGCCATGCGCATTGCGCGTGTGTTTCAGGACCCGATGCTGGGTACTGCTGCCAGCATGACGGTTGCCGAAAACATGCTTCTGGCCGAACTGCGCAGCAAAAGCCGCACATTTGCCCGTGGCCTGAATGCCAAACGCCTTTCGGATTACAAGGAACGCCTGTCGATCCTGGGTCTTGGCCTTGAAAACCGGCTTGATACCCGCGTTGAACTGCTGTCTGGCGGGCAACGTCAATCGCTGTCGCTCATCATGGCGGTCGGCGGATCGCCCGATCTGCTGCTGCTCGATGAACATACCGCCGCCCTTGATCCGCGCACGGCTGATCTTGTCATGGGGGCAACCGTGCGCGCGGTTGATGCGCTTAAACTCACCACCCTGATGGTCACCCATAACATGCAGCACGCGGTCGATTACGGCCACCGCGTCATCATGCTGGACGCGGGCAAGGTCAAACTGGAAATCGGCGGCGAAGAAAAGGCAGGTGTCACGGTGGCAAAGCTGATCGATCATTTCTCGGTCAAGTCTGACGCCATTTTGCTGGGGGCCTGATTGATGATGGAATTCCTTTCTTCGACCTTCACAAGCTATGTGGCGCTCGTGCCCGTAACATTGGCACAAAGCCTTATTCTGGCGTTTGTGGTCATGGGGATCATGATCCCGTTCCGCACCCTGCATTTCCCCGACCTCACCAGCGAAGGCGCCTATCCGCTGGGCGGCTGTGTTGCCGGGGTTCTGATTGCCGCCGGGATCAATCCGGCCCTGGCGATCGTCGCCGCTCTTCTGTGCGGTTTTGCTGCTGGGTGCTGTACGGCACTCATCCATCTGCGGTTCCGCATCCACACGCTTCTGGCCGGGATCCTGATGATGACGATGCTTTACAGCATCAATCTGCGCATCATGGGCAAATCGAACCTGTCGATCTTTGGCACCGGTTCGGTGTTTGACTGGGCACCCTTTGTCACGCCAGGCTTCCCGGCGGCCAAAATCATCATTGCCGGGATCATCGGGGCTGCCGTGTTCGTGGCGCTCAACTGGTTTTTCAAAACCGAAAAGGGCACGGCAATGCGTGCGGTCGGCGCCAACCCGGCCATGGCAGAGGCCCAAGGCATTTCCGTCTGGATATCGACCATCGGCGGTGTTGGCCTCGCCAGTGCCTTTTCGGCCACCAGTGGCGCGCTTATGGTTCAGTCACAGGGCTTTGCCGATGTGAATATGGGCCTTGGCATCCTGATCAACGGCTTGGCCGCGCTGATGATCGGCGAGGCGATTGTTGGCAAACACAGCGTCTTCCGGCAGCTCCTCGCCCCGTTTGTCGGCGCGATCATCTATTATCAGCTTGTGTCGCTCTGCCTGGCAGCCGGGATGCCTCCGCCCGACCTGAAACTGGCAACCGGGCTTTTCGTGCTCGCCATGCTGGCCCTGCCCAGCCTCAAACGTGGCCGCGGCGGTGCCCCGGCCCGCGAAAAGTTCCGCGAATAAAAACAAAGGGCGGGGTCACATGATCCCGCCCTTTTCGCCTCTGGTATAATAATGCGCGCATCATTCCGGATGCTGCGATCATCTCGACTTACAAGCGCAAACCGGCCAGTACCTCATTTATCATCTGCTTAAGATCAGAACGTGCAACACCATCACGAGCCTGCACCGACATTCCCTGCATAACGGTGGCTAAATAAAACGCCTTGGCATCCGCCGTTTTCTTGTCGAGCCAACGGTTTAGCGTTTCTGCAATACGTGATTGCATCTGACTTCGTCGCATGGATAAAGACGCCGCAATATCCGCGTGATCCGCCCCATATTCGAGCATTCCCGTAGAAATCATGCAGCCTGCTTCACGTGCGGGATCTGTAATCACCTCCACCGCCCGGTGCAGCAATCCACTGATCGCATCCTCAAGTGTCGCCGCTTCGGTCAGTCCATCAAGCGCACCGGGCAACCCATCATAAAGCTCTAGAGCCTCGCGGAATAATCCGGCCTTGTTGCCAAACGCACTGTATAAACTGGGCGGCGCAATACCGATTGCCCGTGTCAGATCATTGATCGAAACGGCTTCATATCCATGACGCCAGAAAAGGTGCATGGCAGTTTTGACCGCTTCATCGCGATCAAAACTGCGGGGGCCTTTCCGTCTGGATACTGGTTGTTTGTTCATGGTTGTCACTAAATACAAGACACCCCAAAAAGGCAAGGAATTGACGGGTAATCACAGTGTGTCTGCCGCTTCAACAGAACAAAGCGGCAGACACACAGAATATCCGCTATACGGCATCAACCAAAATCTTTGCCAAATGATCAGGCATATCGATCATGACATCATGCCCGCACGGCACTTTATGCGTCACAAAACCGGAATCTGTCTTTGCCTTTTCGTAAGCACCGCCAAACGGCGAAATATCCTTCCATCCCTCGGCATAGACGAATGTTTTTTTCGCAACCCTTTGATAATCGCCACCAAGTTTTATGCGCTCGCTGAATGTCGCAAGCGGCTGCGCGGTGCATTTGCTGTCCACATAGGCCTGATCGGCCTCGTTCACCCGAAAGATCGAAGACGGTATAGGCGGGATTGTATAGCCGCCATTATTGGCGGCACTGTTCAAATGAGCTTGCACGGCACCCGGCGCATCAAGATCAAATAACGACTGTCCATCAGCCGGCATGAAAGCATCCAGATAAACAATCGAACGGATCGCTTTTATCCGTTTATCGGCGACACCGGCAATCACCATTCCACCATAGGAATGCCCGCACAACACGGCATCATCAATGTCTTCAGCATCAATCAGACGAACAATATCCTCGATATGGGTCGAAAGATTGATCGATCCGGAAAATTGATGCGCATTCTCGGCCATACCACTTAATGAAGGCGTCCAAACCTGATGCCCCGCCTTGCGCAAAAGCGCGGCAACTCGGCCATAACACCACCCCCCATGAAACGCACCATGCACCAGAATGAACTTTGAAGCCCCCTTGCCGACAAGTCCTTCAGAGGCAGCCGCAGCTTTTGCGGGTGCAGCAACCGCTGATGCCATTCCCAGCATGCCCATCATACCGGCACTCTTGATCAGGTCGCGCCTGTTCATCGCCATCTTGCTTTCCATCCTTTGTTTGCAAGGCCATTCATGCCCGCAGTAAAAATGATAATTTGTAGTGATCACTAAACATAACTTGACTTCCTGACGCAAGAGATTATTTGTATCGATCACTACAAATAATTATCAGAACGTGCATTGGCGCACCCAAGAACCGAATGCTTCGCAGGATACACAATGGATTTGCTCACCGATAAAACGGCATCCATGTCTTTTTTCCCCGGCTTTCGACGGCTGGATGTTACGGTTGATGATGTTCGGTTTGCTGGCGTAATTGGCGGCAATGGCGCGCCATTGCTGCTATTGCACGGCTATCCTCAGACCCATATCGCATGGCGAAAAATCGCTCATGATCTTGCGCGCTCATGGACACTTATCATTCCTGATTTGCCAGGATATGGCGCAAGTCAGGTCGGCACCACAAAACCACGCTGGACAAAACAACGTGTGGCCCGGTCCCTGACGGCCTTGATGCAACACCTTGGATATCAGAAGTTTGCGGTTGTCGGGCATGACCGCGGGGCACGTGCAGGATTTCGTCTTGCTCTGGATTACCCGGATTTGGTGACGGCCTTCTCGTCCCTTGCGGTTGTTCCGGTGCTTGACGCAATGTCTGCTGTTGATCACCAATTCGCCGCCAGGAATTTCCATTGGTTTTTCCTGTCACAACCAGCAGGTTTACCTGAAAAACTTCTGGCAGCAGCACCCGATGCCTTCATCGAACACAGCTTGGCAACAATGGCCAACGGCCTTGAGAATATCGAGCCACAGGCACTTGCCATCTATCGCGAAGCCTTTCGCAATCCCAAAGTACGTCACGCCATTTGCGAGGACTACCGGGCAGCAATGAACGAAGATATGGACCTTGACCGGATCGACAGAACAAGCGGCAAAAAGCTGTTGTGCCCGGTCCAGGTCCTATGGCCAACGAGTGATCCCCGAAACACGGCCAGGACCCAAATCGAAATATGGTCGCAGTGGGCTAACGACGTCACGGGAATGACGATCCACGCAGGACATTTATTACCTGAAGAATCCCCACAGGCAGTCATTGCCGCCCTGCGCAGCTTCCTGCCGATCCGCGTCTAAAGACACTGAAAACGTGATAAAACCGCCTAAGAGACATAAGTTCCTTACGGTCCATGTCGCCAAAGCCGCAACTCTTTAAAGCAACAATGACGGTTGCTGCAAAAACAGCACGAGATCCATCACCTCGGCAACCTGCCCCTCCGGCCCGGTCATCCTGCGCGTCACATTCCCGGCCTTGTGCAAAATCCACTCACCGGGCCCAAGATCAAGCCCGTCCAGCTCTTCCTGAAGGGTCGGAAACTGATGTTCGCCATTACCCTTGCGCCACGGCGGGGCCGATGCGTGCGCGATACAAAGGAAATATCCGCCCGGCACCAGCTTTGCCATCGCACGACGAAGGATGTCGGCCCGCGCAAGGGCCACCGGCGACTGGAAATAGGACGCGATGACAAGGTCATATTCCCCGTCCGGCATCTCGCGTTCCAGATCGCAGGCGACAAACCGCACCCGCCCCGCAAGATCACTCCCCACCAGACGCTTCTGCGCCCGCGCAATCGCGGTTTGCGAAATATCAGCCCCCGTCACATCCCAGCCCCGCCCGGCCAGCCAAAGCGCATCATCCCCATGCGAACAGCCGATATCCAATGCCCGCCCCGGCGTCAGGTCAGCCACATACCGCACCAGCAACTCCCCCGGATTACCCGAATAGTCGGTCTTTTTTGTCCGGTAATGATCTTCCCAGAATTCAACCGGGTTTTCCGGCCGTTCGGTCGCGTTTTGCATCGGAAATGCTCCTTCATCACAAGCCACATCGAATCACGTAACTTATGATGTATCGTAAAAGCCATCCCCGTCAAGCGCCTCCAAACAAGACAGCCAAAACAAAACAGCCCGGCGGAATAGTCACCACCGGGCTGTAGATGAACGTGCGGGCCAGAACCCAGAACGCGCCTAGCTCAGATATTTATTGAACCACGCAATCGTGCGGTCCCAGGCAAGCTTGGCCTGCTCCTCGTCATAGCGGGGGGTTGAATCATTATGGAACCCGTGATTGGCGCCCGGATAGATATAGGCTTCATAAACCTTGTTATGTTCCTTTAATGCCGCCTCATACGCAGGCCATCCTTCATTGATCCGCTCGTCCAGTTCGCCATAATGCAACAGCAACGGCGCCTGAATGCGCGGCACATCGGCCACGTCCGCCTGACGGCCATAAAACGGCACCGCCGCCCCCAGTTCCGGATAGGCCACCGCCGCCGCATTCGAAACACCCCCGCCATAACAAAAACCGGTTATGCCGGTTTTGCCTGTGGTTGCCTCGTGCGCGGTAAGGAATTCGATGGCGGCAAAGAAATCATTCATAAGCTTGGTCGGGTCGACCTGACGCTGCAATTCGCGCCCCTTGTCATCATTGCCGGGATAGCCGCCAACCGATGTCAGCCCATCCGGGGCAAGGGCAATGAAACCGGCCTTGGCCCCCCTTCGCGCAACGTCTTCGATATAGGGGTTAAGCCCGCGATTTTCGTGCACCACCACCACGCCGGGCACCTTGCCCGTCAGATTTGCGGGCTTCACCAGATAGCCCCGCACCTCGCCATGGCCGTTGGGCGATGGATACATGATATATTCCGCGACAATATCGGGATCGGTAAACTCGACCTGTGTCGCAAGCGCATAATCCGGACTAAGCGACGCCAGAACCGACATCGCGGTGACCCCGCCGACAGTATATTTCGCGGCCCGGTCAAGAAATTCGCGGCGCGCAATGATCCCATGCGCATAGAAATCATAAAGTTCAAGCAGTTCCGGCGAGAAATCTTTGGCAGTCAAACGGTTCATCGTAAGCTCCCTGTTTCGGATGGGCCGGGGCGGAAATCATGATGCTGGCGGCAAGATTGCGAAAAGTTTTCTGCAATCACGCGCATCGGGCAAATCACAAATCCGCTACAGGTGAACCAGTTCACCTCATGGCCCGTCACCGTGCAGCCCATCACCGTGTGGTGCAGCTTAACCCGCCATCAACCACAAGCTCGATCCCCGTGACATATTTCGCCCCGTCCGATGCCAGATACAAAACCGCCTCTGCCACATCCCACGCATCACCCATATGCCCCATCGGCACCTGCGCATTGCGGGTTTCAAGAATACGGTTGATCTCGGCCCCGTCATAAAGCCGTGCCAGCGATGCCTCGACCAGTGGCGTGTGAATAAGCCCCGGCACCACCGCATTGACCCGCACATGATGCGGCGCATATTCCACCGCAAGCGATCTGGTGAATTGCGTAACGGCCGCCTTGGCCGCGGCATAGGCCGGATAATCAATCCCCATCTGCCGCGCCCCGCTGACCGATCCGATATTGATCACCGATCCGCTTTTGCGTTTGCGCATCGCGGGCATCACCGCCTGGCAGCTATGGAAAAACCCGGTGACATTGGTCTTAAACGCGCTGTGCCAGTCTTCAACGTCAAGCCGTTCAAGCCCGCCGCCAATCACCATCCCGACATTATTGACCAGTACATCAATCTCGCCCAGCGACCCGCGCGCCGTCGAAACCGCAATATCGACCTGATCGCGTTTGGTGATATCGGCAGTCAATGCAATGACCTCGCCGCCTTCTTCCTCGATCAGCGATGCGGTTTCATCTGCGGCGATCTTGTTGATATCAACGACCGCCACCTTCGCCCCGGCCCGGGCCAGCAGCACGGACGTCGCCTTGCCATTTCCCCATCCCGGCGCACAGCAGCCACCACCAAATACCAGAACCGTTTTACCCAAAAGACGCTGATCCATGATGTCCTCCCGGAACCTTGCGGAATTCTACCAAAGGTTTCCGTTTTCCGATAGAGACACCAACCAGCAACCCCGCCATGCAAAACGGCCGTATCACGGGGATACGGCCGCCTGCATCTTTACGGATCGGAAATCTTACCAGCTATATTTCAGCGTCGCCAGAACCGTGCGGCCCTCGCCATAGAAACGGCTGCCGAACGTGTTGGACGCGACATATTCCCGGTCAAACAGGTTGGTCGCATTGACCGCAAGGCTGACATTGTCCGTCACCATGTAATTCACCATGGCATCAACCACCGTATGCGATCCCAGCAGATCGGTATTGGCATCGTTGTTATAGCGTGACCCGACAAAACGGACACCACCGCCAAGGGTCAGGTCGCCAAACACCCCATGTTCCGGAATGGTGTAATCCAGCCATGCCGATGCATTATGTTCAGGAACGTTTGACGGACGATTGCCGACATTGCCCGCAACAACATCGTCTTTGATTTCGGCATCAAGATAGGTATAGGCCAGCGTCAAATTGGTCCGCTCATCAAGCGACATCTTGCCTTCAAGCTCAAGCCCGCGCGAATTGATCTCGCCAATCTGCTGATAGGTCGCCGAAGTCGAATTCCATTGCGAAACGTTTTCCTGCGTCAGATCAAACAGGGCCGCGGTAAACATCGCATCAATCGCCGTCGGCTGATATTTGACACCAACCTCATACTGCGTGCCTTCCTGTGGCGCGGTCCCGTCCGGGCGGGAAGCCGCACTGCCATAAACCGGCTGGAAGGATTCCGAATAGTTCCCGTAAACCGAAACCTCGTCCGTCGCCTTGTAGGTCAGGCCAACGCGCGATGTGAATTTATGGTCATCGCGTTCCTCGGTTGCCCCGCTGCTAAGTGTATCGGTATCGCTTTGGACATAATCGAAACGCCCACCCACGGTCGCGATCCAGTCATCGGCAATCGTAAGCTGTTCCTGCGCATAAAGCCCATAGGCCGCCTGCGTGATTTCCGTGTCCGAGTTACTGGTAAAGTTGATGCACGAAAGCCCGCAATAAGACGGGTTGTAAGGATCAATCGGCGATGCAGTCCCGTCATAGCGTTGTTCGCGGTTCTGATCGCGATTGTAGTCAAACCCCACCAGCGTCTTGCTGTCGAACGTTTCATTCAGTGCAGTGTCGTACTGCATCTGGTTGTCGATGGCAAAACGGTCAAGCTCGCCATAGATCGCAAAAGCCCAACGGTCACCAAGTGGCGTCGTGTCGTGCAGATAAACCGTCTCGTAATCCAGATCGACATGGGTATATCGCGCGTTCTGGCGGAATTGCAGCTTGTCGGTAATCTGGTGCGAGAACTCGTACCCGATATTGGTTTCTTCTGTATCGAAAGTGTTGAAATCCGGTTCACCGAAAAACGCATTGCGGCTGGTTTCGATCCCGGCCGGAAAGCCGTAACCCAGATTGCTTTCGCGGTTGCTGTAACTGGTCAGGATCGTCAGTTCCGTTCCCGCCTTCGGCTTATAGGTAAAGGCCGGCGCAATATACACACGGTCATCCTGCGAATAATCCTGTTCGCGTTCCGCATCCTGCCAAAGTCCGGTCAGGCGATAGGTCCAGTTGCTGTCTTCCGCTACCGGCCCGGTCACATCCCCGCCACCGCGCACATGGTTTTCGCCAAGGGTAGTGAAAACCTCGCCGCCCGCTTCGTCCTGCGGGCGTTTGGTAATCAGGTTGACCAAGCCTCCCGGCCCGTTCATGCCAAACAGGCTTGATGTCGATCCTTTCAGGATATCGACCTGCTGAAGCCCATAGGGTTCCTGACGGGCCGTCACGAAGTTGTAGGTCCGTGACGACAATCCATCGCGATAGGTCGAAAGCGACGAATAAAAACCGCGGATACGGATATAGTCATACCGCACATCCGATCCATATTCGCCCGCCTGCACGCCTGCACTATAGGCGACCGCCTGCTGAATATCCTGCACATTGCGGGTTTCCAGTTCCTTCTGCGTCACCACGGAAACGGCGGCGGAATCATCAAGGATCGGCGTGTCGGTTTTCGATGCCGTGCGCGACCGGCTGGCAACAACGCTATCGCGTGTCGGCCCCATCGGGCCATAGGTACCCTCTGCATTGCCCTCAACCCGGATCGGATCAAGAACCTCGCCTTCTGCCGCCGCCGCACCGGTTGCGATCTGCTCGACCACCACGGTGCCGTCATCGGAAATGTTATAGGTCAGGCCACTTCCGGCAAACAGCCGATCCAGCGCCTGCTGCGATGTCATGCTGCCGCTGACCGCTGGCGCATCAACCCCGCGCACAAGTGCGCCATCCACCGTGATCTGAAGACCGGACTGCTGCCCGAACAGGGCCAGCGCGCTGGTCATGGATTGCGCCGGAATCTCAAATGCATGTGACGCGGCAAGGACCCGCGCCCCGCTTTGCGCCACCTGTGCCTGCGCCATCGCCGGTGTCGCGATCACGACCGGCACCAATGCGCTTGTCACCAAAAGCGCGCTTGCAAAAACCGTCTGTCTGCTGCGGCTCCGCATGCCCGCCTTACCCCCTGTGGTCATTCCATGGATCTCCGTTCTGCGTCATATACATGATCGCAAATGAGAATAAAAACGCTTCTCATTTGCGCTTAAAACACAAAACGCGCCTCGGGGATTTTTTTTCAAAAAAACTTCGGAAAATTTTTCAGATTTTTGTCAAACGGCCTGTTTCAGGCCGTTCTCAGGATGCCGACACCAGCAAAACCCACGGCGTCACCTGCCGCACCACCGCATTTTGCGCCCGTGCAATCCCGCGAAGAGCCGCCAGCGGATCGGCAAGGTTATAGACCCCCGTGACCGGTCGGGTCGCCAGCGCATCATCGGTGATGATGATCCGGCCCGGATAATAACGCCGCAGCCCGTCAATCACGGTGCCCAGCGGCTGATCCTGTGCAATCAACTGGTTCTGCCGCCATGCGGCAACCTGACCTGCGGGCAATTGGCCACGCGCCACCGCCCCCTGCCATGTCACGCTGGCACTTTGCCCGGCTTCCAGCAACTCTGCGACCGGCGGGGTGATCTGATCAAACCCGACCCGCACCAGACCATGCTCGACCGCAACATCCGTGCCCGCCTCATTGCGCCGCACGTCAAACCCGGTGCCAAGCACCGTCACGCCAACCTCGTCGGCAAAAACCGTAAAGGGCCGCTCGGCATCCGGGGTGACCTCGAAAAACGCCTCGCCGCCCAAAAGGTCGATATGGCGCTCGCCCGCCTCGTAACGCACCCGGATCGCACTTTCGGGTGCCATCGTCACCGTGCTGGCATCGGCAAGGGTGATGGTGCGCATTTCGGCGGTATCGGTCACATAATCGGCCTGCCAGCCGGTAACGGCACGGGTAACGATCCCCGGCCCGATCACGGCGGCAAAAAGCGATGCGGCAATGGCAAGCCCGCCACCAAGCCACATCTTTCGCCGCCCGAAAGCCGGGCGCACGACATTGTCTTTGCGCGATGATGATGAAACAGACGATCCTTCACCCCCCGTTCGCATCTCACGAACGAAGGGCTGCCAGCGATCAGCATGCTCAGGCGCGCCTGTCGCCATCACATCCGCCGCCCGGCGCGTGGCATTCCATGCCTGCATATGTGCGGGGTCACGTTCGCACCATTCCGCAAATGCGCGCAGAATATCCTGATCGTCCGGCTCTTCCTGCAACAGGATCAGCCAGTCGGTCGCCTCCCGTGAGGCCTGCGGCGGGATCGCATCTGTGTTCGCTGCCATTCTCGTCTCTATTCCCGGTCGGTATCGCAGATTGCGGGTGCGCACCGGCCTGCCCCGAAAAGAACCAAAGCTAAAGTTCCTACAACTACTAAACGCATTTGCGGAACTTTTTTCTATAAATATTGTGAACCCGGCTCATGCCTGATCCAGCCGCTGTTTGCAATGCTCGATCCCGTCCGCCACCAGCTTGTGCGCCAGCGGCACGGAAATATCGAGGAAGGCGGCAATTTCCTTAAGCTTTGCGCCACCAAACCGATGCATCTCGCATGCAATGCGGGTGCGTTCGGGCAATTCGTCCATCGCCGCCATCACGATCGCATACTCATCCTTGTAAAGGGCGACGGTTTCCGGGTCCGGGGCAATATCGGCCGATATCCGGGCCGCCTCGTCAAAATCCCCGGCACTGGTCACGCGGTTTTCCCGCGCCAGCCTGCGTTTGCTATCCAGCGCCAGGTTGCGCACGATCCGGTAAAGATACCCCGTCGCATCCTCGATCAGCCGCCGGTCCGATGCCGCGTCAAACCGCAACCAGGCTTCCTGCACCAGATCTTCGGCCTGCACGCGGTTACCCGTGATGCTGCTGGCATAATTCACCAGCGCCGGGCGATGCGACATGAAAAGAACAAGGGCGTTGGGGTTCGCGGACAAAGCCGTATTTCCTCGGGACGGCACAAACAACGATGCTTCACTAGCAGATATTAAGACTGATTATCAATATCTTTCGCAACATCCCGCCTGCACATTCGAAAAACTTCATTTACCAAATGGCGCTATACTCCCGCCAAAGACGAAAGAGGGAACCGCCATGATACGCAAACGAAGCCTTGTCATCCTGATCACCGGGGTCGCCGCCGCGGCCTTCCTGCTGATCAGCAACCAGCTTGCCCATCGCGGCGAGGAACAGGGCGATATCACTCGTGGCAAGGCGATTGCCGAACAGACCTGCCTGCGCTGTCATATGGAATTTGCCGGTGATCCCTATCCCGACCCGGCGATCACCACCGCCCCGCCACTGGCAAGCTTCGGTCAGCGCTGGCCGATTGAAAACCTCGAAGAGGCCCTTGCCGAAGGCATCACCGTGTCGCACGATCAACTGACCATGCCGGAATTCACCTTCACCCCTGAAACCATCGCCGATCTTCTCGCCTATCTGGACGCGCTCGCAAAAGATGCGCCATCCCGAACCGGAAGTTGATCTGCAGCCCTCGCACTGACTTCTTGCGATCCACTCGCAAACGTGTACCATCTGAAACAATAATAAAATCAAATTCAGATTGGGTAACACAAGCCATGCTATTGGATGCGCCGCATTCCGGCACGCAGGTTTTAGCGCGCCCGTCTTTCGAAATTTCCGACCTGCCATTGTCGCCCGATTGCCGGAACATTCAGGATGCCCGGTGCGACGAATGGGTTTTCCAAACGGCACAGATGCTGCTGGCGGAACCCTGTGATCAGGCAATTACCGGCATTCTCGAACTGACCGGACTTGCCGCCGGGGCAGACCGGGCATGGATGTTCGAATATGACGCAACGCTTTTGCGCTTTCGCAACACCCATGAATGGAGCCGCGAAACTGTTACCTCGCATGTCACCGATCTGCAGGACACCCCCGTGACCATGATCGCCTGGCTGCAACAGTTCCTGTCCGCCAATCAGGCCGTCATGATCAACAATGTCAGCACCCTGCCGCGTCCCGCCCGCGATCTTCAAGCCGAAATGCTGCGCCAACATGATAAAAGCGTTCTTTGCATCCCGGTCTTTTTCGAAGGCCGCCTGCGCGCCTGTATCGGTTTTGATGCCACCCGCACACATACGCATTGGGATGGCGCAATCACCTCGCAGCTTTACCGTTGCGCGAACCTGATTGCGCTTGCGCGCTATGGCAACAACACCCCCGCCCAACAAAACAGACAACCGGTTGCCCGCCTGTCGGCTGATCCGCTGATCTATATCCGCACCTTTGGTCGGGTCCGGGGTGTCACAATGGCTGAAATTGTCTGTTTGCGGTCGGCACGGGATTATACCACCCTGTTTCTCTCGGACTGGTCGTCCATGACGGACCTGCGCCCGCTTTCGATCTGGGCCGGAATGCTGCCACCGGGCCATTTTCACCGCATCCACCGCACCACGATTGTCAATCTGCATCATGTCGCGGAACTCAACCGCCATGCCGGCAGCAGCGGCGACCGATGGGAAGTCAGCCTGCGTATTCTTGATGAAACCCAAAGTGTCTCTCGCCCCTACCGCCAGGAACTGCGCAGCAAGCTCGGCGTCTGAATCGCATTTAGGGCTTTCAGCCACCCCCCATCCAGTCCCGCCGCCAAATACCCTATTTGATTGATTTTGATGTGCCGTTTTGTCGGTTCGTCGAAACTGCATGTTCGTTGGTCTCTTTCCGGTTGCGTATCTTTTCCCTGCTGCCTAAAGCCGAACACGGGACAGTCGGGAAACAACCCGGAAACAAAACTGCCCGACTTGGGGACTATCTGGGACTGACGGGCAGATAACCATGCAAAATCCACTATCGATGCGCCACCTTCGTGCTGCGCTGCGCGATATCACTGTGCTTTGCGGACTTTCGCTTGCCGGGGGACTAATCGCCCTTGCCGCGCCACAGATCGCCTTTGCACAGATCTATGTCCCCGATGGCGACAGCCAGACTGCAACGGGCATCGTTGTCATCAACGGTGGGACGATCGATAGCGGCGGCACTTACACCAATAACGCCACACTTGAGAATAGCGGTGGTAGCACCCTGACCAATAACGGCACACTGATCAACAATACCCAGTTTACCAATAACGGCACGCTGACCAATAACGGCACGTTCACCAATAACGGCACACTGATCAATAACAACGACTTCAACGTTGACAGCGCGCTGAACAGCACCGGCACACTGACCAACAACAATTTCATGACGATCAGGGCCACGCTGACCAATACCGGCACCTTTAATAATCCCGGCATCACCTCGGTCAATGGCGGGCAGCTCATCGGTAATATCTTCAATACCGGCACCTTCACCATCACAACCACCAGTTCCAATACATATTCTGGCGTCATGTCGGGCAATGGGCAGTTCAACAAGAACGGCAACCATACGCAAATCCTGACTGGCGATTCATCTGGCTTTACCGGCAGCAACTATGTCGGACAGGGAATCCTGCAGATCGGCAATGGCGGCACCACCGGGGCCCTTGGCGGGAACTTCGACGTCACCAGCCTCGGAACACTTGCCTTCAATCGCAGCGATGACCTGACCTATGCCAATGTCATTTCCGGTGCTGGCAGTGTGACCAAATTGGGGGCAGGAACGCTGACCCTGTCAGGCACCAACACCTATACCGGCACCACCACCGTTTCGGGTGGCACCTTGCTGGTCAATGGCGCGGCCAGTTCCTCGGCCTTTACGATACAGAACGGCACCACACTTGGCGGGACCGGTCCTGTTGGGGCGACCACTCTGCAATCGGGCGGTATACACGCCCCGGGCAATTCGATTGGAACCCAGACCGTCAATGGCAACTATACCCTTAACAGTGGTTCGATCCTCGCAATCGAAGTCAATGCCGCAGGCGATGCCGATCAGGTGATCGTCAACGGGGCGGTTGATCTTGGCGGCGCGACGCTTCGCATTCTTGGCCTGCCCGATAATGATATGTCCGGTCAGGACAATTACACCCACATCATCATCGCCAATGACGGGGTGGATGCAGTTGTCGGCACCTTCAACAGCATCAACAACCAGCTCGCCTTTTATGATGCCTCTGTTGCCTATAGTGGCGGCACCGGCAACGATGTAACACTTAGCCTCACACGCAACGACACCGATTTTACCGATCATGCCGTCACCGGCAACCAGTCGGCGGTCGCCGCTGTCATCGATGATCTTCCGGGGGCTGATGGTGCCACCATCCGTGCCGCCCTTCAGGGGCTGACCACCGCCGAAGTCCAGCGCGCCTACGAACAGCTTTCCGGCGACGTTCACGCCAGCACCACCGCCATCAACGGCCAGATCGCCCGTCAGGCTGGCGGGCAGATCGGCGGTCGTCTGGCCGCCCTTAACAGCAACAGCAGCACGGCCGGAACCCTCGTCGCCGCAGGCACACTTTCGCCCGCCGCACTGGCGGGGTTTGCTTCCGCCGGTCCGGCGGCGTCCGACCATATCGCAACCGATGCGGACACGCCCCTTCTCGCCCTTGGCAATGACGGCATATCCCAGACCGGTTCTGCCATCTGGCTTCAGGCGATTGGCGGCAAAGGCCGGGTTGATGGCGATGAAAATATCGATACCACCGATTACAAATGGGCCGGCATGATCGGCGGCTATGACACCCGCCTGTCGGAAACCACCACCATTGGCATCTATTTCGGCTATGCCGATGGCAACAGTCGCCAAAGTGGCCGCGACGCCACCCTTGATTCCGCCAATCTCATGGCCGGGATCTATGGCACCCATGATCTCGGCGATGACTGGCGCATGTCCGGGCAGGCCGGATGGACCCGCATTGGCATCGACAGCAGCCGCAACCTTGACTTCGGCAGCATCGACCGCACCGCCACGGCGGACTATACCGACAATGCGCTCAATGCCGATATCGAACTGGCAAAGGGCTTTGCGATTGCGCCAAACTGGCGGGCGGAACCTTATGGCGGGCTGGGTGTGACCTGGAACCGCTATGGCAGCTTTTCCGAAACCGGGGCAGATTCTGCCAATATCTCGCGCGCGGCCGATGACGACCTTTCAGGCACCGCAAGCCTTGGCGTGCGCTTTTCCGGCATGATCGATACCGGCGATGGCAAAACCCTGATCCCGCAATTCCGTCTGGGATGGGATCATCATATCGGCCCGGTTTCCAACAGCACCACGCTCGCCTTTGCCGGAACCCCGTCCTTCACCGTCTCGGGCAGCGAAACCGACCGCGACCGGCTGGTCGGCAATCTCGGCTTTGCCCTTGCCGATGATGACGGCTGGACCCTCTACGCCGATTACCAACCCTCGATCTCGGAAAACAGCCACGAACATGCCTTCGGTGCCGGCTTCAGAATGAAGTTCTAAGCCCCACCGCACCCTCTGCCTTCACACCGAACCTGCCGCAGGATGGACTCCCGCTTTCGCGGGAGTGACGGCAGGTGTGCCATACGACCAGCCCCAATCCGCAGTCCCATGCTCTCCTTCGCGCAGCAGGGACGACAAACTGACACGCCCTTCCCCCAAACCGTCATTCCCGCGAACGCGGGAATCCAGCCCTTCGTGCCACACCCTCAAAACCACCCATCAAGCCTGCAGCCCCATGGACTCCCGCCTTCGCGGGAGTGACGGCAGGTGTGCCATACGACCAGCCCCAATCCGCAGTCCCGTGCCCTCCTTCGCGCCGCGGGGACGAACAACTGACACGTCCCTCCCCCAACCCGTCATTCCCGCGAACGCGGGAATCCAGCCCTTCGTGCCACACCCTCAAAACCACCCATCAAGCCTGCAGCCCCATGAACTCCCGCCTTCGCGGGAGTGACGGCAGGTGTGCCATACGACCAGCCACAATCCGCTGCCCCATGCGCAACACTTCGCGCAGCAGGAACGAACGACTGGCACGCCCCTCCCCCAACCCGTCATTCCCGCGAACGCGGGAATCCAGCCCTTCGTGCCACATCCTCAAAACCGCCCACCGAACTCGCAGCACCGTAATCTCTCACCCTCGCGGGAGTAACGGATAATGTGTCCTGCCGCCCTTACCTCCACCAGCACCCCCGCCACAATACCGACATCACGCTCATGTGATCTCACGTGATTAAGTCGCACACGATTTAATATTGCACGACTATAAATTCACAGCTACAAGCATCTCATCGAAACAACGTTTGGCCGGTCATCGGCGAAACCGGGAAAAGGGAAGATGAAAATGCTGAATGTGAAAAACCTGCTCAAGGCGACTGCCTTTGCCTTCGGTCTGATGGCGGCGCAATCTCCGGCCTTTGCGGCTGACACGGCGGCCGCGAATGCCGCCAACACCAAACCGACCATCCTTCTGGTCCACGGCGCCTTTGCCGCCTCTGATAGCTGGGATGGTGTCGCGCCGATCCTGCAGGACGAAGGATATCGCGTGATCAGCGTCGCCAACCCGCTGCGCAGTGTATCCGGCGATGCCGCCTATACCCGCTCGCTTATCGACAGCATTCCGGGTGAGGTCGTTCTGGTCGGTCATTCCTATGGCGGGCCGGTCATCAGCAACGCCGCAACCGGTGCGGCCAATGTCAAGGCGCTGGTCTATGTCGCCTCTTTCGCCCCGGAAAAGGGTGAAACCATTGCCGAACTGGCCGGAAAATTCCCCGGCGGCACCCTGGGCGAGGCCCTGGCAGCCCCGGTTCCGCTCGGCAACGGTGTGAATGACCTTTATATCGATCCGGCGAAGTTCCACGCGCAATTTGCCGCCGACGTTCCCGCTGAAAAGGCCCGCCTGATGGCGATTGCCCAACGCCCGGTCACCGACTTTGCGCTGAACGAACCGTCTGGCGATATCGCATGGAAGGATGTGCCGTCCTACCACATCTATGGCACGGCCGATAAAAACATCCCGCCCGCCGCAATGGAATTCATGGCCAAACGCGCCAATTCAAAGGAAACCGTCGTGATTGATGGCGCCTCCCACGTCGTCATGGTGTCCCACCCCAAGGAAGTTGCCGACCTGATCCTCAAGGCCGCCAACGCCAACTGATCCTTAACGCCTGCCTCCCTCAACATCTGCCCAACTTCACGCGCCGCATCCCCCCATGCGGCGCGTCTTTTTTATTTCCCGGGATATCGGAAAACCGGACATCCCCCTGCAAAGTCCTTTTGCCCCACCCATATACAAGGGAACACACGGTTGAATTGCGGCAACGACAGAACACCGCAACCAATCACCCGGTGCCGCCGGGAAAAGGACACGGATGACATTCTTTCGCAAAGTCTGGCTGACAGCGGCCTTTTTGCTGCTGGCTCAAACACAGATACAGGCACGCGCAAGCGAAACCACCGAAACGCTGGTGATCGTCACCAACGATTATCCGCCCTATACCCATGCCACGGCGCGCGAAAGCTTCCTGCCTGATCTGTTTCGCGCCATCGGCAAAGAAATGAATGTCCGTTTCGAATTTCATTTCAGACCGTGGAAGCGCGGCGAACAGGATGTTGAAAATCTCGAAGCATGGGGCACATTGCCCTATCGCTGGTCCGAAGAACGCGACCGGAAATTCAATTTCTCCGACCCGCTCTATATCGAGGATTCCCCGTTTTTCGCCTATAACGCACAGGGTGCGAAACCCGCCATCCGATATGAAACCCTGACCGATCTGCATTCCTACCGCCTGGGCGGCATACAGGGATATTATTATCAGCCATGGTTTGAGGAAGCCGGACTAAACGTCGAATATGCCCTGTCCGAAGAACAGAATTTCAAAATGCTGCAACTGGGCCGGATTGACCTGTTTTCCACCGCGCGCTCGGTCGGATGGCACGTCATCCGAAGCCTCTTCCCGCCCGAAGAAGTTGAAAAATTCTATACGCTTGAAAAACCGCTGCTTCCGGGCGCTGGCCTGTTTCTGATGACCTCAAAGGACTATCCGAACGGCACCGAACTGCTCGAACGCTTTAACGCTGCCCTCGCCAAGGTCAAACAGAACGGCACATTCGAAAGCCTGATGAACCGCCATGAATTGTCGGTCAATTACTGACCCCACATGCCAAAAGGGCCGCAGCACTTTGCCACGGCCCCTGATCATGCTGATTTAGCGGCTTCATTACCCCTGCTTGCGCAAGGTTTCCGCACTGGCAACCACATCTTCAAGGTAGGTCCGCCACGACGGATCAACGCTGATGCCGAAAATATCGGTCAATGTCTGCTCGACATCGCCGACTGAAAGGTAATGCACCTCTTCCTCGCCCGTCCGCAGCCGGATGGTCAGGCGATTGTTCAGCAACGTGAACCTTGCATGCGGGGCGCTTCGCGCCACCATCAGAACCTTGGCAAAGCCGCTTTCGGGATGTGTGCTGGCGTAAAAGTTCATCACCTCGTAATCGATATCCTCGACCGGAACGATATCGACCTCATGCACCGGCTTCCACACCCCGTCGCGTTCAAGCTCCGTCAGGTAACGGCCATTGCGTTCCCGCACCCGGAAGGTATCATGCGGGGTGACCTGTGGCACCGAAACGCCCAGCAAAAGCGGCGCGGTCGGCACACAGCCGCCCAGCCCGACATCAACCAGCCACGCCTCGCCATCCAGCGTGACGCGCATCGCCATGTGGCAGCGCGGCCGCGGGCCATCGCCCTCGTTATAGCCCCACAATACCCGCCCGGCGAGGCTTTCGACCTCAAAACCAAGGCTGCGCAACACGCGGCGGAAAAGGCCGTTCTGCTCGAAACAATAACCACCGCGTCCTTCAAGAATGATCTTGCGGTCAATATCCTCTGGCGCAAGGCTCACCCCCTTGCGACACAGCACATTGATCGCCTCGAACGGGATATGGGCGGGATGCAGCGCATGCAGATCGCGCAAAACCTCAAGCGTCGCCTCGCGCGGGCCGTCATAGCCGATCCGCGCGAAATAGGCGTCCAGATCAACCTGCGGCTCAGGCAGCGGAAAGGGCTTCGCCCAGCTTGCGTCAATCGCGTTCTGCACGCTGGAAGTGATCGCGGCATCATCGAATTTGGGGGCACTCATCGGCAGATGCGTATTCATCGGGGGGGCTCCGTGTCTTGTCCGTTTGGGGCGTGATGTAATCAGGACTTCCGTTTCTGGAACAGGACCATAGGACCTCAAGTTAAGTTCAGGTCAATAGACTATTTCAACATTTTTTCATCGAATGTTCTGCGGTTCTGCGCGCCAATGAACGCATATATATGCGACATTGCGGCATTCGAAAGGCCGCAAAGGCAATTTTCCACCTTTTATACGCAACAACCAAAGCGTCGCGCGACAAACCCGCCCGCTCTGTGCTATCGAAATGGGTATATGGTTTAACATGCGCGATCGGCCATCCCCGGAAACCGGATTTCCGGTATCGCCTTTCGACGGTTCCCGAACAGACAGGAAGATGACATGCGTACTGTTTATGTGAACGGCGACTATCTGCCGGAAAATGAAGCCAAGGTTTCGATCTTTGACCGTTCCTTCCTGTTTGCCGATGGCGTGTATGAAGTCACCTCGGTACTCGATGGCAAGCTGATCGATTTTAACGGTCACATGACCCGTCTGGCGCGTTCGCTGTCGGAACTGGGCTTCACCTACAAGGCCGATATCGACGAACTGCTTGAAATCCACCGCGAACTGGTCAAACGCAACGACATCACCGAAGGTCTGGTTTACCTGCAAATCTCGCGCGGGTCGGCCGGTGACCGTGATTTCGCGATCAAGGATGACACCCCGGCAACCGTCGTTCTGTTCACGCAGTCGAAATCGCTGATCAAATCGCCGCTGGCCGAACGCGGCCAGAAAATCCTGACCTATCCGGATGTCCGCTGGCGCCGGTCTGACATCAAAACCGTGCAGCTTCTTTACGCATCCCTTCTTAAAACCGAAGCCGCCGCCAAGGGGGCTGATGATGCGTGGATGGTGCTCGATGGTTATGTTACCGAAGGCTCGTCAAACAACGCCTATATCGTGACGCAGGATAACGTCATCGTCACCCGCCAGCTTTCCAACGACATCCTGCATGGCATCACGCGCAAGGCCGTCCTGAAATGTGCCGAGGAATTGCAGCTCAAGGTCGAAGAACGCCTGTTCACCGTCGATGAAGTCTATGCCGCCAAGGAAGCCTTCTCGACCTCGGCCTCGGCCTTTGTCTGCCCGGTCGCCGAAGTCGATGGCAAAAAAATCGGCGACGGCACCCCCGGCCCGATCGCCAAGCGGCTGCGCGAAATCTATATCGACGCCAACCGCGCCACCGCGATCTGACCCCTCAGCATCTCGCGTCCCAAACGCAAAACGCCGCCTTTAACGGGCGGCGTTTTTTTGTTTGTGTGAAATAGTCGGTGCCTCGCGACCGGACCAGCGGCCACAAGCCAAATAAGCCGTTATGCCGCTTTGGCCTGTGTGGTCGCGGTCCGCGCATTATCAATTCGGATGATCCGGTCGGCAATGCGTTCGGCCAATACCTCGTCATGTGTCACCAGCAGCAATGCAAGATCGCGTTCGCGAACCTGTGCCACCAGAAGGTCGATCACCCGTTTCTGACTGACCGGGTCAAGCCGCGATGTCGCCTCGTCGGCAAACAGCATCACCGGATCCAGAAGAAGCGACCGTGCAATCGCAAAACGTTGCAATTCCCCACCCGAAATGGCCGAGGGCGGCCTTGCCAGAAGCCCGCGATCAAGGCCAAGGCTTTCCATCATCGCGGTCTGGCGTGCCGTGTCGATCCCGTGCAACCGCCGAAGGTCGTCAAATCCCTGACCAAGCGTCTGATGGGCAATAAAGGCCGATGGCGGGTCCTGATAGATTTTCTGGTATCGCATCGCCGGAAGATTTCCCGGTCGCGCCACCGTCCCCTCCTGAAACGGCATCAATCCCAGCAAAATATTGCCAAGCGTGCTTTTGCCGCTGCCGCTTGGCCCCAGGACCACGGTGATCTCCCCCCGGTTAAGGGTGATATCAAGCCCGGAAAAAAGCTGCCTTTCGCCAAATGACTTGCCGATACCGCGCCCGGTGACCACCGCTTTATCACCCGATGACGTCGCATCGTTACGGGGATGCGGATGGTCGCGCATCGGCCAGTTGCGTGGCAAGCTCGCCACCAGATCCCGGGTATAAGGATCGGACGGCGCAGACAAAATATCCGCCGCCGCCCCGGCCTCAAGCAACCGGCCACGCCGCATCACGCCGACCGTCCCGCCAACCTGTTCGGCCAGTTCAAGATCATGGGTGATCACCATCATCGCCCGGCCAAGTGCAATCTCGCCGCGCAGCAATTCGCCCACCACCTTGCACAATGCCCGGTCAAGGCCCTTGGTCGGCTCGTCGGCCAGCATCACCGGGCTGCCGCCCGCATGGGCCATGGCAATCGAAACGCGCTGCGCCATGCCGCCCGACAATTCAAACGGATAGGCATTTCCCGCATGGGCAAGCCCCACCGCCGAAAGTTCACCGTCCGCCTTCTGCCCGGCTTCCCGCGCCGGAACACCATGCAGGGCGGTGTAAACTTCCGCCACCTGCCCCTGCACCCGCATGGTGGGGTCAAGCGCAAGCCACGGCTCCTGCGGCAAAAGGGCAATCTTGCGTCCCCACAAGGCACGTCTGGCATCGGCTGTCTGTGTCAGAAGATCCACCCCGTCAAACAGTATTTTCCCCTCGCACACCAGACTGTCAGGCAGGCTGCCCATCACCGCATGCATGATCAGGCTTTTGCCCGATCCGGTTTCCCCGATCAGGCAAACCGGCCTGTCCGGGCCAAATGCCAGCGACACATCATCGACCAGAACCGTGCCACCCTGTGTGCGCACCGTCAGATTTTCGATACGGATATCATGCATCAGCTTTTCCTTCCGGCCAGAAGCTGCAACGCCAGAACCAGCAGGAAAATCGCCGCTGCCGGCATCATGATCTGCAACGGGGCCTCGCTGTAATAGGGCATCAGTTCAACAATCATCGCGCCAAGCTCGGGTGTTGGCGGGCGCAGACCGACATGGATCGCGCTTAGCGTACTGACCGCAATGATCGCCGATCCGGTGGCAAAGGCAAAAAGCGTGATCATCGGCCCGGCCAGCGCCGGGAAAATGATCCGTGTCACGATGTAAAACCGCCCGAACCCCAAAAGCCGTGTGGCTTCAACACTGGGCGATGTCATGACACGCGCCGTTTCAATGCGCGCCACCCGGAAAAACTCGACCCAAAGATAAAGCGCCAGGCCAAGATAAAGCGGCCCGAACTGCCCCGGCGCAAACGCCAGCAACAGCAGAACCAGCAACAATCCCGGCAGGGCCAGAACAATATCGGAAAGCGCGACAAGCCCGCGTTCGATTAACCCGCCGCGTGCCGCCGCCAGAATGCCCAGCAAAATCCCCGGCACCGCCGCCGTCAATGCCGTCACAAAGGCCATGACAAACGAAAGCTGCGCACCGAATGCAAGACGTGCCAGCATCGAACGACCGAAATGATCGGTCCCCAATATATGCGCCGCATCGCCCGGCGCGATCAGAACCGCCTCGTAATCCTGTGCCAGCGGATCAGTATCAATCAGCATCGGCCCGATAAAGGCAAACGCCAGAAGCGGCACAATGATCGCCACCCCCGCCATGCGTGCGGTTGTCCAGAATCCGCCAGCCTGCTGTTCGGCCAGACCAGCCGGAAGATGCGCAAGTGACCCGGTTTTCATCATGCTGCCCTCCGCAAACGCGGATCAAGCCGCAGACACATAAGATCAACCACACTGTTCAGCAGCACGAACAATCCCCCCATGGCAAGGGCCGTGCCCTGCACCATCGGCACATCGCGCGCGATGATCGCATGGACAAGCGCATGACCGATCCCCGGAAAGGCAAAGATCGATTCAACCACGACCACCCCTTCGACCAGATACACCATCTGCAAACCCAGATAGGTGACAACCGGCAGGGACGCATTGCGGACCCCGTGGCGCATCACCACCGCCCGGTCAGACAACCCCTTGTACCGGGCATGGATGAAATAGGGGGCGGATGCCACCCCCATCATGGCATCGCGCATCACGCGCGACGACATCGCCGCAAGACCAAGTGCGAGTGTGAACGACGGCAGCACAAGGTTCTCCCAGCCACCAAATCCTGCGGTCGGCAGCCAGCGCAACGTCACCCCGAACACCATCATGAACAGGATCGCCAGAACAAAGGGCGGCACGGCACGCAAACCGACCGCGACAAGCAGCATCATCCGATCATAGACCGATCCGGGAAACAGCCCGGCAATTGCCCCGGCCACCGGCCCGATGACAAGCGACAGCACAAAGGCCGTCACCGCCAGCCAAAGGGTATAGCCAAGCTGCAAACCGATCTCGTGGATCACCGGTGCCCCGGTCACCAGCGAATGGCCCAGATCAAACCGGACCAGATCGCCCATCCATGACAGGAACCGGACAAGGATCGGCTGATCCAGGCCAAGTTCGGCCCGGACCATATCCGAAATCGCATTATCCATCATGTCCGGGCCATACCGGCCTGCGGCAATCCTTAATGCCGGATCACCCGGCAGGAAATACATCAACGCAAAACTCAGCGTGCCGACGATCAGAATAACCGCCACAAGCTGCATCAGGCGGGTCGCAATCAATCCCTTCATCGAGCCCACCGCAGATCGGCAAGGTAATAATTCTGCTCATACGGATCGATGCGGACATTTTCCAACCGCGCATTCGATGCCATGGCAAGCTCGCTCCAGACCAGCGGAATGGTCGGCAATTCGGCCTGCAGGATATCGGCAAGCTTCTTTTGCATCTGCGCGCGCGCATCCCCGTCCGTCGTCTTGCGCAAATCGGCAATCAGGTCTTCGGCCTCGGCATTGTGCCAGTTCATCGCCCCCCAATCGGCCCCGCCGGGACCATAATCTTCCATCACCGTCGCCAGTGGATCGGGCACCATCGAAAAACTGCGTGTCACAAGGGCTGCCTCAAGCGTACCATCGGCATGACCGGCCGGAATTTCGGTATAACTGCCCACCGAAATCTCAAGCCCGATACCGACATCGCGCAACTGTGACTGCAATGCCGTGGCAATCAGCGGCAAATCCGGCCAGCTGGCATAGGTCCGCACCGTCACATCAAACCGTTTGCCATCCTTTTCAAGGATGCCATCCGAACCGGCAACCCAGCCCGCATCGGCCAGCAATTCGCGCGCCTTTTGCGGATCGAAATCAAGCACCGGCATATTCGCATCGTACCAGTCGCGAATTTCGGGCGGGAACATCTGGCTTGCCGCCAGATCGGTGTTGCGCATCACAACCCCGGCAATCGCCTTTCGATTGATCGCAAGGCTCAGCGCCTGCCGCTCCACCGTTTCGTCAAAGAACGGCTGCGCCAGATTGAGTTTCAAAAGCCGGGTCCGCGGGACGGTCGCCACCGTCACATTCACATCGGGATTGCCCTTAAGCTGTGTCACCGCAACCGGCAACAGCGACAGAACCAGATCGGCATCGCCACTTTGCGCCATCATCGCGCGCGTCTCACCGCGACTGACCGCAAGATAGCTGACCTTCTCGATCTGCGCGCGACCATTCCACCATTTGTCAAACGCCGAAAGCTCGATCCGAAGCGGCGGCACAACCGCATCAACCCGATATGCGCCGGTGCCAATAATTGTCTGGACTTCCCCGGCATCGTCAAACGATCCCGGTGCAAGGATGATGGTGCTGTAATGCGCCAGAAACGCCGGCAACATCGCAAACGGCTCGGACAGCGTGATCACGATGTCATTGCCCGATGCGGAAATGCCGGTAATCGGTGCCTGGCGCAGCACACCGGGGCGCTCGAACGCGCGGTTAAGATCGGCGGCCACAATTTCGGCCGTCATCGGCGTGCCATCATGGAATGTCACATCATCGCGCAGGCTGATTTCCCAGCGCAGCCCGTCCTCGCTTGCCTGGCTGCCTGTCGCCAGCATCGGCACGATCTGGCTTTCGCGATTGACCGTAAACAGCGTTTCGGCGGCCTGCATGCGGCTGAAAAGATAGCCCGACTTGGCCGGATCAAGTCCGGAAATCTCAAGCGGGCTTGCAATATCAAGCACATCGTCATTCGCCCCGGCCATCGCCACACCGGTAATCCCTCCGGTGGTTTCAACCGCCCCGGCAACCGCCAGAATACCGGCAAGGGTATAAAAACGGGCAAGCAGTGCTCGCGTCATCATCTTCTCCATGAAACAAATTTGTTATGATATAACATAACACTTAAAATCTGTTCCAAGGCAGAAAGTCAACCGTTTTTGCGAACGTCTCGCAAAATTCATCCCCCCTTCCCGGAATGCCGACCGACCGCTTTCTTTGCTGGCCTCAACCGGCACTTTGCCCTAAAGCTCAGAAAACAGATGGTGATTGCGATAACCCACCATCACACAGGGAAAGCGCCACGAACCATGAATGCACAACAGCCCCAGCACAACCTGACCGGCATCATTCTGATGTGTGCCGGTGTCGCCCTGCTGTGTGTCAATGATGCCCTGGCCAAGGGATTGATGGATCATTATTCACCGATCCAGATCATCTTTCTGCGCAATTCGATTGCCCTGCCCTTTGCCGCCCTGCTGGCCATAAAAATGGTCGGGTTCGGCGGCCTGCGGTCCAATCGTATTGGCGTGCATTTCATGCGCACCGTCATCTGGATCACCGCGACCATCATGTTCTTTACCAGTATCCACCTGATGGGACTGGCGGAGGCCACGGCCCTTGCCTTTGTGGCCCCGCTTTTTATCACCGCGATTTCATCGGTGCTGATTGCGCGGGTTGGCTGGCGGCGCTGGGTGGCCGTGATGGTCGGTTTTTTGGGTGTTCTGGTGATTGTGCGCCCCGGTGCCGCAACGTTTGAGCCCGTCTCGCTTTTGCCGGTGGCGACCGCCTTTACCTATGCGCTTCTGATGCTAAGTGCGCGGCTTCTTGACCCCCGCGAAAGCATGTGGACGCTTCTGTTTTACCTCAGCTTCACCAGCACCCTGCTCAGTGCCTGTGCCGTCTGGTACTTCTGGACCCC
This sequence comes from Thalassospira sp. A3_1, assembly GCF_017744215.1. NCBI lineage: Bacteria > Pseudomonadati > Pseudomonadota > Alphaproteobacteria > Rhodospirillales > Thalassospiraceae > Thalassospira > Thalassospira sp. A3_1. Next base: position 879,341 of record NZ_JAGHQQ010000002.1, on the reverse strand, counting down.
GATCAGGGCAGAGGATATCGGACTTTTCATCGCCATCGCCTTTGTCGGCACCAGCGGCATGACCCTGATCACCCAGGCCTTCCGCGTGGCTGATGCGCCAACCGTCGCCCCGTTTGATTACACCGCCCTCGTCTGGGCCACCGGACTTGGCTGGTTCTTCTGGGGCGAAACGCCCGATCTTCTGACCTTTGTCGGTGCGGCGATCATCACCGGAAGCGGCATCTTCATCATCTTCCGCGAAAAGCGCGTGGCCGAAAGCTGATGCTCCCCCAAACCGTCATTCCCGCGAACGCGGGAATCCAGCCCTCCGTGCCGCTTACTCAAACACCACCAAAGGACAAAGGGCCTATTCCTCCGGCCTCACCCCATAAGTCGCCATCGCCCCGGCCGCATGTCGGCCTCGTTAACATCGGCCCTGAACCGATAGCTCGGCGCAACAATCTCGCGCGCCTGATCAATTGCCACATCAATCACCATGCCGACCTTAAACGCATCGCCCGCCATGCCTTGCAGGATCACCTGCCGCTCGGCAAAACCGTCATCACCGTTTTTCAAAAGCACGGCCCGCCCATAAAGCTGCCAGCCCTTCTGCGAAAACACGTCAACGAAACTGACACAGACACGCGGGTCATGGCGAATGTTCTTCACCGATTGTGGGGATGCGATATTGGCAATGATGATCCGGTCCTCGCCATAACAGGCAAAGATTTCCTTGGGGCTGACCGACGGCCCGTCTTCGGAAACGCTCGCCAGCCAGCACAAAACCGACCGCCCGGCATAATCGCGAATATCATCTGTCAGAAGCATGGTTTTTCCGGTTTGTTGAGGCCCCAATACTCTGCCACCGCAATCCCGAAACCACAAAAACAAAACCCGCCTTCCAACGGGAAAGGCGGGTGCAAACGGAATTACAGCAAATCAGTAATTCGCCTTAAAAGGCGGCTCTCGCCCGTCCCTTGCGGCAAGCTCGGCAATATTGCGCAACAGATTACGCTTGCTTTGGGTGCGCCGACGGCCGGAATTTGGCTGCACGTCACCCTTGCCAGACAGGCCCAATTCGGCCCGTTTCTGGCTGATGCGTGCTGCCAACTCTTCAATCGTGATTTCGCGCATTCACGTGTTTTTCCAGAAAATTCAAATCGAAATCGCCTGAAGTTTCCTCGACGATACGTTTATCAAGATAAGGTTTATCAAGCTCAAACGCAAGCTGGTACAGGCGTACAGCCTGATCAAGCATATCTGAAGCATAGTGCGGCGGGCTGTTGTATTGCCCCATGCGATCTGCAATCAAATCTTCGATGCAAATCACCGAAACGCTATGGTCCGCATCCAGCCGAAGCAGATAGACACGATCATAGCTCCCGCGCCCATCCATGAGGTTACTATCAACAACCTCGACACCGACTTTCAGCTTCGGGTGCTGAAACCCGCGGGAAAATGATCCCGGCCCGACACTGCGCTCAAAACCGACTGCCTCAAGGGCATCCTCGAACACCTGCTGCCAGGCTGTTACGATATCAAGATCACCGGAAACAAGCTCGCCAAGTGTCGCCAGTTCAACAGCCGCGCCACCGACAAGCACGGGCCGATTATGACCATGTCGCTCCACGACATCTGACGCATCGGACAGCAGTCGCAGTGCTTCGACTAATTCAGGCCTGTAAAAGGCGTTTACCAACAAAAATCCCCAACCGCATAGGTAATGCTCCGCCCGGTCGCGTTCAGCAGCGCGTCAAGCCTGCCTTTTTCCGGCAAAGTCCCGCGCGGTGCGCCAAGTTCCTCGGCATGGATGCCACCGGTCACAAGGGCGACATCAAGCCCGGCATTGTTTGATCCGGCGACATCGGTCGAAAGGCTGTCGCCGACGACCAGAAGCTTCGCATCCGGGCCCTTGTCAAACAGTTGCAGACAGAAATCATAGGCACTCGCCAGCGGCTTGCCTTCCCAGCGGACATTGCCGCCCAGCACCTCGTAACGCGCGGCAATCGCCCCGGCACAGATGATGCGGTCCCCGCCGCGGATCACCTCGCGGTCCGGGTTCGGGCACAGCATCGGAAGGTCGCGCGCCTTGGCGGCATGCAGCAGATCCTCATAAACCGAAACCGCGTCATAATCGTCATTCGGCCCGGTCACCAGAAGCCAGTCGGCATCGGCCACATCCTTGACGATTTCAACATCCTGCCCTTCAAACATCGACATGTCGCGCACCGGGCCGACACTCATGACCTTGCGGCCAAGCTTCGCATACCAAGGATCGGTCCGTGCGAGAAGCTGGCTATAGGCGATCTCGCCCGATGCCACCGCCGGGCCATAAAGGTCGCGCGCAATGCCCATATCTTCCATCCGTGCGACCACGACGCTGGATCGGCGCGGCGCGTTCGACAAAAGGGCCACCGGCACACCGGCCTTTTTAAGCGCCTCCATCGCCGGGATGGAGCTTGGATAGGGCGTCACCCCGTCATGCACCACGCCCCAAAGATCAAGGATCACCGCATCGTACTGTTCGATCACTTCCGACAGGCCGTTGATCATCTGATAGCTGGTGCCAACCGTCATTCACGCATTCCACTTCATGTTAAAATCGTCGTCATCCTCGCGGCGGGCTTGATGGGAAAGCCCAAAGCCATCCCACCCAAACCGTCACTCCCGCGCACGCGGGCGTCCATGCCGCCACAGGTAAATCCTATTCCGCCGGTCCGTTTTTGGGCCCAGACTTTGGTCCAGCCTTTGGCTCGGCCTTTGGTGCAGCCTTGCTTTTCGCCGCCGCAGGTTTCGCCGCCGGCTTCTTGGCAGCAGTCTTCGCCGCGGGCTTCTTCGCCGCCGTTTTAGCCGCCGGAGCCGCTTTCGCCGCCTCGGCCTTGGCGGGTTCCGCCTTCGCCGTCACCACCGCCTTGGCTGCGCGCGCTTCATCCACCGGGGCGCTGCGCCCGGAAATTTCCGGATAGGCCGCCCCAACCGCATCGGCAACACTGGCAAAACCGTCCTTACGCAACCGCCGTGCAAGGTCTTCCTTGATATCGGTCACAAGCTCCAGCCCGTGATAGACAAGGGCGGAATAAAGCTGCACCAGCGACGCCCCATTAAGGATCTTCTCATAGGCATCCTTGCCCGATGCAATCCCGCCGACCCCGATCAACGGAATTTTGCCTTCGGTCAGGCGATAAAAATCGGCGAGAACCTTGGTCGAGGGCTCCATAAGCGGCGGGCCGGAAAGACCGCCCTTTTCATCCTGATCATAGGAATTGAGCCCGACCGGCCGATCAATCGTGGTGTTCGAAACAATCATGCCATCAAGCTTGAGCTTCAAGACCACCGCGGCAATATCGGCCTTGTCTTCCTCAGTCAAATCCGGTGCGACCTTAAGCAGCACCGGCACCCCCTTGGCATGACTATCACGCGCCGAAAGAACCGACGTCAGAAGCTTTTCAAGCGGCCCGTGCCCCTGAAGCGCCCGCAGGCCCGGCGTATTGGGCGAGGATACATTGACCACCAGATAATCGGCATAGGGACCAAGGGCCGCAACGCCCTTCACATAATCCGCCGCCGCATCTTCGGAATATTTGTTTTTGCCAAGATTGGCACCCAGAATGCCTTTGCGCGCGCGCTTGCGCAGGCGTTCGGCAACAACGGCGGCCCCCTCATTGTTAAAGCCCATGCGGTTGATCACCGCCCGGTCGGAATAAAGCCGGAAAAGCCGGGGCTTGGGATTACCCGGTTGCGGTTCGGGGGTGACCGATCCGATTTCAACAAAGCCAAACCCGTGGCTAAGCGCCTGATTGGGGACCTCGGCATTTTTGTCAAACCCCGCGGCAAGTCCGACCGGATTGGCAAATTTGCGCCCGAAAACCTCGGTCTCAAGGATCGGTGTGGCATCCAGCGCATCATCATCGCGCGGCACCAGATTGTTTTTCAGCGCGCAAATCGCAAGACCATGCGCGGTCTCCGCATCGATCCAGCGCACAACCGGCAAAACCAGTGACTTGTACCACCCCACGCGACCTGCTCCGTGCTTGTAAATACCTGCCTTGTTCTTACGCGCCCCCGTGCGCCGGGGCAAGGATCAATGGCGTTAAAGCTGGTGTATTTGCCGCATCATTCCCTGCTAAACCCGCTCCTCCATCCGCGCGTCAAACACCACCCGCGCCTTTTCCACCTCGTCGTAATTATCGCACGTCCACGTATAAAGCGCCTTGAACGGCTCCACCAGCGACCGGCCAAGATCGGTGATTTCATATTCCACCGCGACCGGCGATGTCGCGATCACGTGGCGCGCGACAATGCCGTTGCGTTCAAGCTTGCGCAGCGTCTGCGTCAGCGCCTTTTGCGTAATGCCCTCAAGCCCGCGCTTGATCGCGTTAAATCGCAAGGGCCCATGGGCCAGCACCGCCAGGATCATCATCGACCATTTATCGGCAATCTGGTCCAGAAGCTCCCGGCTCGGACAGTTCGAGCGGAACATCTCGATCGAACATTCTTTCATTACCATGGCATTTCCACCTCATTTCCTCCGGCTCCGGGCCATCCAGGTTTCCTCAAGTATACCTGGTAACTTCAAGGTGCCTGATTGACAGTAGGTATACACCGTATATCTAGTAGCCACCATACACCCAATTCCAATCGGAGGATAGCCGATGTCAGATACCAATGTTCTTTTTCAACCCTTCAGGCTGAAAACCCTGGAGCTTTCCAACCGCATCGTCATGGCGCCAATGACGCGCTCGCACGCGGTTGACGGCATCCCCGGCCCGATCAATGCCGATTATTATCGCAAGCGCGCCGAAGGCGGCGTCGGCCTGATCCTGTCTGAGGGCACGGTGATCAACCGCCCGTCATCGCGCAACGATCCGGGCATTCCGTTCTTCCACGGGGCGGATGCGTTAAAGGGCTGGAAGGCCGTGGCGGATGCCGTTCATGGTGCCGGTGGCAAGATGGGTCCGCAGCTTTGGCATACCGGATCGGTCAAAAGCTTCCAGACCGAATGGGTGCCCGATACCCCGGTCGAAAGCCCGTCCGGCCTTGTCGCGCCGAACGAGCCGCGCGGCAATACCATGTCTGATGCCGATATCGCCGACACCATCGCCGCCTTCGCCCAGGCCGCCCTTGACGCCAAAAATGCCGGTTTCGATACCTTTGAAATTCATGGCGCGCATGGCTACCTGATTGATCAGTTCTTCTGGTCGGGCACCAACCTGCGCACCGACCGTTTTGGCGGCAAAACCATCCGCGAACGCGCGACCTTTGCCCGCGAAGTCGTCGCCGCCATGCGTGCCGCCGTCGGCCCGGACTTCCCGATCATCCTGCGCGTCAGCCAATGGAAACAGCAGGATTTCGCTGCCCGTCTGGCAACAACCCCCGATGAAATGACCGACTGGCTCGGCCCGCTGGTCGATGCCGGGGTGGATATCATCCATGCGTCCCAACGCCGTTTCTGGGAACCGGAATTCCCCGAACTGGACGGCGAAAACGGCCTGAACTTTGCCGGCTGGGCGAAAAAACTGACCGGGGCGGCCACGATTTCGGTCGGCTCTGTCGGGCTTTCCGGTGATTTCATGACCGCGTTTGCCGGCGAAGGTTCGGCCACCGCCGGGCTTGATGAACTGGTCAGCCGCATGGAACGCGACGAATTCGACCTGATCGCGGTCGGCCGTGCGCTGATCACCGATGCCGCCTGGACCGCCAAGGTCCGCGACAACAAAACCGATGCCCTGCTGGGCTTTGATCCGGCAACGCTGGGCGAACTGGTCTGATCGATAGGCTTCGATTGCAGAAACGGCTTCCGGCCCATCTCCGTCATTCCCGCGCAGGCGGGAATCCAGTCCTTTGACTCAACGGGGTATGGTTTCCGGGGCGGGCTGTTCCTCAACACAAAAGGGCGGTGCCATCCCGGCATCGCCCTTTCTTTATGCCCGCCTGAAAACTATCTGAAGGAAAGCCACCGACAAAAAAAGGAGGCCCCAGATGAAACCCCCAATGGATGCCGCCGAAATCACCCGGCTGCAAAGCCGCCTCGCCGCCCGCGATCCCGGTGAATTTCACTTTCCGGAAATTTACGGCCCCGGCTGGGACCAGCTCTATATCGGGGACAAGGTCAGCATCGGCCGCCATTTTCTGCAAGCCGTGCGGGCCGGATATTTCCCCACTGTCGAGGATACCGGCAAAAAGCGCGGCGGCGGGCGGGTCTATCGTCGGCTGTAATTATCCTCTGCTCATATAGTCGGGGCGCAGATCCTCCGGCAGGATGTGAACCTCGTTATCATCAAGTTTCAGGTCATCGACCCGCGCAACATGCTCGACCGAAAGCTGATCATAAAGATGCGGGAACAGCGTGCCACCGCGCGCCGGTTCCCATTTAAGCTTGTCCGCGACCGCCTCGACCGGCACATGCAAAAGCCGCAATCCCCCGCGTTTCGGGTAATGCAGCGCAAGCGTCGCCGCCAGCGTATCGATGGTGGAAAAATGGATGAAGCCATCCGCAATATCGTGCGGGGCCCCGGCATAATGCCCGGTCGCCAGCGCCTCGGCCCATTCGTCCGAACCCAATACGCGGTAAATCATGGTATGTGATGTGTTTGTCATCCGGGGAATGTAGGGCGCGTCCCCGCTTTGCGCAATATGGCATCAATCGCGCGCTGTGAACTATATCAGAACTGCCATAAACCCGCCGACCGCCGCCACCGTGATGATGATCGCCGACAGCATCAAAGCCCCGTCACGCACAAGGATCGCAAGCCCGAAGGCGGCAATCGCACTCATCGGTGCGATCCCGGCAAAGGGTATCATTTCAAAAAACGGCACCACAGCCGAAAGCAGCAGGCAGATCACCGCCGCCACCCGCACCGCATGCCGCCCGGTCAGGGCCGGCAACCGCCCGTAAAACCAGCGATCAAGCTTCCCCGCCACCGGTTCGATCCGGCGCATCGCCTCGGCGACGCTGGCCCCGTCAAACGACCGGCGGCCCAGGATACCCGGCAACCACAAATGCGACCGCCCCAGAACGATCTGAATGGCAAAAAGCGCGACAATAATCGCCAGGATCGCGGGCACCATCGGAATACCCGATAGGGGTGTCACCCCGATCAGGCCCGGCACAAACAGGAACGGCCCATAACTCCGCCGCCCCAGCACGGCCACCATATCCTCAACCGAAACCGCGCGCCGCCCCGCTGCCCGATCCCGGATCCGCGCCACAATCCCGCCCACGGAACCCGGCCCTGTGTCCGTCATGCCAACCCTCGCTGCCTGTTTGCAAAATCACGTTGTCCCTGCAACGCAAACAAGGGTGATTTTGTTTCAGGGGATGACGACAAACAGATACAACAACAGACACGATCTCTGAGGTAAGATGGCAATGTAGAGAATTATTTTAGGCTGCAAGAACACGCGATCTTAATAAAGAGGAAAAAGTTCTGAACTAAAATCCCGGCAACAAATGAATTTGACTACTCATTTCCAAGCTGAACCAGAGTAGTTGCGCAGGAGTTTGGTCATGGCTGAAACTGAAATTGAATGGACTGATGCAACTTGGAATCCCGTTGCAGGCTGCTCAATCCATTCGACAGGATGCAAAAACTGCTACGCAATGAGAATGGCAAAGCGCCTCGAAGCTATGGGCGTCGAGAAGTACCAAGGGTTGACTAAAACAGTTAACGGTAAAGCGGTTTGGACAGGAGCGATCCGAGAAGATCATGCTTCACTTAGCGCTCCGCTTAATTGGAAAAAGCCGAAAAAAATCTTCGTCAACTCCATGAGCGATCTTTTCCATGCAGACGTAAACGAGAGCTTCATAGCGGAAGTATGGGAAGTCATGCGCAAAACTCCGCATCACAACTACCAAATTCTGACTAAACGCCCGGACAGAATGCTGGAGATTCTTTCTCAGAATAATCACGAGGTTTTGCCAAACGTCTGGCTCGGCACAAGTGTAGAAAATAACGACGTTATTTCACGTATTGATTACCTACGGAATGTCCCCGCGGCGATACGGTTTATTTCTTTTGAACCATTGATTGGCGCAGTTGGCCCTGTAGACCTAGAAGGAATAGACTGGGCAATTGTTGGGGGTGAAAGCGGCCCCAATGCGCGTCCTATCAAAGAAGACTGGATCGATGAAATCCACGATCAATGTGCAATTCACGATACGGCGTTCTTCTTCAAACAATGGGGAACATGGGGTTCAGATAACAAGAAGCGGTCTAAAAAAGCGAACGGTCGCATTTATCGCGGTAAAACATGGGACGAGATGCCCGCATATGCTATTTGATACCTTTCCGAAGGTGCTCAACAATTTTTCTCGCAATACCCTTCGCTGCATTTCTGGGATTGGAAATAGCAAAGAATAGGGAATAAAGTTGGGCACCTCGAGAGCTGATCAAGGGAATTGGATCAGAAACCCACGAACTAAAAACGGTTTCCAACCGCTCCTTCACGTAACTTTCTAGCGCGCGAACATCTTGTTTTCGTTCTAATTCTGGCTCGCTAAAAAGCCCCAACTGAAGATCCGGTGTATAAAGTTTTTCACGCCATTCTTCTGTTCCTAGACACCGAGTAATAGCATTGATTTTACTGTCATCAAGGCTACTCCATCTCCGGGCTGCCTGCCGAACCAATCCAGACATTGGAAACAAAAACCACAAATCTATCGTTTGTGTCGCGGCAATCGCCTTTAAAGTTTTCCACTCAACCTCCATACCATATGGGTCAAGAAATAAAACAGCCCTCGTACCCCAATGAACCCCGTTTCCTTTCCAATCCGTTTCATTGCAAAATTTCGTCACAAGTTCGTTTGCATCCCCTTGAAAACATTCCACGGATTTGTTCGGAAAATTTACGGTAAGCGCTTGAAGCGCAGCAACATGCTTTGGATTTTTATCAATGAAAATGTGATGATCGAACCCTTTCTCCATCTGGAGAACTAGGCTCGCTGAACCGGGCGCGACCAAAGTGCTGTTATTGTTAACGTCGAGCAAAGGAATACCATTTTGGGAGACAGTTCGGCTCCCTGTTCCGGCAAATGCATCAATGTAAATATTTCTGAAGTTTTGCTTACTCATTACCAAGAGATAGGCTTCGATATATCGCCTAACAATTTCAAGCTTAATATCGGTATGCTTTCCCCCGAACTTATGTTCAACGTCCATCAGCCACCTCACTGGAACAATCGCAATATCGAGTGTTCACGATAATTATTTCCAGTAAGTAAACAAAAACAATTACACAACCTGTGCGCAAGAGTAGCCAGAGCCGGGTTCAGGGTACAGCTAAATCAGACCTCCCCCTCTGCCAAAACATCCGCTGCCTTCCGCGCCACCCATGCCACATCCTGACTCAGTTCAAGTCCGCTTTCCTCAAGCCCGGCAACCGGAAACCAGCGCGCTTCCAGTGCATCATCCCCCGCAACCGGCTCCCCACCTTTCCAGCGGCACAGCATCGCAATCAGGATGAAATGGCGTTTCACCTGTCCGTCCGCATCGCGATCAAAGGCATCAAGGGCCGTCAAAACACCGATGGCTTCCGCCGAAATACCGGTTTCCTCGTGAAGTTCGCGTAATGCGGCCTGTGCAAGGGTTTCCCCGGCATCAATCTTGCCGCCGGGATATCCCCACATGCCCTGATCGGGCGGGTTGGCGCGGCGCACCAGCAAAACCTGCTGATCGCGCACGACAACCGCAATTGTCGCCGCAATCGGTCGTTCTGGTGATGGTGATGATGGAGACGATAAAGGCTTATCAGGCATGGCGGCCTCGTCTGCGGAGCCCGGCAAGGGAAAGACCAGGGCGGTCCCGTCCCTTCGCCGGCATGATCCGGATCAGGTTCAAAGGGTCGGTGCATTGTCGATCATATCAGCCACACCACCCGAAACAACCCGATACAACCCGCCCCCGCCGCCGCAAACAGGCCACCGCCCCGTCACGCACCACCCTCCCCCAACTTCTTATCCGCACTCCGCTTCACCACACTGATCCCCAGAACGCCCAGTGCAATGCCCCAGATCGGGCTGGTATTGACCAATGCCGCAATAATCGCCGGTGCCTGAAGCGGGGTCAGGATGATGGCGGCCGCAATCGATCCCATGGTCATGATCCAGGTGAGTGCCACCGCATAGCCAAAGCTCGGTCGCCAGCGCCGTACAAACGCATCCTCGCTTTGCACCTCGGCCCGGATGGTGCGGTTGATGGTTGTCAAAATCCCCCGGTCACGCGAAAGTTCGATTTCCGCCATGCGTTCGGAATGGCGGTTGGCCTCGGCAATTTGCGCCGGGGTGACATCCCCCTTTGTCACCGCATCGCCCACCTGTTTAAGCCCCTCGGCCGCGCTTTTCGCGACCGGATGATCAATGGTGTCAAGCCCCGCGCCGACCGCCTTCATCAAAAGCGGCAGGCCGATCTGCGCCAGTAATGCTGGTATCACGTGATACCTCCTTCCTTTTAAAAATGCCGGTTTCGCCCGGTTTCCTTACCCCGCCAACGCAACCCTGAATGAATTGACGCGAAAATAAAAAACCAATAGATTTATTTATCAAATCTAATGTTCGCGTTTGGATGCAGGGGATATCAGGGGGCCGTCATGAAAAGATTTCTTGTCGCAATGCTATTGTTTCTGGGGATGAATCAGGCCAATGCGCAGCAGCTCCCGCCACCAATCGACCTTGGCATCGTCAATATCCCGCAACAGACAAAGGTCTGGTGCTGGGTCGCCGTGGTTGAACAGATCGCGCATTGGAAAAACCAGACCCACCCCAATACATCCCCGCATCAGTGCGAGCTTGTTTCTGTCGCAAACGGCATGTCGCAATCGACCTGCTGCAATTCAGCGCTCGTGATGTCCAACCCGATGCTGGCACAGCAATGCATCCGCACCGGACACGACCCGGAAATCATGCAATTGCTGAGCATGGTCAGCAACAATGTCGCCGGTTATGGCATGCCCGCCCATCCGATGGTGCTTTACAACACCCTGGCATCGGGGCGGCCGATTATCCTGAAACTGCAAAACACCCCCTTTTCCGGGCATGTCGTGGTGCTGCGCGGCATGGCATGGGTGCAAACCCCGATGGGGCCGACAGCAGTGCTTTATATCAATGATCCGCTGTCCTATTTCACCCAGCCCGTCCCGTTCCAGAACATCGCCCATATGTGGTCCGGGGCCTTTATCGCCAATTGAGGCAAGGCTTTGGATTCACCCGATAGCCATGGCGGCAATAACGACCATCGGGTTAGTTAATCCCACGATAAAACAGATGCCCGCCAATCTCGGCCACCGGCACCTGCCCCCGCGCCCAATAGGGATCAACCGCATGGGTGTGATAATGCGTTGCTCCCTGGGTCATGTCGGCAATCTCCCCGGCAAGGGCGCGGGTCGCCACCCGTTTGCACAGCCGGTATGCCGGATCGCGCGCACTGAGTTTAAGCAACTTCGCCCGGTTCGGGTCCCCGGCATTCCAGCATGAAAACTGCCCCGGTTTCAGGCACACCTGCGAAACCGTATTGCCCCACCAATACCGCCCGCGCGCTTTGGCAAATGCCACCCGGTTCAGGATCACGCAGGCCACCGCCTCGATCCCGCTCAATCCCTCGCCGCGCGCCTCGCCATAAAGGGTCCGCGCCAGAACATCACCGACCGGCAAAACGTGCGGGTCGGTAATCGCATCCATCGTCAGAACATCATTCATCGCTGTTTCCTTATCCTGTTTTCCGCCCGGCCTTATGCCGCCGGTACATTGTGATCAAGCTTCGCCTCGATCCGCAGCAGATGCGCGGTCAGGCGTTTTTCAATATCCTTGAGGTACGGGATCGAAACGTAGTTTCGCGCCACATCCAGCTTGAAATCCGCCAGCCCGTCGCGAAGCTCGATCATCTCCGCATCATGGCTGGCGCGCAGGCTTTCAAGCCGGTCGGAAAACTCGCCGCGCATCCGCCAGGTCAGCCAGAAAAGCCCCGCCACCGCCGGAATTTCCACCGCCGTAATCCACCAGATCAGATCAACCGGTCCGCTCATCACATCCTCCTGCCCCTTTGCATAAATCGCCCATGAAAAAGGCCCGCATCGCTGTCACGCCATGCGGGCCGGTTCTTGTTGTCTCGTTACTGCCGGATCTGGCTCAGGCCCCGGCATTCCTGATCAGGCGGCGTAACCGGCTGACCATGGCGGTCATCATCAACCCGCCAATCACCCCGATATGCTCCAGCGCAAAGAACATCGAAATCTGCGCCTTTGGCCCCTCCATGTTCCAGAAGCTATGCACGATCACGATGGTCAGAAGCAGAAACACCGAAAGCGCCCCGCACGCCAGCCACACCGCCCGGTCCATCAGCACCAGAACCGCACTGACCAGAAGGGTCACCGCGACCAGAATGTTAAACAGCCATGCGGGCGAAAGCCCGGCGGCGGCCATTTCCGCCACCCCGCCGTCAAAATCGATCAGCTTGGCCGCGCCCGACGCGATGAAAATGATCATCAGACATATCCGTGCGAGCAGCCAAAGCCATCCGCTTTGCAGGATCGCGTCAATCACACGCGGCGGTGCGGCATGCCGGGGCTTCATGAAAATCTGTTCCATAATCCGTCTTTCCTCCTGATGGGGCGCCCCGTTCCGGGGCAGGAAAGTCATGCTGCAACCTTAACCAATATTGAGGTCAACACGAAAAAGAACCGTATTTTCATAAATTTAGCCCCCTCAAAACCACCCACCAAACCCGCAGCCCGATGGACTCCCGCCTTCTCGGGAGTGACGACATGGGGGATATCGCCCGCCTCAAGCTCCGCCTCAAGCTCCGTCATTCCCGCGCAGGCGGGAATCCAGTCCTTCGTACCGCATCCCCGGCATCATCCTTCCGTCCCGAAACAAAAAAGACCCGCAAACCGAAAGGCTTGCGGGTCAGTCAAGGAGGTCACTCGTCGAAACTCAAAAGGCGCAATATCATCCGAATTCAGGGTTCGGGGCTCAGGTTCAGATCTCACCGGCACCACCCCGGCCACAATCGGCCGGCGGGCATCCCGACACAGGCCGCACCATGCGCGCTCGAATGCGCTTTTGAAGCCGTCGCGCAGCGATCTTGCCGCGCTACCGGTTCAGGCATGGGGCCCGTTCAGTTTCACTTCCAGTTCCTGCCAGGCCTCGCCCGATGCCACAAGGCAGCTTGCCCCGTTGGGCGAGGTAAACAGGATGGTCCAGGTTTTGCCATCGGGGGCTTTTAGCACCTCGATCACGCCGCCATTGGCGGTCACGCCGACCGCAACCGGTTCCTCGGCATATTTGGCACTCAGACTGTCAAGCACCTTGGTCCGGTCTCCGCAGACAGGGGATGCGGCATTGGCTGGCATGGCAAGCAGGGTGGCGACCGCAATCGCACCAACTGTCACGGCGATGAGTTTTGGAATGCTCCTCATGGTCAGGCCCTCCTTCAAGGGATCACAGACGGCGCGCTCCGGTTGAAATCAGGAGCAACTTGTAAACCAGTCTATAAATTGACCAACGCCGCAGAGCGGAAATAGGTCCGGCCCAATCGCACCGGCAGGCAAATCATTTCGTCAAATATACGCCTTTGGTATAGATAAATTTCCGTAAAACTATTCCTTCATATAGTTAACGTAAGCATGAAAGTTGAATTTTCCATGAATATCGCGCTTTTGTGATCGACGATGTGCATAAGCATTTGTGAATTCACGGAATATTTTACGGTTCGAACGTCTTTTGCGCCGCAAATGCCGCCCCGGATGGTCGCCAGTCGCCCTCGGACCGGGCTTTTTCCACCCGCGGCAGGCGCACCGGCTCATGGATCAGACACCCCGCAACCGCATCAAGCCCGTCATCATGCTGCCCCGTTTTGCCCCGGCGGCGCCCCCGGCCCTCGCCCGGACGCCATTCGCGCATTTCACGGATGAACGGCGTCTGCCAGATACGCGCATGCGCATGCAAAAGCCCGGCACTCAGCGCCGCGCCAAATGCATCCTCGATCCGCACATCCTTGTTTTTCGCCTCGTGATGCTCCACCACACTTGCCGCCCAGTCGGCCTGCTTTAAGGCGCGCCGCAGGATATTGGGCAAAAACCGCCCGACCCCGTTTGTCTCCACCCGGACGGATGGCAAATGATGCGCCTTGATGAACGCCGCCGCCCCGGCACAGATCTGGCTGGCTTCATCGGCTTCGTGCAGGCGTGCCGGATCAAATGTCAGCCACGCCATATCATGCAGCCAGTATTCCCCCTGATCACAGACATAAACGCACGCAATCACCGCGCCATCGCCCTCATTGGCGCCACCAGGCACCCCCCCGCCTTTGCCAAAACTCGGATCAAAATGGCACGCGCCCGCCATCATCTGCCGATCCCCGATGGACAGGCGAAGCGCGCCATTCGCCTGCGCGATCACCGCATCATCGCCATAACGGCGCAACCGCGCGGGGTCGAGCATCCCGTCACTGGGGGCCAGCATCTTCAGCATCATCTGGCTGGCAAATTTCCGCTCCCCGGTATGGGTGCGGATATCCTCGATCTTGAGGATCGGGAACCGTTCCGGCCAGCTTGATTGCCCCTGCTCATCCAAAATCGGCAGGCAGAACCGCTCAAACCCTGCCAGAAACGGGGCGGCTTCGCCGGTTTCGGCCCGGATTTCGTCGGCATAGATCGAATAATAGCTATGCGGGGTGCCAACATAAATCTGCGTCCCGTCGGGCGACAGGACATAGGCAATCTCGCCCAGTTTTTCGCGCAGTTCGGCACGTTTATGGGCCGTGTCGCTGTTTTTGGGCACCTCGACATCATCGCAGATCACCACATCGGCCCGCGATCCGGTGATATTGCCGCCAATACCGGCCGCCTGCATCGACGGATCCCGCAACACACCCGGTCGTTTAACGGTAAAACGCTCAGTCCCCCAATCAGTGCGCTTCTCGGGCAACAGCCCGACCAGCAACGGATGGCGTTCGATCACGCGTTTGACATTGCGCACCATCTTTTTCGCCAATCCCAGATCAGCCGCCAGAACCAGAATACGCAAATCCGCATCACGATACAAAAGCCACGCGCAAAACAGCCCGACCAGTGTTGACTTGCCCGAATTGCGAAACGCCATCAGCAAAAGCTGCCCCTTCCCCGCCTTCCAGCAATCCTCAAGCCACGCCGCCATATCGCGATGATGCCCCGGCAACCCCAGCCCCATCATCGCATTCCAGATCCAGACAAACTCGCCAAACCCGGCACACCTCGCCCGCCCCCGATCAATCACCTGTGCCATGCCCGATCCCCCTCATCGCTCAACCCGCTGCACCATGCGCAACCCTTCGCGCGGCAGGAACGGACGATTGGCACGTCCCTCCCCCAAACCGTCATCAACTCATTTGTTCTTGCATAAAGAGGTCTCTGAGTTTTGCGTTTAAAATAGTGATGACTTTGCGCATGAGGGCGGTCAGAGCGACGATGGTTTTTTTTGCCATTGTCGATCAGTCGCTGATAGAAACTCTTGAAAGTTGGCCCTCGCCTCACCGCGACAAGGGCGGCGATGAACAGGGCCTCCTTGACTTCCGGTCGACCACCCGAGGTGCGGCGATAAGCTTGCTGTTTGCCGCTTTGCCTGGGATGAGGCGCTACACCTGCCAATGATGCAGCCTGTCGTCGGGACAAATGCCCGAGTTCCGGCATGTTGGCAATCAAACTGGTGGCAAGAACAGATCCGATCCCGGTAACACTGCTCAGGACCGCATGTCGTTCGCGCAGCTGATCGTGGGTTTTGACAAGTTTCTCGATCGCGTTTTGCAGGTCGACGATTTCGCGGTTGATCAGGTCGAGCATGCGCTTGCAGGATTCCTGAACCCTTTGGGTGGTGGCGGGTGCCTTGAGGCGATTTTTCTCGGCGGTTCGGGTGCAAACAAGTTCCTTGCGACGGGCAACCATCGCTTTCAATTCGCTCTGGGCAGCATCAGGAGCTTGCCAAAGGGGCAGGGTTGCGCTCCGTTCACGACCATATTGAGCAAGGGCTTTGGCATCAATGGTATCGGTCTTGGCGCGGATGCCATAGGAACGAATAAAGGCTTTGACCTTGCGCGCATCTGCGCGATGTGCGGGTATGCCTGCATGATCAAGGCTCTCAAGTAGAAGCTGTTCGTGCCCGCCGGTGGCTTCGCAGATGGCAAGGCTGTTGCTTTTATCGGCAAGCGATCTCAGAAAGCCGCGCAGTGCCGCAGGGCTGTTACTGATTTCTCCACAATATCCGGTCCGACTGTCATGGATGACAATGCTGTCTTTGGAGACATCCATTCCGATGAAGCCGGTATAATGGTTTGAGGTCCGGGACATGACGATGTTATCCTCCATGAGCTTGGGATTGTCTGCGGGCGTGCGCGGCAACGCAGAGACCCGTTCAACTCTTCAAGCGAGACAAAGGCGGCGGATGGGAGACCTGGATGACGACGGGCATAAAAACCCGGTTCCCGCACGGTTGCCCATCCGCTGTTCTGTTGGCCGGTACCGGCCAACAGAACTTTCAACAGCATAACTGCTGAACAGCTCACAGATAACATGCCTTGATCGCATAGGTCATGGCGATGTTCCGCGGACGGGTTTCGGCACCAATGCGCGGCGTTCCGTTCGTACCATCCGATGCAGGTCCACCTGTTGGGACGTCTCCAGCTCGAATACTGGCGCGACTATAACCCTCAAACGCCACATTGTAGGCAGACCCGTTGTTTGTTCCGGCGTTTTCGATGTGGACGTGCCCCTGCATCTGATCAAGCTGACCCGACGCAAATTCACGCCCATCATCCACACCCCGACCGTCATCAAAACCGCGAACGAACTCACCACGAAGGTCCGGCAGGTTGAACGTGGCAATCTGGTCGCCATGCCCCCAGACGGTACCAATCGCGGCAAACAGATCAGCATAGTCGGTCCGCGAAACCGCCGAACCGTCACAAACCAGCCAGCCTTCCGGCGGGGTCGGCATGGCAAAGGCGGTGACCGAACCGATTTCGGCACCGGAACCGCCACCATTACCGCCCGAACCACCATTGGCAATCAGGGTATTGATCGCCTGCAAAAGCTGGGTGTCATCCTGACGATCCGGCGCGATATTGGCCGCCAGAACAACGTTCAGAACTTCGCTGGCAACCGGTGTATTACACTGCATGGATATTCTCCGTTTTGGATAAAAGAAAACCCGGCAGCGGGATGCTGCCGGGAGAGTAAATTCTGTTAGAGCTTATGGAATGAGCCGTTTAGAGAGCGTCACAGACGCCTCGCAAACCAACAACGCCGTTCGTAACCCAAGGCTTTGAGCCGGTATGCAGGCAACGAGCCCCTGCCGCAACGCTGTAAGTATATGAACCGCCTCCAGCAAAGTTGCTCCAGTCGGCATGTTCGACTGCCCCACGCGGGATAGCTGCATCCATGCCGACATTGACTACAGAGGTATCCTTGCTAGCTGTACCCCCCCAATCGCAGTGGTTATCAAGATAGTCCCACAGGTTACCAACTGCATCGGTCACGTTGAACATGGACACCGCCTTATCGACTGCACCAGCCGTGGTCGGAGCGGGGTTGGCAAACGCCA
The DNA here is from genome assembly GCF_017744215.1 of Thalassospira sp. A3_1. NCBI lineage: Bacteria > Pseudomonadati > Pseudomonadota > Alphaproteobacteria > Rhodospirillales > Thalassospiraceae > Thalassospira > Thalassospira sp. A3_1. The sequence goes on along the minus strand of NZ_JAGHQQ010000002.1, from coordinate 861,799 downwards.
CCCATGCAAAGGTGTTATTGTTCTGCCCTGCCGGGGCGCCTTCGGCATAGGTCAGGAATTCCTCGACCGATGGAAGTCGTTTACCGGCATTGCGCACCAGCACATGAAAATCCGAGCGGGCATAGGCCAGATTTCGGATCAGTGCCGCACCATAACGGCTCACCGGAATATTTTCCGGCCAGGTGCCGCCACCTTCGGAGTTAAGATAAATATCGGCCCAGAACCCACCCGGCACGATTTCGACCATGCCGGTCGGATCACAGGTCGGGCGATGCTGAAGGTCCCATACGCTGTTGGGCACGATCTGCACCGTCGGGACGTAATCCGTATCGTAACGATTGGCGATCGGACGCACGCGTCCGTAATGGAAACCGCCAATCTTGCGGCTGTTTAAGGCGTCAAAGCCATCGGGGATGTCAGCATTTTTGCTGGCGACCAGCTTTGCTTCGGCAACACCATTGTCGACCGCGTAGATGTAAATGTCATCGCCGAGAGCCAAGGACGTGAAAGAACCGTCACTGTTGGTCACATCCGAAACGTCGAATTCGGGATGGGCGACAATCACGAAGCCTTTGCCAGTGCCACCGATATTGACCGAACCTTCCGGAATATTCAGGGTCGTCTCGCCCGAAGCCGAAATCTGCCCCATCATCGAAAAGTATCCGGCCGCTGCGGCAATACCGCTAACGCCCGAACCACCGCTTAAAATTTGAATCGCCTGCAAAAGCTGCGTCTTATCATCGCAGTCCGGCCAGATACCTGCCGCCTGGATAACGTTAAGCACTTCGCATTCAACCGGTTTGGAACCCTGCATGGATATTCTCCGTTTTGGACATAAAAAAACCCGGCAGCGGGAAGCTGCCGGGTCGAGGGAACTTGGTAAAATCAGACCTTGATGATGTAGTTCAGCACCACGAAAGGCTGCATGTTATTGTGCGGCTGGTTGCCGCCCTGAGCCGAAATGGTATGGCTGTGTGCACCAGCCGCCCCGGTAGAGGAACTGCCCCCCATGTATCGAAGGAACGACTGATCAGGAATAGCGTTCAATCGACCGTCATGAGGCGTACCTGACGTCGTAGAATGACTATGATTGCCATTAGTGGATGTAACGCCGCCATGATTATGGCTCGGCATTTCGGCGACTGTCAGTTGATGCGCTTCCTCGCCACCCGCATCACCAAGCACACGATCAGTCAGGCCGTCACCCAACCCCGCTCCGACCGGAACACGACCGCGCAGATCGGGAAGTTTGAAAAGTCCTTCTTCGGATGCTTCGCCATAAGTGGTGCCGATCTGGGCGAAAAGATTGGCGTAGTCAGTCGCACTAACTTCCGCACCATCACACAGCAAATAGCCCTGCGGCACAGTTGAGCCTGCAAACGGCAGCACCGATGCGGTCGGAACCGCAATCGGGGCAAACTGGTCAATATCGGCTTCATAACAAATGGTAATGGTATCGCTCATGCCATTCTCCTTGGTTTGGACATAAAAAAACCGCTCCTGCCGGGGCAGAAACGGGTCGAGGGAAAACGTAAAAATCTTTTGGTAAAACCGCCAAAGCCGGGCGGGACGGCCCGGATCAATCCGTATTCGAACTGCCAATCGCCGTCATGTCGCGGACATCAACGCCCAAAGCCCCCGAACTCGCCACGACGAACAGCCCGCCTGACATGGTGGCGTCACGGTTGGTATTGGCGATGATGATGTCACCAACCCGCAGCATGTCGCGGGCATCGGCAAAGTAACCCGCCGTATCGACATCGGCGGCGAAATCCGGGGTGATGTAATGCCAAAGCGTAAAGCCGTTGGCATAGGCCAGAACACTCAGGTTTCTGGCTTTAAAACCTTCTGCCATTTTGGTCTCCGTTATCTGTATGGAAAATCGTCAAAAGCCGCAGCCTATTCCTTCGCGCGGATGCAGCTCACACCGGCATCATCAACAAGCACTGCACCCTGGCTCATGGAATTGTTGACGAAATGCGCCGCATGGTCGCCATGCCAGGTAATGTCGGATTGCACATCGGCCCCAATCGCATGGCCAATCGCCGTTCTGTGATACCAGAAGCACGACCGGATGCCGTCCGCCACCGGAAGCCCCGAATGCGGCATCCACAGCGTACCAAGCCAGCGTTTGGCCTGTGTGCCCTTCCACGGAAGGTCATCATCGCCGACATAATCGGCATTGGAAAATTCCGGGACTTGAAGCAATTCCGACCACTGTTTCCAGCCGACAATCGCATAACGCTGCCCGTCATCGGGCACATCGCGGTTGCCCATGCCTTCAAAGGCTGCCATCACCTTGCCAAGCGTAAGCCCTGTATCATTGTGATCAATAAGCTCCTCGCCGCTTGCCAGCGCATTGATGATCAGATCATCGGTCTTGCGACCCAGTGCATAGGCACCGGCATTGGCCAGAACCATCTTTTCATCGTGATTGGTCTTAAGCTCGTCCAGCGCATCGACCCAGTCACCGGCATAATAATCACGCAAATCACAGCGCACCGCCTCATGTTCGGCATTCATCACCGGCACCTTGCCATGGCGCGCCTTGGTGGTGGCCTTGCCCTTGCCGACTTTCTGGAAAACCGTGCTGGCCCCCTTCACACTGTTTTTGACCCGCACCGTATTGCGAAGCTTTGATCCCATCCGCTGATAGGCCTGATGCACATCGGCCTGGAAATGATCGACAAAGCTTTTATCGATTGTCACGCTCATTGGTTTTGTATCCTTCTGCCCTAAAACAATTTTCCGACCACCGTGGCGATGAAACAGCCCGACAGCGCGGCAAATCAGGTAATTCCGCCTTATTTGCACCCCGAACCGGTCATCTTGCGGTCATGGTTGAGTGGTTTGGTGTTGTGGTTCGGAACCCCGCCTGCTCGGCCGGTTTCGAACACCTGTCCGGTTTGGCCGGACCTGTTGCAAAATTGATGATCTGGAGTTTGCGTTGCGCGCAAAACTGTTTGCCACCATCGCCCTGATCGGGATTGGGGCAGCGGGTTATACCCTGCTGCCCTATACCCCTGTTCCCGGCTATTTCAATGATTTCACCAGCCGGGTTTCGGCGCTTGCCGGCTTTGGCGCGGAAAATATCCGCAACCGGGTTCTGCCCGATCTCGAAGCCGAACTGTCCAACGCCGATCTGGCAATTGGCGCGCCGGTTTTCGTGCGCGTCTTCAATGCCGACCGCGATGTCGAAGTCTGGCTCAAGGCAAACAACCGTTACCGCCTGTTTACCCGCTATAATTTCTGTGATGCCGATGCCATTACCCATGCCAGTGACGGCGATGGAAACTCCACCGGTGCCGATAGCGCCACCATCGGCAATGCTGCCGATCTTGGCGTTTACCATGTCACGCGCGACGACCTTTCCCCCAACAGCCCCCATCACCTCGAAATCGCCTTGACCCCGCTCACATCGGGCACACCCGAGGATATCGAGCAACAGGCCCAAACTGGCCAACCCGCCCTTCGCGGCAATTGCGAGGGCACGGGCGGCATCGCCCTTGAAAACGGCGATATCGAACCGGTCTATATGCTGATCGATACGGCCCTTCGCGCCGGTCAGGCACAGGTGCCCGTTCACGTCTTTGAAAAACGCCAGAACATGGATGATGCAGTAACCCTCACCGAAGACGCCTTTGCCAGCGTTCCGGCACCGGGGCTTTATGACGTTTACGCCGCGTTCGAGCGCACCCGCATCCCCCCCGAAGTCCAGAAAACCGATGGCCGCTATCAGGTGAACTAGGAAACGCCATGCAGGCGGTCAAAACCTGCCTGCACCTCGGCCACCATCGCCGGATCACGGTCGCGCCAGTATCGCGGATCATTCATTTTGGCCCGGATATCACTGCGTAGATCCCCCGTCGCATCGCTTGGCCGTCCGGCACTCAATCCCGGTTCCGCACCGCCACTCATCAACCGATGAATGCTGCGCACCCCGTCTGCCGTCTGGCACAGAACCTCAAACGCCGCCTCCGGCAGGTGCTCACGCCCCCATTTTTCAATCCGCGGCGCGATCCGCTTCCAGTTCTCCGCCCCGCCAAACTCGGCCACCAGGGCTGCCCGATCCGTGGCACGTTTGCTCGCAACCTCGACCTCGCCAACTAACGGCCCGATCACCTCGGCCGCCAGATCATAAACAAGCTGCGCCTGTGCGCCGGTAAATCCCGCTTCATGCAACCGCGCGTTGACCGCCGGATCAACCACGCCCAAGACTTCATCAACGGTAATCTCGTATCCGTCGGACGTTTCGGGAATGCTCGCCGGGTCAATAACCGCGATGGCTTCACCGGCCTCAACCTCACCTTCCGGCAGAACACCAGCATCGGAAACCACATCTTCCAACACCTCAGGCACGCCACCCGCCGCATCAGCCGGGCGCAACAGATTACCTTCTGCTCCATGCCCGGCTTCTGACCGCGTCAAGTTCTGCTCAATGGTCATGATACACTCTCCCCTCTCCGCGCAGCCGCTTCACTGCCGGATTGCTGTTCATAAAAATACGATTTTTCCTGATTAACACTGCGCGGGGCAGCAAGGTCTGGACGGTCAGGCAAATGACGCCGTCACTCCCTCGCGCCGCACACTCCCCATCGTCGATGCGACACCAAGTCTGGATGCCCGCATTCGCGGGCATGACGGTTGAAGGCAAAGGTCACTCCACTCCCCCCGTCACTCCCGCGAAGGCGGGAGTCCATAGCGCCGCAGGCTCCAAACTCACATCAAACGCTCTACCTAACCCACCTTCGCAGGCAGAAGCACCCCAGGACCAACAACAGAAAAGGGGGGCACCTCGCCCCCATCCGCTACGCCTTCGTTTACGCTGCCTCTTGCAAGCTCGGACCAGCACCCGCGGCCTTAAGCACCGCACACTCCCACCAAAACCGCGAATGCGGCACCGCTGTCTGGATTCCCGCCTTCGCGGGAATGACGACTGGAACGAATAGTCGCGCCTAACCCTCTCCGTCACTCCCGCGAACGCGGGAGTCCATCGGGCTGCATGCGCCAAACTGGCATCAAACACTCCACCCACCCTAGCTTCACAGGCAAAGGCACCGCCGGAACCACCAACAGAAAGAGCAACCTCACCCTTTATCCGCCGCGCCTCCGTTTACGCTGCCCCTTGCAAGCCGCACCATCTGCAAAACCAGTGCCCGCTGCCCTTCACGCATCCAGATCGCCCGATCCGGGCTTTGCGGACCAAGTGCGGTTTTGATGATGCTACGTTCAAGCTCCGCCAGAACCTTCTGCCCCGCGTGCGTGCCAAAGCATTGCTGCCAATGCACCCGATCCGCTTCATCCGTTTCGTCGGCGGCTGCCACCTCCTCAAACCAGTCCCAGCCACTCATACCGCATCCTCCAAAACGCCCGCCTCAAGTGATGGCTCGACCGGCGGCAAAACCGGCAAAACCGGCCTGAGCAAATGGTCCGGCACGCCAAACTGATCGGCAAGCCAGCGGACCATGTGCGGCATATCGACCTCGCCCAGCGCCTCCGGCCCCAGCGTCGCAATGCGTGACAGCCAATCCATCGCCTGCCCGGCCTGTACCCGTTTGGGCAACTGCGCCAGCGGCGCGCTATGGCGCAACTGCACGACATCACCATCAAGCGGCATATCGGGCAATTCGCCCCGCCGCACCAGAATATGGATCGCCCGTCTGATCAGCGGATAAAGCAGTTCCGCCTGCAACCGTCCATAAGTCGCCCCCAGCAACCGGGCATTTTCCGATGCCCGTTCGAGAACCTCGGTCGCGGTCATGCCCGGCTGGTCACTTTGCCCCAGCCGATCGGCCAAAAGGCACCGCCGGATACGATCACGCAGATCGGACAGCACCAGATCGGAAACATCAAACCGCCCCGGCGCATCAAGCGGCGTTAACCCTGCCGACCCGACCGCCTTCGGGATGATGCTTCCCGGTACAAGCCGGATCGCCGCCGGGTTCAAAACCCCGTCATCATCGGCCTGCCAGATGCCCGTCACCGCGATGGATGCGTTTTTAAGCACCAGCTCGACCACCTTGTTCGCGGTCTTGATATCCGGCAGCGCCTTCATCACCGGCGATCTGCCATAAACCTCGCCCGGCGCCTTCATCCAGCGAAACGCGATATAGGGCGACACCTCAAACCGGTCGCGGTGAAGGACGCCATCTTCTCCCGCCAGCCCACCCGAAACCGCTTCGTCATGCTCAAAAAACACGCAAAGCTGATAACCACCCGAAATCCCCGGATCGGGCAAAACCGCCTCGACCACCGCGTATCGTTTCGGGGTCTCGCCCGGATCACGATCCGCGTCAGGCAGTTTCGCCTCCGGCCATTGCCTTGCAATCTCGTCCCGGGTTAGCGACAGCTTGCGAAACACCGCATCCATTCTGCCATCATGGCGTTCCTCGAACGCCACGTCTCGAAGCGGCACCGCCGTAAACCGGAACGCCGACGGACTTAAAAAATCATCCGCTTCAAGCCGAAGGCACGCCGTCCCCGCCGTCACCAGATCAAGAAACGCCTGATGCATCTCGACTGCGAAATTGGACCGGTCAAAATGCCCCTGCAAAATGCTCGCGGCCCTTGCAAGCCGCGCGGTCAGAATGTCCCGATCCGCATCCGCCACATTGCCGCCCGGCTCAAACGTGAACCAGCCGCCCATCGGCGGGGTGATTTCGGCCATCAGGCTTGCCGCAAGCTGCTCGACCGCATCCGGGGCCGTGGCATCAAACACCCGATCAAATTTCTTTTCCCCACCAGATGCACCACCCGATGCAACCGGCTGCTCGCTTGCCCCGTTGCGTTGCGGCAGGGCGAATTCATAACATTCCTGCCAATGGCGCATCCAACCGCGCTTCTGTCCCATCGCTGCCCGAAACCGGGCCCGCAAATCGGCAATCGCAATCGTGCCGGTTTTGGTTCCGGCATTGCGGCCTGCCCCGGCTCTCGCACCGGCACCAGCACCAGGGCGGCCCACCGGCTCCTTCGCCATCCGGCCAAATCTCGCCGCCTTCTGGTCTGCCCTCGACAGGCGGACATCCTCCGACATGGCTTCGGCCTTGTCGGTTCCCGTCCGGCCAGCTCCAACCAGACCATCACCACGCCGCGTCTCCGCACCGTTGCCCGTTGGCCCATCGGTGGCGGCCCGATCAGACGTCGGACGCTTTGCCGCCGCCACACCCGTCTTCCGCGCCGGGCGGACCGGGCGCGCTTTGCGGTTCTGCCGTTCTGTCATCGCCTAATCCCCCAAAAGATTTTTGCCGCCCGCCGCACGGTCGATCCGGTCCGAAAGCAACCCGCGAAACCCCGTGCCGATCAGTCCGGCCCGGCCATAGCGTCGCCGCTCCAGCCCCTCGGACCGCGCCCGTCTTGCCGCTTCTGCCGCACTTTCCCCGTCATCGACGGACGACGGGTTTGCGGACGGACTGGTGGCAATTGGTGGTGGCGTGGATGGTTTTGGTGTCGAAAACAGACTGCCCATGATGCCCCTTTGCCTTCCCTCTGCCTCATCCCATAGACGGGACCTGAAAACCAAATGCCCCAAACCGGGGCTAAAAAAAACAAACGCCCTTAAACGGGCTTGGAAACAAAAACGCCCGCAACGCGATGAAGCGATGCGGGCGCAATTGTGGTGTTGACTTCTCCCTTATGGCACAGGAAAAAGAACAAATCAAGAACATTTTTCAGAAAAAAACACTCTCCCAAGATAAGCCTTTGTTTCCGCACGTTTAATCGCGCAAAAAAGTTGATGCGGCGTCACGATCCAGACCCCGGAAATGCCCAGCAACCGCTTGACGAACTCAACACAGGTAAACGCGCCCAACCGCACCCGCCTTGGCACTTCCGCCGGATAACTGACCCAGACGCAGTCAAATCCGCGCGCCCGGTAATGGGCTTCGGGGTCAAACAGAACCGAATATTGCCAGACATCGCACGCCACACGATGGCTTTGCGGATCAAGGCAGATCCACTCCCCGGCACGTCCGCCCGACATCAGCACGAAACAATGCCGGAAACCGGGTTTCAGCCACCGCAAAAGCCGCTTTTCCGGTGCATCGGCAAACACCACAAGCACATCGCGCATGACGGGTTCGGTTGGCGGATTTGCCCCCGGATATGCGGGCTGTTTCACTGCTGCCAAAGCAGGTGTGATCGCCTCACGGGTCAAAGTCTGCATGGCGGCAATTCCCCCGTCATTTTGATCATTTTCTCGGGATGGTGAAAGGCATCCTCGGCCCCCGACAGGACGATATCGCGCGCAATCAGCACATCCTGCAAGGCCGCCATGGCATCGCACCAAAGGTCATATTTCGGCTTTTCACGCCCATCGCGTGGATCGGGCGTGCGTTCCACCAGCCCGTAATATTCGATCACCTGCAAATGCCGGTCACCCAGCACATTTTCACGCCGTAACCGCATGACCGCGTTATAGATATCATCCGGGTCGCACGGGCGCACAACGTCGCTGGCATCCGCCACCACACGCGCCCCTTCGATCCGTGACGCCTGGCACCGCACAAACCAGAACCACGCCTGCATGGCACTGGAAAACGGGGTCGTCACGCGGTCCGCTATCGGCTTGGGAAAAAGTCTCTGTTCACTCATTTCGCCCTCCTGCTGATCTGCCTGTCTCGCATCAACACCCCGAAAAAGCGTGCAAATCTCCCCTTTTGCGCATCATCGACTGCGCAAAACCGCCAATTGCCGGATATGTAAAGATTGCCAACGTGATACGTGCAAAACCCGGCTTACATGCCGTTTTCCGCCATTCTGACCGCATCGAAGCTATTTCCGGATGCACTTCCGGTGTTGATCCACAAGCTATAATCCCTTTTTGTTCTCATTGTAAAGGATTAATTTCCTATTATCCGAACAGCCGCAAAAATGCTCGACTTGGCGGTCACCGGATGAATAATGGCCTTACAGATATCCGCAACCAGACGAGAGACTCCCATGAGCTGGGCCAGCATCAAAATGACGGAACAGGAAGCAATGGGAATATCGACCGATTTTGTCGATGCGTTTGAAAAGCTGTTTATTGCCGCCAAAAAACCGCGTGACGCCGCCCTTTTCTGCTCGCGCGAACTCGGGCCGGATGATGCGTTTTTCCTCTCCCCCGGCGCGCAGAAAATTGCGACCTCCCTGCTCGCACTCCGCCCGGCCACGAAATGCAAGGCACCGTCGAAAAAGGATGTGATCCTGCTGGCGGGCCATGATGACGGGATTGCGCTTCTGCGCTAATCCCGCGCTCTTCCTGCCCCGTTTCATCACAAAACCGCTTCTGAACTGTCTTCATGGATGCCTGACCGGGGATGCCCGACCGGGCAATTTTCCATCACCGGGCATGCGGTCCATTGCATGCCGATCCACTGACAGTCAGGAGTCTCCCATGGCAAATCCCCCGTCCCCGCGTTACGAGCTTTACAAGGACAAGAAAGGCGAATGGCGCTGGACCTATATCGCGCGCAATGGCCTTAAAATCGCGATGAGCAGCGAGGGCTACAAAGCCAAAGCCGACTGCATCCACAGCATCGATCTGCTGAAATCATCGAAAGACGTTCCGGTGCATGACGCCACGGCTTAAAGCACCTTTCCGAAACACAAAACCCCGGCGCAATCCCGCCCGGGGTTTTGATTTTTTTTAGCAGGCCGCAAACCATCCGGCTAAGGCAGGTTTTCCTTGACCACGACCTGCATGGTCAGGTCCGCCACCCCCTGCATCGCGGCCGCGTCATTGCGGATATTGTCAAATATTTTCAAGGTGTTCTGCACGATGATATCGGGACTTTGCGTGATCACCACATCCATGATGTCCTCAAGCAGGAATTTGCGCGTATCGGTGGTCAATCCATGGCCGATGAAAACGATATCGCGCCCCCGGTCGCTTTCGCGAAGCGCACGTGCAATCCCGTCAGATGACCCGCCAACATTGTAAATCCCGATCAGATCGGGATATTCCGTCAGAAGCGATACGGTATGGTGGTAATTTTCCGCACGGTTGTCATGGCCTTCGCGCGCGGCAATCACCGAAATCCCCGGAAAACTCTCATCCATCAGGCCAAGGAACCCCATTTCGCGTTCCTCATGTGCCCGGTATGTCCGGCTGGCGGTAATCAGCGCCACCCGACCACTGGATTGCCGGGTCAACCGGCCCAAAAGATACCCCGCCGTCCGCCCGACCGCCCGGTTATCCAGCCCGACATAGGCCGCATGGCGCACCCCGGCAATGTCGGACACCAGTGTCACCACATGCTTGCCCTGGGCCTGCAGGTCGGAAACCGTTTCACGCACCAGCGGATGGTCAATCGCCATGAACGCAATGCCATCGGCGGTTTTGGCGTGCTGGCGCATGGCATCGGACAGCAGTTTGGGATTGAAACTGTCGATGAAAAAGCACCGTGCACGGATGTTATAGCCCGATGGCTGCTCGGCCGCGGATTTGATGGTTTCACCCAGAAGTCCAAGATACGGGTTGGTCCCCGCCGGCAAAAGGAAAACAACCTTCATCGGGCGCGGGCGCAACGTCGCCTGCATATCGGATTCGGGCAGATAGCCAAGCTCGGCGGCGGCAGACAAAACCCGTTTTGCCGTCATTTCACGCACACCGGCACGTTTGTTCAAAACGCGATCGACTGTTGCGGGCGAAACCCCTGAAAGGGCTGCAATATCCTTGATTACCGGGCCTGTCGTCTTCGGCATTTATCCCTCAAAACCATCAAAACACATCAATTAATGATGTTTGATGAGGGATAAACTTTCACCTACCATCATTTTATTCAAGGGAAAAACAACAATAGCCCTTCATATTCGGCCATAACGGCCTGCGGACCATCACGGGAGGAAACAATGGTCATTCACGGAAAATTCCGTCATTTCGTCGCATCCGTTGCGACGGTCGCCACCTGCAGCCTGTTTGCCGTTGGCGCACAGGCACAGGAATACGAACTCAATTACGGTCACATGAATTCCCCGACCAGTGTCGTGGGCATGCAGGCCGACTGGCTGGCCGAAGAGGTCGCCAAAAACACCAATGGCGCAGTCAAGATTGACGTTTATCCGTCATCCCAGCTTGGCAAAATTCAGGAACTTGCCGAAGGCGTTTCCATGGGTTCCATCGCGCTTTCACACAATACGGCTGGTGCGCTGAGCTCGCTTTACGAAGATTTCGGTGTTCTTGATACCCCGTATCTTTATCGCGACTATGACCACCTGATGAAAGTGGTCGACATCAATTCCCCGGTCATGGCCGAACTTAATCAGGGCCTGATCGACAATACCGGGATGCGTGTTCTTTACGCTTTCTATTTCGGCACCCGTCAACTGACCGCGAACCTTCCGGTCAAGTCGCCTGCTGATCTTTCCGGCGTCAAAATCCGCGCCATTCCGTCCCCGGTTTACCTGACTGCGGTCGAAGGCCTTGGTGCCGCGCCGGTGCCAGTTGACTGGTCCGAAGTTCCGACTGCCCTTGCCACCGGAATCGTTCAGGGCCAGGAAAACCCGGTAAACGTCGCTGTTGACCACAAGCTTTATGACGTTCAGTCGCACATGATGCTGACCGGCCATATTTCGGCTGCTGAAATCGTCGTCATCAACGAAGACCTCTGGCAGAGCTTCCCGCAAGACATCAAGGATGCCCTTAACAAGGCGGCAGAAACTGTCCGCATGAAGGCATCGCAGATGATCCTTGATCAGGAAGCCGGTGATCTTCAGAAGCTCAAGGATGCGGGCATGACGATCATCGGCCCGGATGACGGGCTTGACGTTGCGGCCTTCCGCAGTGGCGTCGAAAAACTCGTCCATGAACGCTTCGACGAGAAATACGGTGCCTATTACGAAAAGATTGCTGCTGTAAAGTAATCGCGCTTCGGGCGGTCCGGCCCCCAAGATCAAAGCCGGACCGCACTGAACTTCGCCTTTTTTCTGTTTTTCCGCTTCTTGTCCGGGGTTTGTCATGCCGAACCGGAATTCTCCGATCTATCGGGGGCTCGACCATATCTGTCGGGTTCTGACACTGCTTGCGATGCTGATGCTGGCATTGATGACAGTGCTCGTGGTCGGTCAGGTGATCCTGCGCAATTTCTTTGATCTTGGCCTGCCATGGGCCGATGAACTGTCGCGCGTTTCCAATATCGCGCTGGTGTTTTTCGTCGTCCCGGCCCTGATGCTCCATAACCGCCATATCGCGATTGACCTGCTCTATAGCGCGCTTCGCCCGCGCGGCAAGGCGATCCTGCGGACCGCCAATTACATCCTGATCACCGCCTTTTCCGGCGTATTCCTGTTTGCGCTTTACAAGTTTCTTCTGCGGGCGGGCAAATTTTCAACGCCTTCGATGGGGCTATCGAACCTTGTCGTCTATGCCCCGGCGGTGATTGCCATTGTGTTGCTGGCCGCCGTTGCGATTTACCGCCTTGTCACCGGCACAGAACCCGCCGCCCATCACGAAGAAGCCGACGATAACGACGACGAAGACGACAGCGACGATAATAACAACGACGCTATCGATACCGCCGCCACGATTGCCGTATCCCGCGAGGAACCCCGCCCATGATGAGCGCGACCCTTCTTGTCCTGTTTCTGGTTCTGATGCTGATCCGGCTGCCGATTGCCATCTGCCTTGGCCTGTCTTCGGCCGTTGTCATGATCCTGTTTAACCTGCCGATGGCGGTATTGGCGCAACGCACGGTCAATGCGCTGGATTCAACACCGCTTCTGGCCGTGCCGCTGTTCATTTTCGCCGCAAGTCTGCTCAGCACATCGGGTGTCACCAACCATCTGTTTGAACTGGTCCGCATGATGGTCGGCTGGATCCGGGGCGGCACCGCACAGGTAAGCGTTCTGGTCAGCCTGATCTTTTCCGGTGTGTCGGGTGCGGCCCTCGCCGATATCGGCGCACTCGGGTCGATCCAGATCAAGATGATGCGCAAACAGGGCTACAGTGCCGAATTTGCATCGGGCATCACCATGGCGGCCGCCACCATCGGCCCGATTTTCCCGCCCAGCATCCCGATCATCATCTTTGCCTCGGTCGCCAATGTATCTGCCGTCAAACTGCTGATTGCCGGGATCGTACCTGCGGTTCTGATCACGGTTCTTCTGATGTTGCAGGTCGGCGTAATGGCCCGGATTTACAAACTGCCGCGTGACGAGGTCAAATTTGACTGGGCCGCATTTGGCCGCAAATTCGTGGTATCCCTTCCCGCCCTTGCCGCCCCGGTTCTTCTGATTGGCGGTCTGATTTCGGGCTATTTCGGCCCGACCGAAGTCGCCGGGGTGACGGTTGCCTATGCGCTGTTTATCGGCAAATTCATCTATCGCGAACTTGATGTCAAACGCATCATTGCCGCCGCCCGTGACACGGTCGATGCCACCGGCAGCGTGCTGTTTATTGTTGCCACGGCGGCCCTGTTTGCCTGGGTTCTGACCATGGATCGCCTGCCCGCAACCGCCAGTGCGTTCCTCCTCGACCTGTCGGACAATCCGTTGATTTTGCTGTTCATCGTCAATGTGTTGTTGCTGGTCGTTGGCATGTTCCTGGAATCAATTGCCGCCATCCTGATCATTGCACCGATCATCACCCCGGCCCTGACGGCTGCTGGTGTTGATCCGCTGCAACTTGGCATCGTCTTTGTGCTGAACCTGATGATCGGGCTTCTGACCCCGCCGGTCGGGATGAGCCTCTATATGGTCAGCATCATCGCAAAAATGCCGCTGCATCGGGTCATTCGCGGGGCACTGCCCTTCCTGATCCCGCTGTTTTTATCGCTTCTGGCGGTGACCTGCATACCGGCAATCTCGACCTGGTTGCCAAACCTTCTTGGATAAGTGAGGAATTATGAGCAAGTTTTTGGGCGAAATCCGCCAGCTCGGCTATGTCGTGCCCGATATCGAGGCCGCAATGGAATATTGGGCAACCACCATGGGCGTCGGCCCCTGGTACTATAATCCCAAGGTCCCGATTGAGGATTACCGTTACGACGGCAAACCTTACGAGGTCCACAATTCCGTCGCCCTTGCCAATTCGGGCTTTGTCCAGGTCGAACTGATCCAGACGCGCAATGATGCACCGTCGATGTATCGCGATTTTCAGGAAGCAGGCCATATCGGCCTTCAGCATGTCGCCTACTGGACGCAGGATTTTGACAATGATCTGGCGCTTATGGAAGCACAGGGCTTCAAGGTCAAAATGAGCGGCACGGTCGGCGAAAACGGCCGGTTTGTCTATTTTGACAAGGAAGACCATCCCGGCACCGTGATCGAGCTTTCCGAGGTCGTCGGCCCCAAAGGCCGCCTGTTCAAAACCATTTACGAGGCATCCGTCGGCTGGAACGGCGATGATCCCGTCCGTCCCTTCCCGTCGCTTTCGGAAATCTGAGCCATGGACCTGATCGAAGCCCGTTACCTGATCGAAACCCCGATGGACCCGGCCAAAATCGCCGCCATCATCGCGGGCGAACAAAGCAGCGGCACATTCGTGCGCGTTGCCGGGGAAACCGACGAACTGCGCGAACGCTGTGCGGCGCGCATCCTGTCGGTAACCGAACTGGATGCCGCGACCGAACCCAGCCTGCAAAGTGCCTATTTGCAGGCCAAGGGCATCGGTGGCCCCTATCGCCGCGCCGAAGTTCGGGTTGGTTTCCCGACCGGCAATATCGGGCGCAATCTGGCGACACTGGCATCCACTGTTTCGGGCAATCTTTATGATCTGGGCGAAATCACCGGGTTGAAGCTTTTGGATGTCAAACTGCCTGCATCCTATCGCGATCTGTATGACCGCCCGGTTGCCGGAACCAGCGGCACACGCAGCCGCATGAAGGTCGAAGGCCGCCCGTTCTTTGGCACGATCATCAAGCCAAATGTCGGTCTTCGCACCGATGATATCGCCGATCTGGTCGAACAGCTTTGCGAGGCCGGCGTTGATTTCATCAAGGATGACGAGGTCTGCGCAAACCCTGCATCCGCCCCGCTTGCCGACCGTATTCCCGCCGTCATGGAACGGGTTCGCAGATATCGTGACCGCACCGGGCGCGATGTGATGATTGCCTTTAACATCACCGATGAAACCGATGTGATGCGCCGCCATGCCGACCTGGTCGAAGACGAAGGCGGTTCCTGCGCCATGGTCAGCATGAACTGGGTCGGGCTTTCTGCCATGCAGACCCTGCGTGCATCAACGCCGCTTGTCCTGCACGGGCATCGCAACGGCTTTGGCGCATTGTCGCGCCATCCGCTTCTGGGCATGGCTTTCCCCGCCTATCAGACGCTGTATCGTCTGACCGGGGTCGATCACATGCATGTGCATGGCATGGGCGGCAAATTCTGCGATGACGACGCCGAAGTCACCGAAAGTGCGCGCCTTTGCGGGCAACCGCTTTGTGCCGGTGAAACGGATGATATCGTCCTTCCGGTCTTTTCATCGGGTCAATGGGCGGGCACCGTTCCGGCAACATTTGATGCTGTCGGATCGGCTGATTTCATGTTCCTTGCCGGGGGCGGCATCCTTGCCCATCCGTCGGGACCTGCCGCCGGTGTGCGCAGCCTGCAAGACGCATGGGAAGCCTGCGCAACGCGCCAAAGCCTTGACGCACAGGCCAAAACCAGCCCCGCCCTGGCCGAGGCACTGGCTTTTTACGGCAACAAGGCCTGATCGCGATGGCCGATATCGTTTTCTGCGCAGATGATTTTACCGGGGCGTCCGATACGCTGGCAACCTTGACGCGCGGCGGTAAATCCGCCCGCCTTTATCTAAGCCCGCCCCGTCTTTCGGACCACCCGGAAATCAAAGGCCTCGATGCGATTGGCGTTGCCACCTCGCTTCGCGCCGAAACTGTTGAAAACGGTATCAGACATATGGATGATCTTGTCGCCGGTCTGGCGACGGCAGGCGGTAAAATCCATCATTTCAAGGTCTGTTCGACCTTCGACAGCTCCCCCGACACCGGTAATATCGCACAGGTGGCAGACCGTTTTGCCAAGGGTATAAATGCCGGTTGGCAGGCGATCATCGGCGGGCAGCCATCGCTTGGCCGGCATTGCCTGTTTGGCAATCTGTTTGCCGCCGCAGGCGATGGCAACATCCACCGCATCGACCGCCATCCGGTGATGCGCGATCATCCGGTAACTCCGATGAAAGAAGCCGACCTTCGCCGTCATCTTGGCGCGCAGGGCTGGCCGGATATCGGGCTTATTGATGTCACCATGATCCGGCGCGGGTTGCTTTTCGTGACCACCGAAATCCGCAAAAGGCTGGCGGCCGGGGAAAAGCAGACATTGTTTGATGTCGGCGAGCACCATGATCTTGAAATCATCGGTCTGGCTTTCCGCGCGATTGCGGCGGATACCAATATCCTGTGTGTCGGAGCCAGCAGCGTCGCGCAGATTTTAACCGCCACCAACGGCAAAACCGCCCTGCAACCAACCGAACCGACTGCACGCCAAACCCGGCGCACCGGCCCGGTTCTCGCCTTTGCCGGAAGCCGCTCATCGCTGACCGCACAGCAGGTCGCCGCCACCCGGTTATGTGAAAAAGTCGAAATCAATCCGGCCGATCTGATTGATGACACCCGCTTTGCCCACAAGGTCGAAACCTGCCGCGATATGCTTCTGGGCAATCGCCATGTTCTGGCAACCCTTGGCGATGATGCGGCGCATGGCATTGGCGGCCACGAACTGGCCCAAGCCAGTGCCCGGTTCATTGCCGCTGTTTTATCGCAGGCCCCGGTCGGTTTCCTCGCGATTGCGGGCGGGGATACATCAAGCCTTGCCGTGCTTGAACTGCCAATCGACAGCCTGTCCTTCGTCACCGATTTTGATCGCGGTGTGCCGGTGATCCGGGCACACAGCACCAACCCGCAGCTTGACGGTCTGGAAATGATCCTCAAAGGCGGGCAGATGGGCAGTGCCGATATTTTTGACCGGGTCGTTTCACGCATCGAAAACCCGCATCGTTCCTGACACCGTTTGCCAAAGCCGAAATTAATTCCGTTTCCGAAGCAATAACAGGCTGCTAGGATGACGCATGATCCGGCAAGAACAGATATGGGGCGCGCTTGACAAGATCGCCGAAGATAACGGGCTGTCCCCCTCCGGACTGGCCCGTTTGGCGCAGCTTGACCCCACCACATTCAACCGGTCCAAACGAACGACAAATCAGGGCAAACCCCGCTGGCCCTCGACCGAAAGCATTTCAAAGGTGCTCTCGGTCACCAATGTCACCTTTCAGGAATTCGCCCAGCTTGTCGATGGCAACGGGGCCGGGCGCGTGCCGGTCATCGGCTTTGCCCAGGCCGGAAATCGCGGCTTTTTTGATGATGCCGGTTATCCGGTCGGCGGCGCATGGGAAGACATCACCTTTCCCGCCCTGCACGATCCGACCGCCTACGGGCTTCGGATTTCGGGGGATTCCATGGCCCCGGTCTTTCGCGATGGCGATCTGATTGTCGTCTCCCCGGCATCAAATATCCGCCCGCAGGATCGCGTGGTTCTGAAAACCACATCGGGCGAAGTCATGGCCAAGGAACTGGTCCGCCGCGGGGCGATGGGGGTGGAACTCAAATCGCTGAACCCGGCTTATGAAGACCGCTATGTCGAGGCCCGCGACATTGATTGGATCGCCCGCGTCCTTTGGGTCAGCCAGTAAAAGCCCCCCACCCTTTGCGATCTCCTCAAATGGGGATGGTGCATCGGGGAATTTGCGTGATAATCGATCTGAAACAATGCGGTTGGGATATTCCTTTTTGCGTATGATTTCCCATCTGAAGCAATAGCGCCCCAACCCCGGGAAGGATCGAATTTGCGTCTGGGCCCTGTTCATATCATCCGCTTTGCGGCGATCACGCTAACCTATTTCGTTTTCGGTTATGCCGGGTTGCAGTTTCCCTTTTATGGCAGCAGCGTCACCCTGATCTGGGCCCCATCCGGGATTGCGCTGGGTGCCCTGGTTGCATGGGGATGGCGGTATTTTCCGGCGGTATTTCTGGGCGCACTTCTTGTCAATCTGACAACATCCGCGCCGCCGGAAACGGCCGTTCTGATCGCGACCGGCAATACTTTGGCCGCAACCCTTTCATCGCTTCTGATCGTCAGATTTTGCAGCAAGCCCCCCCTTCTGTCCGCGCGCGGCATATTTGGCCTGATTGCCATCGGCGGGATCGGCGGCCCGGCACTTGCCGCCCTTTGTGGCACGCTCAGCCTCAGCCTGACGGTAATCGGAAATTTCGATCAGTTCACCACCATCTGGCACGGCTGGTGGCTTGGCGATCTGGTGGGGGCACTGGTGATCGGGCCGCTGGTCCTGCGCCTGATCCATCAGAAATGGCGCGCAAACGGCTTGGCCTATTATGCCGAACTTACCTTTGTCTGCGTCGCAACGATCATTGTCTCGTCTGCCGTGCAAACCACGCCGCTGATCGCCAAGCCAGAATATCTGTTTATCTTTGTCTCCCTGCCTTTTGTCCTGTGGGGGGCCATCCGGTTCGGGCTGCTTGGCGCGGCACTGGTCAATGCCCTTATCGTGATTGATATCGTGGTTTTTGCCGCAATGGGCGAAAGCACGTTTCTCAACATCAATATGAATGTCGGGCTGGCAAACCTTTACAGCTATGTCATCGTGGTCACCATCGGCACCCTGTTGCTGGGTGCGGGGATCGAAAAAATCAACATCGTTACCTCGCGCACCCGCGACGGCAGGATTTCAAACGATATTCACCGGCTGCGCCGCAATCTTGCGCTGATTGTCGGTCTGCTGGGGTTTTCAATATCCGGGCTGGCGGCGTGGTACACGTTCGGTCAGATCAACGAGGCCACCGATGCCCAGACCGAACAATATCGCCGCGCGTTCGAGGCATCCCTTCGCGAGGAACTCGGCCGTGCCACCGACAGCCTGATTGCGGTTCGCACCCTGTTTGACGTGCATGGTGACGTGTCATTCCACACATTTAACGCCATGATCGGCCCGTGGGTGGAACGGCGCGCGGGTGTCGGTGCGCTGGAATGGGTGCCCTATATCGAAGGCCGCGCCCGTGCCCTGATCGAGGAAAACGCATCGCTGCGCGGGGTTGAAAATTTTGAAATCCGCAGTCTGGTCGATGGCCAAATGCAACCGGCACCGGAACGCGATGCCTATTTCCCGGTTTTCTATATCTTTCCGCGATCCGGTAATGAAAACGTGATCGGCTTTGACCTTTCAAGCGAGGAAATCCGCAATCGCGCCCTGCAAACTGCCATCCGTACCGGCAACATTACCCTGACCGAGCCGGTCAAACTGGTCCAGTCCGCCTCGTCCGAGGTCACAGCCCTTGCCTTTCTGAATGTCCCGAACCGGCGCAATCCCGGTGCGGCACCGCTTGGTCTTGCCGTGGGTGTGCTCCGCCTGACAAACATGATCACGCGCGCGGCACGCATTGCGCGCCTGCCATCGGATTTTGAAATCCATCTGGCCGATCTGGATGCACCGGCAGGCCATCAACTGATCTATTCCAACCGCAGGCCCGACTATGCGATGAGCCACATCGCGGACGAAATCACGGCAGGCTACAACCCCAAAGTATCGACCTTTACCTTTGGCTTCCGCGACTGGACCATTGTCCTGCACGGGCCCGAAGCCCGCCTGAATGGCCTTTTATACTGGCAGCCATGGGCGATCTTTGTATTTGGCGCCACCATCAGCATCCTTCTGATGGTCTATCTGCGGTCCCTGACCCGCACTGAAAAACGGATTGTTGATCTGGTCTATCAGCGTACCAGCGAACTTGATAACGCCCGACAGGAAGCCGAAAACGCCATGAATCAGGCGCAGCAGGCCGACCGCGCAAAATCCGAATTCATCGCCCATATGAGCCACGAATTCAGGTCCCCAATGACCTCGATCCTGGGCTACGCCCAGCTGGCACGCGATGCCATCGACAAAAACGAACCGTCCGAAACCATCCGAAGCTATCTTTCGACCATCAATGGTGCCGGACGGCATGTTCTGTCGCTGATCGGTGATGTCCTTGATCTGTCAAAGATCGAAGCAGGCAAACTTGTCCTTGAAGAAGTCCCGACCGACATCCACGCGATATGCGAGGAAGTCGTTTCCATGATGATGGTCCCGGCACGCAATCAGGATAACCGCCTGCATCTTGATATCCCGGCTGACATGCCGCGCTGGGTGGTCGGCGACCCGGTCCGCATCAAGCAGGTCCTGACCAACTTTGTTTCGAACGCGATCAAATTCACCAAATCCGGCAATATAGATGTTGCCATCATCCCGCAGAAGATCGCCAATGGCCGCATGGCATTCCGCGTTGCTGTGCGTGATGAGGGGATCGGCATTCCCGCTGACAAGGTCCGTTCGATCTTCGAGGCCTTCACACAGGTAGACACATCGACAACGCGCCGTTTTGGCGGAACCGGCCTTGGCCTTGCGATCTGTCAGAAAATGATCCTGGCGATGGGCGGCACGATTGACGTCGAAAGCACCGAGGGTACGGGCAGCACCTTCTGGTTTGATCTCAACCTGCCGTTGACAGGCGCGCCAAAACTGGGCAGTGACGCCGAAGACGACCGTCATCTCGGCCTCGCCGATCCCGACAAACCGCGCGTCATGGGACGGAAGCTTCTTCTGGTCGAGGATATCCAGATCAACCGTATTCTCGCCCAGAAACTGCTTGAACAGCAGGGCCATGAAATCGTCACCGCCGCCAATGGGCAGGAAGCCCTTGATCAGTTGCTTGCCCATGATTTTGACGCGGTCCTGATGGATGTGCACATGCCCGTCATGGACGGGATCGAAGCCACCCGCCAGATCCGCGAATTTGCCGACCCGGTCAAGGCAACCATCCCGGTTCTCGCCCTGACCGCCGACACGTCAAACGACAATCTGGCCGAATTTCGTGCGGCAGGAATGGATGCACACTGCACCAAGCCGCTCGATATCAAGGCGATCAATCAGGAACTCGCACGCCTTGATTATCGCATGCTGTCTGAACGCAAACAGCAACTGACCGGCACTGGGGAATAAACCCGGCACCGGTCAGCATGGATACGATATCGCGCCATCAGGTGTGATCAGCCCCGATACGAAAGCCCGATCATATCCGCCAGATGTTTGGCAACATTGGGGCCCGCGGCCAATATCGGCCCGCCATTTTCAAGCACGTTGGGCAGATCAAGAAAATCATTGCACCAGCCCCCCGCCTCACGCATCAGGACAATCCCCGCCATGCAATCCCACGGATTGATATGCGGCTCGTAATAGCCGATCAAACGCCCGGCACTGGCATAGGCCATCATCAACGCGCAGGATCCGTTGCGGATGAACATGCCTTCCTCGTCCAGCAACTGGCCAATCACCGGCACGATCGAACTGCTTGGCAGGCGATGCGACATGCCGATCCCCATGACACCATCACTGACAAGTTTGGCATTGCTGGCCTTGACCGGCTCGCCATTCACACGCGCCCCGTCGCCGACAACTGCACTGAAAAGCTCGTCATTGCACGGATGATAGATCAGGCCGATAACCGCCTCTTTGCCGATCATAAGGGCAACCGAAATGCACCAGGTCGGCATCTGATTGACAAAACAGGCCGTGCCATCAATCGGGTCAATCACCCAAAGGCAGTCATTATCGCCCTTCTCGATGCCCATTTCCTCGCCGAGGAAACCATCCTCGGGAAAGGCATCACCGATCCGGTCACGAATGATCGCCTCGACGTTTTTGTCCGCAATGCTGACCATATCAAGCGCGTTGGTTTTGGTTTCAATCGCAAGATCGGCAGCGTCGCCTTCATAATACTCCATGGCGCGTTTTCCCGCCTCGCGGATCACGTCGCGCGCATGTTCAAACCGTGCCTCGATATCAATTCCCGAGAATGCTTTTTCCACTTTGTCCCTGCCTGAAACAGTTTTGTTGTTGATCGATTATTCTGCCGAAACCACGGCCATCCCGCGTTCAGAAAAGCCGATGGCAACCTCTTCGCCCGCGATGATCGGTGTATCGATCCGGTGATCGATCACAAACAGCTCGCCAATCGGGGTTGCCACGGAATACTGCATCTGACTACCAAGATAGGCTGCATGCGTAATGTGACCTTTTAGCGACGTTTCAATGACATGCGCATCACCCGCAATCGCCGCCAATCCGGTCAGTTGCACCGCATCGGGCCGCACGGCAACCCGGACCGGTCCCTTTGCCTGCCCGCGATGACGCAAATTGCATTGCGCGCCCCCGATATCGACACGGGCATGATTGCCATCGATGCTGATGATTTCCCCGTCAACCAGATTGGCATCACCGATAAAGTCGGCGATAAATTCCGATTGCGGCTGTTCATATAATTCACGTGGCGTGCCCTGCTGCGCAATAACGGCCCGGTTCATCACGATGATCCGGTCCGACACGGCCAATGCTTCTTCCTGATCATGGGTCACATAAACCGCCGTCAGGCCAAGTTTCTGCTGCAAATCGCGGATTTCGGTCCGCACATGGCGGCGAAGCTTGGCATCAAGGTTTGATAACGGCTCGTCCAGCAACAGAACTTCGGGTTCCAGCACCAGCGCACGCGCCACCGCAACCCTTTGCTGCTGCCCGCCCGAAAGCTCGGACGGCAGGCGACTGCCATAACCGCCCAAGCCCACAAGGTTAAGGCCTTCCTCGGCCTTTTCCCTGGCTTCGGCCTTGGCAACGCCGGTAACACTCAGCCCATAGGCAACGTTTTCCGCCACCGTCATATGCGGAAACAGCGCATAGGACTGAAACACCATACTGACATCACGGTCCGTCGCCGGAAGCTGTGTGACGTCCTTGCCACCAATCAGGATACGGCCGGTTGTCGCATGTTCAAGCCCGGCAATCATCCGAAGGGTCGTGGTCTTGCCACAGCCGCTTGGCCCCAGAAGGGTGACAAGCTCGCCCGGATGGATGGTGAAAGATACATTGTCGATCGCGGTAACTGCCCCGTGACCATAGGTCTTGGTGACATTGTCGAATACGACCGAACCCGCACGCGTTTTCAGTTTCATGAATGCTTCTCTCTCAGATTTCCTGTCGCTGACTTGTCCGGTGTTGCTTCAACCCGGTCCTCGCGGCGCAAACGCCGTTGCCCGATCAGGCCGTTCACAACAAGGATCGCGGTCAGCATGACAAGGATCAGAACACTGCAATAGGCAATCGCAACGCCGTATCGCCCGTTTTCCACAAGCCCGATGATATAGGATGTCGCCATATTGTGGTCGGCACTGACCAGGAAGATCACCGCACTGACCGACGTGATCGCGCGTACAAAGCTGTAAACCAGTGCCGCAACAATCGCCGGGCGCAGAAGCGGCAGGATCACACGACGGAACGTGGTAAAGCTGTTGGCACCAAGCGTCAGGGATGCTTCATCAAGGCTTTTGTCAAGCTGGCTCATGGCGGCAATCCCGCCGCGCACCCCGACCGGCATATTGCGGAAGATAAAGCAGATCACAAGGATCACACCCGTGCCGGTCAATTCAAACGGCGGCACGTTAAACGCCAGAATATAACTGACACCAATCACCGTACCCGGAATGGCAAAACTTAACATCGTGCCGAATTCAAAGGCACTTTTGCCCCGGAAGTTTTGCCGCACCAGCAGATAGGCCGTCGTCAGACCTACTGCTGCGGTCAAAGGTGCTGCAATCGCCGAGATGTTTAACGTGGTCCAGAAACTGTCCCATGCCGCCCCGGCCCAGACGATGCCATGCTCGCTCCAGCCGACACCGAACGCATCGCTGTAATTATCGAACGTCAGGCTGTTATCAAAGCCCCAGCGTTTGACGAAACTACCATAGAAAATCATGCCATACAGCACGACCGTAAAGATCGCCCACGGAATGGCTGTGAAATAGCATGCCAGACGCATACCGGGATTAAGCCCGACATGCGCACCGTTATCGGCCTTGCCCGACACCGTGGCATAGGATTTCTTGCCCAGCCAGAAACGCTGTGCTGCAAAGGCCGAAAGTGTGAAGAACAGCAGGATCATCGCCAGAACGGCTGCACGCCCGGCATCGTTCTGTGCACCGACAATGGCAAAGAATATCTCGGTCGACAGCACCTCGTAATTACCGCCCAGGACCATCGGGTTGCCGAAATCGGCCATGCTTTCGATGAAGGCCAGCAAAAAGGCATTGGCCAAACCGGGCCTCATCAAGGGCAGCGACACATTAACGAATGTCTGCCACCGCCCGGCACGCAGGGTTTGCGATGCTTCTTCCATCGACGGGCTGACGCCTTCAACCACACCGATCAGCACCAAAAAAGAAATCGGAGTGAAGGACAGGGTCTGTGCCAGCCAGATTCCAGGGAGGCCATAAAGCCAGCGCCCTGCCTCCACCCCGAGCAGATCAGCAAAGAACTGCGTAACAGCCCCCGATCTGCCAAAAAGAAGGATCAATGCCAGGCCGATCACGAATGGCGGGGTAATGATCGGCAGTACCGTCAAAACCCGAAGCGGCTTTTTGAACCGGAACCCGGTCCGCGTCACGACAAGCGCAAATGAAAGCCCAAGCAGCGTGGTTGAAACAGCGGTCAGAACCGCCAGAAACGCCGTGTTCCACGCAACCCCGCAAACACCCCCGGCAAGGCAGCCCAGCCCCCAGATGCTGTCGTCAAAGAAATTGCGGATAAAGGCCACGCCCGAAAGGTTGCCATCAAGATCGACAAACGATCCGATGAAAATGCGCGCAACCGGAAAGAATACAAACAACCCGACAAGCGCAATAACCGTCCCGATGGCGGATGTGACAAACACATCGCCCCGCATCGCCCCCGCCGCGGCAAGACCGGTGCAAAGCATTACAAGCAGGCAGGCCGCGGTAAACATCGCGCCATAGCCAAGGCCATATTGCCGGACATCAAGCGGGCCGAATATCGCATCAAGCCAGCCAAATCCCCAGCCGGAAATACCGACAAAAAAGCCCTGCCCGACCAGATAGACCAAGCCACCCAGCCCGCATGAAATCAGGATACGGGCATAATGCGGATGATCGCGCCCGGCGCGCGCCAGTGCGAGTGGTGCCAGCAGAAATGCCGCAATCGGCAACAGCCAGAATTTTTGATGGAAGGTCGCTTGCAGGATCGCAGGCGAATAATCGCCATACATCGGATAGCCGTCATACAGCCATTCCAGGGTCCAGAACCCGTATTCCTGCTGATACCAGGGTAAAATTGCAAAACCGATCCAGCCGATCACCAGCCAGAACCAAAGCATCCGGTTCACCGAAACTCTCCTGCACGCCGAATTGGGAAGTCTGGCCCTGTCCGCCCGATGGTCGCATCGGACGGACAGAACCGTTAAGGCAGATCGCGCTTATTGCGGCGCGGTTTTGACTTCTTCGTCCCAACGCGACAGAAGATGACGGCGGGTTTCCGCATCCCCGTATTTCGCGAAGTCATAGTCAATCAGCTTCAATTCGGTCAGGCGCGGCGCGCCATCGGGAATTTTGGACTCTTTGTTGGACGGCACCTGATAGCTGTGCGCGTCTTCGGCAATCGACTGGGTTTTCGGTGACAATGCGAATTCGGCCCAGATTTTCGCATTTTCAAGGTTACGTGCACCTTTGATGATGCTCATGGAGCCCACTTCGTAACCGGTCCCCTCGCACGGCGACACCACCGTCAGGTTCGCCCCCTGTTTGATCTGGGCGACCATGTCATGCATAAAAGTAATGCCGATTGTGGTTTCCCCAACCGCAGCCGCCTTGATCGGGGCGGAACCCGATTTGGTGTACTGGTTGACGTTCTTGTGGATTTCCTTCAGCAGATCAAACGCCTTTTCCTCGCCAAACAGCTGCACCAGTGTCGCAAGCGCGGTATAGGACGTCCCCGAAGAATTCGGATTGGCGACCTGAATTTCACCCTTATAGGCCGGGTTTTTCAGATCTTCCCAGCATTTCGGTGCCGGCAGGCCCTTTTTTGCCAGAAGATCGTTGTTATACCCGATGCCAAGCGCCCCGGCATAAACGCCAACCGTGCGATAATCGGCATTCTTGGCCTGACGCACTGCCCAGTCGTTCAAATCGCCCAGTTGCGGGGATTCATAAACCTCGGTCAGGCCTTCGGCAGCGGCCTGAAGATGCGGATCTCCCGTCCCGCCCCACCAGATATCAAGCTTCGGATTGGCAGCCTCGGCACGTACCTGTGCATAAGCCTCGCCCGAACTTTTGCGAACCATCGATACATCGATGTCATGTTCCAGTTCGAACGCGGTTTCCATCATCTCGCACCATTCATTATCGGCCGAGCAGATGACATTAAGCCGCCCCGCCGCATTGGCCGAACCGGTGGTCGCAACCGCCATCAGGCCTGAAATCGCGACAGTGGCAAAAAGAGAATTTCTGATCGTCATTTGGGTTTCCTCCCGGTTTGCATTTCGTTGAATGCACACGTGTGCATTACCATTGCGCAAATCACGTGCTGGAATGATTTAATCATAAATTCTAAAAAATGACAGAAAAATTCCATTTAAGGAGAAAAAGCGCTCCCTAAAACCCATTAGTGAACTGATTTAATTAACTATTTTATCGAACCGGAAAATACCCCACACAAATCCATACGCAGCCCAACACAATGGTTCCAGCCCGAAATCAATGGCACACGTGTGCGCACAATCCGCAGAAACACCGCGAGTCAGCCGTTTTGGATAAAAATCGAGGAAAAACTGGCCGGAAAGCCACGATAAAGATCGGCTCAGGCCGTCCGGCGTCGTGTCATTTCAACTGGCAGGATCAGCCGTTGATCGGTCAGGGCGTCGCCCCGGATGCGTTGGCGCAACCGATCCACCGTCATTTCGGCGAGCTTCGTGGCACTTTGGCACACAGTGGTCAATTGATAGGCCCCCTGCCGGGCTGCGGCGATATCATCAAACCCGACCACGGCAATATCTTCGGGCACGCGCAGGCCCAGTTCAAACCGGGCCGCGTCCAGAAGACCCAACGCGATATGGTCCTTGGCACAGAAAATTGCGTTCGGCGCGGTTTCGGGTGTTGCCAGGAATTTAAGCGCGGCGTTAAAGCCACCGTCATAATCGGCACTGTCGCAGACCAGCGGGGTAAAGCTGATATCCCCATTCGCCAAGCGCGGCGCGATGCGCGACACAAAGGTTTCCCCGCGAACATTACCACTGAATGTGCCGCCCTTGACATTCAGAAACCCGAACCGGGTTTTCCCGGTTTCAAGCAACAGGTCAGCGGCCATTTCGCCGCCACGCACATTATCGCAATTGATAACATCCGCGCCCTCAAGCCGCCCGGCGCGATTGACCAGAACGACCGGCACATTGCGTTTCAGGAAATGCACGCCCACCTCGGGCGGCGGGCTTCCGGATGTCACAACCACACCTGCCACCTGATATTGCAACAGATGCATCATCGATGTGCCCATCTGGGCCGGATCGGACACATCAATCACCAGCGGACGATAACCGGACTGCTGAATGGCGAGTATCAGTTTATCCAGGAACTCAACGCGGAACGGATCGGAAAGGCCCGATGTCACCAATCCGATCAGATCGCTTTTGCGCGTATTCATCGACCGGGCGATTTTATTGACATGATAGCCAAGCCGGTTAGCGGTTTCCTGCACGCGCTTGCGGGTCGAATCCGATATCCGCCGGTCGCCGGATAGACAGCGCGAAACGGTGGATCTTGAAACACCGGCCTCGCGCGCAACATCGGCCGAGGTCACAATATGCTGCAAATCGCGGCCTGGTTCGGCCCCGTCACCATTTGCAGGCGTATGTTTCCCCTCGGTCATGCGCGCAATTTCCCTCTTTACGCCGTCTGGCCGTGCCTGTTTTCAGTCTTGCAGCACGGTCACACACATATCACAGGCCTTCCGGCCCGCCAACGCACACGTGTGCATGATGCGGGATATTTCACAGAACCGTCATTTATCGCAACTTCCTTAAAAACGGCACCGAACCAGCATTTACCCTGTCAGTTTTCTTTGACCATGATCACGCAAAGACCCTATTCTGGATGCCTTGCATCGCCCCGCGACATGCAAATGCCATCCGAAATTCGATCAGGAGCAAGAAGAATGGGTCACGCCACCACCGCAGACACCAAAACCGTCACAACATGGACCTGGTACAAAGGCGAATGGCACGCAGGCAATCCGATGATTATCGGTCCGCAGACCCACGGCATGTGGATGGCTTCCACGGTCTTTGACGGTGCGCGCCGCATTAATGGCAAGATGCCCGATCTTGTGCCTCATTGCGCCCGTGTGCTGCGTTCGGCCGAACTGATGGGTCTTGCCCCGAAAATCACCACTGATGAAATCGTCGCCCTTGTCCGCGAAGGCGTTCAGAAATTCGATCCGTCGCTCGCCCTTTATATCAAACCAATTGTCTATGGCGGCGAAGGTTTCCTTGCACCGACCCCCGAAAGCGCGCAGTTCGTGCTTTGCATTTCGGTATCCGACCTGCCGGACGCGATCAAAACCGGCTTTACCGCCCGCAAATCAAGTTTCCGCCGCCCCTCGCCCGAAAGTGCGCCGACCGAGGCCAAGGCATCCTGCCTTTATCCCAATGTCGGCCGCGCGGTTTCCGAGGCCACAAAGGATGGTTTTGATACCGGCGTAATGCTCGATCCGATCGGCAATGTCGCGGAATTTTCATACGCCAACCTGTTCTACGCCAAGGATGGCAAGGTGTTTACCCCCGTGATCAACGGCACGTTCCTGAACGGCCTGACCCGCCAACGCGTGATCAGGCTTCTGCGCGAAGACGGCGTAGACGTCACAGAAAAAACCGTGACCTACAGCGAACTTGAAAATGCCGATGAAATCTTTGGCACCGGCAACTATTACAAGGTCGCCCCCTGCGTCAAACTTGATGATCGCAACCTCCAGCCCGGTCCGATGACCAAACGCGCGCAGGAACTTTACTGGGCGTTTGCGGAAAACAGCTAATCGAACGAACATGATCAATACGGCGGCTAGAGCTGTATAACTTCTCCGGCAGCTTTGCTTTTGACAAACTTTGCCAAAAAATGGGATAATCACGCCAATGGAGGATAATATGGCGACGATGAATGTATCCCTGCCCGATCTCATGAAAGAATGGGTCGAAGCACAGGCGGACACAGGCAAATACAGCAATGCCAGCGACTACGTCCGCGATCTGATCCGCCGCGATCAGGAGCGGGCCGAAAAACGTGCGCTGATGCAAAAAATGATTCGCGAAGGAATTGAAAGCGGTATCGTCGAAAACTTCAGCATGGATGCCCTTCAAGCCGATCTTGACGCAACAGATGCCTGACTACCGCGTCAGTCGGGCCGCACAGACCGACATTGTCGAAATCGGCCGCTATACCCAGCGCGAATGGGGTATCCCACAACGCCGAAAATACCTTGATGGTATGGATCGGCATATGCAAATGCTGGCCAATCACCCGCTGCTTGGCACTGAGCACACGGAATTTGATCCGCCTGTGCGTATTCATCCATATGACCGGCATTTGATTGTTTATGTTCAGGAGCAGGACGGCATCCTGATCGTACGCATCCTGCATGCCAGCATGGATGTCACATCCCGGCTATAATAAAACGGGCCGGTATAAACCCGGCCCGTTCCCTATCCAAATCCACCAACCTCGGCCTACTGCGCAGCAGGCATCACCGGGACACTGCTGCCAGCGACATAGGGGTATTTGCCAAAGATCGCGGCGACGGCGTTGCGCACGCCCAGATCGGGATTATTGCGAAACTCGCTATCGATGCGCCCGATGGCCGTGCCTTCCCAGATCATCTGGTCTGTCCGGCGATCCACCATATCGACCGTAATCGTTCCTTCGGTATAATTGTCAACATATCCCGGTTCGACATAGCCCGGCCAGCCGACATACATCCCGCTGCGATAGCCGTAATACCCGCCGTAATAGACCGGCGGCGATGTCCGCGTTTTTTCCTCGGTCTTGAGATGATAGTTAATCAGGATATCGGGGGTGTTGATATCAACACTGTATCCCCGCGCCTCTAACGCGGCGCTGACAGCATCCTCGATCCGCTGACCATGCAGGGTGGCGTATTTTTCGTCCGACTTTCCGGCTGACTCATAAAAGGCAAAAGTCCGGTAACGCGAAAAATCGGCCGCCGGATCGGCATCGGTATAGACGCGCGGGCCCGTCGCGCAAGCCGACAGCAGCATCGCCATTGCCCCCGCCATCATGATCTTGACCATATTCATGCGGTCATCCTTTCGATGTTTGCCCGTTGATATTGACTATCATTTACCGGCATTCTACCGATGAAACCGGTGAATGGAAATTCCTGATTTCGTTTGAAATTCAATTCCATCATTCTGGCAACCCAATGGCAGACCGGTATGTTTAACGATTAAACCCGGATCGTAATAGCAGGCCAAGGTTACGCGGATTTTCTCCGACACGCCGCCAGGCATAGGCCCACCAGTCTTCTCCGAACGGGGCATAAAGCCGCAACCGGTAACCACGCGAAACAAGATCACGTTGCAACGGCTGATTGACACCGTAAAGCATTTCAAATTCAAATGCATCGCGCGGCCAGCCACGTGCATCGGCAAGGCTAGCAATTTTATCCAGAAGCTCGCGATGATGTGAGCCGAAAACCGGGAAAAATCCTGTCTCACGCGCCCGGTCGGACAACATCATATCTGCCAGCTTCAGGTAATTGGCATCAATATCGGAACGTCGGGTAAAAGCCGCACTGGCAGGCGGGGCCATCGCCCCCTTGACCAGACGCACCATCGCGCCCTGATCAATCTTTCGTATCAGGTCGCCTTCGGTTCGAAACAGCCGCGCCTGCAAGGTCTGGGCAACCGGAAAACCTAAATCACGCAATTGATCATGCAACGCCAAAGTATCATCGATCATGTCGAAATCTTCCATGTCGATCATAAGGCGACGGCAACGTTCGTCATTTCGCCCGGCCGCGATTTCACCAATCATCCCGGCCAGTTTTTGCGCATTGTTCCGCAACATCGCCGGGTCCTGCATATAACCAAGCTGTGACGGATCAACCGAAACATGGACATCAAGCCCAACCTCGTCCAACTTCGGGACCAGATCGGCAAGCTGGGTAACCGTGCGCGTGACCTGTGCCGGGTCTGTGACATATTCGCCCAGATAAAAGCTGGAAATCCGGATACCCTGCCCGTCCAGTTCTCGCGCTCGTGCCACATGATCGGCTCCATTGGCACCACTCACAAACTGCGCCGCCAGCCCGGTTTTCCGCCCAACTGCCTCGCCCATACGTCTTAGTGCGGGGCTGCATGCCACCGAAATCATCGCCTTTTGCCAGAAACCCATCGTCAACTCCGCCTTGGTCAGATGCAAAAGCATCACCATCCGGGATATGCCATCAAACTTATTGAACGAAATGAAACCGGATCAAACAAAAAGCGACCCGCCAGATGACGGGTCGCTTGGTATTTCACGGCAGTCTTTAAACCCGAACGCTTACGCGCCCAGTTCTTCACCGGCAATCGCACGGTCGATCAGCTGGATGCTTTCATCAATACCGTAAAGCGCAATGAACGATCCCATACGCGGCCCCTGTTCCTGCCCCAGCAGGATTTCATAAAGCGCCTTGAACCAGTCACGCAGGTTTTCATAATTGTGGTTCTTACCCACCTCGAACACCTGCGTCTGGATGTCACTACCATCGGTGTCGGCATCAAGGGTTTTGAGCATATCGCGAAGCTCGGTCAGGGCTGCCTTTTCGGCATCCGTCGCGGCACGGTATTTTTTCGTCGGTTTGACGAAGTCGTTGTAATAGTTGATCGCATAGCCAACCAGCTTGTCGAGATAGGGCGCGTTTTCCGGCGTTGCGCCCTTGGCATAACGCGAAATGAACGCCCAAAGCAGTTCCGGGTCGCTGGTATTGCAGACCGAAACCAGATTCAGAAGAATACCGAATGACAACGGAATATCACGTTCCGGTGCCTTACCTTCATGGATGTGCCATGCCGGGTTCTGCAAAAGCTTTTCCGGGTCGGTTTC
This sequence comes from Thalassospira sp. A3_1, assembly GCF_017744215.1. NCBI lineage: Bacteria > Pseudomonadati > Pseudomonadota > Alphaproteobacteria > Rhodospirillales > Thalassospiraceae > Thalassospira > Thalassospira sp. A3_1. Next base: position 829,825 of record NZ_JAGHQQ010000002.1, on the reverse strand, counting down.
GGTTTTCAGCTTGTCGGCAAAGGTCAGATATTCATCAACCGTTTTCGGGATAACATCGAAATACAGGCGCTTTGCTGTTTTCGGCTTCTGGAACATGAACAGCGAAAGACTGTCTTCCGGCGCATATTTCAGCCAGTCTTCCATTGAAATGCCGTTACCCTTGGATTTCGAGATTTTCTGCGCGTTCTCGTCAAGGAACAGCTCGTAATTGAAGCCTTCCGGCGGGGTACCGCCAAGTGCCTTGACGATCTTGTTGCCAAGTTCGACCGACGGAATAAGGTCCTTGCCCGCCATTTCGTAATCAACGCCAAGCGCATACCACCGCATCGCCCAGTCCGGCTTCCACTGCAATTTGCAATGCCCGCCCGTGACCGGGGTTTCGACCAGCTTGCCGGTTTCGGGATGCTCATAAACGATGGTCCCGGCTTCAACGTTAAGCTCGGTCACCTTGGCCATCAGGACCTTGTTGGTACCTTCTTCGACCGGCATGAACGGGCTGTATGTCGCGCGGCGTTCTTCACCAAGGGTCGGCAGCATGATTTTCTGGATTGCATCATACCGTTCCAGAAGACGCAGAAGGGCCGCATCGAACATGCCAGAACGATAGCATTCGGTCGAAGATTTGAATTCGTAATCAAAGCCAAAGCTGTCAAGGAAATCGCAAAGACGCGCATTGTTATGATGCGCAAAGCTCTCATGCGTACCGAACGGGTCCGGCACGCTGGTCAGCGCCTTGCCAAGATGCTGCGCGACCATGTCCTTGTTCGGGATATTATCGGGCACCTTGCGAAGGCCATCCATATCATCCGAGAAGCAGAACAGCTTGGTCGGGATATCGGACATGGTTTCGAACGCGCGACGCACATAGGTCGTGCGCGCAACCTCGCCAAAGGTCCCGATATGCGGCAGGCCCGACGGGCCATAACCGGTTTCAAACAGCACATAACCCTTTTCAGGCTTCTTCTGTTTATACCGCTCAACCAGCTTGCGGGCTTCCTGAAAAGCCCAGACGTTGCTGTTTAGTGCGGCATCACGAAGATCGGCTGTCATTTTTGAAACCTTGTTTGTCAGTTGTATCGTTGAATTATCTGGAAATCCGGCCACGCATGAAATCACCCGGATTTCGCGCGTGCGCGAAGCTATCCCCGCAGGCCCGCAAGATCAAGCCCGGATCGGGCACGACCGGGCTGCAACGCGCAATTTCACAGGTAAAGCGCCTCGCTCATTCCTACTCTGGCAGAGAGTACTGGCGATGAGATGCGCAAAATTCGCTTATCAGATCAGCAACATACGCCAAAAATGCGAAAAGATATAAACCTACACCGACGAGTGGTTGAAAAACACTTGTCGAACGCAGATATGGACAAAGTTGAAGAACTATCCGTGCAGCCACAAAACAATAATAGATCCGGGAGTGGGTCATTCAAATTGGCGACGATCAGGTGGACAAACCACCAATTCAGGCAACTTATCGCCACGCACGGGAGAATTAGTGATTGGCTGACACTTCAGGCACTCAGGATTTGTCGGCGTCGCACACCGATGGCTCGGGAAGTACGATGACCGCACAGCATGTTGCATTCGAGGAAGACCATCGTTTCCGGCGCGTTGTCGAATATGCGCCGAACGCGATGATATTGGTCGATGCCACAGGCCGTATTGAAATGGTCAACGCCGAAACGGAAAAGGTATTCGGCTATACCCGCGACGAGTTGCTGGGTCAGCCGGTCGATGTGCTTGTTCCTGACAGGTTCAGACATCATCACGCAGGCCTTCGTAACAGCTTCATCGCCTCCCCTGGCCCGCGCCCGATGGGGCCAGGGCGTGATCTTTATGCGTTGCGCAAGGATGGCAGCGAGTTTCCCGTCGAAATCGGCCTTAACCCGATTGCCGAAGGTGACCGCGTGCAGGTCCTGGCTGCGATTGTCGATATTTCTGATCGCAAAAGCCGTCAGGAACGGCTTGAAAAATCCCTGCAGGAAAAGGAAATTCTGCTTTCGGAAGTTCATCACCGGGTCAAAAACAACCTGCAAATCGTCCATAGCCTGCTTGATATGCAGACCGCAAACGTCAAGGATGATCTGGCACGCGAAATCCTGCGCGATAGCTGCAACCGCGTCCGGTCAATGGCCCAGATTCACCAGACCCTTTATCAAAGCGAGGATGTCTCGCGCGTGGATTTCAACTATTTCTGCGATGCGCTGATCAATTCGCTGCTGGTGACTTTCAATACCGATCCCGACCGCATCAATTTCGAACGCGATCTGGGATCAGTGTCGCTACCGATTGGCAAGGCCGTGCCTTGTGGCCTGATTGCCAACGAACTGATTACCAATGCGCTCAAACACGCCTTTCCGGGGAACAGCCCCGGCAATATCAGCCTGGTCGCGCAAGAACTTGATTCCAACCTGATCGAACTGAGCCTGACGGACGACGGCGTCGGTTTTCCCGACGGATTTTGTGTCGACAGCAGCGACGGGCTTGGCTTGCAACTGGTTGAACTGCTAACCGATCAACTGGGCGGAACGCTGGATATCCGGTCCGGCAAACCGACCCGCATCACCATTCGATTCACGATACAGGATTGAGGATCGCCATGCGCAAACCGATCCATGTCATGATTGTTGAAGACGAACGGATCGTCGCACTGCATCTGCGCCAACAGCTTGCGCGGCTGGGCTATGACAGGACATCGGTCCATAGTGCCGGGATCAATGCCCTTAAGGCGATTGAAACCGATGCGCCCGATATCATCCTGATGGATATCCGCATTGACGGCGATCTCGACGGCATCGAAACCGCGGCGGGTATTCCTGAACATCTGATGATCCCGATCATATATCTGTCCGCCTATTCAGAAGACACCACACTGGAACGTGCGCGAAAAACCCGTCCCTACGGCTTTTTGCTAAAACCGTTCTCCGAACGCGAACTGCACGCAACCATCCAAATGGCTCTTGAACGCCGTGAAGTCGAACTGGCCCTTCGCGAAAGTCAGGAACGGCTATCACTTGCCATGCATGCTGCCCAGATGAGCTGCTGGGAAGTTGATGTTTCCACCCGCAAAATGCACAGCACCGGTCTTGGAAAATTCATCCCCGGCGAGACACATGATGCCGAAACCATCACCGAAAGCTGGGATGGTTTCCTTGAACGTGTCTCATCCGAAGACCGGGACATGGTCCGCAAGGCATTTGAGTACGCCGTCCTGAATGGCGAATTTTACGACATCGTATTTCGCGGCCAATCCCACGATAACAGCCATCAGTGCTGGTTCCGGGCACGCGGTAAATCCTATATCAATGACCGCAAGGGCACCCAGCGCATCATCGGTGTGATGCAGGACATCACCGATCAGCGCATCACCAATGACAAACTCCGTCAGGCAATGACGGTTTTCGAAACGACCCAGGACGGTATCCTGATCCTTGATCCGGACCTGAACATCACCAGTGCCAATCGCGCCTACTGCCAGATCACCGGTGCCGATCCCCTGACTGTTACCGGCACCCCTCCCTATATGATCGTTCCCGAACAGTTTCCGCCTGCCTTCTATCAGGAACTGTTCCATACGCTGCGCACACGCCGCCACTGGCACCGCGAGATTGATACGCGCGATATGTCGGGCAACCCGATTTCAATCGTGATGCAGATCATCGCGGTCGAGGATGATGACGGGGTTCTGACCCATTTCGTCGCCATGATTTCCGACCGTACTGCTATCCGACAGGCAGAGCAGGAGCTGCATTATCTGGCCCAATATGACGGGCTTACCGGCCTTCCCAACCGGTTACTGGCAACTGACCGCCTGAACCGTGCGATTGAACGCTGTGAGCGGACCGGAGCCGTTGTCGCCTGTCTGTTCCTTGATCTCGATGATTTCAAGAACATCAACGACACGCTGGGCCATGCCGCCGGGGACCAGGTCCTGCTGATTGTTTCAACCCGCATCAAGGCACTGACTGATCGCACCGATACGATTGCACGCCTTGGCGGGGACGAATTCCTGATCGTGCGCGAAAACATGCATAGCCATGCTGCCGCAGGCAACCTTGCCAGCCAGATCATTCATGAATTGCAAAAACCGTTCTACATCGTCGGTCACGAACTGACATTGTCCGCCAGTATCGGCATTGCCCTTTATCCCGAAAATGCCCATTCGCCGCAGGATCTTATTCGGCTGGCCGATACCGCCATGTATGCAGCCAAGGATCAGGGACGCCGTACCTATGCGTTTTACAAATCGGAAATGACCGAAAGTGCCACGCATTATATGACCCGCAGCCTCGAACTCAGACGCGGCCTTGAAAAGGGTGAATTGAGCCTTTACTACCAGCCGCAGGTCGATGCCCATACTGGTGAAATGACCGGGGCTGAAGCTCTGATCCGATGGAACCATCCGGAAAACGGCCTGCTGGGTCCGGCCGAAATTATCCCGGTCGCCGAACAAAGCGGCCTGATTGTCGAAATCGGCCAATGGGTTGTCGAAGAAGCCTGTGCACAGGCACGCCGCTGGCAGAATGAAGGCCAAGATCCGATCCGCATCGCGATCAATGTTTCGGTTCGTCAGATGCGCTCGCCGGGCTTTGCCAAGGCCGTACACAGTGTTCTGACCAATACCGGACTTGATCCGAAATGGCTGGAAATCGAAGTCACCGAAAGCATGATTCAGGACGAAGACATCATGATTGATACGCTCCATGAATTGCGTGCAGTCGGTGTTTCGGTCGCGATCGACGATTTTGGTACCGGCTATTCCTGCCTGCGATCCATCAAAAGCCTGCCAATTGAACGCATCAAAATTGACCGCGCCTTTATTAACGGTATTCCACAAAATACCGATGATGCCGCCCTGGCCGAGGCCATGATCGCCATGGCACGCACCCTTGGGCTTAAAGTTACCGCCGAAGGGGTCGAAACCGCCGCACAGCGGGACTTCCTTCGCGCCCAGGGTTGCTCCGAATTGCAGGGTTTCCTGTTCAGCAAACCTGTTCCCGCGGAACAACTTTTCGCAGTTACACACCACAACGCGAAAATTTCATAAAACAATCGCGCATTTAAAAGCCATCAAATCAGATAATTCCCACTTACCGAAAGTATAGGTTGCGTGGTACCATTCCTTATCAAAAGCTGCCAAGTCCTTGAATAAGGCAGCACAGGGACGGACCACCAGGATTACTTCAGAGGTATAGGTTTATCTGAGGGGACCTTTAAATGCGATTTTCCAACCTGTCTCTAGGCGCCAAGCTGACCTGCGTAAGCGCACTTGCCATCGCCTTTTGCCTGATCGTCGGCATCTTCCTGCAAACGGCTCAAACCAGCAAAACAACCGAAGAACTTACGGTGGGCGAAGCCCGTGCCGTTGGACAGTTCCACGCCGAGCAGGCCAGCCGCGTGCTCAATGGCGGGATGCTGGTTGCCAAAAACCTTGCCGGTGCATTTCGTGCACTCCGTGAACAGGGCGGTGCAGACCGCAAGGCCTATAACGAAATCCTCAATCGCACGCTGATCGACAACCCGTCGCTTGCCGGGGCGTGGTCGGGATTTGAACCCGATGCCCTTGATGGCAAGGATGCCGATTACAAGGGCGAAGGCGAACCGTTTGGCGACGGCACCGGAAAATACGTCACCTATTATTATAACTTCGGTGGCGGCATCACCCCCTACCACCTGACCGGGCTCGATAATCCAGAGGTCAATGAATATTACACCGAACCCAAACGCACCAATAAGCCCTACCTGACCGATGCCATCACCTATGACATTCAGGGCCGCGATGTGGTTCTGACATCATTTGTCTATCCGGTGCAGGACAGCGGCGGAAAATTCCTTGGCGTGATGGGCGTCGATCTTGAATTGAATGCACTTTCCGAACGGTTTGCCCAACTCGCCCCCTTTGGTACGGGTACCGTCAATCTTGTCTCGGCCCAGGGCACATGGGTTGCACATGAAAATCCCGATATTCGGGGCACCAAACTGGATGCTACCAAAACTACCGATGCCGCTATCCTCGATGCGATGAAATCGGGCCAGTCGCGCCAGATTGATGACGGCGAATTCATGCACCTGATCGTGCCGGTCGCCATCGAGGGATATCCCAATCAGTGGGGTGTGGTTGTCAACGTGCCGCTCGAAACCATTTTTGCCCCGGCTGACAGCCTGCGCAATGCAACGCTGATCGGTGGTGTGGTTCTGCTGATTGTAGTGATTGCGGTGATCCTGCTATCGACCAACGCCATGGTTGCCCGTCCGATGACCCGTGTTGCGGGTGTGATTGCCGATCTGGAAAAGGGCAATTTCAATGTCACGGTCCCCTATCATGACCGGTCCGACGAGATCGGTGCAATTGCCAAGGCGCTGGAAGCTTTCAAGGAGGCATCGGCAGGCATGCAGCAGGCCGAACGTGATAAACGCGAAGCCGAACACCGCGCCAGCGAGGAACGAAACCGCACCCGCCTTCAGATGGCTGACGAGTTCGAAAAATCGGTCGGCTCCATCGTTGTAAAAGTTACCGATAGCGCGGGCGACATGGAAAAGGTATCCCGCCAGATGCGCCGTGCGGCCGATGAAAGTTCCGAGCAGGCAACCGTGGTTGCCGCTGCCGCCGACGAGGCCAGTGCCAATGTCCAGACCGTCGCCTCGGCGAGCGAGGAACTTTCCGCTTCCATTCAGGAGATCAGCTCGCAGGTCGCACGATCATCGGAAATTGCCAACAATGCGGTTGATGAAGCATCGCGTGCCAACGCCATGGTTACCGGCTTGGCCGAGGCCGCTGATCGCATCGGTCAGGTTGTCAGCCTGATCAATGATATCGCATCCCAGACCAACCTTCTGGCGCTGAACGCGACCATCGAGGCCGCGCGTGCGGGCGAAGCCGGCAAAGGCTTTGCCGTCGTCGCAAGCGAGGTCAAAAACCTTGCCAACCAGACTGCCAAAGCGACCGAGGATATCGCCCAGCAAATCGGATCGATCCAGTCTGAAACCCACAATACCGTGGGCGCGATTGAAAAAATCACTGAAACGATTTCCAATATCAATGAAATCACCAGTGCCATCGCGGCCGCAGTCGAACAGCAAGGTGCCGCAACCGCCGAAATTTCGGGCAATGTGCAACAGGCGGCAGCGGGCACGAACGAGGTATCATCCTCTATCGGGATTGTGCGCAACACGTCCCAACAAACCGGAGATGCCGCATCCAATGTTCAGGCCGGGGCAACCGAACTTGCCGCACAGGCCCGCAACCTCGACACCCAGGTCAAAAACTTCCTTGACCGGTTGCGCCATATCTAAAGCTTCGGTCCGAATAGTGGACCCTTGCTCCGAAAACCGCTACGTGATTTCAGTCGTTTCGGAATGTCTCGTTTTTAGAGGCACAAGACTGCGACTGAAGTCACCACCGCGGGCTTCAAATGCCTGCACATCGCCGGTCAGAAATTTCACGGGCTTCCTCGCTGCCGCGACTGTGATCTGCCGGGTTAAGGTGCCTGAATATGGCTCGCCTCAACATTGCAAAACCCTGGCGAACAACTTTTACCCGCTCAATTCTTGCTTGTTCGCGAATTAGGTGAAGGGATTCCTGATTCGCGCCAAAGGGAAAAACCGGATGGCGGGAGACATCTTTGACACAATTGTTAGAAAATTTGTATGACATCTTGCGTTCTCCTTCGTCTTTCGATGCCATAAATCTAACATTTGAGAAGCATCCATGCTTGCCAGAAAAGCTGCGCCTCTGTTAGTTTTTCTATCATGATAAAGTCAAACGATATTGCGTGGCTGCCGCTGAATTCCCTTCGGGCTTTCGCCGCAGTTCACGAAACCGGCTCTGTCGGGGCGGCTGCGGAAATGCTGAGCGTGACTCATGGTGCCGTCAGCCAGCATCTGCGCGGTCTTGAGGACCGATTGCAACGTAAACTGTTTACGCGGTCAGGCAACCGCTTGGTCATGTTGCCCGAAGCAGCCGATCTGGCAGAAAATCTGCTTCGGAATTTCAGGGCAATTGCCGGAGACATCGAACAATATCGGCGCGATGAAAATATCCTCAACATCACGGTGACACCGCATTTCGCCCAATACTGGCTTCTGCCGCGCCTTGGCGAGTTTCTAAAACGTCACCCGGAAATCGACCTGCGTATCAATGCCGATGCGGCCATACATGATCTTGAACACGGTGATTTCGATGCCGCGGTCCGGCATGGTGATGGCAACTGGCCCGGACTTAACAGCGAACGGCTTCTTGAAAGCAGGGATGTCGTCGTCGTTGCCCCCTCGCTTCTTGAATCTGTTTCTGTTCATACACCCCGGGATCTGGTCGGGCTGCCATGGATACTTGACGAGGACAGGGACATCGAAATGTCGCATTGGTTCGATGATCATGGCGTTGCCCATCAGGCGCATACAAGGATCACCCGACTGCCCAGCGCGCTGACACTCGTCGCGGCACTAGACGGACATGGCGTCGCGTGGCTCCCGCATGTATATGCTGCCCCATATCTGACCAGCGGGCGTCTGATACAATTACTTGGCGATGACACATGGTCCGAACAGAATACGCGCCACTATTATCTGTGCTGGGCAAACAGCAAAAACAGCCCGGCTTTCAGGACATTCCGGCAGTGGCTCCGGCAGCAGCTTGCCCGCTAGGTCAAGACAACAAGGCAAGCTTTACGATCAGTTATCTGTCTGGTTGCGCATTTTTTCGGCTTCGGCATAGAACTTCTTTTCCCACTTGTTGTGGTTATCAAGCCCTTCCTTGATGAAAGGCGTGAAAATCGCAAGGTTCATCAGGCACCAGTTCACTAGCCGGGCGGGAAATTTCATCGGCTTGACGAAATCGACAAACAGCACAACCCGCGTCTGATCCGTATGGTTCCATGCTTCATGTTCATAGGAATCATCAAAAATCAGCACCTTGCCCTCTTCCCAGTGGCATGTCCGGTTGCCCACCCGAATGCCAAGCTTATCTGGTTGGTCCGGAACGATCAGGCCAAGATGCATCCGCAACACACCGTTATAGGGGCCGCGATGCGGCGGCAGATGTTTTCCCGGCTCGAATATTGAAAACATTACCGTCGTCAGTCCGGGGATCTTGTTCATGATCCGCCAGGTTTCGGGGCAAGCCCGGATGTTTTGCGCGGACTTCAAACCAAACCCCAACAGGAAGAAGGTTTTCCAATCCGCATCGCTGGAGATTTCTTTGACATCTGTCGAAATGTCATGGAACGACGGCAACTCATCCTTGCGCCGCAGAATTTGGTCAAGCTCCTCGCGGATGGCAGGCCATTCTTTTTCGATTTCCGCAGCCCAGGGAAAGGTTGCATTGTCATAAACTGCCGGATTGCCGAACTTTGCATATTTCCGGTTCAACCGTTCTGCGCGGGAAACAATCCCCATGAAAAACCGGGTGATGCGACTGGGACGATCCATCGGACGGATACCGTCCGTCCCGAAACGATGTTCGGGCTCCTGACCAGCAGCATGCGGGATGCTCGTGTCGTAATTATGCAATTTTGCCCTCTTTGTTATACAACAGACTGAACATTCAAAGGAATTGCCGGAAATGACAGACAATCATGGCAATATATTGCCGTCCTGATTGTCGGCAAAGCTCTTACCCGGGACAAAACGTGTTCGTACCCTTTCGGTTCCAAAAATCGGCGCAGAATCGGAATGCTTTTTATCCATTCCGCCCCTTGTTCGGCGCTCCGCCACGCCGTATTTCTCCCGAAACCGGCAAAATGACATCTGAAAAAATTCTAATCTGTCCATGAAGACAAAGCGTTGGTTTTGCGACTTTGTCTCATGTCAATAATCAGACTTTTTCAGCTTGTATTTCTCCCGGACATACTCTTGTAATCAAAAATAGAATTAGCACATGCTACTAAACTGCATGAGTGTGTTCACGTTGTAATAATCCCCGAATAGTTATGGCTTCAAGGGTCGCCTCATCATGTTCAGAAATTTTCGCATCACTCATCGCCTGGCCGGACTGGCGACCATACTTCTGGCGTTCAGTTGCCTGATCGGATCGGTCGGGATTTACAAGATGACGGTGATAGGCAACGAACTTGAACAGGTTGCCGCACGCGATCTACCCCTGACCCTGATGCTTGAAAAAATCACGCAGCATCAGCTCGAACAAGCCATTCTCATGGAAAAAACGCTGCGCTATCGCAATGTCGATGCCCATGCCGCCACCGAAACCGAGGCCGACCTACGCCATCATTTTGAAGAACTGGCAAAACAGACCGATAGCGAGCTCGCAACGGCCCATCAGATGGTCAACAGCTATCTGGCAGATACAATCAGCGAAGAAGCCCGAACAGAATTTTCCGGTGTCGAAGCCGCCCTTGCCCGTATCGAAACCGATCACCGCACTTACGAAACACAGGTAAACGATATCTTCAAAGCACTCGATAATGGCGCAAGCCCGTCGGACGTTGCTGATGCCGTGATCGCCACCGAAGGGTTGCAAAACGATCTTGATGCCGCGATTGAAAATCTTGTCGCCGAAGTCGCGGCCTATACGGCTGCCTCCATGAACACCGCCCTTGCAGATGAACGGATGGGCAAGACACTGATTACCGCTTTGTCCGGTATTGTCTTGCTGTCGGGCATTGCACTGGCCTGGCTTCTGGGCCGCTCCATCACCCTGCCCTTGCGTCGCCTGACAAATGCGCTTGCCGATCTGGCAAAGGGCAAGCTTGATACGCCGGTTCCGGCTTCCAAATTCCGCGACGAAGTCGGTGACATGGCTGATGCAATGCGGGTCTTTCAGGCCGACATGATGAAGGCCCGCGCGCTTGAAGCCGAACAGGTCGCCCGGCGGGAACGTGATGAGAAACGCCGCGCTGAAACCGACCGTCTGGTAAAGGAATTCTGCGAAACCCTTGTCGAAACCTTTGCCGATATCGTCAAAAGTGCCAAGGATGTTCTGGCACGTGCCGAAATGATGCAAACCCAAAGCGGACAGGCAGGATCACTTGCCGGCGCGGTCGCCACCGAAGCCGAAGAATCATCTGCAAGTGCCCAGTCACTGAGTGCCGCGACCGAGGAAATGGTCGCCGCCATCGACGAAATATCATCCCAGATCACGCAATTTTCGGGCATTGCGAAAAATGCAGTTGAACATTCTGCGACCTCACAGGCGGAAATGCGAAACTTGCAGGAAGTCGCAGATGAAGTCGGCCAGGTCGTTCAGTTGATTACCAAGATCGCAGATCAAACCAACCTTCTGGCGCTTAACGCCACCATCGAAGCGGCCCGTGCTGGCGATGCGGGCAAGGGCTTTGCCGTGGTTGCAGGCGAAGTCAAAAGCCTTGCCAATCAGACGGCCAAGGCCACCGATGAAATCACCCGCAAGATCGAACGTATTCAAAGCGTATCGCGCAATTCCACCGAAGCCATCAACAATATTGGTACGGTCATCGGCAGCATCGATAACTACGTGACCGCCATCGTCGGTGCGGTCGAGGAACAAAATGCCACAACGCGGGAAATCGCCCGAAATGTCGATTTCGTGTCCGAAAGTGCCAAGCGTGTTTCGGAAAATGTCACCACCATTCAGTCCAGCGTGACAAACGTCGGCAGCAGCGCGGTTACGGTGCATGACAATGCCGATCACACCGCCCATCAGGCCGATTTCCTGAGCGGCAAAATCGGCGAGTTCATCACCGCCATGAAACGTGCCCAGAATGACGAACCGGACACGGGCATCCGATATGCGGCCGACAAACCGGTAATGCTGCGCGCTGCCGAATAATCCCGAACACAGTCGTCCAGTCCGCATCCGAAACAGGCCGGAAATATCCGGCCTGTTTTCATGCAGCCCTTGCATCGGCCCGCCAATCGGGCAAAGCTGTTTTATCATAACGCGATAAAGGACCATGCCCATGCTGCCGATCCCCGTTACAGTCTGCCTGACCGGCATCTTTGCCCTGATGTTGATTGTGCTCAGCCTGAATGTTTCCCTGCGGCGGCGCGATCTTAAACTTTCGCTTGGCGATGGCGGGGACAAGGTTCTGCTGCGCCGGATCCGGGCTCATGGCAACTTTGCCGAAAACGCCCCGTTCTGCATTCTGGTTGTCCTGGCACTCGAGGCTGTTCTGGCAACATCGGGCATCATCTGGCTGATTGCGGCGGCCTTCGTGATTGCCCGCCTTCTGCACGCTTGGGGAACACTGACCGGAACCCTTGCCCTGATTGCACCCGCGATGGTGATCCAGCATGTCGTGCTAGGTTGTGCGGCGATCTGGCTTCTGTTCCAAAGCATCTAGCAGCGGCCCTCTCGCACGAAAGCAACCCGTGATTTAATTATCAGTCAAAAAACAACACGCATCGCATTTACCTCCCCATATGAGGATATGGCGGCTAACGGAAATAACTATACTTCCGCCTAGTCAATTCACTTCGGTTTTACCGGTCTGCACCGGAAGCCAGTATGGGAAGGGTAAATCTCATGATCTCCGCTATTCGGAAATTACGGATTTCGCACCGCCTGTTCAGCCTCGTCGGCTTTTTGATCCTGTCGACCGTTCTGGTGGGCGGATTTGGCGTCTATACCATGACGAAAATAGGCCACGAACTGGAAGAAGTTGCTGATCGCGACCTGCCGCTAAATGCGCTTCTGGAGAAAATTACCCAACACCAGCTCGAACAGGCCATCCTGATGGAACGCGCCCTGCGCATCGGCAATGTCAACGCCCATGCGGAAACCGAAACCTTTGACACTGTCCGTCATCATTTCGAGGAAATCGCAGCCCAGACCGATGTCGAAATTGCCGCCGCTCGCGCCATGGTCGATGAATTTCTGAAAACCTCGCTGTCTGAAGAAACAAGGCTGGAATTTGATCTTGTTTCCGGCGCCCTTGACCGGATCGAAACGGAACATCGCGTGTATGAAGATCATGTCGAAAGCATCTTTGACAGCGTCGCTAAAGGTGACATCAACAGCACCAGCCTGATCGAGGCCGTGATCCGCACCGAAGCGGAACAGGAAAACCTCAATACCGAGATTGAAAACCTGCTCAATCGGATTTCCAGTTTTACCCAAACCTCTATGAATATGGCCCTTGCAGACGAACGCAACGGCAAGATGATGATTGCCATTCTGTCCAGTCTGGCGACATTGCTCGGCATCCTGATGGCGGTTCTTCTGGGCCGCAGCATTTCGATCCCGATGAAGCGGCTGACCTTCGCACTTAGCGAACTTGCCGATGGCAAGCTAGACACCCCCGTCCCCAACAGCCGGTTTGAGGATGAGGTTGCCGAGATTTCCGTTGCAATGAAGGTTTTCCAGAAAAACATGATCCGTGCCCGTGAGCTTGAAGAAGCTCATAAGCGGATCGAGGAAAAACAAAAGCAACGTCAGGCCGAACGCAACCATCTGGTCAGTGTTTTTGGGTCCTCGATCGGTGCGGTCTTTGCCCGTATCCTTGGCAGTTCCGAAGAAATGGTCGAGCGCGCCAACACTGTAAATGCCAACTCGGGCGATACCAACAATCTCGCAACATCTGTGGCGACCGAGGCCGAAGAATCATCTGGCAACGCGCAGGCATTGAGTGCTGCGACCGAGGAAATGGTGGCCGCCATCGGCGAAATTTCATCGCAAATTACTCAGTTTTCCGATGTTGCCCGCAATGCCGTCACCTATTCGGAAACCTCGAAAAACGAAATGCGCAGCTTGCAGACCGTTGCTGATGAAATCGGCCAGGTGGTGCAGTTGATCACCCAGATCGCCGAACAGACCAACCTTCTGGCGCTGAACGCCACCATCGAAGCCGCCCGTGCCGGTGATGCCGGCAAAGGTTTTGCTGTGGTCGCAGGCGAAGTCAAATCGCTGGCCAACCAGACGGCAAAGGCGACCGAGGAAATTTCGGATCGCGTCGCCCGCATTCAGCAGGTTTCCAACAGCTCGGCCGAGGCAATTTCAAATGTCTCCGAAATCGTTGACAGCATCGACCAGTATGTATCGGCCATTGTCGGCGCGATCGAGGAACAGAACGCCACCACGCAGGAAATCTCGCGCAGTGTCGATTTCGTTTCCGAAAGCGCACGTCGCGTTGCCAGCAACATCACCGGCATTCGCGGTCGCGTCGAAGACGTCAAAACCGATGCCGAGGAAGTTAATAACGCGGCCAACACCACCGCTGCCGAGGCCGCCCTGCTCAGCCGCGAGGTCGAGATATTCCTGAGCGCCATGCAAAGCAATGATGTCGATGACGACACTTATGAAAGCCATGCAATTTCGGTTGCCGCCCGGACCGATGGGGATCATGGCAACTGGCAGGGCAATGCAACGGAAATTTCCTGTGCCCATCTGGTGGTGCGCCCGGCTCTTGCAGTGACACCGGGCGAAATCGTCGATCTGCGTCTGCAAAACGTCCCCGATGCGCTTCGCGCCCGCCTTGCCCGCCAGGAAGGCGATTGCAGCATCCTGCAATTGCCGCTTGATACCAATCATCTGGCAAAAATGCGCCAGCATGTTCGAAAACTGGTTGCTTGAACGTCTGTCTTTGCCTCCCTGCTGTTAAAACAGCAAACTTGGCGCGATGTCCGGTTGGATGTCGCGCCCTTTCTTTATTCGGACTATATTGACAGGATGGCAAACCAGACATTCCGGTCGGAAACATGAACCAATTGCCCCAAACCGCTGCCGTCAACACCAAAAGGCCCCCGCCCGGACTGGCTGTAGAATTGGCTGCCAAATTCGCCGCCTATCCCCGCAAAGCAAGCACGGCGTTGATGGAGGTCCGGGGATGGATTTTCGAACTGGCGGCGAATGATCCCGCAATCGGCAAGGTCACCGAAACCCTGAAATGGGGAGAACCCGCATGGTTGACGCCGTCCCGGTCGGGCACCACCATTCGCGCCGACTGGAAATCAAAGACCCCCGGTCAGATCGCCATCTATGTCAATTGCCAGACGGACTTGATTGACCGGGTGCGCAGTCATTTTGAAGGTATTTTGCAATGCGAGGGCAACCGGGCAATCATCCTGCCGCTGGATCGCCCCCTGCCCGAAGGACCGGTTAAAACCGTGCTGGGTTGGGCACTGACCTATCATCTCGACAAACGCAAACGCTAGGGTCAGCGAACAACACGCCGATTGCTTCCACTATTTCCGCGATGCGTTTGCTTCAAGCGTATCGCGTAGCTGGCCCAGATCATCGATCAGGCGTTTGACAGTTGGAAGATCAAGTTCAGCCGCTTCGCCAATGCAGCGTGGCACATCAAGCGCCTTTTGGCGCAGTGCCTTGCCCGCCGCGGTCAGGGTGATGCGCACCGAACGTTCATCCTTGGGATCGCGGGTCCGTTTGACAAGGCCCGCCACCTCAAGACGTTTTAACAACGGTGTCAGCGTACTGGATTCAAGAAACAGCTTTTCACCGATGCTGCGCACCGGCTGGTCATCCTGCTCCCACAGGGTCACCATCACCAGATATTGCGGATAGGTAAGCTCAAGCGCGTCAAGCAGCGGCTTATAGATACGGTTAAAGGCGTGGCTGGCGGCATAGACCGAAAAGCACAGGAAGTTTTCAAGCCTGAGCGCGTTGCTATCATGGTCGTCCATGGTGGCGTCCTCCTTTGTCCGGCCCGGCCTGTCGGATGGCGCTCCGATTGTCTGCTTTGCGGCTTAACGCAAGGGCCGTTTTGAGATCAAACCCACATTAATATATCGTACACGATTTAATTACAAGCGATTTAATTGCATAACTCGTATTCTCAAATTTATATCGCACACGATTAAATCGTTCGATATAACAAAATCATCGAAACGGAAAACGCCGCACAGCGGCTCTAAACAGACAGCTTAAAGGAACAAGATCATGAATACATTCAAAACGACTGTTGCCTCCGCTGCGATTGCTCTGGCAACCACCCTGACCGCCACGACCGCTTTGGCCGATCCGGTTCTCGAAAACAACACTCAGAACTTCATCAATGTCCTGAACGCTTCGGGTGGCGCACCGATCTACACGCTCAGCCCGACTGATGCCCGCAACGTTCTGGCCGGCGCACAGGCAGGTCCGATTGCAAAACGCGCCGCCGACGTCACCGATACCGTCTTCCCGGTTGGCCCGACGGGTGAAACCCGGGTCCGGATCGTCCGCCCCGAAGGCAACACCGACCGCCTGCCGGTTGTCGTATACTTCCACGGTGGTGGCTGGGTGCTGGGCGATAAGGAAACCCATGATCGCCTGATCCGCGAAATCGCCGTACAGGCAAATGCCGTCGTCGTCTTTGTTGATTATGAACGTTCACCCGAAGCCAAATATCCGATCGCAATCGAACAGGATTATGCCGTCACCAAATATGTCGCCGATCACAGCGAACAGCTTAACGTCGACCCGACCCGTCTGGCGATTGCCGGGGACAGTGTCGGCGGCAACATGACCGCGGTTGTTTCGCTGCTGGCTGAACAGCGCAAAGGACCAGAAATCATCGCTCAGGTACTGTTCTACCCGGTGACCGATGCGAATTTTGAAAACGGATCCTATACCGAATTTGCCAATGGCCCGTGGTTGACCAAGGCGGCAATGGAATGGTTCTGGAACCAGTACCTGCCGGAAGGAACCGACCGTACCGATCCGAAAGTAACGCCGATCCACGCCCCGCAGGATTTGCTGGCCGGACAGGCACCCGCACTGATCATCACCGATGAAAACGACGTGCTGCGTGACGAGGGCGAAGCATATGCCCGCAAGCTCAGCCAGGCCGGGGTGGATGTTACCACGGTTCGCTATAACGGTACGATCCATGATTTCGTCATGCTCAATGCCGTTGCCGATACCCCGGCTGCCAAGGCCGCAACCGCCCAGGCCAGCCAGTTTCTGAAGAACGCCTTCTACGGCGAATGATCTGAACTTTCTGCAACTTCTTTCGGGGGCGCGGTTGCGCCCCCACCCACCCGGCGACATATCACTTGGGGCACAACCGAACCAACGCCCTGATCAGCCGGTTTATCGAAACCTTCGAACCATCACGTTCAAACAAAGGAAGAAAACCATGTCTGTAGATGTCAAATATCGCGCAACAGCAAGTGCAACCGGTGGCCGTGACGGCCGTGCGAAAACAGAAGACGGCAGCCTCGATGTCAAACTGACCACGCCGAAAGAACTCGGCGGTGCTGGCGGCGAAGGCAACAACCCCGAACAGCTTTTCGCAATGGGTTACTCGGCCTGTTTCATCGGCGCGATGAAATTCGTCTCCTCCCAGGGCGGCCCGAAAGTTCCGTCTGATGTTTCGGTCAAGGCTGTTGTCGGCATCGGCCCGCGTGCGGCTGGCGGTTTTGGCCTTGCGGTTGACCTGCATATCTCGCTGCCGGGCCTTGATAAGGCCGAAGCTGAAAAGCTGGTCGAAGAAGCCCACAAAATCTGCCCTTACTCCAACTCAGTCCGCGGCAATGTCGACGTAACCTCGCACATCGTCTGATCGAAAACCTCCCCCTCTTCGGCAGGGACCTCCCCCGATCCGCAACTGCCGAAGCCAAGCCCGGTGCTCTCCCCGCACCGGGCTTTTATTTTTTAAAGGCATTTAACTGTTGCCCGATCCGGCCCCTGCCCCGATGATCCTGACCAATCAAACTGCCATATAAATCAGACAGGAAACCCATGTCCCAGCAACTTACCGTTCTTGCCATCGCACGCGCCAAGCCGGGCAAGGAAGCCGAACTTGGCAAACGTCTTCTCGCACTTGTCGAACCGTCACGCGCCGAAGAAGGCTGCATCAGCTACGATATCCACCAGTCCAACGACGATCCGGCGACCTGGATGGCGTATGAAAACTGGCGTTCTGACGAAGATCTGGCGCTGCATTTCGACACACCTTATCTGCGCGCATTTGCCGAGGGCGGCGAAGAAGTTCTTGCCGAGCCGGTAAATATTCAGAAATTCACCATCAAATCCTGATCATTCTCCTCCAATCCCCGACGGAATGCAGACCTTGCTTTTTGCGTTGCTGCTCTCGGCTTTTACCTCCGCCACCATCCTGCCTGGCACGTCCGAGGCAGCGCTGGCGGCCCTTGTCGCATCGGGCGATTATGCCGTCTGGCTTTTGGTCGTGGTGGCAACGCTTGGCAATGTCATGGGATCATGCGTCAATTGGGGACTCGGGCTTTATATCGATCATTTCAGGGATCGCCGCTGGTTCCCGGTATCACCCGGTGCGCTTGATCGCGCGTCACACTGGTTTGGCAAATACGGGCTTTGGTCGCTCCTGCTTGCATGGCTGCCAATCATTGGCGATCCGCTGACACTGTTTGCCGGTATCATGCGGGTACGCTTTGTGCCCTTTATCGTGCTGGTGACGATTGGCAAAGCCGCACGCTATGCGATGATTGCCGGTGGGGCGGGTTGGATCGTTAGCCTGCTTGGACACACATAATATTCACCAAAATAAATCCACAATAAAATCGAAACGCGCAAATTTTCAAAAACACAACAGCCACATCAATTATATAAAAATATAGTTCATTTGCTAATATTAACCCCACGTGATTTAGTTTTGTGAAATAAAAACGAGCAATTGTTTATAAATTTCACAAAATCAATGGGAGTATATTATGAACATGGAAATTCCAGTCTGGGTAAAACCCGCAATCTGGGGCGGTGTCATCGGTGCGGTTGCCATCACAATTATCGGCTTTAGCGCAAGCTGGGTCGTTTCGGGTAGTACTGCAACCGAAATGGCCAACAATCAAAGCAAGGATGCGGTCATCACCGCTCTTGCACCGATCTGTGTGGCACAGTTCAAAACCCAGACACCAAACAACCAGACCATGCAGCTTGCCGCCCTTAAAGAGGAAAGCTCTTACAAGCGCGATGATTTCGTTGTTGAAGGCGGCTGGGCCACCATGCCCGGTAACGATGCCCCGACCAAGGAAATCGCCGACGCCTGTGCGGAACAGCTGATGAAGCTGACATAAACCAAGCGGATCACCTCCCCCGAGGTAATTGATCCGTCCAAGGCGGCATTCGGGCCAACTCCCGGATGCCGTTTTTTTTTAAGGAAGATTACAACAGGCAGGGCAATATCGTTCAATAAACCGGCAAGCCCGCGGCACATTCTGGGATCAATCAAAAACACCAGAGGAACGCCGCCCGATGCTTGCCGCCGCCCCAAGCCTTTATCTTTCAATGGCTGCCTTCGCGCTTGCCGCCTCCATCACGCCCGGCCCGGTCAATATCCTGATCCTGAGTTCCGGCGTGCATTACGGTTTCCGTCCCAGCCTGCGCCTTGTATTCGGGGCCACCAGCGGCTTTTGCCTGTTGCTGCTTTTGATCGGGTTGGGCCTGCATGAATTGCTGGTGATTTTCCCGAACCTGACCACGATCATCCAATGTGCCGGGGTCGCCTTTTTGCTGTTCATGGCCTTCAAACTTGCCACCGCGTCGGGTGAACTTGGTAAAACCCGCGCGGAAAAAGGCCCATCCATGATGACCGGTGCCTTATTACAATGGGTCAATCCGAAGGCATGGCTGGCGGCGGTTGCCGGTATGGGGGCCTATGCCGCCAACGGTGCACCGGCACTGGTATGGGAATTCACTGTGCTTTATTTCGCGGTATGCTTTGCCTCGGTCACATGCTGGGCTTATGCCGGGGCGTTTCTGGGACGATTTTTAAATGATGCCGCCCATATCCGGCTGTTTAACCGGATCATGGCCGCCCTGTTGATCGCAAGTGCGGCCTATCTGATCGTCAACTGATGGCATCAGGCAACATGCGCCATCGCATAATGGCGAGGAGTGGTCGCCATCAGGCGTTTGAAAACCCGTTGAAAATGCGCCTGATCGGCAAAGCCGCAATCAAGGGCAACGTCAACTATCCGCTCCCCACGCTTTAGGGCATGGCGCGCCTTCTGGACCCGGCAATTAATCAGATAGGCATAGGGCGTCATGCCATGTGCCTTTTTGAACGCGCGCACCAGATAGGATCGCGAAACGCCGATCACACCGGCAAGGTCATCCAGATTGACGTCTTCGGCGCAATAGGTCCGGATATAGTCCGCCACCCGATCCATTTTGCTTCTATCCATTGCACCGGTATCCCTGCGCAATATACCGTGCCGGTCCAGCACCACATGCAGATCGGCAAAGAAGGACACCATCGTGCTTTCCTTGACCAACCGGTCACAATCAGGATTGATCAATGTATCGGCAAGGTTTTGCAAACCGGAATACAGCGCCGGATTGTGGCTGATAGTGTCGGAAAACATCGCAAACCGCCCGGCTGCATCGGCATCGATTTCGACTTGCAAATCCAGAAGCCACGCCGGATCAACAAACAACATATCATAGCACCATCCACCACCCGGCACCGGGTTACAGCCATGCACATCCTCCGGGTTCAGTACCACAACCGATCCCTTACCGGTTTCATGGATCCTGCCCCGGTTCCAATATGAACTGCGCCCGCCCTTGACGATGCCGATTGAAAACGTGTCGTGGCTGTGCCGTTCATAACAAACACCCCGCCCGTCATCGACCCGGCGCAGTTCGACAAACGGCAAACCGGCATCGCGCCAAAATTGCTGTGCGCGCTGATTTTGTTCTGGCTGTATCGCTGTCATGCTCTGTTTGCTAACGCTAAACCAAGAAGCCCCAACGCAAATGCTAGGATTCCCATAGCTGTCGCAGCAAGCTCACCTTCGCCCCATAGCCCCAGCGACGAAATAGAAACGATAAGTGCGATTAAAACAGCTGCGGGGCCCTTTGCATTAAGGCTTATCGCAATATTCTTTAACCACTCCATGTTTCCCCCAATGCCAAAGTCTAAAAACTGCAAGATAAGTTAATTTCCCCGGTGGCACCAGTGGCCGGACCTGATTATAGTCCCCCAAATGTTCGATGATCGTTCTGATCCCACGCCGAAATTCATGCCACCCGACGCACCCGTCATGGTCGTCGGATTGCGTCATGCTGTTTTCCTCTCGCCCGACGGGGAAATAGAAGAATTGCCGCATGGGGCGGCGGCCAAACGGGCGCGATCCCAACGCCCGATATTGGTTCATACCCCGGCATCTGCACGGCGGATGAAATGCGATCCGTTTCCGGCCCATGACCTTTTGGAACTTTTTGCCTTTGTCCGCCCGGCGCAGTTTTGCGTCCCCACGCCACGCGGGCTTGCCATGGCGACCGGACAGCAGGCATGCGATGATCTGATAGGACAGGCCGAAGCCTTGGCCGAGGCGATGAAACGATTGTTGCAGGAACTTGCCACCCTGCCGCGTGAAAAACGTGCACGTGCCCTTTCCATCGCATGGCCAATGGCGCGAGGACATTGGATGTGGGGTGTTCCGGTTCTGGCCGCCCTTGGTGCGGATGGCGACGGGCCGCATAAATTTGCCGTCTATGAAGGGCTTAAAGTCTGGAAGAAAATGGGCGAATGGGCCGAACATGCCCCGCCGCCGCCGCCCGGCAACAACCCAGTCGATCCCAAGGATGCCCGCGAACGGCTGAAAAAGCTTCTGGGCGAAGGGGCGGAGGAACGCCCCCAACAGGCTGATTATGCATCCGCCGTCTGTTCGGCCTTCGCGCCCCGAACCGCCGAAGGCACGCCCAATATTGTTCTGGCCGAGGCAGGGACCGGGACGGGCAAAACGCTGGGCTATGTTGCCCCGGCCTCGATCTGGGCGCAAAAGAATGACGGGGCGGTGTGGATTTCAACCTATACCCGCAACCTGCAACGTCAGATCGATCGGGAACTAAACCGTCTTTATGACGATCCCAAGGACAAACGCCTGAAGGCGGTCGTGCGCAAGGGCCGCGAAAATTACCTGTGCCTTCTGAATTTCGAAGAAGCCCAAAGACCCTTGGCGCAACAACCCCATCAGGCGATCCCGCTGGGGCTGATGGCGCGCTGGGCATCGCAAACGCGTGATGGCGATATGGTCGGTGGTGATTTCCCGGCATGGCTGACGGAACTGATCGGCAACCGTTTTACCGGTGCATTGGCCGATCAGCGCGGCGAATGCATTTATGCCGCCTGCCCGCATTATTCGCGCTGTTTTGTTGAAAAAACCGTGCGCCGTGCACGATCCGCAGAAATCGTTGTCGCCAACCATGCATTGGTGATGGTTCAGGCCGCCCTTGGCGGGCTTGACGATGCATCGATGCCGACACGTTATGTCTTTGACGAGGGGCATCACCTTTTTGACGCCGCCGACAAAGCCTTTTCCGCCCACCTCACCGGGCAGGAAGGGGCGGAGCTACGTCGCTGGTTACTGGGGGCCGAAAACAAGGGCCAGTCGCGTGCCCGTGGTCTTAAGCAACGGCTTGAAACCCTGATCATGGATCGGGACGAACTCCGCGATGCCGTCAATGCCGTGATTGTTGCAGCCCAATGCCTGCCCGAACAGGGCTGGCTGATGCGCATTCATGACGGGGCCGAACATGCCAAGGGCCCGGCGGAATTGTTCCTTGCCCATGTGCGGGCACAGGTCATGGCACGTGCCGCCGAAGGCGACCGGGGTTATTCAATTGAAACCGATTGCAAACCGGCCATTGACCCGGTTCTGGCAAGTGCGGCCGATCTTGATCGTGCGCTGGCCGCCCTTGAAAAACCGGCCAAGGCCCTGGTCAAGATCATCGCCCACATGCTGGATGAAAAGGCAGACGAGCTTGAAAGTGCCGAACGCCAGCGTCTTGATGCCGCGATCCGTTCCCTTGAACGGCGTGCGATCATGCAGGTGGCGGCGTGGCGCGGCATGCTTGAAAGCCTCGTCTATGCCACCCCGCCGGAATTTGTCGACTGGTTTGCCATCGAACGGCAGTTTGGCCGCGATTTTGATGTAGGGATGCACCGCCATCATATCGACCCCACACTCCCCCTGACCGCGGCTCTTGCCCCCTCTGCCCATGGGCTTGTGATCACATCGGCCACGCTCCGCGATGGCACGGGTGATGAAATGTTTGACTGGGGTGTTGCCGAAGACCGCACCGGGGCATCGCATATGCCGATGCCTGCGATCCGGGCGGCGATGAAGAGCCCCTATGACTACGCCAAACAGACCAAGGTTTTCATCATCAATGACCTTGGGCGCGATAACCCCGACCATGTAGCAGCGGCCTATCGTGAACTGTTTCTCGCGTCCGGCGGCGGTGCACTTGGCCTGTTTACCGCGATCAACCGTTTGCGGGCGGTTTACGAACGCCTGACCGGGCCGCTTGACGATGCCGGGTTGCAGCTTCTGGCGCAGCATATTGACGGCATGGATGTATCCACCCTGATTGATATTTTCCGGGTTGAACGTGATGCCTGTCTATTGGGTACCGATGCGGTACGCGACGGGGTCGATGTGCCGGGGGATAGCCTTCGCCTTATCGTCTTTGATCGCGTGCCATGGCCCCGCCCCGATATCCTGCACCGGGCTCGCAAGGCCGCATTTCATGGGGCACGCTATGACGACATGCTGACCCGTCTGCGAATGAAGCAGGCCTTTGGTCGCCTTGTTCGCCGTGCGGAAGACCGTGGGGTATTTGTGCTGCTTGATAACCGGATGCCGTCGCGATTGCTGGGTGCCTTCCCCGAAGACGTCAATGTCCAACGGGTCGGCATGCGCGAAGCGATTGAACAGACGCGCACATTTTTGCGCCCCGGTCAGGATTGAGTACCGGGGACACCTTACAGGTCTTTTCCCCACTCTTTCGCCCACAACCCCAAAGGCACCAGCATTTCATAAAGTTCCCGTCCGCGCGGCGTAACGCGATATCCCGTGGCATCGCGATCAACAAGACAGGCAACGCGCAGCTCGGCGATCCGGGTATTGAGCGTTGTGGGCGACAGGTTATCACATTTTTCCTGAAGTTCGCGGAAGGTACAGGGACCCTGTTCGGACAGGATCCAGACAATTCCCATCGCCCAACGCCGCCCCAAAAGATCGAATAGCGCCATGATCGGCGCGCCGCTTTGCGAACCGCGAACGGGTTTCCCGGGGGCAGGTATTTTCATCCTTCGGTCCCTCTTGCGTGCTACATAAATGGTAGCATTTGCCGAATTGGCTTTTTATTGCTATGAATATTGTAGCACTCCCCCTACAGGAAGGAAACTGATATGGCCGAAACGGATTTTGAAATCCTTGACCCGCGATTTAAAACGCTGGTGAAAACCAGTGCGGTGATCGAAAAACTCTGGTCAGGTGGCCGCTGGACCGAAGGCCCGGCCTATTTCCCTGCGCTTAAATCGCTGGTGTTTTCCGATATACCGAATGACCGTCTGATGCGGTTTGACGAGACTACAGGTCAGACTGGCATTCTGATGGGCGGGCGTGATCGTTATGTAAATGGTAATACCGTCGACCGGCAGGGTCGGCTGATCAGTTGCGAACATGGCGGGCGGTGCATTACACGTACCGAACATGATGGTCGCTTGACCGTTCTGGCCGACCGTTATGAGGGCAAACGGTTCAACAGCCCCAATGACCTTGTCGCCAAATCTGATGGCTCGATCTGGTTTACCGATCCGGCATATGGCATTGATTCCGATTATGAGGGCTTTCGCGCCGAACCCGAAATCGATGGTTGCCACGTTTACCGGATTGACGGCGTGACAGGCAAAATCACCCGCGTTGCCGATGATTTCAAACGCCCTAACGGATTGGCATTCTCCCCCGATGAAAGCAAACTTTACATCGCCGATACCGGTGCCACCCATTTCGAAAGCGGCGAACGCCACATAAGGGTTTTCGATGTCCGCGATGACAACAGCCTTGCTGGTGGTGACGTTTTTGCCCAATGCAGCAACGGGCTGTTTGACGGCTTCCGGTTGGACAATGCCGGACGGCTTTGGTGCAGCGCCACCGATGGTGTGCATTGCCTGTCCGATACCGGTGATCTGATCGGCAAGGTTCTTATGCCTGAACGGGTATCGAATGTCTGTTTTGGCGGCCCGAAAAACAATCGCCTGTTCATCACCGCGACCGGATCGCTTTATTCCGTCCTGCTGCCGACCACAGGCCTTCGGACATTTTAAGGCAATGGGCACAGCGCGTTTGACCAACGCGACCTTTCACCCCATATCCGAAGGACGAGATGGACCGACACATAAAAGGATAAACCGATGTCCCGTCCACCCCTGAAGGAAGCGATAGAACATTGCCGGGCCGAGGTTATGGCGGCCTCGGGTGTGGTTGGCGTGGCGGCCGGTGTGTCGCGCATCCATCCCGACCGCCAATGCATTCATGTTTATGTATCCTGTCCCGGCTGGCCAGACGGCGTTCCCCATGATGTTGACGGCTACGACGTAGAGTTGATTCCAAGCAAGGGTTTTACAGCCTTTTGAGTGCCATAAACCCCTGCCATGCTGAATAAAACCGGCGATGAAAGCCGGAATAATCCGGGGCAAGCCGTGATAACAGCAATAGGGAATTCCAACCATGACACGGGCCAATTTTGCGCAATATCGGGACTTCATCCGTCAAACCAACCAGTTCGATCCGCTGCTGGAACGCGGCGAGATAAACGGTTATTCGCTGGGTCGGAAAACCGTCAAGGGTACTGATACCGGCGAGCTTGCCATCGTCATTTTCGTGAACCGGAAAATCGCGGCAAGCCAGCTTGCACTGTCGCACCGCATCCCCAATCTGGTACAGCACCCCGCTGGTAGCGGTGGCACGGTCGATTTCATCACCGATGTTCAGGAAGCAAGCTTCTCGCGCCGTCCGTTAACCGCGCGCGAACGCCCGGCCACCAGCGGCATCAGCATTGGGCATGCCGATATCACCGCCGGAACCCTGGGCGGATTGATGCGCGACCGGCGTAGCGGGGCGGTCGTCATCCTGTCGAACAATCATGTTCTGGCCAATTCGAACGATGCGCGGCCGGGCGATGCCATCCTGCAACCGGGCATCGCCGATGGTGGCCATGATCCGAATGATGTGATTGCCGGTCTGGCCCGGTTTGTACCGATCGATTTTCGCGACAATGCCGAAAACCGTATGGATGCGGCGATTGCCGCACCGCTTGAACCCGCGACCGAATATGTCCGCTGGCACACGCAGAATATCGGGCTGGAAACACCGGGAAAAACCCGCAATCTTGGCGATAGCGACCTTGGCACGGCAGTTCATAAAACCGGGCGCACCACCGGCCATACCAAGGGATCGATACAGGGTCTTTATGCCACCGTTCAGGTCAATTACGGCGAAGCGGGAAACGCGGTTTTCATCGATCAGGTGATCATTTCCCAACCGCTGGGTCAGGGCGATTTTTCACGCGGTGGTGATTCCGGTTCGCTGGTTTATGACGATGACAATGTCTGCGTCGGGTTGCTGTTTGCCGGATCGGAAAGTACCGCACGCGATCCGGGCACAACCATCATCACCCCGATTGAGGTCGTGATGAAGGAACTTGACCTTGAACTGATCGCGCCCGGCGCCTTTCCGCATGATCCATGACCGGCAGTCGCTAGCGGACGGAAACCTTGCCCATCGCCATCGACACCATCAGGTAACTGAAACCTGATGACAGCAGATTGATACCCAGCAAAAGCCCGATGGCCCATGTGGCCGAACTTGGCAGCTCGGCGAATATCAGGATACCGGCAAGTACGGCAATCCCGCCAGAGAACAGCATCCATTTCCAACCGGGAAACTGGCTGAGCCGAAACGCCATGACGAGCTCGAGAATCCCCTGCAGGATAAAGGCGATCGCCAGCAAAACCGTCAGGGTCACAATCCCGGTCAGCGGGAAAAACGCCAGCCAACCGCCAACAAGCCCGAACAAAACACCCTGAACGATGTCGATCCAGCGTCGTGTCGGGGTATCAGCATTCCATGCACCGTAAAAGTGTCCGACAGCCCCAATGATAAACAACCAGCCGATCACGGTTTTAAAGGCAATTGTGGTCGCAAACGGAAAGGCAACGGCAAGGATACCGAGCACCAACAAAACCAGTCCGACGATGCGCAACCGTTTGCGCCCCTTTTCCAGAAGTCCGCGCATTTCCGGCGTGCCGTCATTCACGATAAGTGTCATTACCCTGTTCCTTTGCTTCAAAGATGCCAGTTGCAACTATAGCCTGTACTCGCCCTCATCCCCTACCAAATCTGCATTGATGTTACGCACAAGTGCAAGGCGCAACGCATTGAGGATCGCAATAACATCAATACCTTCCTGCAGAATTGCCCCTGTCACCGGGCTGATGAGACCAAAGGCGGCAAAGCCCATGGCAATGATCGATAACACCATACCGCCAATCACGCTTTGCAATAAAATACGGCGCATGGCGGTACTGATATGAAACAGTTCATCGACGGTTTGCAGCGAACTTTCGGGGATCACGGCACCTGCGGCCTCGGCGGTAACCGAACTGTGCTTGCCAAAGGCGATGCCAACGGTTGCCGCCGCCAATGCCGGGGCATCATTAATGCCATCCCCCATGAAAAGCGTCGGTGCGCTTGCCGCCTCGCGGCGCACGATGGCAACCTTTTGTTCCGGGCTTTGCGATGCAAGGCTTTCTTGAATACCCAGCAATTGCGAAAGATGGCTGACCTCGCTTTCGCGGTCCCCAGATAACAGCATGATCTTTTTGAAATGGTGGATCGGCGCCAGATGGCCGACAAAATGTTTGCCGTCCGAACGCGGACTGTCGCGGAAACGAAAGGTCGCACCATAAGCCCCGTCTATCATGATCGCGCATTCCAGCCCACTCACACTGGGCGGCAGGATATCGGCCATCGCCGGATCGCCTGCAATCAGCTTTTTACGATGAGTCACCGCAATTTCGTGGCCATCAACTACACCGGTCAAACCCTGGCCCGGTTTTTCCGAAACCCGCACCACATCACCCAGTGCAAGCTTTCGCGCATCCGCCGCCGCCAGAACCGCCATCGCCAATGGATGTTTGGAATACCGTTCCAGACTGGCAGCAAGCCGCAGAACATTGCTAGCGTGATTCCCCGTAGCTGGCAGGATTTCGACCAGTTCCGGACGCCCGTAAGTCAGGGTGCCGGTCTTATCGAAAATTGCGGTTCTGCAGGTTGGCAACCGTTCCAGAGCCGTCGGATCGCGGATCACGATCCCGCGCCTTGCCGCCATGGAAATCGCGCTCATGATCGTGATCGGAATGGCAATTAAAAGCGGACAGGGTGTTGCCACGACAAGAACCGCCAGAAACCGCACGGCATCGCCGCTTAGATACCAGGCAGCAAACGCCACCAGCAGCGCGAAGGGCGCGAACCATGCACCGATCTGGTCGCCCAGCCGCCGGATTTTCGGGCGTTTTTGTTCGGCTTCCTGCATCACCTGCATGATCTGGGCATAGCGCGACTCGCGTGCACGCCGTTCGGCCCGGACCACCAGCACCGCATCACCATTGATCGCCCCCGAAAGCACCGATGCCCCGGGTGCCTTGTTGACAACATAAGGTTCCCCGGTCAGATAGCTTTCATCCATGCTGCCATGACCGTCCACAACAACCCCGTCCACCGGGGCGGTATCATGGGGAAAAATGGCAATCAGGTCGCCGATGGCAATATCATCAAGCCCGATATCGGTGATGTTTTCACCGTCTTTGCGATGCGCGATTGTCGGCATGCGATCCGCCAGCGCGTTCAGCGCCGATGACGCCTTTCGCATGGCAAAGGCTTCCAGAACCTGACCACCGCTTAGCATCAGGATAATTAGCGACGCCGCCAGATATTCGCCCAGAACAACACCGGTGACAAAAGCAATGACGGCCAGAAAATCCGCCCCGAAATCGCGTTGCAGCACCTTCTGGGCAATTTCAAAAAGCAAAACCCCGCCGCCCAAGGCCAAAAGAATAAATAACGGCCAATCCGTTGCCGCAACCCCGAAAACCGGTGCCATTCCTATCGGCATCAGGGCAAAATGCGCAACAATCCCGGTCACGGTTAACGCCAACACCGCGCGGTTGACACGCTCAGCCGACCACAAAGGCTTTGTGTGCAATCGCATACCGCCGGGCGGATCGGCTTGCATATCGGCTTCTCCCCGAATGACCAAAGCAGGATGAACAGCCTAATCCGAAACGGGGTTTTCGCCGAAAACTATTTGCCAACAGCATCATGAGGGACGCGATAGCCATGATGGTGATCAAGCCGTGTAAACCGGGGACGGAATTTCCTTGGCTTTCCGAACGTTGGATCAAGACGACCTTTCCCCGTATCCAAGGCAAACCAACGGATTTCAATTATTACAGGAACGATTATAAAAAATCGGTGATAAGTGGTTCACACCAACAAGTTTTGACACCCCGTCTTCAAGGGATTATTGAAGGCGTGTATCTTTCCGGAATGGATTGAAAGCCGTGATCAAAACCTGCCAGACATATTCGGCACTCAGACGCAGCCTGTCGGTTGCTGTCGCGTGCTTTTTGCTGGCGAATGCCCTGATGTTCGGCTTTATGCATGCGCCGGTCGCGCTTGCCAATACACCGGCCGTTGCCGCAGGCAACGCCGATCAGAACTTTATTCCGCTAATCATCTGTACAGCCAATGGCATCAAGACGATATCCGTCCCTGCCGGTGCGACAGAAGAAGGCGGATCATCCCCCCATTCCAGTGCCTATGAAGGTTTCCAGTGCGCGATCTGCGGCCTTGGCAATCATGCGGTCGGCCTGCCCGTCGAACCGGAATTGCCCCTGATCCATCGCGTGCGGATGTCCAATACGGTCACCGCCCTTCATATCACGGCACGCCTGCATGACTTCTGCCCGATTGCGGCATCACCACGTGCCCCGCCCTTTCCCGTCTGACTGTCTCCCGGCCTGATGGATGATGTCTGTTGCCCTTCTTGGCACCGGACCACCCAGCACGGCCAATTTCAGATTGTTTAAGTTCCGGGTAGGGATTGGCCGGCCTATGCGCCTGTATCCCAACAGACCCGCGACCGAATTGGGGATATCGTGATGCCAAACGCATCGGCACATGCCAAAAATGCGTCCAAAGGGACAAGCAGCCTCTATCGCGCTGTCTGGCGCTGGCATTTCTATGCCGGACTTTTTGTCCTGCCTTTTATGATTCTGCTGGCCGTTACTGGTGCGGCCTACCTTTTCCGTGACGAAATCGATGACTGGGTTTATTCCGATCTGAAATTCGTCAATGTTCTGGATGTACCGCCGCTTCCGATCAGCACGCAGGTCGACGCCGTGCGCTATTTCGTTGGTGACAAACCGGTCAAAATCATCACGCCGGCCTCGCCGGACCGCAGCACCGAAATCGTTATTGCCACGTCAGGCGGTGATCGTCGGTCGGTTTATGTCGATCCCTATACAGGATTGGTTCAGGGGTCGATGCCTGATCGCGGCACGATCATGTGGCTGGTGCGCCGCATCCACAGCTTGGCCGAGTTCGGCACCATTGCCAATTACCTGATCGAAATTGCCGCGGGCTGGAGCATCCTGCTGGTCGCGACCGGCACATACCTTTGGTGGCCGCGCGGCGATCAGACGGGCGGCGTGCTGACCGTGCGCGATACACCTGCGCGTCGACGCTGGTGGCGCGATGCCCACGCGGTAACCGGTATTTTTGTTGGCTTCTTTATCGTGTTTCTGGCCGCGACCGGCATGTTCTGGTCGGTATTCTGGGGCAAATATGCCAACGAATTCGCCAACGGCACACCCAGCGGCTATCCATCGGGTGTGCGCGTCGAAGTACCGCTTTCGACCGTGCCGATGATTGACGCATTTGGCGAAACCGGCTGGACCACCGAAAACGCCCCGATCCCGATGTCGGTTGACGGCATCGCAAATGCCGGGGGTGTCAAACCAACGCCCATCGGCATTGATGCAGCCGTGGCAAAGTTCGAGGAACTTGGTATAGCGCCGGGCTATGCGATTTCACTGCCAGGTGGCGAAACCGGTGTTTACAGCGCATCGATTTATCCCGATGACCTGTCCCAACAGCGTGTCATTCATCTGGACCAGTATTCAGGTCGACCACTGATCAATATGGGATATCAGGATTACGGCATCTTTGGCCGGATCATGGAATGGTCGATCAATGTCCATCTTGGTCAGGAATACGGGGTGATCAACCAGATTGTCCTGATGATTGTCTGTGCCGCGATTGTCTTTATGGCCGTTTCGGGCGGGGTTATGTGGTGGAAACGCCGCCCTGCCGGATCGCTTGGCGTGCCACCCTTGCCACGAAGAACAAAAAGTCTGGTCGGAGTCACGGCAATCCTTGCGATTGGCGGCATCATTTACCCGGTTGTCGGTGTATCCATGCTGGTGATCTGGTTGCTGGACTGGTTGTTTGTTGCCCGGCCCGCCCGCGCATTACGCGCGGCCTGATTGTTAGACAAAGCAAACCGGCCATCCGGCCGGACAAAAGATCTGGTGTCGATACGCGGCACCCCGCAAGATGCCGCGTATCTCCCTTGTGCCATCGGGAGTTCCCCCATGAACAACGAAGACGCCTTGAAACATCTTGAGAAACTTGCTGAAAACCCGGCCCTTGATATGGGGGCCAATACAGCCATCGGACATCACGAAGGGGACAGCGAATATATCTATCGCATTCTGTCGGGCCTTGTGATGCAGTGTCACTATGCCGAAGATGGCGAACGTCAGGTCTGCCGCGTATTTCGTCCCGGCGACCTCATCGGACTTGAGACCGTTGTCGAACCGGGTCTGTCACTCATCAGCGAAACCCTGACACCAACGGTGCTAATGCGCATTCCGGTTGCGCGTGTTCGCATGGCCCAGACAAACAATCCCGAACTGCAACAGGCGATCCTGCGGCTGCTCGCGCGTGAGGTTGTCGATGGCTATAACTGGAAGGTCAATCTGGGGACCGGGTCGGCGATGCGCCGGATTTGCCGGTTCCTGCTCTGGAGTGCCAAGGATGATCACTGCCCTCTACCGACACGCGACAAGCTGGGCAGCATCATCGCCACAACCACCGAAACCGCAAGCCGCATGATTGCCGATCTACGTCGTCAGGGTGTCCTGCGCAAAAGCCGGTCACGCCCGTTAACGGTCGTGATCGACCGGGATCGCTTGCGCCAGAAGGCCGGTGATTTCTGGGATCACCGCGCCGCGTGATAACGGACGAAACCTGTTGAAAACCGGGAATGCGGTCGCCTGCATGATCAGTGCGGCCGCGAGTTCCCGCCAAAGGACACATCAAACGGCATGGTCACGTTCGATTTCAACAGCACTTCAAAATCGC
Source organism: Thalassospira sp. A3_1 (assembly GCF_017744215.1). Taxonomy (NCBI): domain Bacteria; kingdom Pseudomonadati; phylum Pseudomonadota; class Alphaproteobacteria; order Rhodospirillales; family Thalassospiraceae; genus Thalassospira; species Thalassospira sp. A3_1. The sequence continues at coordinate 797,698 of NZ_JAGHQQ010000002.1, read as the reverse complement.
TGGCCGGGATCGGCTTGCTGAAATAGAAGCCCTGCACCTCGTCGACCCCTTCGGAAACGATGCGTTCAAGTTGCATTTCCGTCTCGATCCCCTCGACATTGACCGCCATGCCAAACGACCGCGCCAGGAATACCACCGCGCGCACGATTGCCGCATTGCCATCGCGACTGTCCAGATCAATGATAAACGACCGGTCGATCTTGATCTTGTCGACCGGGAACCGTTTCAGATAGGCCAGCGATGAATAACCGGTCCCGAAATCATCAATCGCAATCCGGATCCCCTGATTGCGCAGAATGCCCAGTGTGATCGCCGCTTCGCGCGGGTTATCCATCACCGCACTTTCGGTAACTTCGAACTGCAACTGGGTCGGGTTCAGACGCGACCGTTCCAGAACATCGCCGACACTTTCAATCAGGTCCTCGTGCCGTGCCAGCTCCAGCGGCGAAAGATTGACCGAAATCGTCAGTTCGCCATAACCGGCATCGACCCATTGCCGGGTCTGTTTGCAGGCCTGATTGAGCACCCAGCGCCCGACATCGGCAATGATTCCCATGCGTTCGGCCACGGGAATGAAATCGACCGGGCTCACCTGCCCGCGTGATGGATGGAACCAGCGCACCAACGCCTCCATCCCGATGATCTTGTGGTTCGCGATATCAATGATCGGCTGATAGAACAGCTCCAGCTCGTCATTTTCAATCGCATGGCTAAGGTCGCGTTCAAGCGCCTTGCGTTCCTGCACTTCGACCTGCAAACGCGGCTCGAAGAAATGATACCGGTTGCGCCCTTCGGCCTTGGAGCAATACAGCGCCAGATCGACATTGCGGAAAAGGTCCTTTTCATCGCGCCCGTCCTGCGGGAACATGCAGATTCCGACCGATGTCGATGCCTGCACCTCGTTCCCGTCCAGCATGAAGCGTTCAGACACCCGTTCAATCAGGCGCTGCGCAACAAGGGTCACTTCCTCGACCGTGCCCGGATCATGGATCAGGACAGCAAATTCATCCCCGCCAAGGCGTGCGACAACATCCTCGTTACGCAGGCAGACCCGCATGCGCTCCCCCACCCCCTGCAAGAGTAGGTCGCCGATGGGATGTCCAAGCGTATCATTGATGTCCTTGAAGTTATCCAGATCAAACAGCATCAGCACAAAACTGCGCTTTTCATGCTTGCCACGCTTGACCGCGGCAGCAAGGCGTTCCTGAAACAGGGTTCGGTTGGGAAGTCCGGTCAATCCGTCATGATGAGCCAGGAACTGGATGCGGGCTTCGCTGCGTTTTCGATCCGTGATATCCGTGATCGATCCTTCGATCAGAACCGGCACACCTTTGTCATCGCGGACCAGTCGGGCATTTTCCTCGACCCAGATGATCTTGCCGTCACGGCGGCGCATTTCGGCTTCAAAACCCTGAACCGCACCATCGCGCAACAGCTTTCCCGTCAGGCGCAGACGATTGGTCGGGTTCAGGTAACATTGCGAAAACCCGGCTTGGGACACCAGCAATTCGTCGGCACTGTCATAGCCAAGGATCGATACAAAGGCCGGATTGGCCGACAGGATATCGCCAAGCGGGCGGCTTTGATAAAGCCCTTCGGCGGAATTTTCGAAAATACCGCGATATTTTTCCTCGGCCCGGCGAAGAGCACGTTCGACCGACAGTTTTTCGGTCACATCCTGCCCGATGCAGATCACACCCGATACGTCGCCATCTTCACCAAAATGCGCACGCGCATTCCATTGCAACAGGCGCACCTCGCCGTCGCGACGACGGAATGAAATGACTTCGTCCTTGATGATCTCTCCGGAAATCAGGCGCTTGATCGCCTGACGCACCTGATCGCGTTCCCCCGGAAGCAACAGAAAATCAAAGAAATTCTGCCCCGCTGCTTCCATCCAGGAATAGCCGAATGTCCATTCGCATTCGCGGTTATATTCCAGAATGCGTCCTTCGCTATCAAGGAACAGGATCACGCTGCCCGCAGTCTGGACCAGTGCGCGATAACGTTCCTGTCGACGGCGTAGATCATATTCCGCCTGACGGCTTTTGGTGATGTCGGTAACGGTAACGCTATATCCTAGAAGCGATCCGCCCTCGCCCCGGATTTCTGTCGCGTTGATCCGCACCCAAAGCTGACTGCCATCCTGACGGCGCATTTCAACATCGCGCGCCTGAATGCCGTTGCCTGATACAAGATCGCGGCGCAAATCGCGCAAATCCTCGGATCGGGCATAAAATTTTTCGGGATTGGTCAGATAGGCCTGACGGAGCTCACGGACATTGTCATAGCCAAACAACGTTGCGGCTTCTTCGTTCACACTGGTCAGGGTGCCATCAGCCGCCAGATCGATAATGCCATGCACGGCATGTTCAAGTGCCCGGCGATAGCTTTCCTCCCGCGTGCGTTCCTGCCCGAACAGCGCAATCGCATCCTGCGTCGGCAAAGGCATGCGCTGCCACTGGTAAATCCGCTGCCCGTAATGGACCGTTCGAACCTCATCCCAGTCGCCGTTATCCTCCCCTTCTTCGAACAGGGCGCGTTGTCCGGTTGGCTTGGTCAGCGACAATGCACCGGGCAGCCCCATTTCGAGGGCTGCCTGTTCTGCTGCCTTGTTCGAGAATCGCAAACCGCCATCGCGTTCGACCACAAGAACCGGTTGCGGGGAAATCAGAACCCCGGTGCCTGTCGTTGCATCGGCATCCTGCAGGGCGATGATGCGGACATAAACCTGTTCGGAAAATGAAAGCTGCCATGCAAAAAACTGAACATCGCGACCGTCGATATGGTCAACACGCGAAAAATAGCCAACGGCATTAAGGGCTTCGGCACTGATTTCACGAATGTTTCGGGCGATTTCGGGATGGGTATCGATTTTTTGCCAGGTATCATCGGCAAGGTCGGGCGAGATCGTCTGCACCCACGGCGCATTGACAAGAAGGCTCTCGCCGATGGGATCATAAACCCCCGACGGTACACGAAGATGCCCAATCAACGCCGCAAGAGTTCCCGCAGCATTGCTTGAAATGATAACTCCCATACCCGGCTTATTCGTCATTTTTGTTATCGCTGCGAGACCATAACTATTACCCCATGCGCTGCAAAGGCCTATTTTATTCCCAAGAGAGAATGCGATGCGTTCCTGACGCTAACATGTTGTAATTTTTTAAGCATCCCCTTCGGTTCACAGCCTCTACGCATGAATGCGTAGCAAGCCCCCCTGTGTCCCGACGACCAAAGGATGCCTCATACTTCACTACGCAATCATTAAAATCGTGAGGATTTAAACGGTTAACTGTTGCCGGGGATCAAATACCGTCTTAGGTTCTATGTCCATCGGAGTTGTCACACGCCATCAGCCGGTGCGTCGACGTTCGGCGGGAATATCCGTTAACGGTCAGTCACCCGGAAAAGGAGTAATCATCGTGATCTCGCATCAGGACGCCTTGATTTACACAATGGTTATGGTTTCGGCCTCGGATAACGATATTACCGACGCAGAACTGTCCGCAATGGGGCGTCGGGTTCGTTACCTTCCGATTTTTGCCGGCTTTGACAATGACGGTGTCACCGCAGTTGCACGTGACTGTGCCAAGTTACTTGCCGAAGAAGACGGGCTCGACAGCACGCTGGATATGATCCGCGAAGCCCTGCCGCGCAAATTGCGCGAAACAGCCTATGTCTTTGCCTGTGAAATTGTCCTGTCTGACAGCGAAATCAGCCAGGAAGAACTTCGCATTCTCGAATTGATACGTCACCGCCTTGATATCGACCGCCTTGTAGGTGCAGCCATTGAACGCGCGATGGCCGCGCGTTATGTCCGCCCTGGCGAATTCTAGGCCCGTGAAGATAAAAGCGAAGACAGCACAGAACGACCACATAATTTTCATTCCGACGATATAGCGTCGGTCGATAGTGACGGAACCCAAATGAAACGCGCATAACATCAGGCGAGTGCCTTGAATTGCTGCTTTCTTTGTCAGACCGCCATGTTATGGCCGCACCTGCATTTTTACTGCCGCCCGCCCGGTTCCACGAACCGGGATGTTTTTGATTGCCTGATCGCTTTGACCGTCACATTGAAGGCCCACGCGTTGGCCAAAACGAAGGAACACCGTTATGACCGCACTTGCCGGGGAAAATATCGCATTCATCGGTTTGGGACTGATGGGCCGCCCCATGGCGCTCAATCTTGAAAAGGCCGGCGCGATCCTGACCGTCAATACGCGAAATCCCGAAACGCTCAATGCCTTTGACGATCTGGGCGTTGCAACCGCCCCGACCCCCGCCGATGCTGCCGCCGATGCCGATATCGTCATCATATGTGTCGCCAATACCGAGGCGCTTGAGAATGTCCTGCTTGGCGAAGACGGTGTTATTGATGGTATGGAAGAAGGCACCATCGTTGTCGATATGGGCACAACCGCCATCGATGCGACGCGGCGCTTTGCCGATGCCGTCGAAGAAGCAGGCGGTCACTGGATCGATGCCCCGGTATCGGGCGGCACACACGGCGCGGAAAACGGTACACTCACCATTATGGTCGGTGCCGAGGAAGAAGACTTCCAACGTGTCCAGCGTGTCTTTGGCGTTCTTGGATCACGCGTTACCCATGTCGGGGAAATCGGATCAGGCCAGATCGCAAAAGCCGCCAACCAGATGATTGTCGGCATCACCATCGGTGCCATTGCCGAAGCCTTTTCCATGGCGGACGAGGCCGGGGTCGATCTGCACAAATTGCGATCCGCCCTGACCGGCGGCTTTGCGGATTCTGCCATCCTGCAAAAGCACGGCGAACGCATGATCGAACGTAATTTCGAACCCGGCGGCAAGGTTGTCACCCAGCGCAAGGATCTGTATCAGGCGCTTGAATTTTCCGAAGGCGAGCTTGGCCTTGAATTGCCCTTCTCGCGCCTCGCACTCGAACTTTACGAAGAACTGATCGAAATGGGCGGGGGCGATCTTGACCATTCCGCCCTGATCAAGATTTATGAAGAAGAATGATGCCAAAAATCGGGGGTGCCCAAAGCACCCCTGCTTTTTGCAAACCGCACCTCACCTTATCCTGACAGATGCGATCCCACCCGATAAAGATAAAGCATATCGCTCCCCGACTGCATCGGGACCTCGCCAAATGCCTGCCAGCCGGGAATGGCAAAGGCGCGCGATATTACGATCCCGCCGGGCACCATACGCTGATTTAGTACATCGCCAACATCAGCCATCACGCGCGGGTCAAGGAAGCACACAACAACATCCCCCGGGTCCTGATCACGCTTTCTGAAATCCGCACGCACCAAAGAGAGGTTTTCAAGCTGGGCGAGCCGTGCACGAATGCGGCTGACCGCATAGGGCAAAGGCGATAGTTCGATCCCGGTCACGGTAATGTCAGGCCGGGCTCGCGCGATGCCGATTGCCAAATCTCCCCACCCCGATCCGAAATCCGTCACCCGGCAGGATTCCTTGGGCAGATAGGATATGATTTCCGTTCGTGCCTTGCGACCACTTGGCATCGGCACCGCACGCAGCCGGATCGCATAAATCAGGATCAAGGCAATAACGACGCCCAGAATGACAAGGATGGATAATTCGCTCACAGGTCGGCTAACCAATCTTGGCAATGTGTGTTACGGTCCATGCCCTACTCCTGCCACAGGGACTAAAGCCCGGCAAGTTTTCCACCCGCTAGTCAGAGCAAATACGCCAACATGAGCCAGCAAGCCCCCGATACCCGCATCAACGAACTCGAAATCCATATTGCCCATCTCGAAAGCGCGATGCATGACATGTCCGACATGATCAAATCACAGTGGGACCGGATTGATCTGCTGGAACGGCGCAACAAATTGATGGCCGAAGATATTAAACGGCTTGTTGATTTCCTGCGTACATCACCAGAAGATGATGCACCGCCGCCTCATTACTAAGGCGGCATAATCCGGCCCTGCGAAACTGCGAGATGCCTGTGAACAATCCCTATCTCGACATCCCGGTTTTTAACGATTTCGCCAAGGTTCTTGATCCGTCAATCTATCACGAACTGCCAGATGACTGGTGGGTCGGCACATCCGATATTGCCGGATCGACCAAAGCCGTCGCAGCCGGCCGGTTCAAGGATGTCAACATGGTCGGGGCCTCGGTAATTTGCGCGGTAAGCAATGCGCTTGGCCATTCCGATTATCCCTTTATTTTTGGCGGCGATGGTGCCGGTTTTGCCTGCCCGCCCGATCATATTAATGCCGTGCGCGATGCCCTTGCAGCCACCACGACATGGGCGAACGAAGCCCTTGGTTTTGATCTGAGGGTTGCCCTGATACGGATTGCCGAAATCCGGGCAACCGGGCGCAATGTAAGGGTGGCACGTTACGCGGTTTCACCGCCGGTTTCCTATGCGATGTTTTCCGGGCGCGGCATGAAATGGGCCGAAGACCGGATGAAACAGGGGGACAATCTCATTGCCCCGGCCCCCGCAGGAACCCAGCCAAACCTTAGCGGCCTGTCATGTCGCTGGTCACCGATCAAGGCGACCAAGGATAGCGAAATCCTGTCGATCATCGTTCTGCCCGGCGAAGACCGACCTCTATTTGATGTCTGTGCTGCCAAGCTGTTTGACATCCTTGATAGCAGCCCGCGAAAAAGCAGCCCGATCCCCGCTGCCGGACCCGCATTCAAATTCCCGCCATCGGGTCTGCGGCTTGAAGCGCTGGCAACGCGCGCACCAGGCGGATCGCTTTTCAAGGCATGGGCACAGGCGCTGTATATTTCCCTGATCGCGCTGATCCTGTTTAAAACCGGGAAATCCGTCGGCGGCTTTGATCCGGTGCGCTATCGCGACTATACGGCACTGAATACCGATTTTCGCAAATTCGGTGATGGACTTTGGATGACGGTCAATTGCACACCCGATCAGTCACGCGATATTGAAGACCTTCTGCTCGAAGCCGAACAGCACGGCGACATTCACTTCGGCGTGCATCACCAGAAAACCGCCCTGATGACCTGCATCGTGCCATCCGTCACCAACGATGCGCATTTTCATTTTCTTGATGGTGGCGAAGGCGGCTATACTGCGGCAGCAACAGCATGCAAAACCAAAATGCAGAAAATGGCCGATGCCCTAAAACAGGCCAGACATGCATGAAATATATCGCCAGATCCAGCATGATGCTTTTCTTGCATCAAGAGTATAATTGCGCGATCCTTGTCGCTTCCAGCATCAAGGATGGATTGTTATGGATACCCGCGAACTTCAGGCATTGATTGCCGTGGCCGATGAAAAATCCTTTCATGGGGCGGCGGCCCACCTTGGCCTGACGCAGCCCGCTATCACGCGCCGCATCCAGCGCCTTGAAGAACGCATTGGCACACAGCTTTTTGACCGGTCATTGAAACCATTGCAACCAACCCCTGCCGGGCATCGTGCATTGGCCGAAGCCCGTGATCTTTTGCGCCGCCTTAACGGTTTCACCGAAAGCATCACCAGCAACAATGCCGTGACGGGCCCCTTCCGCCTTGGCGTCAGCCACGGGGCAGCGCCTCTGCTGGCAGCAAGTGAACTGCGCGACCTGCACACACGTTTTCCTGACATGTCGCTTACGATCAAAAGCGGCTGGTCAAGCGAGCTGTTGCCGCTGATGCGGCGGGGTGAAATTGATGCCATGCTGTCGCTGGATGGTCCACATGGCACAATCGGTGGGACCGATGTCCGAGATATTCCGGCAAGTCTGCGCGCGCAAAAGCTTCTTGATGACCAAATCGTTGCCATCGGACCACGATCGGCCAAACACCACCCGAAAAACATTGCCGAACTGGCCGAACATCCAATGGTTCTGATGCCGGATGGCTGTACTTTCCGGGCACTTGGCAATGCGTGGGCGCGTCAGAACGGGGTACAGTTCAAGTCCGTGCTCGAAGTTTCCGCCCTTGAATTGCAGATCGAAATGGTTGCCGCCGGTGCGGGATACGGCATCATGGCACGGCGGTTCTGCATGCACAGTCCGGCGGCAAACCGCATTCGCATCCTTGATATTCCAGGCATGAACTGGAATATGGGGATCATGCTGATCCGCCGTCAGGCCAATACCGATCTTGATGATATCATTGATACCGTTGGCAAAATTGTCGTCGAAGCCGGAGCGATATCCGATCCGCTGCCAGATAATAATGCGCAAATGTTATCAGCATAATAATCCGAATGAATTGGACGCATTACACCATCGCGTTCAAAATCGGAACAATTATTGAAATCCGCTCCGGAGTAGCCCGATGAGCCCCACTCTTCGCACCGCCAGATGGTTTCCCTGGCTTGTTCTTGTCGCTGGCTGTCTTGTCCTGGCAGTCAATCTTGGGATCCGACCGTCGCTTGGCCTGTTTATCCCCGATATGCTGACGGCCACCGGTTGGAGTGCTTCCACCTTTGGTCTGGCCTTTGCAATTCAGAACCTGATGTGGGGTGTTGCCGCCCCGATTGCCGGAGCCCTTGCCGATCGCTATGGCACAACCCGCACCCTGATCGGCGGGGCACTGTTTTATGCGCTGGGTCTGTATCTGATGGGGACTTCGACCTCCCCACTTGAACTGCATCTGACATCAGGCTTCCTGATCGGGGCGGGTGTCGGTGCGACCAGCTTCCCGGTCATTCTGGCCGCCATCAGCCGTGCCTTCCCACCCAACAAACGCAGCTTCGCCCTTGGCCTGGCATCTGCCGGGGGCTCGGTCGGCCAGTTTATCATGGCCCCGACAACCCAGTTTCTGAATGACAGTGTCGGCTATGTGTCTGCCCTTGCAATCCTTGCCGTCATGTCAATGATCATCGTGCCGTTTGCCTTTGCACTTACGGGCAAGGCCGAGGCCCACGGCCCCAATTCGGGGGGTGTTGATCTTGGTCCGACCGGGTTGGTCGCGGCCTTTCACGAGGCGCGCAAACATCGTGGCTTCCTGCTTTTGAATGCCGGCTTCTTTGTCTGCGGCTTTCATATCGCGGTGATCGCAACCCACCTTCCGACCTTTACCCAGCTTTGCGGGTTACCCGGTTCAGTTGCGGCACAGGGACTTGCGATTGTCGGCCTGTTTAACATTGTCGGCACGCTGACGGCTGGTTGGGCGGGCGGCAAATGGCGTAAAAAATGGGGCCTGTCGTTTATTTACGGCATGCGCGCATTGGTCATTCTGATCTTTATGATTGCACCCAAAACGGCTGAGACCATCTGGCTGTTCTCGGCGGTGATGGGGGCCTTGTGGCTGTCAACCGTGCCGCTCACTAGCGGCATCATCGTGCAGGTTTTCGGCCCGCGCTATATGGCAACGCTGTTTGGCATTGTCATGCTGTCCCACCAGATCGGTGCGTTCTTTGGCGCGTGGATGGGTGGGGTCATCTTTGATCTGACCGGCAGTTTCGATGGCGTCTGGATCGCTTCCATCGCGCTTGGCATCTTTGCCGCCCTCGTGCATATGCCGATTGACGACAAAGCCCTTCGGGTCGAAGCCAACGCCTGACCAGTGACGATCTCAGAAAACAAAAACCGTGACACAGACAGTCTGCGTCACGGTTTTCTCATATTAAACCATCGTCACAATGATCTTGCCGCGCGCCCGGCCCGATGCTTGCCGGGTAAATGCATCGCCGAACTGATCGATTGGCACGGTCCGGTCGATCAGGACCTTCACTTTATTCTCGTGTATCGCTGAAACAACCCGCGCCAACCGTTCCCCGTCAGACATATGAAACACAAACTGCGCATTGACATTGTGCGCATGTGCCAATGCCTCGTCCGGCGGGGCAACAAGCGATAGCAACCTGCCGCCGCTTCGCAGAACTCCAAACGATTTTTGCTGTGTTTCGCCGCCAATGCTGTCGATCACCAGATCGATGTCCGAAAGCATTTCAGCAAAATCGGCATGACGATAATCAATCACCTGATCTGCGCCCAATGTCCGCGCAATGTCGATCCCGTCCCCGGATGCGGTTGCAATCACGCGCGCGCCGGCCGCACGGGCAAACTGGATGGCGAAGCTACCCACCCCGCCTGCCCCGGCATGGATCAGAACGGTCTGCCCGACACCAAGGTCGCCCATCTCGAACAGCACCTGCCACGCTGTTCCCGCCGCCGTCGGAATGCCTGCGGCCACTTCAAGCGGCATGTCTTCAGTTAGCTTCACAAGGTAATTTGCCGGAACACAGGCGAACCCGGCAAAGGCACCACCTGCGACCGGATCAAGCCGGGCAATAACCTTGTCACCTTTCTGCCAGCCGATCACATTTGCACCGACGTCCTCGATCATCCCGGAAATATCTGATCCCATCGTGTATCGGAATTCCAGCGGGAAATAGCCCTGCAACACGCCGCTTTGCAATTTGACATCCAGCGGATTAAGAGCTGCTGCTCCCACCCGGACCAGCACGTCCTCCGGGCCGATTTCCGGTGTGGCAATATCGCGGATGGCAGGTGCCGTATTGTAATCATCAAGTCTAACGGCTTTCATTGCGAGGCCTCCTGATCGGTGATTGGCCATGCGCCCACCTGATACAACCAGCCAAGCCAGTCTTCCAGATGCCATGTATGGGTCACCTTGCCGTTTTCGACATAATGAAATTCGTGGATCGGCATGCGAAAAGCGCTGCCTGTCGGCGTAATCCCAAACCATTCGCCTGAATGCGTGCCGGTGATTTCGGCGCGCACGGCAACCCGGCCCGGGCCGCCAATCATTTCGTGGACGATGATTTTCACGTCTGGAAAGGCAGCCTGAAACGCCCTGATCAGCGGCTTCATACCGTCGCGTCCCGGTTCCTGCCCGGGGGCTAGCGGGATATCCTGCCAGTCGCTGCAAACCGCCTCATCCAAAAGGTCGGCACCTTCGCTGAAAGCCCGGTACAGTGCTTCGATGGCCTTGCGATCCGGGTCTGATACCCCGGTAATCGCGGGCGTATTGATTTGATCCGTCATTTTCATTTCCCATTCAGGATTGTTGGATATGGGGAAATGCTACCGACCCTCTCGACATACTTGAAATCAATATAAAATATGTGACAACATCCATCTCATGGATTTACATGGCATCGACCTCAATCTTCTGGTGGCCTTCGACGCGCTGATGAAAGAACGCAGCGTCACGCGTGCGGGCATACGTATTGGCCGCACTCAGCCAGCCATGAGTGCCGCACTATCGCGACTACGTGGGTTGCTTAATGATGAACTTTTCATCCGCAGCCCTGCGGGTTTGCAGCCAACCCCGCGTGCCCTTGATCTTGCCGAACCACTCGGCCATGCACTGACCGAAATTCAGCGCACGCTTGAATTCACCCAGACGTTTGATCCGACAACGTCCACCGCGACCTTTTCCATCGCACTTTCCGATCATCCGACCTTTAGGGTCCTGCCGGTACTACTTGATGCCCTACGTCAAAAGGCACCGGGCATCACGCTGCGGATCGGTAACTTCACCGCGCGGGATGACGCCATTACCCTGCTTGACGCGGGGGAAGCCGACCTAACGATTGGCGTACCGCCTTCTGAAACCGGCCGCATCCTGACCCAGCCGCTTTTTTCCGAAAACTTTGTCTGCGTGATGCGTCGCGACCATCCGGCTGCCAAGGCACCGCTGGATCTTCCAGCCTTTCTGTCGCTATCGCATTTGCTGGTATCACCGGAAAATGACCGCTTTGGTCTGGTGGATGCGGCACTGGCAAAAATGGGCCATAAACGCCGCCTTGCCGTGACCCTGCCAACGATGTACGCCGCCCCGCTTGTGATTGCGCGCTCCGATCTGATCGCGACCCTGATGGCTGGCGTCATTCCAGCGTCTGGCCAGGCCGATGCTCTTGCCATTCGATCGCTTCCCTTCGATCTTGATCCGATCGGCTTCACCATGTCTTGGCATCGCCGCAATGATGTCCATCCCGCACAACGCTGGCTGCGCGATTTTGTCGCGGGCCTGCCGCTTGATGAATAACAAGATGCCCGGTATCTGCTACACCGCCGACCCAAATCGCCTCTTTCCCGCGGCGCAGCGTTAAGCTAAAACCCGCTAATGGACAGACCGATTTACATGACCCCCGAAGGGCTCGCAGCCCTTCGCACCGAACTTGATCACCTGTGGAAGAAGGAACGACCCGAAACCGTTGCCGTGGTTTCATGGGCGGCAGGCAATGGTGACCGGTCGGAAAATGGTGATTACATCTATGGCAAGAAACGCCTGCGCGAAATTGATCGCCGGGTGCGCTATCTTCGCAAACGGATCGAGGACGCAGTTGTCGTTGATCCGCGCGAACAACCCGACCACAGCCGGGTCTTCTTTGGTGCCACGGTCACCTATGTGAATGCGCGGGACGAAGAAGTCACCATCCGCATCGTTGGCGAGGACGAGGCCGAAAGCCTCAAAGGCAAAATAAGCTGGATTTCCCCCGTCGCGCGCGCCCTTATGAAAGCGGGTGTCGGTGATGTGGTGACGCTACGCACGCCAGCGGGCGAGGACGAGCTTGAAGTCCTGAAAATCAGCTACCCGACCGTGTAACCATTGGGTTCTGTCACCGCAATTTCATATCCGTCCGGATCACGGACAAAGAACTGATGCGTGCCGTCCTCAAGCTCCGTCACCGGCTCTGGCTTGAACCCGGCATCGTTTATCGTGTCAAACATGCCGTCGACATCATTGCATTCCAGATACCAGACCAGCCCGGCAAAGGATGGTCGCATCCGGCGCTCTTCATGCGAAACACCGCCATGCGCGGCCAGCATCAAACGGATTCTGGTATCCCCGCCACCTGCCTCCAGCATCGCCCAGACCGGTTGCTCATCCAGATCGGACAAGGTACGCGCCACCACCTCAAACCCCAGCAAACGGTAAAAATCGATGCTGCGGTGAATCTCGGCAACGTTTAAAAGCGGTGTGGCGGCTGTGATCATCATGATCCTGTTAAACGCAAAATCGAGGCACGATTATGCCCGCCTGCACCACACGCGTATAGCCCCTGCCGCGCCCGATAAGGCCGTCTTCTCACATCCGGCTTTTGACCCGTCTGGTCGGTTCGGCCTGCAACGGGTCGTCGGGCCAGTAATGTTTGGGATAACGTCCCTTCATCTCGGCCTTGACCTGCGCATAGGAGCCGTTCCAGAACCCGACCAGATCAGACGTTACCTGAAGCGGCCTTTGTGCTGGCGACAGCAGATGCAACGTTACCGCCACCTTGCCCCCGGCGATTTTGGGAGTTTCGGTCGCGCCAAACATTTCCTGCAACCGGACAGGAAGCCCTGGTGTTTCGCCACTATAATCAATGCGGATATGGGATCCGGTTGGCACGGTCCAGTGGGTCGGTGCCAGACGATCAAGCTCCTGGCGCCAGTTCCAATCAATGCCCGATAACAGTGCCTCGGCCATATTGACCTGTTTAAGCTGGCTGCGTTTATTGATCCCGCCAAGATATGGCATCAGCCAATCCTCAAGCGATGCCAAAAGCGCATCGTCGCTCATGTCGGGCCAGTTTTCCGGATCGACCCGATGCAGGAACGCGATCCGTTCACGCAGTCCCTCGGCCGCCTTGTCCCAAGGCAAACAATGCAGGCCAAGACGGCGAATGCCTTCGATCATCGCGGTTGCAATCGCATCCGGTCCGGCCTCGTCACGGGTGGCCTTTTCATCAAGCACCAGCGCCCCGATCCGCCGTTGCCATCGTGCCTGCACCGCATCGCTTTGCGCATCCCAGAAGACCTCTGTTCCTTCCGAAATCTGATCGGCAAAATGAGTTTCAAGACTTGCGCGCGACAAAGGTGCGGCAAGGTAAATCCGTGCTTCGCGCGCCTGCCCGTCAAGCTCCGCCACCGCGATATAGGGTTCGTTCGCCAATGCATCGTCATTGGCCAGTATCCCGCCACGCCCGCCCGACAGGCGATACCGCGCATCCGTACCCTTGCGTCGTTCGCCAATCCGGTCGGGATAGGCAAATGCCAGAAGCAACCCGACCTGATCCGCATGATCCACAGGGCCGACCTCAATGTTGCCTGCGTCGGACGCCACTTCTTTCTTTGCGACCTCAACCAGTCGCCGTGCAAGCTGTCTTGCGGCTTCCGTGATCATTTTTGGGGCCTTGCGGGCCAAAATTGTCTCGACCCGAAGCGTTAAATCCGCCCCACGCCCGCGCATGAAATCCCGATCCGACAAAAGTGCTGCCAGCGCACAGGCAACCTCGCCCAATCCAAGGCGCGCGCCACGCAACATCATATGTGCCAACCGCGGATGCACTGGCAATCCGGCCATCGCAGTTCCCATTGGCGTGATCCGGTTAGCATCGTCAATCGCCTCAAGCCGCCGTAACACATCACGTGCCTGTTCGATCTTTGCTCCGTCGGGCTGATCCAGCCACGGCAGGCTTGCCGGATCAAACACGCCCCAGCGGGCGAGCTCCAGCGTCAGTGGCGCCAGATCGGCATCGGCAATTTCCGGCGTGGTAAAAGGCGGACGGGCGCGATGTTCGGCTTCTGCCCACAGGCGATAACATACGCCTGGCTCCAATCGTCCGGCACGACCGCGACGTTGTTCGGCACTGGCCTGCGATGATTTGACCGTCACCAGCCGCGTCATGCCCGATGCCGGGTCAAATCTTGGCAAACGCTGCAATCCGCAATCGACCACCACCCGAATGCCATCAATCGTTAATGACGTTTCGGCAATCGCGGTTGCCAGCACCACCTTGCGCATGCCATCGGGTGCTGGCTCAATCGCAATGTCCTGTGCCCTGGTTTCCATCGCGCCATAAAGCGGCGCAATGATCACCGATGGATCAAGCCCGTCTTTCAACGCCGCCTCAACCCGCGTGATTTCCCCCTGCCCGGGCAGGAAGGCCAGGATCGACCCGCTTTCGTCGCGAAGTGCCAACCGGATCGCCGCCGTCATTTCCCGATCAATCCGCGCATCGGGGCGGATCGGGATATATTTTGTTTCAACCGGAAAAGCGCGGCCTTCGCTGGTGATCACCGGGCAACCGCCCATCAGGGCCGCAATCGGATCGCCATCAAGGGTTGCCGACATTACGACAATGCGCAAATCATCGCGAAGGGCGGCCTGCGTTTCCATCGCTAATGCCAATCCCAGATCGGCATCAAGCGACCGTTCGTGAAATTCATCAAAAATCACGCAGCCAATACCTGACAGTTCCGGGGCATCCTGGATCATGCGCACCAGAATACCTTCGGTCACGACCTCGATCCGGGTTCTGGCGGAAACCTTGCTGTCAAACCGCACGCGATAGCCGACTGTCTCGCCGACGCCCTCGCCCATCAACTGGGCCATCCGGCGCGCTGCCGCCCGCGCGGCAAGCCGCCGGGGTTCGAGCATCACGATCTTCTGATCATTCCGCCATGCACTTTCCAGCAACGCCAAGGGCACCTTGGTCGTTTTCCCAGCCCCCGGCGGGGCCTGCAAAACCGCATTGGTACCGGTTTCCAGCACGGCACAAAGGTCGGGCAGAACAGCATCAATCGGAAGGACGGGAAAGGCTTTGGGCATGAACGGCTTTCTGATTTCTGGTTTGGGGCCGGTATCTGCCCCGGTTATTTCCCAAAATGCGCAAACGGGCAAGGTTACGTGTCGCTGGTAATCACCTCAATCCGCCCCGCCTGCAGGATAATTCCCCGCTCCCCGCCAATCCGTTGCAGGGTTTTAAGCCCTCGCGTCAGGCGATAAAGTGCTTCCATATCCCCGCTTATCCGCATTTTCTGCGCCTCGATCCGGGTCACTTTAAACAGGTCACGAAATGCACCTTCAGAAAGCGCACGAAGGGCTTCCTCCTTCTCCAGCCGGGCCGGATCCGGATGTTCGAAAACCAAGGGTTGGCCAGGGTTGAGTGTTTCTCTCATCGTGGTCTTTTCTATCACAATCGACAATGCCCAGACCATCCATGCCTGCGTCCAGCGCATGTAATTACGCCGATCCACACCAAACCACCCGCGCCCGGCATAAAAAACTCCGCGATTGGCATCAAACAATGCATCACAGACCCAATCTGCAATCTTCTGTGCCGCTGTCAGTTCACCAAACCGACAAAGTGTCGCGATGGCTTGTGCCACCGCATGACAATCCACATAACCTTCCCGCCCGGCAAAGCTGCGCGGATGGCCATTCGCATCAAAGCATTCCGCGCGATAAAACGCATATCCGCGCATGATCGCGTCATCTACCCCGATCATCCCGGATGCGCGGAACCGATCAAGAAGATCAAGGATGTAACCGGTATGAAAGCCATCAATAAAACGATGGTGCACCCGCGTACCATATTCCCATGCCCCATCGGGCCGCTGTGTAGTCAAAACCCGCGCAACCGACTTCTGGCTCATCTCATTACCAGGATCAATCCGATGTAATGCCCACGCTGTCCAAAGGCTGGCATTGTGGATTTCGGCATTCCCTTGGTCGACATAGGCAAAATATCCCTCCCGCCAAAGCCCACGCATAAACCCCGCCGCACGTTGCATCACCGGATCGGTTGAGGACATACCCCGCGCCATTAGCGCATCAACCGCAAAGCTCGTGACAATCGCATTGGACGCACCGCGCGCCACATAAAAGGCGCGCGCCTGCCACGCAAACGGATATCCCCAACCACCATCCTCGTTTTGCATCTGGCAAAGCCTGCCCGCCACATCGCAAAGCCGAACACCGTCGCCCGCCCCCGAAAGCAAAGCCAATGTTTTCGGGTTTTGCAATGCCGGAATCATCGCGATGTGGCGCAGTGCTCGTGGCCGACGCTTTATCGCCTGCAACCACACCAGCCGCGCCATACGAAACCGCCCCAAACCACTTAACCGGAACAATCGGCTTTCAAGCCCGTCAAACGGATCGGCCCCGGTAAAATCGGCGGCAACAATCGCAACCATCACCCGGTCGCGCACGGCGATCAGATCATCGATTTTCAACTACGGCCTCCCGCATCGCGATCCCGGCGGCCATCCCGCAACAGATCAGGTAATGCCCGTATGAAAGCGTATTATCCGTCACCATGGTTACAGCTACCGATGCCAGAATACAGACAGCCACCCGCGAACCCCGCGCAAGCCATATCAGCATCCCCCAGCCCATCACCCAAAGAATTATACCGATCAATCCCGTCTCGAAAAGGATGCGGAAATGGTCGTTATGCAGCGCGCCAAAAGCCGCTGCAGATGGCAACTGCTGCAAAACTGCCTCTACACTTCCCGCGCCAAAACCAAGCCACTGCTGAACGGTGTCAGCCTGTAACCAATCATCCCAAAACATCTGCCAGAACGCCAATCTCCCGCTGCCATGGGTCATCAGGAGACGCGGCAGCCAGATAGCTGCCATCACCATAGCGCCGAGCAAAACCGGTATCCCCAAAAGCCAGGTCATCGCATGCGAAAACCGCACACGCCCAAGCAGAACAATCACAAGTGCCAGAACCGCAATCCGCGTCTGACTCAACAAGACGGCGATGCCGCTGATTGCGCCGATGACACCATATGCAGGCCGCGCCATCACACAAGCCAGCACAAACAACCCCAGAAACAAAAACGGGTGATTAAGCCGCCATCCCTCGTGCGTTGCCTGAAAAACACTGGCAACCGGCAGGTAAACCGCAAGTGCGGGCACCATGACGCGCAAACAGTCCCGCCCCAGACAAATCCCGCAAACCAGCCCCAGCGGCAGAATCAAAAGATTGCCGATCAGCCGCAGCTTCTCGTCACTATCACCATCGCCAGCCCCGACAATTGCGATCAACCCACACAGCAAAAGGCAGGCGACCAATCCATCGCCCGTCAATCGAGCCCGGAAAACCAAAGGAAATATCCAAACACCCCAGAATCCGATCAAAACAAGCTTCGCCGCCATCCCGCCGAACCCGGTCAGCCAAAGGGATACCAGCATTGCGAAGATGCCCGGCAAGATGACGGATATAGAAACACCTGTTAGGGGCGCGTTCCGACCCGATCGCAGGTTCAGTTCGGCCATAAATATCCGCACCCGAAACTGACCCCGTCACACCACAGGACAAACCCACCAAACTCCGTTATCGTGATCGCATTGTAATCACGGATGTTTTCGGGATGCCGATGCCACGACTGGGACAATTCTGTCTGACATCGCAAATCGTTCTGGCGCCGCTTCTGCTGGGCGGGGGACGACCATGGGCTATGGCGGTGCTGACCATTCTGACCGGCATCGGCCTGATCGTCACCGGATGGCGCAGCAGGGCGGAACTCACACCCGGCATTCGGCAGATTATCCTCGCCGGAGCACCTGTTTCCCTGTGGCTGGTATTGCAAGCAATACCAATCTGGCCGATCCAGCCCCTGCCCTTTGATGCGCCCCGTATCGCCCTCTATCCGCATGCGTGGCAATCCATGGTCGGCAATATCGTCTGGCTGGTCGGCACCTGCATTCTGGCCGCTCAGAATGCCCGAAGCCAGAGCCGGGCTGTTATCCGCCATATCGCCATTGCCGTGGTGGTTTCCGCATCCATTCAGGCCGTCCTTGCGGCCTTTGCCGATGTGATGGCGATTGAAACCACCTACTGGTTTTCCAAGCAGTCTCATCTTGGCGACTGGACAGGTACCTTTGCCAATCGCAATGCCTTTGGCGGGTTGATGGCAATTGCCATTTTGTGCTGCCTGTACCTGTTTTGCCGCAAAAGTGCCACCACGACCGGACAGCGGATCGACCATGCAGGCGGCTGGATCGCCCTTGCCCTGATTTTCACCGTCGCCCTGATCGAAAGCCATTCGCGCAGTGCCGTTGTGGCCCTTGCCATCGCAGTCGCGAGTTTCGCAATCCTTTATCGTCCAGCCCATTTCCAGACCGGAATTTGGCGCGCTGCTTACCCAGTCCTGACTATCATCAGCATGCTGGCGATCCTGACACTTGTTGCCGCGATGGTACCCGACCTCGGCAATCGTTTCGCCGAACTGGCACGACTTGATCTGATCCAGCGCGACGACGCATGGCAAACCGCATTCATTGCAATATCCCATCGCCCGCTTGTCGGTTTTGGCCCCGATGCTATCACACTGGTAATGGATCATTTCGCCACCACCGGCCTGAACCGCAACGCCGCATGGTTCAGCAGCCATAACCTGTGGCTCGACGCGACCCTTGTTTTCGGCATCCCCGCCACAATCCTGATTGTTGGGTTCATCCTGTGCCTATTAATCCGGGCGATCCGAAACACGGGAAACAGAGCCGACCGGACCCTGCTGATCACCCTCGCCATTCTGAGCGGCATCATGGCCAGTCTTGGCTGGGTTGCCTCTCTCCCGGCGCTCATTCTGCCGTTCCTATCGGTTCTGTCCAGTCTTGAAGTAGCGCCGAAAGCGCAAGGTTGCGAAGTCTCACAATATCGGGGCGATCACCTGCAATCATCGCCACCCGATCCAGTTCTTCGGCAATCGCACGCGGATTAACGTCCTTTCCCTGCGCCCTAGCAACCGCGTGAAGCGACAGCAAAACCGGATCGAATGGCGCGTTGGAAAGTGCGGCCGTTACGCGTTCGTCCAAAACGATCCAATCACCGGATCGAAACGCCTCATTTATGGCCTTCCCCTTCCCGGCACTAGCAGAACCGTCACCATCGCGCAGTACGAATTCAATATCGGCATTCCGATCAAATGCCAGAATCTCGGCACCAAGACGCACCAAACCAACCCCAACCAAAACGACCCCCGCGATGGACAGAATCACACGGCGATACATCATATCCCCTCCGCCCGTGTGGCATTCATCCTGCCATAGGCCGGTCTGACCCGTGCGGCCCCCAGGACAAGGCCATCCGGCTTCAAACCGGCGGCGTGCAACTGGCTGATCGCATCGCGAATATCCCGGCGTTTGCTATATCCCCGTCGCAGGATCAATAGCCGCGCATCGGCAACGCCCATCAACAGAACCGCATCCGCGACGGATAAAACCGGCGGACTGTCGATTACGATCCGGTCATAGCTTCCGCGCAAATGATCCAGCACATCCGCCAAACCCGTCTGAAGCACCCCGGTCGCAAGGCTCCCCGGCACGGGCGCCCGTGCCCCGATATAGTCAAAGGATACGCCATTTTCGCCGTGATGAATGGCATCCCCAGCCATCGCATCCCCGGTCAGAACCGTGGTCAGATCGGCCATTTTCAGCCCCGTCCCCCAACCGGCTGGATGACGCAGATCGCCATCCAGAAGCAGCGTTTTCATACCCGCAGCAACAAAGCCTGTCGCAAGGTCGCGCGCCAATCTGCTTTTCCCCTCGCCCGGTACCGCCGACCCGATGCAGGTAACATGTGCCCTGTCCACATCCCCCCGGGTTCTCGCAAGAATATTAATCAGGACCGCCAGATGCCCGACCGCTTCCTCCATCAAAACAGCGTTGGCCCCCGGGGCATCTATTTGTGGCGTTCGGGCAAAAAGAGGGATGCCGAACTGATCCTCAAGATCGCCGTTATCGTGAATCGCCTGATCGAAATAGTGCCGAAGCATCCCGGCAACAATGGCAGCAAAAAGTGCAACCAGAACCGCCGCCATCCATAAATCCCGTCTTGCCGGGAATTCTGCGGCTTCGGGTAGGGTTGCGGCCTGTATCACCATCACATCGGCCTGAAAAGCAGCAAGACCGATACGCAATTCCTGTTCCTGCCTGCCGAGCATGTCGGCCTCGCTGCGTGCCAGTTCCACCGCACGCAAAAGGAAGGCCTGCCCCTGTGCCCTGTCATGACGTGCGGACAGTTTTATCTGCCATGCATCGCGCTGGTTTCTGATTACCTCGTACTGTTTTTGTGCCTGCTGCAAATCAAGTTCGATCTGACGCGCGGCAAGCATGACGGCCTCGTCCAAATGCCTGCGAACGGTTTCAAGTTCACCTGTCACGGCAATCATTGCCGGATGTTTCGGCCCGTATCTCTGATCAAGTGCAGCATGATGTCGCCGCACATCGTCATATTGCCCGGCAAGCTTGCGCACCATTTCATGATTGGCAACCGGCGGCAGCGCCAGAAGCGCGTCAACCGATTGCGCATTTGTGTTGGCGTCTACCTTCGCCTCCGCCATCAGACGGGCATGTTCCATATCCCGCCGGGCCAGTTCAAGCGCTGCGTTCAGTTCGTATATCCGGTCCAGCATCAACCGGCTTTCATCTCCCTCGACAAACCCTGCCGCCTGCTGCCAGTCGGCAAGGGCGGTTTCTGCCGTTTCAAGTCGCAGATTGGCCGCCAGCAACTGATCCGATGTTTCCGAAAGCCTTGCGCGCAGTCCCTGTTTTCGTGCGTTTTCACGCTGCCAAAGATAACTGTCGATAACTGCCGAAAGGATTTTCTGGCTCTGAAGAGGATCGGCATCGCTTGCACGGACCTCGATCACGGATGCATTGCCGACCCGCGCCACATCGATCCTTGATCGCAAAATGCCAATCGCCCGGTCTTCGTCACCCTCACGCTTCGCCCCCTCGGACGCAATTTCCACACCGTCCCCGCGCAACACAGAAAGTGCGGTTGCCAGCACCTCGTTACCGCGAAGCTCGGCCATTCTGGTTTCCAGATGCTGCGCAATTCCGATACCATCGAGAGGTGCATCATCGCCGTCGGTCACAAAGCCGATTTCCACCACCGAATGATAAGTCGGCACCCAACGCGGAATAATCAACGCTGCCATAACGAGTACGGCAGCAAATACCAGAGCGACAGTCCCCCGTCGCTGCCACAGGACCGGCAAAAGATCGATCAGTGCCAAATCGAACCCGTTACGATTTTGCGAATTTCCGGAATGCCTCATCGCGGGCTTACCGAAGGCTGTTCAATCCAGTCAGATTGATCCGTATCCGCCTGTTCTTCCGTAATCGTCGTATTCCAGCTTTGCCCTGCCGCCGGGTCCCACTGCATATAGTGCTTGCTGAAACGAAGGGATAGAAATAACTCGGGCGGCTTTGGTGTACTTACGAAATCCGGAACAATGGCAGCTTCGGTCGAGCGCGCCTCACCACGATATCCGGTATCAAAGAACCGCCGGGATATTTCAGGAAGGCGTCCTTCCGACAGCACATCTTGCACCATCGGATAGGGATACATCGCAACAAGCTTAAGCACCGCCTTCATGATTATCAGTTCTATTAGAAAACTGCCCGCCCCACCCGGTACAAACATCTGCGTCAACGTCAAAATCCGATCAAGAATCAGCAAAATCGCTGTGAAATCTTCGATCGTCAGACTGCCGTCATCGGTCGCGTCATGTTCGGCAAGCAATTTCGCGATCAGGTTATCGACGATTTCATCAATTTCCGCCGTCTCGCCTTCCGCTACCTGTCCGGTCAACAATCGTATCAGTGCCGCGGCCTGCGCGTCGGCATCACGGTCCGCTATTGTCGTATCCTGTTGAGTTGCAACCACCTGGCCAGCCGCATCGACAGGAGACAAGATCAGCCAGATCACGCCGATAAACACTGCAGCCAGACCCGCCGCGCGGTAAAACCAGCGCCGCCTTGCCAGCAAGATGGCCGGGGTCACCTCGCACGCAAACCGCGCAAGCCCGCAAACATAGCGCGGCACCATAACTCTCGGCGCACAGACCATCCGCCATGCGAATTCCAACCCGGATCGTTGCCAGATTTCCGGTGCCCGTTTGATATCACCAGAAAGCACATCAAACGCCCCACCAACACCCATGACAAACCTGCATCCGGTTTGGGCACCGTAATTGATTACAAATGAATCTTTGCGTGGGCTTGGAAGGGCGACAAAAACCGTATCCGCCCCGCTTCTGCACACCATTTCGGCCAGTTTGGCATCATTCATCTCATAACCATGGTGGACACCAGCGATGATCAGGTGAGGAAAATCGAGACGAAGTCTTTTTTGAAGCCGATCCAGAACTTCGGCGCGTGCGCCAAGTAAAAACACCGAATGCCCGACCGCTTCAAACCGTGGCA
Organism: Thalassospira sp. A3_1; assembly: GCF_017744215.1. Taxonomy (NCBI): domain Bacteria; kingdom Pseudomonadati; phylum Pseudomonadota; class Alphaproteobacteria; order Rhodospirillales; family Thalassospiraceae; genus Thalassospira; species Thalassospira sp. A3_1. The sequence continues at coordinate 774,805 of NZ_JAGHQQ010000002.1, read as the reverse complement.
AAAGGCTTTGCATCAAATCGATACCCGTCACCCGTTCGGGTACCGCAATCCCGAGCAAACGTGCTGCCCAAACAATCCCCATGCCATCTGCAGACAGGCAGTCGGCCTGCGTCAGAATCCTCCAAAGGTCTCGGTTCCGGCAGGCCTGCGCAAATTTGACAGCATTTAGCGACAGGTGACGGAAACAGACCTCATGATGGATGCGTTCACAGATATGATCAGCCAGTTCTATCTGCCTGCTCAAATCAAGCGAAAGGCCGAAAAATGCCTGTCGGTCGCTGTTCATCCCCGCCGATCTCTCCCCAATGTCTACCGATGCGATGGCTATAATTGTTTCCGCCCCGACAACCATCTGACAAAGCATTGAAATTGAAAGTAACTTATGATTGTTTTGTCATCAAGATAAACACCACAAGGTGACAGTGCGTGAAGATCATTCTGGTAACGAATATCGTTCCGCCTTACCGGCAACGTGCTTATGGCATGCTGGCCCGCCTTGCTCGCACCGGCGATCCGGATGACGAACTTCGTGTCATCTGCACCCAGCATCACGAACCGCAACGTGGATGGCCCATCCTGACCGGTGATTTTCCCCAGTCGATCCTGCCCGGCGTCAAAGTGCCACTTGGCGAAAATCGCGTCATCGCCCTGAATTTTGGGCTCCCACGTATTCTTGATGCTGCCCGACCAGATGTTCTGGTTCTTGCAGGATTTGGCCCGGCACAATGGCAGGCCGATCGTTACGCCGATCGGCATAATATCCCAACCATCGTACAATTCGATGGCTGGGCGGGATCGGATGCCGCATATCAAAATCCGCTGAGGGAAAGCATCCGGCTTACGATGATCGCGCGCGCCGAAATCTGCATCGCCGCAGGGGAAAACGGCCATGACTGGTTTGTCCGTTTCGGAAAGGCTAGGAACGACATCTTGATCGCGCCGATCCCGCCATCTTTCACGCCCCCCGATCATCGGTCGGGCTTTGATGATCGTCCGGTCGATCTTCTGTGGTGCGGGCGACCGGCACGATCCAAGGGCTTTGATACTTTCCTTGAAATCGCAAGCCAGCTTCATCGCAATGGGACTGCCAAAAAAATCCTGATCGTCGGAGTGAACCATCACAATGATATTACGGGCCGGTTGACCCGCATGGGGTTAAGCGCGGTTACCAAACTTGTGGAAAATGTTACCCCCTCGAACCTTCCGGCTCTTTACCAACAAGCCAAGCTCTGCCTTCTGCCCAGCCGCAATGATGCCTATGGCCTCACCGTGATCGAGGCGATTGCATGTGGTTCGGTCGCACTGGCGAGCAACCGGGTCGGCTGCGCCCGTGATGTTCTGGGATCGCCTGAAATCCTGCCTTGCAACATCCTGTCCGCGTGGATTGATGCGGCTACCAGACTGCTTCGCGATCAGGCAGCATGGCAGGAAACGCAAACTGTGCAGCATTCGCGCATCACCCGCAACAATCCCGCCCATCACGCCGAAACACTCTGGCAGGCCTGCCTGATGGCGACGAGACGGACGGAGGTCGCCTGATGCATCAACACCTTTCCAAGACCAACGCCCCCGTCTGGATGATCGGCCGCAATGACCAGTTCCGCATTCTCGCGGCCCATCTGGCACACCATAACCGGCTGGTCCGCTGGGACAGTTTCTGGCGTCATGACAGCAATGGCCTGATCACGCCACCGGCACGGCGCGTTGATTCGAGCCTCGCCAATATTCCGGGCCGCCATTTCCTGCCCGACCTTCTGGGCAGGGCCGCCCAAAAACTGCGCCTGCCTGCGCCCAATCTTTATTCCGATCTACCGCTGTCATGGCTGGCACGCGCCCATATGCCCGATGCCCGCATTCTGCACGGACAGGGCAATTACAGCCTGCCCGCCATGCGAGCTGCCCGCGCACGTGGCATGGTCATCATTTCGGATGTCACTGGCCAGCTTGCCCCCATCCGCCACCGCCAGCTTGCCGATGAATATCGCCATCACGGTTTGCGTTATCGCGAGATATCCAACTTCCTTGCCCACCGCCGGATCGCCGAAGCCCGCTTTGCCGAAGGGGTCTTTGCGCCCTCCGATGCGGTCGCTGCCGGGCTTGAGGAATGCGGCATTGATCCCGCCCGCATTCATCTGGTGCCCTTTGCCTCCGGTCTGTGCACGCAGCTTTTAAACTGCAAACGCCCAATGCAAAGGCGCAGCTCCATCCGCCTGCTTTATGTTGGCAATATCGCAATTGCCAAGGGCATCCGCATATTGATCGAAGCCTTTCGAACCCTGCGCACCCGGCTTGGTCCGACCATCACGCTGGACCTGATCGGCCCAGCCCAGCCTTGTGCCCTTGCCTATCCTGCCAAACTGCCACAGGGCTGCGTCTGGCACGGTCCACTCCCGCAAACAGAGCTATCCTGTCATTTGGCCACCGCTGATATCTTTGTGTTCCCCAGCCTGTCGGAAGGCAGCAGCCTTGCCGTGCTCGAAGCCATGGCTGCCGGATGTGCCGTGATCGCAACCCCGGATGCCGGAAGCCCGATCAAACATGACCAAACCGGCATCCTGATCCCGCCACGCAATAGCGAGGCGCTTGCCGACGCCATCCATGACCTTCAAGCAAATCCCATCAAACGCAAATCCCTTGGCAAAGCCGCCCGTCAGCAGATATCTGCCAACATCATGCAAGGCTATGGCAACCGGGTTGAGGCCGCCTATGACAGGGTGCTTGTTCGCCATGCATAGGTTGTATCCCCTCTGGCTTTTGATCGCCAATCTGGTTGCGCGCCTTGGTGGCATGGTCATTCTGCTTTTGATCGGCCATCATTTTGCTCCAGATCAGCTTGCCGGTTATTTCACCGCCCTTGCCACCATCGGGCTTGCCGTAACCATCGCGCAGGCCGGGTGCGGCCCGCTTCTGATCCGGCTCTATCAAACGAACCAGATCAAGGTGACAGTCGGCATCTGCGCTCTGCGTGTGGCTTTGGCATTTGTGGCAACCGCGTTCGTAATCACCACCACCGATATCCCCCTGTCACCAATCCTGCTGATGCCACTTGCCGCAGCCCTTGCTACGGACTGGATCATCACCGGACGAGGTCAGCTTTCCCAAATCACCCTGATCGCCGTTTTGGGCCAGATCGCCGGGGTCGTCATCGCCATCATTGCCATTGCAACCGACAGCAATCTTGCTCTCTTTGCCATCGCCCCCGCAGTATCACTGACAAGCCTGATCGCAGGCTCCCTCTTTGCCCTGCGCGAACAAGCCCCCCAGCAAACCGCTATCAGCAAACTCACCCGCAAGTATGTGATCAATATGATCGGTTTCACCCTGCTTGCCGGAGCACTGCCCAATCTTGATTTCGTATTGCTCGGTCAAAACCTGCCAGATGGAGCGCGCGACAATCTGATGTTGGCCCAACGCATTTTCCTGATCACAGCGGCCATCATCGCCAGCATTTCAGCAGCATTATTTGCCAAACGACAGGCCGGGTTGCTCCGTGATATCTGGCTTATCACACCACCGCTTGCCATTACTGCGATACTGCTGTTCATCCCCGAAACGCTTGTCCTGCTATTTTACGGCACGACCAATGCCGACCTCGTTACCTTACTGCGCACAGGTGCCTTCTGGCCCGTATTTCTCGGCATGATCTCGCGTCAAACCCTGATCTCGCAGGAAACCGAGAACCGGCTATTCCCCGGCTGGCTTTGCCTTGCTCTATTGATCTTCTCAGGAGCGGTTCTTCCGGCTTTTACCCATGAAGTCGACACAATGATCGTCATGCAGCTTCGCCTGACCTTCTGCCTGATCCTGATCTTGGTCTGTCACCGCAATCCCATTTTGCGCAGCAAACCGGCATGAAGAAATTACAGACCGAAATCATCAATGACCGCCTTGTCACAGGTCAGTATGGCGATATCCGTTTCGGACAATGGGGCTTTGAATGCTCTGACCGGCAGTCCTTCCTGACCCTGACCGATCAATGCCGCGATGCGTACCAAAATGGCGATTATTGGCAACTTGCCGAAGGCGACTGGGCACTTGATTACCACGCCCGTCAAACAGATCCGCACACGCTGCACATCCGGGCGACACTCGCCGCCCTTCGCGATGGGCTACTGCAGGATGCCGTCATCCGACTGGTCTTTGACAAATCCGCGATTCAAACCGGCGAAATTGCCGGTCGCAAATTTCGCCACACCAACAGTGACAGATACCGCCTTTACCCTGTCCACATCGCCCGACTGACTGGGACCGATGGCACAATCATTTCCGTCACCCTTGATCGGTATGACGGGGCCGGTCGTTTTATGCCCTATCTTTATCTGCGCGATAGCGGCGATCATTGGATCATTCACGCCCGTCTGCTGCCAATTGATCCGGTCGATCATATTTGGCTGCGCTGGGCCAATCGGCTGTTCACGTGGTCCGCCCCGGACTGGCTTGCGCGTCTGATCTGGAAATGCCCGGGCGGGAAGGCCATTTTCTGGCGCCTGCGCGAACGGCTTGGCCGGCACTGCCCCGAAATACAGGCCGTGCCGCTCAATAACCTGAAATCCGGTCAGTCCCTGTTGCTGGAGGTCACATGTCACTTCCGGTAACCCACTCCGATCTGCAGGAACGCTGCCTTCGCCTCGCCCGGCTGCTCGCCGATCAAATGGCCGATCATCAAGGAGAGGACGGCAACTTCGTGCAGCACAGCTTTTACGCCAAGGCCTATGCCCTTGCCCTTTGGCAAAATCTGGGTGATGCCCGCCATCATCCGAAAAGCATCTCGGCAATAAACGACCTGAAAAACGAAAAACAGGACCACCTCTATCACCGTGAATTCATCGAATACGCACTGGAAAGGTGCCCGGACATAAACGTCGAAACCCGCAATGCCATCTTGCGAAACGCCCCGTATCAAACACCCAATGTCGCAAACTGGCGCATCCTAACCATGTGTATCCGCCAATCCGGTTCATGGAGCGATAAACTGCGCGCCAAACTCGACTGGCTTTATATCCGCACCCGCTTCTGGCGTGCACCGGCCTTTGTGGATCGCCCCGGCTGCTTTTCAGCCCAGTATCATGCCTTCTGCGCAGCCTTGCTGACCGATAGTCCCATTCAGGCCCAAAGCAAAATCGCGGCAAATGCCACCGATCTGATCGCCAGACTTTGCAGAACAACAGGTATCCCAAACCTTGTCGGGCGCGGTTCCGGGCAAAGCTTTGGCGCAATCACCGCCCTTTATGCCCTGCTCAGACATGGCTATCGCGTTGAGGCCGAAGCCATCCTGTTTCGCCTTGAACAGACACTATTGCTAACCGAGACATTGCCGCTGAACCTGCTTGCCCTCAACCCTTTGCCAGACGTGCCCGGTCCGGATAATTCACAAACACCGGGCTGGTATAGCTATAACCGGCATTACGATTATCTCGCGTTCACTGGCTTCTGGCTGCTGCGCGCGGCAGTGAATAACGTCCCCGAATCTGCGCCAACCAATCTGGCCACCGCCAGGCCCGATTTCCTTTTGATCAAGGATACCCGCCATTATCATGCCCGCATGTGCGTGCGCGGAAAAACGTCTTATGATGTTACGCCATCACCGGTTTTGATCACAAACGGCCATGTCTTTATCCCGCCCACCGGTGGCGAAGAAGATTTTCCAAGCCTTTATAGCCCGGCATCCCAGCCTCTTCCCGCTTTTGCCGGTCACGAGGCTTTCGGGGCATTCACATCGGGCACCGCCAACGATACCACAGTAAATATCGCATTCAGGCTGGCGGGGTTCCGGGGGCGGCGGAGCATCACATTCCACGAGAGCGAAATTGTCATCCGTGATCAGGTCCGGGCAGACAACTCATCGGGCCTACATCTGTTCCGTCTGCTGGTTCCCGCCGGTTTTGCCTTTGAAAGACCAGATAAAACCCGGATTGACGTCCCCGAATTGAACCTGCACCTGATCGCCGATCATCCGCTCCAGATTGCCGATGATGGCTTGTTTGCTGTGACCGGACCGGTCAAAACGATCTTTGTGCCAAACCAAAGCACCGCAACACTTCGCATTGTCTGGAACCCGTCATGACCCAGGATGATGCGATCACCGTGATCACCACGGTTCGAAATGGCGATGCCTTTCTGGATCGCTATTTTGCCAATCTATCGGATATTCTGCGCCCGCAGGACTGTGCAGTAATCGTTGACGACGGATCGACCAATCCCATCGTCCTTCCCGATGGATTAAAGGAGGCCCGACTTATTCGAAGCAATCCGATTGGCAGGGGGGCTGCGCTCAATCTTGCCATTTCACAAGCCACGACCAACCTGACTGCCATTCAGGATATAGACGATTTTTCCCATCCCAATCGACTGCCGATACAAGCCGGTATTTTAAGCGCCCATCCGCATGTACTCGCCTTCACAGCAGGACAGAAAATACAAGTACAGGCACAGGCAAAAACTTGCCGCAATCAATGGCACGAAATACCCGCTGCACGGCTTTATCGCAGCAATCCGCTGCACCATTCATCTCTGGCTTTCCATCGCGATATCTGGCAACAGGCGGGCGGATACGATCCAGACTTGCCCTGTTGCATTGATCTTGATTTCTACCTGCGGGCTGCGCGCATTGCCGGGGCCGCCATCTGGCGGTTGGACCAGCCATTGATCACGCGAAATACCGATCCTGCAACCCGCCACTTTGCTTCCATCCAGACCACAATCTATCGCGACACATTGCACCATGTTCTGGCCCGCCATCGCAAAGGCATAGCCCCGCCGATGTGGATGCGCCTCTTTGATCTCAAACGCGCATTGGGGATCGGCATATGACAAAAAGCCCGCGAATTATTGCCATGCTACAACTGCCCCCGCCGATGCACGGGGCTGCTGTCATGAATGAAAGGGCGCTGACCGCATTGCGGAAAATCTGTGATGTGACTCTGCTTGAAATGCGTTTTGCCAAGCGTCCGCGCGACATTACCAGACCGACAATTGGCAAACTGCTCACGGCATTTTACCTGTCGCTCAGACTGCTCTTCGAACTTTGGCAAAAACCCGATGCGCTTTACATAAATTTTGCTCCGACCGGCGGCGCGTTTTATCGCGATTGCATTTACGTCCTTATGTCGAAACTTTTTGGCGTTCCAGCGATCCTGCATCTGCATGGTCAGGGCCTGCAAGCTAGCCGCGAAAGCAGGTTTGCGGGCTGGCTGCAACATCGGGCTTTTGCCGGGCAAACCGCCATTATTCTTGGCGATGCCTTGCGCCAAGAACTTACAGGCCTTGATTGCCAATCAAAAATCATCGCCAACTGCCTGCCTGACGAGGCCTTCGAAATCACACGATCCCTATGCGATGACACCACACCACGCCTGCTTTATCTGTCGAACCTGTTTCGCAGCAAAGGCATTGACGATGTGCTGGCGGCCTGCGCAACCCTCCGACAGCGCAATATCGATTTCGCACTTGATATCGCCGGGGCAGAGGGTGACATTTCAGTCGGCGAACTTGAACGATTGATCGACACTTTCGGCCTTGAAAATCACTGCCTTTATCACGGTCCGGTCGATGCCGGTTGCCGCGCAAAACTTCTGTCCAAAGCCAACCTTTTCCTGTTTCCCTCCCGCTATCCGAACGAAGCCCAGCCCCTTGTGGTGCTGGAAGCGATGGCCGCGGGGGTTCCCGTCATAACCAGCAGCATCGGTACATTGGGCGATATCGTTCGCGAAGGTGAAACCGGGCGTATCTGCCAACCGGGTAATCCCGAAATACTGGCGAACAAGATATCCGACGCTTTTACTCAAACAAAAGAAACGCAGGATATGGCGAATGCCGCACAGGCCTTTTGCCGCGCGCATTTCAGCAATACCCGTTTTGACCACGATTGGCAGCAACTCATCGGTCAAATCGTTTCTTGATCACTATGTAATGGTGGCATCAGAATATTCTGACAATTCTTGATCAGGAAAAAAGCCTCAATGACCCGCGATGAATTCAACACATTTTGCAAATCTCTGCCGGTCACAACCCATGTTGTGCAATGGGGCGGTGCGGATGTCTGGAAGGTCGGCGGCAAGGTCTTTACGATTGGCGGCTGGACCAAGGGCAATACGCTTGGCATTACCTTCAAGGTTTCCGATATCGCCTACGAGGTTTTAAAGGAACAGCCTGGCTTGCGACCTGCCCCTTACCTTGCCTCGCGCGGCATGAAATGGATTCAGCATTATGACGTGCCGGGACTTGATGACGCAGCTCTGCGCGATCATTTACAGGCATCCCATAAAATCGTCGCCCTCGGCCTCACCAAAAAGAAGCAGCACGAGCTTGACCTTTATCAGGATTAATCAATCCGGCTTTTACAAACGCCAAAGGTCGATGCCCGCAGGCACCTCGTCACGCGGCAGGATGGCGCGCACATCAGCAACAAAGCCCTTGCCATCCTTCAAAAGCGCCTGCACCAGCGACCAACCCTTGGCAACATATTCACGATGCGACACCGCTAACACGACGGCATCAGCGGGTTTCAAGTCGCCATCACCACACAGTTTCAGACCATCGAATTCATGCTCGACTTCCTCGGCATCGGCATGATGATCATGGACCTGAACATTAATCCCTGCTTCTTCAAGCGAACGGATGATATCGATCACACGCGTATTGCGGATATCGGGCACATCTTCCTTGAAGGTCAGGCCAAGAACCGTAACGGTTGGGTTCTTGGTCGCACCTTCGCGAAGTAACGCGCGGATCACCTTGTTGGCAACAACCTCGCCCATGCCGTCATTCACCCGGCGGCCAGCCAGAACCACCTGCGGATAATAGCCAAGTTCCTCGGACTTATGGGTCAGATAATAGGGATCAACCCCGATGCAATGCCCGCCGACAAGACCCGGCGTAAAGCGCAGGAAATTCCATTTGGTCCCGGCAGCATCCAGCACGTCACGGGTATCAATCCCCGCCCGATCAAAGATCAGCGAAAGTTCGTTCATCAACGCGATATTCAGATCGCGCTGGGTATTTTCAATCACCTTGGCGGCTTCGGCGGCCTTGATGGTCGGTGCCTTGTGAATGCCGGCCTTGACGACAGAGCCATAAACGGCAGCAACGATCTCAAGCGTTTCTGGCGTCTGTCCGGATACAACCTTGGTGATGGTGGTAAAGCGGTGTTCGCGGTCACCCGGATTGATACGTTCGGGCGAATAGCCCACCGTAAAATCGGTGCCAGCTTTCAAGCCCGAACGCTTCTCCAGGATCGGCACGCATTCTTCTTCGGTTGCGCCGGGATAAACAGTGCTTTCATAGACAACGATGTCGCCTTTTTTCAGGATCGTGCCAACTGTTTTCGAGGCCGATCGCAACGGCGACAGGTCAGGGCGGTTCGATCTGTCAATCGGGGTCGGAACGGTCACGATATGAAAATCAGCCTGACGCAAATCTTCCGGATTATCACTCAGCAGCAAATCGGCGGCTGCCAGTTCATGATCATCAACCTCGCCGGTTGTGTCATGTCCTGCCTTAAGCTGCGCAATGCGGGACTTGTTGATATCAAACGCCACGACACGACCGGTTTGGGTCCCAAACGCCACCGCCACCGGCAAACCGACATATCCCAGACCGATAACCGAAATCTTGCGCCCGTGGCTCATTGCTTGACCTTTGCTTTGCCGCTTCAAACTTCTATCCAGCGGATTTCCAGCAGTCAACAAAAGAGCCCCGAAACAAAGCAGGGCATCTTTGATCAGATGCCCTGTCTAAAGCCTTATTGCGGCAAGAAAAAGTTCTAGCCCTTGACCACAATATTGATCAGTTTCGGGGTCGGCTTGGCGATATAGATCACCTTGACGATCTGCATGCCTTCAAGATGGCGGGCGACATTTTCATCGGCCTTTGCCATTGCTTCGACCGTTGCTTGATCGGCATCGGCCGCCACCATGATCGAACCGCGCTTTTTGCCATTAACCTGAACCGGGACTTCAAATTCGTCGTCCTTGGCTTTTTCGGCATCAAATACCGGCCAATCAAATTTTATCACCGATTTTTTGGTGCCAAATTCGGCCTCTGCCATGCGGCTCATAAGCTCTTCGCCGAGATGCGGCGCAAAGGGTGCGACCATCAGGGCAAGCGCACGAACATGATCATCATGCACCGCATTCTGACGGGTCATGGCGTTGGTCAGTTCGATCAATGCCGCAATTGCGGTATTAAGCCGCAGTTCGGCGATGTCGTTGGTCACCTTGGCGATGGTTTTATGCAAAAGCGTCTCGATCTTGCCATCGACGTCGCTTGTGCGTTCCATCTGGGTTGCAACCTTCCAGACGTTGGAGAGGAAGCGCATCATGCCGACAATCGCATCGGACTGCCACGGTTTGGAGCTGTCAAGCGGCCCCATATACATCTCGTAAGTCCGGAAGGTATCGATCGTATATTGATCGCAAATTTCTTCCGGCGGGATGCCGTTTTTATACCGCTTGCCCATTTTGCCAGGAACGGTAATCAGTGCTTCGTTCGTTTTGGCATTGAATGGCTGCTTTTTACCGTCGACATCAAGCATTTCAACATCATGGATGTCAACATAAACGCCGCGCGCGTCGGTATAGGCATCGGCCGTGATCATGCCCTGATTGAACAGCTTCTGGAACGGTTCAGGCGTTGCAACATAACCAAGGTCAAATAGGACCTTGTGCCAGAAGCGTGAATACAGGAGATGCAGCACCGCATGCTCCGCGCCGCCAACATAAAGGTCGACAGCACCCGGCTTGGCATTGCCATTGTCATCGGTGGTATTGGCCCAATAAGCCGCCGCCGCATCCGATGCAAAAGCCTGATCGTTTTGTGCATCGAAATAGCGCAGATAATACCAGCACGATCCCGCCCAGTTCGGCATCGAATTCGCATCACGACGGAACGAACGTACTTCGTAATCTGCACCGGCATGGCTGTGGGTCGAACCAACAGCCGCATCCACCGGCAGGACCGAACCATCGGCAAGCACGATCCCGGTGACTTCCATCCATTCCTTGGCACGTGCCAGCGGCGGCTCAGGCTCGGAATTCGGGTCTTCGTTTGATTGCGGTTTGAAATCGGTCATTTCCGGCAGAACCACGGGCAGGGCAGCTTCGGCCACGCCATGCACCTGACCGGTTTCCTGATCAAACAGCACCGGGAACGGCTCGCCCCAATAACGCTGACGCGAAAACAGCCAGTCGCGCAGTTTGTACTGAACCCGACCGCGGCCAATGTTCTTGGCTTCCAGCCATTCGATGATTTTCGCCTTGGCATCCGGGGTCGAGAGCCCGTTCAGGCTGACCTCGTCATTAGCGGAATTGATTGTATCGCCGATATCGGTCTGCGCGACTTTGAAATCACCAGGGGCGGTTTCGTAACGCGCCAGCAGGGCCGCATCGTCAAGATCGACCGCATCAGCCGGAGCATTGGCCCGAAGCCAGCTTTCCGACGGCTTAGTGGTGGCAACAATCGGCAGATCAAATTTATGGGCAAATTCGAAATCGCGCTGGTCACCGGCCGGGACCGCCATGATCGCACCGGTGCCATAGCCCATCAGGACATAATCGGCAATCCAGACCGGGATCTGCTGCCCATTGGCCGGGTTGGTCGCATAAGCCCCGATAAACACGCCGGTCTTTTCGCGGTTGGCTTCATCCTTGGACGATACCGGACCAGCCAGTTTGACCTCGGCACGATAGGCCGCAACCGCGTCCTTTTGATCGGCCGTCGTCAGCGCATCAACCAGCGGATGTTCAGGAGCCAGCACCATATAGGTCGCACCAAAAATCGTATCGGGACGCGTGGTATAGACCGCGATCTTGTCTTTGCCGCCATCGGCAAGGGCAACCGGGAAATTGACCCGCGCACCGACGGAACGACCGATCCAGCCTTTCTGCATCTCGACAACGCCATTGGGCCAATCAAGCCCTTCAAGGTCAGCAACCAGACGATCGGCATAATCGGTAATGCGCAACATCCACTGTTTCAGCGGGCGCTTGTAAACCGGGTAATCGCCCCGCTCGGACTTGCCTTCGTTGGTGACTTCCTCGTTCGACAGGACCGTACCCAGCATCGGGCACCAGTTGACCGGAACCTCATCGACATAGGCCAGACGCCCGCGGTCAATCGCACGGTCGATTTCCTTGCCTTTGGCTTTGGTACCTTCACCAATGACGGATTTTGGCTGCGGCACGCCGTCTTCATCCAGAAGCCACTCACCGCTTTCAAGCAACCCGCGCAACTCGGCAATCGGGCGGGCGCGCCCGGTGATGGTTTGCCCCTGCGGGCCTTTCCATTCGACGGTCGGATCATAGAAGCTGTTGAAAAGCTGAAGAAAAATCCACTGCGTCCATTTGTAATAATCGACATCGGTCGAGGCAAAGCGACGATGCGGATCATGGCCAAGGCCGATCACCTGCAACTGGCGCAGCATGTTTTCGATATTGGCTTCGGTGGTGATGCGCGGATGCTGGCCGGTCTGGATGGCGAACTGTTCGGCTGGCAGCCCAAAGGCATCAAAGCCCATCGAATGCAGCACGTTGAAACCACGCATGCGTTCGAACCGTGCCTTGACGTCGGTCGCGATATAACCCAGCGGATGACCGATATGAAGACCAACCCCGCTTGGATAGGGGAACATATCAAGGATGACTTTTTTCTTTTTGGCGGCGTCGAAATCGGCATCGCCCGGATTAGGGGTACGATAGGTATCGTTTTCCCGCCAGTAATCCTGCCAGCGCTTTTCAAATTCGCGCGCACTTTCCTGATAGTTCGCCACCGTCAAACAGCTCCTAAGCTCAAAATACCGGATGCGGAGGATATCTCGACGCGCCCCGGTCCCATCAATTCAGATAAATTCTGATCAACCAAACCCTGTTCAATAATCGGGCTTGGCCCCTGTTGCAATATCAGAGTGCAGGATAACCGCCACAACCGGCCCCGATGCAAGTCCGAAAAGCCGCGTATCGTGCATGGCGGGTTTGCACATCGCCCACCCGAACCTATATAACTGTCTGTGGCCTTTTCGCCCCGATTGTGCGATATTAACCGCACGTAAAGACTTCCGGCGCGCGATCCGTACCAAGCAGGTGCCCGCGCAGGCCATCAGGAAATCACCGTGTATCAAGCCCGATCAAGGACTTATACGCACACAACCCACGTCCAGGGAGGACGGCATGGATATCACCATCGGCGGACTGACATCGCAGGCAGCAAACGGCTCCAGCCGCAGCGCGCAGTCTTACCTGCCAGGTAATGACGACTCGAAATCCGGGTCGAACAATTCTATTGCCTCCTCTTTTGCCAGTGCGACCTCGGTTTCCCTGTCCTCGCAATCGGCTAATCTTCTGTCGGCCGATCAGATCGTTTCGGCAATCAATGAAAGCCTGTCTTCGACCGGCCTTTCGATCCAGGGTGTCGATCCGTCCGATTACACCCCCGAAGCGGTTGCCGATCGTATCCTTGCCCGTGTCGGCGATCTGATCGCCGCCAATGCCGGAAGCGAGGAAGAAGCCCGCGAGATTTTTGATCAGGCCAGCGAAGGCATTGCCAAGGGACTTGAACAGGCGCGTGAATTCCTTGACGGGCTTGGCGCGCTTAATGACACGATCAATGGCAATATCAACGAAACCGAAGATCGTCTGAACGAGGGGCTGAAATCCATCGAAGCCCGCCTGACCGAACTGTTTGAAAACAGCACGGCCAAGGAAGCAGCCGATACAACGCCGGAACGTGATGAACAGGTCCTTCAGTCGCAGGTCACCCAGACCGCGCAGGCAAGCCAGGCCTATGCCGAAGCCGGCAGCAATGCGCAGCGTAACGCCCCGCGTTACGGCACGTCCGCCATCTGATCCTCGCGATCATAATCTCATCCATCCAAACCGGCAGGCATCCCCTGCCGGTTTTGTTTTGCGGCCTCACATCCCCGCCGGTCCCGGCCCGTCGTCGCCACCAACGCGAAAAAGCTTTCTCCCCGCATCCTGTATCTTGTTAAACGCGTCCTCGGCCATGAAGCCCGACACGAATGCCATGAAGGTCACGAGGAATGCGCTGATTTCGATATTGCCCGATCCGTCCGGCCCGCCCTGGGTCACCATCAGCATCCCGGCCTCGGTAAACAGGAAAATCGCGATTGCGGCCGCAATCCCCTCGCCGGTCATTACCATCAGGCGGCCCGCCGCGGCAAAGCCGGTTTCGGGCGCCTGTTCTGCCGGAACCGGTGCCATATCGCCTTCGGCCATCTCAATATCCGCCTCGCCGCCCTCTCCCACCCGGCGATAACGACGGGTAAAGCTGACGACGGAGCCAAGGCCGCCCGCCGCCACCGTCACCAGCAGTGTCAGGACAATCCCCGGCATCTGAAGCAGAAGCGACAGCACCCCGCCCAGCGGCTGCTGAAACAGGGCGACCAGCGACCGTCGCCCGCCATCATCCGTCGCATCCTCGTCGGCCCAAAGGGCGGCATGTTCTTCGCGCAGATCGGAAAGCTCCGCCATCAGGCTGGCGCGCAGCCGGTCGGCCTGCGCCTGTTCGGCGGTAATATTGGCCCAGGCTACCTGGGCGCGCGCCGCTTTCTCGCCAAAGCTCATTACCGCATTGCGGATCGCATCGATCCGGCTTTGGATATCGGTTGCAAAGGCCTCGCTCACACCGGGCGCAAGCTTCATGTGCGACAGGGCAGTGTCAAGATTGGCGATCACTTCCTTGCCCTCATCGGTGCGCGCCGTGTCGGGCGAGGGTCGCCCCGCCTCGGCACTGAAATCGCTTTGCGCCAGAAAGGCAAAGGCCTGATTAAGCGCGGCGAGGTAATCGGTGCGAAATTCCGGGTCAAACCGGTCTGGTTGCGCTGCCATCACCGCGCCTAGCCCGGCATAAAGATCAAACGCCGCCCGCCACGCGGCAATCGCATCCTGCCGCAGGGCCAATCCGTGCCGGGCCGCGTTCAGCGACGCCGCGTCCAGCATCCTGATTTCGGTGCGCATGGCATGGATATCGCCCTTAAGCTGTGCCTCGTGATAACCCTGAAACACCAGCCGCTCCAGATCGCCGGGCGAGCTTAGCTCAAGCTCGCGGCTTAAAAGCTCGCGCTGGATATCGGCGGTAAATCCGGCAAACAGGGTCACGACAAACCCGACATACAAAACCACCACCAACCCGGTCAGCATGACAGAGCCCAAAATCGCCGCCCCGCGAACATATAAAACCCGGCCAAACAGAACACGCCGGATCAGATCCCCCAATCCTTTTGCGCCTACGCCGCTGCCAGATGCACCAGATGCCGGCGGCCGTGCCGGAGCCCCCGAAGATTGCCGGTCATTCTCCTCTGCCATGGTCTGCGCCTTGCTCTCCGTCCGGTTACGCCTTGATCACGGCGGCCCGCGCCGCCTCAAACCTGACGCTCCCAGACCCGCCCTTGTGACAGCGGCCCCTTTGTCATGCGCTTCCCGTCGCCCCATCAATCCCGCCCCGGCACGCCCGCAAAGTCCGGAGCCCATACCGCCCCACAAAATAGCCTCAAACCCCGTCAATACTCCGGTCGCAATTCAACCAAAAAACCAAAGATTTACGGAACAAAACCCGACCTCACCAGTTTTACAAAGACAGTTTTTCAAAGAACGGCCAAACCGGCACCATGCCGCCCACTGACCCACCCGCAACAGCAGAGGATTTCCCATGTTCCATCGCGAAAACATCTGCCGCCCGAAATCAAATGTCGCTGCTATCCCCACCGCCACCAACGTCAACAATGCCCGCCGCATGGCACTGGCGACCGCCGCCACGGCAGCACTTCTCGCCCTTGGTGCAGCGATGGCACTTGTGCCCGGCCATGCGAGGGCGGGCGAGGAAGCCCAATCAAGCTTTATCAATACCAGCGGTGCGGAAATCGGAACGCTGACGGTCAATGGTGTGCCGGATGCCGCCATCCTGAAGATCGAACTTCGCAACCTTCCTCCCGGGCATTGGGTGGCGTTTCATATCCATGAAAATGGCGAATGCGATGCGCAGGGCGGCTTTAAATCCGCTGGCGGCCATTTCAACCCAACGAACAAATCCCACGGCCACGAATTTGCCGACGGCCCGCATGCCGGCGACATGATGAACCAGTATGTCAATGACAAGGGCGAACTTTACGCCCAGATTCTCAATAACGCCGTACGCTTTGATGGCACCGGCGAAACCGACATTCACGGCAAGGCCGTCATCATCCATGGCGGTGCCGACGACTATAAATCCCAGCCCTCAGGCGATGCCGGGGATCGGATTGCTTGTGCGGTGATTGAATAGAAGACGAATCATGCGCCTTTCAGGCGTTGCTCAGCTTTTCAAAAGAAACTAGCTCCTAGTAAATCGATGACATCATCTTGCAACGATCTAGATTTACATCCAATAGTTTCATCTTCTTAATTTTGAAGAGCATTTTTAAAGTGTGGCACCAACTCTCCTCAGACTGGCTGAACTGGGCCGATCAACTGGCCCCCGCAGCACAGAAGATCAACCGGCATCTGATCGCGGCACTTGATCTGTCGGCTTTGGCGCGTGCCGCTGACGAGCGGGGATTGACCGTGCTTGATCTGGCGTCCGGGGTTGGGGAGCCGGCCTTCGGGATTGCGCAAATGCTGGCTGGTGAGGATGGGGCAGGCCTGCACGGCCATATGATTGCATCCGACATTGTGCCGGGCATGTGTGCCGGCCTTGCAGAACGCGCCGGAGCGGAGGGGATTGGCAATCTGTCGGTGGTTGCCGCCGACATGGAAAAGCTGCCCTTTGGGGCGGGCACGATGGATGCGATTTCGTGCCGGTTTGGCGTGATGTTCTGCAATGATCCCGATGCCGCGCTTCGCGATGCCAACCGGGTGTTGCGTACAGATGGCCGGGCGGCTTTCATGCTGTGGGCACCGCTGATTGATAATCCGTTATTTGCCGCCATGGATGGGGTTCTGGGCAATATGCTGGGGACCGGGTTTGCCGATGCCGGGCTTGACCTGTTTGGTTTTGCCGATCCAGCGTCGGCGACCGCGCGCATGGCACGCGCCGGGTTTGGTGATGTCACCCTCACCACCCACAGCCCCGCCGGGCGCATCCCGGAACGCGCGGCATTCTGGAAGCCGCAGATGGAAATGCTGTTTGGGCCGCAATTGCGCAAAGCGTCGGATGCGGAACGCGGGGCGATTGACGCCGCGATGTTCGAAGCGCTCCGTCCTTATGTCACGGACGGGCATTTTCAGGTTCCGATTTGTTTTCATGTACTTGCCGGGGTGAAGGGGTAAACCGCGCCTAAAAGCAGCGTTTTTCCCTTGATTTCCGCAAACCTTCGTGTCAAACCGCGCGCCTTGGAAGGGATGTTTCCTTCCCCTGTCGTAGCACCAGGTTAAAAACACGAAAGACATGACATATGAAGACGATTGTCGTCTGCTCTGGCGGGCTGGATTCCGTTACGCTGGCCCATAAAGTCGCGGCCGAGCATAAACTGCATTCCCTGATCTCGTTCGATTATGGCCAACGCCATAAAAAGGAACTTGATTACGCCGCGCGTGCCGCACGCGATCTTGGCGTCAAACATCACATTGTTGATCTGACGCCGGTTGGCGCACTCCTGACCGGGTCGTCATTGACATCTGATGATATCGATGTGCCCGACGGCCATTATGCCGAAGAAACCATGCGCATCACCGTGGTGCCCAACCGTAATGCCATCATGCTTGCCGTCGCATTCGGGGCTGCGGCCTCCGCCGGGGCGGATGCGGTGGCAGCCGCGGTTCATGGCGGGGATCATTTCATCTATCCCGATTGCCGCCCCGATTTCATCAAATCGTTCCAGACCATGCAGAACCACGCCCTTGAGGGTGTGCGCGACGTGTCGCTTTATACCCCGTTCCTCCGCGGATCAAAGGCCGATATCGCCGCCGAGGCCGGGCGTCTTGGCGTGCCGATTGATCGCACATGGTCGTGCTACAAGGGGGGTGAAACCCATTGCGGGCGATGCAGTACCTGCGTCGAGCGGCGCGAGGCGCTTGAGCTTGCCCGTGTGCCCGATCCGACGGTTTATGTCGATCGCGATTACTGGAAACAGGCAAGGGCGGAGCATATGGCGCGCAGCCTTGGGGCAGAGGCGGAAGTGCAACCTTCCGGGGACTAAAAGCCGCTGGACCAAGCATGGTGGGGCACGATGGATGTCCGCTTTGGCGGGCATGACGAAGGTAAGGTAATCCCACCAAAACCATCACTCCCGCGCAGGCGGGAGCCCAGTCTTTCGCACCGCAGACTCACAGACACAACCCGGCCGCAAGCCCTCCGCCGCATCGCGGGCACGGGCGCGCCGTATCGAAAGCCATTATGATGTTTACCATCACCAAACAATTCGCCTTTTCCGCCAGCCATCAATTGGCCGGGCTTGATGCCGATCATCCCTGTTCGCGCCTGCACGGGCATAATTACATTGTCGAAGTCGAGCTTCGCGGTGCGGAGCTTGATGCGCGGGGGTTCGTGCGCGATTACCGTGAACTCGGCCCGCTCAAGAAAATGATCGATGACGAGTTTGATCACCGCCACCTGAACGAGGTCCTTGGCCACGATCACGCCACCGCCGAACGGCTTGCCCTGTTCTTTTACGAATGGGCGCATGACCGCTGGCCTGAAGTCAGTGCAGTGCGCGTTTCCGAAACCCCGAAAACATGGGCGGAATACCGACCATGAGCGGGACGGAACTTGCACCAGAGCTTGGAACAGAGCTGGCATCCGATAAAATCCGCATATCGGAAATTTTCGGGCCTACCGTGCAGGGCGAAGGGGCGCTGATCGGCATGCCGACAGTGTTTGTCCGCACCGGGGGATGCGATTTTCGCTGTTCATGGTGCGATACGCTTTATGCCGTCGATCCGGCCTTTCGCGCCGAATGGAAACCGAATACGGCGGCTGAGGTCATGGATCGCGTCCGCACCCTTTCGGGCGGCAAACCGATCCTTGTGACCCTTTCGGGTGGCAACCCGGCGATCCAGCCGCTGGGCGGGTTGATTGCGCTTGGCAAACGCAATGGCTTTACCTTTGCCATCGAAACCCAGGGCAGCATCGCGCGTGACTGGTTTGCCGATCTTGATTACCTGACGCTAAGCCCCAAACCACCAAGCAGCAGTACCGATTTTGACCCGCGCGCCCTTGCCGGCTGCATTAATGCCGCGCGCGCCAATGGCGTGCTTGACGGTCCGGCGATCACGCTTAAATTCCCGATCCGCGATGATGCCGATTTGATGTTTGCCGACCATGTCCGCAAACTGCACCCCGATATCCCGGTCTGCCTGCAACCGGTCAATACCACACCTGCCGAGCCACATCCGGACGGGGCGAATGGCGTTGATATTGCGGGACTGACGGAACGCTATCGCTGGCTGGTGGATCAGGTATCTGAACGCGGCTGGTTTAACATCCGTGTCCTGCCGCAATGGCACGTCCATGTCTGGGGCAACCTGCGCGGGGTGTGATTTGCGGCTGTCGCTTTATGCAATAGGGCGGGCACATTACTCTCCTATGGATGCGAACCCGCCAGATCACTAACTGATTGCCTGTCGCATTTTTTCTTATCTCGTCCCCCACATCCCGCCAAACAGAACCACCCCATTTGCGAAACTGCGGGACGCTCACCATATTTAAGAGAGAAAGCCGGTTTGACTTCTCGCGCAGGACGCACATAAAGACCGGCAATCATGCTGTTTTGGGGCGAGCAGGAGCGGATTAGATCCGCCCGTTACACGGTCGCGCGAAACTGCCGGAAGCTTGGCCTTTGGTCCATTCCGGAAGCCCGAAGGAGCCATGATCATGACGATCACCCGCACCACGCATCGCAGTGTTACCTTCTATCACCCGTTTCGTCTGACCGGGCATAACCGGCTGTTTCCGCCCGGCATTTACGAGGTCGAAACCACTGAGGAACTTGATGCAATGGCCGCCACCCGGACCTATAAAAAGATCGAATGCCGCATCCCGGTTCTGGTCGAAGGCAGCCGCGACATGGAGGAAGAAATCCTGATTGTCGATCCCGCCGCCCTTGATGCGGCACTGGTTCTTGATGCCGATCCGCTGCGCGAGGAAGAACGCGAAGCCCTTCTTGGCAGGCCGGGCACCCCCGCCAAACCACCAATTGCCAATGGTGGCGCCAGCCAGCATTAGGGTAAATACACCAGCGGCGTGATCCAGCCCTGTTCCTGCATGACTTTTACCCCCTCCAGCAGCGGCCCGGCGATCAGAAACCAGCAGCCATCGCGAATGGTGCGCAGGAAAACGGGCGGCTGACAGATCAGCGGACTTTCATCGCGCCATCGGAACGTCGCCGGGCGAAACCGTGGCACCGTAATCAGGTAACGGTAATATCGCGGGCCGAAACTCTGCTTTAACACCGCCTCCTCGCGCAGAGTCACCTCGCGCAGGACAATCCAGCAGACAATGGCAAACAGTCCGGCAATCACAATGCTGCCGCTTTCCGCCCCTGCGCCGAATGCACCAATGATCGAAAACAGATAAAGCGGATTGCGGCACAGGGAATAGGGACCGGTCATCACAAGTTCGGTCTTTTTGCGCCCGCCGATATAAAGTGCGCACCAGCCACGCCCGACGATGCAGATCATGATGGCGATAATCCCGGTCGCCTCGATCACATCATGGATGTTTGTTTTGCGTTGCCAACTTGCCTGTGCGAGCGTCACCAAAAGAAGCATCATCAGACCGCCGATCCGCAAGGTTCGCTTGCGGATACGCTGCACATTCCGAAGACCATCATCATGGCGCTCGGCGGCGTTTATGACGTTGCCGTCTCGAACGACCGTGTTTCGGTCATTGTTTTCGCCGGGTTTGCTACTGGCATTATGGCTGGGCTTGAAATGGTTTTTCGGTTGGATCATGTCGGCAGGTTCCTGTTTTGAAATCCTGCCAACCCTGCCCTATTGCGCTGCGCCCGACGTCCGGCCCTGCCCATCCGCCCCGTCCGGTGTCACTCCGGACGCTTGCGATTCTGCGATGGCCCGCGCGTTCGCCCGCACCGCACTTGGCGTATCCCCGGTCAGCTTTTTGAACGCCAGATTAAAGGTCGATTTCGAATTGAAACCAACACTTAGCGCCACATCCAGGATGGTGCGGTCCGGCTCGGCAATCAGTACTGCACGGGCTTCCTCGATCCTCGCACCATTGACATAATCAAAGAAATTCTGCCCGATATGATGGTTCAAAACATAAGATAACTGATTGGGTGAAACCCCGATGGCACGGGCAAGCTTCGGAAGGGAAACCAGCGGGTCCAGCAGCAGATCTCCGCGCTTGCGAATCTCATCAAGCCGCCTTCGCGCCAATGCCACGCCGTCATCGTCAAGCAACGGCCGCGTGATCGGCTCCGCCTCGGAACCCGGCAGAGAAGGCGCAGCAGGAACCGCTGCAGAAACAGCATTGCTTTCCGAGCCGTGTACTGGTTCGGTCAGGTCCTCTTCATCCACCTCACCGTCGCCCGGCCAATCGGGCATGACGAACAAAACTGGCTGGGTCGCAATCTCATAGCTAAGCGCGAACAGCAGTAGCAAAAATGCCACCCCGGTTCCCGACATCGCCAAGTCTTCAACATAGTAAAATGCCGCAATCTTACCCATAAGGGCCGTCAGGAAGATCAGGCTCACACCACCGAGAATGACCGCCATCCAGCGGCGCATCGCGTTGCGATCCGCTCCGAGCTGTTCCTGTGCCTGACGGAAATACCGATGCGCTACCTTCCAGATCAGCAAAACATAAGTCCCCGCCTGCGCGAAAATCGCAAACCAGCAAAAACTGCTGATGGCGGCAGGAACAGTAAAACTATGTTGGAAATTATCAGAAATGGGCATGCCATTGGTGATCGACCATGCCATGAGGTTCAGAACCACACCTGCCAACACAAAATGTACCCAAGGCTGACGGGACGGCACGCCCGAAACTTCGCGGAAGTAAAGATAAACAGCCGGGGCAATCAGGAAATTTGCCGGAATGAATATCATTTCGACAACCTGATAGCTCTGCGGGGAAAAGAAAACCTCGGCGACATCTTCGAACAGGTTGAACGCCACGGAAGTCAGGAAAAGCATCATCCAGCGATTGGCGCGGAACGCGCGCGCGCCCTCGGAACGCAACAGCAGGCAAAGGAATGCTGCCTGCGCGATGCCAGCTACAGCCACAATCAGATCAAGATAGTCATATATGTCGTTCATGAACCTGTCTTATCCGTGCTTTTCAGTTTTCGGATTTGCGCATGCCTGCTTAGACCGCGCGCCAAATTTATCGCTTCAATGTCTGGTCAATATGTCGGGCCAAGCGAAATCGGCACCCGGGTTTGATCATCAGACTGTTGTTCTGGTGGTGGGTCAGTCATGTCTGACACATGGCGCGCAGAATCCCGAACCGCACTTGGCGTCTCTCCGGTTAACGTCTTAAAGGCCAGATTGAAGGTCGATTTCGAATTGAACCCCACACTCAGCGCCACATCAAGAATGGTTCGGTCCGGCTCGGCGATAAGTACCGCGCGAGCTTCTTCGACCCTTGCACTATTGACGTAGTTGAAGAACTTCTGCCCAATATGATGGTTTAATACATATGATAGCTGATTGGGTGAGACGCCTACCGCGCGCGCAAGCTTTGGCATAGATATCAGGGGATCAAACAGCAGGTCTCCACGTTTGCGAATATTATCAAGCCGTCGGCATATGATTGCTGCCCCGTCCTCATCAAGCAAAGGACGCGGAAAGCTCGGAATATCCGGCTGCGAAACTTCCCCATATCCGGAGTTGATCGGACCGGCAGCAGGAGGACCTTTCGCATCTACTGAATCGGGGATATCAATCACCTCGCCCTCACCGGGCCAGTCAGCCATGACAAACAACACCGGCTGCGTCGCGATCACGTAAGTCATGGCAAACAGCACCAGCACAAATGCAAGCCCCGCACCCGACATGGCAAGGTCTTGGGGTAAATAACGGGATGCAATCCAGCTTAGTAAAACTGTTACGAAAATCAGACTTACACCGCCCAGAATGACGATGATCCAACGGCGCATTGCATTGCGATCAGCACCAAGCTGTTCCTGAGTCTGGTGAAAATAGCGCTGCGATACATTCCACAGCAGCACAATATAAAAGGCCGACTGCGCAAAAAACGTGAACCAACAAACCCGCCTGATCACAAATGACAGCATAACATCGCGGGAAGGTGCGTTCGGCCCATCAGCTTCAAAACTGAGAAGCCAAGCAATAACATTAAAGATCACACCAACCAAAACGAAATGTATCCACGGCCGTGTAGATGGTGTGCCGGAAATCTCCCGGAAATAAAGATATATAGCGGGCACTATCACAAAATTGGCCGGAAAGAAGAACAGCACAATCATTTCTTCCGCCTCGGCAGGAAGCATGCGCTTGGTAACATCGTTAAACAGATTGAGCATCACGGCGCCTAGGAAAAGCATCATCCAGCGATTGGCAGCAAACGCACGCACACCTTCGGCGCGCAATAGAAAACAAAGGAATAAACCCTGCACCAATCCAACTGCTGCGATCGTAATGTCCACGTATCTGGCGAATTCCGCCATCATATCAAGCTACCCGCAATTATTCGCCATTCGATTTTAAGCCGACACACATGCCTGCACTATCGTTTCAATATGCACAAACAAACACAATCGGCGTCCGACAATGCACAGCCGGACGCCCGAACAGGCGAAATCAGACAGTTTGGTTCTTGGACCAGCATGGCTGCCCCAAAACGGATGATGAAACATTCGTCAGTTTTGTAACAAACCACCTGCATCGATCGTCATGAAACTACAACGCGTATTAAATTGACTATATCAGTTCGATATACTAAGAATCGATATATATCGAACTGATATAGTCATTCCAGCATCTTCCCCCGCCGGAATGGCAATCGGATCGAGATGCATAACAGGATGGATACCAAACAGAATATGGATGTGCGCACTTTGTGCCTTGGCGCCCTGATGGGTGGTGAAGCAACCGGATACGAGATTCGCAAAATGTTTGAAGATGGTACTTTCAGCCATTTTCAGATCGCGTCTCTTGGTTCGATCTATCCGGCCCTGACCAAGCTGACGCAGGACGGCATGGTAACCTTTGTCGAACGCGAACAGGAAAATCGTCCCGACAAAAAGGTTTACCAGCTGACCAGTGAAGGCCGCCGGACATTCCTGCGGACACTTTTGCAGACCCGTCCGGGCGAGGATCGTTACCGGTCCGACATCCTGTTCATGCTGACCTTTGCCGAGGAATTGCCGATCGAGCTGACCGAGGCCCTGATCGATGAATTCGCCGCCCGTCACGAAATGATGAAAATCGATATCGATCCGGACAATCCGCAAAAGGATGAATGTCCGCTTGCCCATGGTCGCGATGAAGACGGCCAACCAACCCCCGGGTGCCGCTTTGTCGCCGGACTTGGACAGGCAATGTGCGAAGCGACCCTTAACTTCATCCGCCAGAACAAGGCAGGTCTGATCGAGGAATTGCGAACTCGCAAAGACAAGAAAGCCTGACCTGTCGATAAGAATAAAAACAATACCAGAAACAACAACAACAAGAACCGCAAGGTCACCCTGAACGCGCCACCGTATCAAGTGCCACACGCATTCCGTTTGGGCATATCTGAGGGAATTGAACCATGAATGCTTCACGCCTTGTCGCCATCGTACTTGCCCTTGGGGCTGTACTTTGGGTTGGATCGGGATTACTGGCCGGGGACGAACCGGCCGAGACGGCGGAAACATCCGCATCCGGCATGGACGAAAATGCCGCCCCGATTCCGACGGAATCACCATCAGCCGGGCACGCCCCACGTGCCGCCGTCCGCGTCAGAACCAGCGAAGCCGTCGAACATGTCGATATGCTGCGTATTTCGGGACGCACCGAAGCCGTTGTGTCGGTTGAAATCCGTGCCCAGATTGATGCAACCGTCGAACAGATCGGCGCGGTCAAGGGACAACGGGTGAAGAAAGGAGACCTTCTGGTCAAGCTGGCGGTTGAAGACCGTTTGGCCCGTGTTGAAAAGGCGCGCGCCCTTGTGGCCCAGCGCGAACTTGAAAACAGTGCCGCCAAAAGCCTTGCAGAAAAGAATTACCGTTCGAAAACCGGCGTTGCGGAAACCAAGGCGCTTCTGGAAGAGGCGCGCGCGGATTTGAAACTCGCACAGATCGAACTGACCCATACCGAAATCCATGCCCCGTTCGACGGTGTCGTCGAAGACCGCCCGGCGGAAATCGGTGATCTTCTGTCGATTGGCGATCCGGTCGCGACCCTGATCCAGGCGGACCCGATGCTGGTAGTTGCCCATGTTCCCGAACATTCGATTGGCGATATCCAGAACGGACAGCTCGCACATATCACGCTGTTTGATGGTCGCGAGGCCGATGGCGTTGTGCGGTATGTTTCCCGCGTTTCAGACAATTCAACCCGGACCTATCGGGTCGAGGTCGAAATCGAGAACACCGATCTGAGCATCCCTGACGGCATGACCTCGGAATTGCAAATCCCGATTGGCACCAAGATGGCCCATCGCGTTGTCCCGTCGGTTTTGACGCTCAATGACGAAGGACAGGTCGGCGTGCGCGGAATTGTCGATGAGGACAAGGTTGCGTTTTATCCGGTGCAGCTTCAGGGCGGGAACCGTGACGGTATCTGGATCGGCGGGTTGCCCGATAAGATCGACCTGATCGTTGTCGGCCATGACTGGGTCAAGGAGGGTGCGACTGTCGATGTCAGCCGCCTTGAGGCAGACAATCGGTCCGAAGGAACGCAGGACATGGCAGCAGCCCCCAAGGAAACGGTCGCGCGATAAGCGTGGCATTGAGGAACCGGAGACAGAAGAATGTCCCTCATTGATATTGCGCTTGACCGTTCGCGCACCGTTATCCTGACCCTGATCCTGCTTTTGGTGACCGGTTGGGTGGGGTACAACGCGATCCCCAAAGAAGCCGACCCGGATGTGCAGATTCCGGTCCTTTATGTGTCGATGCATCATGACGGTATTTCGCCCGAAGATGCCGAACGGCTTTTGCTGCGTCCAATGGAACAGGAACTTCGCACCATCGAGGGTGTGAAGGAAATGACGTCGCAATCCTATCAGGATGGCGCATCGGTCACGCTTGAATTCTATTCAGATGTCGATATTGACGACGCGCTTGCCGATGTGCGTGAACGGGTCGACATTGCCAAATCCGAACTGCCCGACGAAACTGACGACCCCGAAGTTCACGAGGTCAACCTGTCGCTGTTCCCGGTTCTGGTCGTTACACTTGCCGGTGAAGTGCCCGAACGTACCCTGTTGCGTCTGGCGCGCGACCTGAAAGATGACATCGAAGGCATCCCTGCGGTCCTTGAAGCCAACCTTGCCGGTGACCGCGAGGAACTGGTCGAATTTGTCATCGACCCGATGAAGGTCGAGGCCTATCGCCTGAACGGTGTCGATATCGTTTCGCTGGTCCGCAATTCAAACGCACTGGTGGCGGCCGGTGCCATCGATACCGGATCGGGCCGTTTCAACATCAAGGTTCCCGGCCTGTTTGAAACGGTCAATGATATCCTTGATATGCCGCTGGTCGTCGACGGGGATTCCGTCATCCGGTTCCGCGATATCGGCGAAGTCCGCAGAACTTTCAAGGATGCCGAAAGCTTTGCCCGCCTGAACGGCCAATCAGCCATCGCAATCGAGGTTTCCAAACGTGTTGGCGAAAACATCATTGATGTGATCGACAACATCAAATCGGTCACCGCCGACGCCGCCCAATCCTTCCCGCCCAACGTCACCGTCAGCTATTCGCAGGATAAATCATCAGATATCCGCACCATGCTGACCGACCTTCAGAACAGTGTGATCCTTGCGATCCTGCTGGTGATGGTGGTGGTGATCTGGTCGCTGGGCTGGCGGTCGGGACTTTTGGTAGGGCTTGCCATTCCGGGGTCGTTCCTGACGGCTATTCTGATCCTTTGGGCTCTGGGCATGACGGTCAATATCGTCGTTCTGTTCAGTCTGATCCTTGCGGTCGGGATGCTGGTGGATGGTGCAATTGTTGTAACCGAATATGCTGATCGCAAGATGCTGGACGGATTGCCGCGCAAGCAAGCCTATCCGTTGGCGGCCAAACGCATGGCGATGCCGATCATTGCATCCACAGCAACGACGCTTGCGGCCTTCCTGCCGCTGGCATTCTGGCCCGATATCGTCGGCGAGTTCATGAAATTCCTGCCGATCACGGTTCTGTTTACCCTGTCGGCATCGCTGGTTATGGCCCTGATCTTTGTGCCGACGGTGGGCGCATGGTTTGGCAAGCCCGGTTCGGCATCAAGCGAGGCACTGGACGCGGTTGCCGCAGGCCGGATGGATCGTTTGCGCGACCTTAAGGGCGGGACAGGTTTTTATGTCCGGCTGCTTAAAGGTTCATTGCGGTTGCATTGGCTGGTTGTGCCGATGGCATTTGTCATCCTGATCGGTGTGTGGGCGGCATTTGGGGTATTTGGTCGCGGGGTGGAGTTTTTCCCTGCGGTCGAGCCCGAAGTCGCCGCCGTTCAGGTACGTGCACGCGGCAATATGTCCTACTATGAACAGGATACGTTGCTCAAAGAAGTCGAGGACCGCATTCTGGGCCTTGATGCCAAGCACGAAGGCGAACACTGGTTTGATACGGTCTATGCCCGCTCGGGCCGCAGTGCAAGCAGCGGCGGCAATGATACCCCCGAAGACGTGATCGGTGTCATCCAGCTTGAATATGCCGACTGGCAATCACGCCCGAAAGCGACCGAGATCGAACATCGCATCCTTGAAGAAACGGCCGATCTCGCCGGATTGCAGATCGAGATTCGCGCCGCCGAAGCAGGCCCGCCACAAGGCAAGGATGTCCAGATCCAGTTGCGCTCGCTTTATCCCGACGCGCTGGATGAAACCGCAACCATGCTGATGACCGGATTGCAGGAAATGGGCGGTCTTTACAATTTCGAAGACGGCAAATCGCCCCCGGGCATTGACTGGGAATATACTGTCGACCGTGCACAGGCCTTGAAATTTGGGGCGGATATCACCCAGATCGGCAATGTGATCAAACTGGTCACCAACGGGATCAATTTTTCGACCTATCGTCCGGATGATTCGACCGAGGAAATTGACATTGTCGGGCGTTATCCGGCTGAACACAGATCGCTTGAAGAACTGCAAAGTCTTCAGATCGTGACCGACAAGGGTCTGGTACCACTGGCGAATTTCGTCAAACGTACGGCGAAGCCCAAAACCGGGACATTGTCACGCGTTGACAGCCGCCGTGCCCTGACGGTGAAGGCCGACGTTGCCGAAGGCATTCTGGTCGACACCAAGGTCCAGGAGGTCAAGGAATGGATGAAAACCCTTGATATCGATCCGCGGGTTTCGGTCGAATTCAAGGGGCAGGACGAAGAACAGCAAAAATCTGCAGACTTCCTGAAAAACGCTTTTTCGGTCGCTCTGTTCATCATGTTCGTCATTCTGGTAACCCAGTTCAACAGCATATCCAGTTCGCTTCTGATCATGATCGCGATTGTGATGTCAACAGCCGGTGTGTTCCTTGGCTTGATGATCACCGGACAGGCGTTTTCAATTGTCATGAACGGGATCGGGGTCGTGGCACTAGCCGGCATTGTGGTAAACAACAACATCGTTCTGATCGATACGTTTGATCGGCTCAAACACAGTGCCGACAGTATCGAAACCGCGATCCTGCAAACCGGAGCACAGCGTTTGCGTCCTGTGATGCTGACCACTGTTACCACGATCCTTGGTCTGGTACCGATGGTGTTGCAGATCAATATCGACTTTGCCGAACGTTCAATGTCGATCGGTGCGCCCTCTACTCAATGGTGGGTCCAGCTTTCGACATCCATTGCGTTTGGTCTGGCATTTGCCACCGTCCTGACCCTGGTCTTTACCCCCTGTGCGCTGATGATGCGTCACAAGGCGGGGATCGGCTGGCGGAAACTGAAAGCACGATTGGCAGAAAAATTTGGCCGGGATAGTACACCGCAATCGGCCGATCACGGGGCGTAAAACCCGGCGACCTCTGGCAGAACAGAAAAACCGCGCGACATTCCCCCCGACCCCGCCGCGCGGTTTGACCGGCCCCCAGCTACGCATTGGGGGCCGGTCACTTTTTGGGGGAACAGACAGGGAAGATCATAAGCCACAACAAGGCGGAATGTATCAGTTCGAAGGAACACCTTCGGGCAGGGATTGCGCCCATATCTTTTGATAAACACCGCTTTTTTTCAACTCACCCAAAGCATTTTCCAATCGGGTAACGATGTTCGGATCGGTTGACCGGCTGGCGGCAAGATAAAGCTCGCTGGAAAGTTCGGGTATTTCGGCTGAGACCTGTAAAAGATCGACATTGTATTGAAGGCTTCCAGCCCGATAAGGCAGCGAAAGCGCATCCCCCGCCACCAGATCAGCCCGACCGGCATAAAGAAGCCGCAGGGTTGCCTCGGCCGAAGGGACGAAATCAACATCAAAACCCTGATTTTGCAGGAACTCGGCCTTGACGTCCTTAAGCTGACCAGCAATCCGGAAGGTTTTCAAGGCGTCCCAATTGGTTCCCACCGGCACGTCACTACCGCGCAGTGAAAATAGTCTTACATGATAGGGAGAAACCGTACCAACCCATCGAAACAGGCCTTCCCGATCGGAACGACGGGCGATACTGAAAATCAGGGTATCGGGCTGGGCCTGTGCTGCGGCAAAGGCGCGTGCCCAAGGTTGCGCAGTAATCCGGCATTCTATATTCGCGTCATTGCAGATCTGGTGTACAACATCGACCGCAGGGCCAGATACATAATTGCTGTCTTCACTGACAACAACATAGGGTGGGAAAGGCGTTGTCACGATATCGACAGTTTGTGCATGAGCGGGGCTTTGCTTCCATGCCGAAAGCCCGCACAAGACAAACACCATCGCCGCAAGACGAACGGCCGGAACGGATAAAATGGCAACGAGCCATGGCGGACGTCTGTCAAAGGTCATTACCGCCTCATAGCAATGAAAGCCGTCTTGTTTTTCGTTATCCCCGTCAGCAGCATCGTAGCGAGGAACATGCAGATCACCAAACAGCAATTCCGCTCAGATTCCCTTATCGAAAGTCTAATGGTCTTATTGCACATGAGGTAGTGCAATTTCTATTTCAAGACCAAACCTAGTGATAGGGGAAATCCTTCGTTCGGATAGCAGAGCCTACATAATTTGCTAATAAATTCGGCGCTACCCTGATCACAAAACAATAACGATCCTTGTATATTCGGGAATAAAACATGGGATTGCGGATGATGCGTTGGCGCAAATATCGCGCCGTATCCGGTCTGATCGGACTTGTCGCCCTGCCCTTCATGGCAGCGGTCGCTAACGCTGATGCCCCGGGCATCCTGACCTGGGCCGTCCCGCCTTTTGCACCGGCCTTCATTTCCGAAGATGGAAAACTTACCGGTTATGCCTCCGATACCCAGAACTGGTTTGCCGCGCGGCTTGACGATTATCAGCACGAAATCATGGAAGTTCCTCTGGCGCGGCTTCTGGCGGAAATGCGCAACGGGGCGGCCGATGACCATCCCGGTCATATCCGTTGCAGTACGACCCTGATCCCGACCGAAGAACGGCGCGAATATATCAGCTTTGCCAAGACCATTCTGCTGCATCTGCCGATTTCCGTCGTCATCCGCGCGGAGGACGAGGCAAATTTCAAACCCTTCCTTGACGAAGAAGGACATATCCAGCTTGGCCAATTGATGGCGAACGGGGATATGACCACCGCCCTTCGGATCGGGCGATCTTACGGGACACTGATTGACAATTATGTCGAAAGATATCGCAACGCCCCGCAAATCATGCCGGTGGCCGACGATAGCAAGCTATTGAAACTTCTTGAACTGGGCCGGATCGACTGGACATTCTATTTCCCGTCCGAAGCGGAATTTTACCGGCGGGAAATCGCGCCCAACCAGATGATCAAATCATTGCCGATCCGTGGCAATACCAACCTGCTTGAAGCGACCATCGGCTGTGCAAAAACACCGGCTGGCCAACAAGCGATTTCCCGGATCAACCAGATTGTCGATACCAATCCCGACATGCCATGGACCAACTTTTATGCTGCCTGGCTTTCCCCTCAGGATCGCGAATGGTTTGTGGCGGCACGGGCACATTATATCGACCCCAAACAGTTTGAGGCACTTCTGACGCCAAGAAAATAAACCACGTCCCAATGTCTCGCCAAACAACACCCTATCCTAAAGTGACTAAGCCTGCCCGGGTGTTGCGGGCCGTTTTCCAAACCTATCCGCTTTCTCATATCCAACATGCAAGCCCCTTTGCCTCGGTTAAATCGGACTGCAACACGATTTTCCATTGTATGACTATTGATCTATGCTGATGACCCACCACTTTTGGATAAGCATGGATGAAAACACGGACCCGCGCATCTTGGCGACCGGGTATATTGGTATGTGCAGTCGCTATTTCAGTTCCCTCATAATTGCCGGAATTTCGGCAATGCTGGTTTCGCAAATACCTGCGGCAATAGCGCAGGAAACTTTGCCGCTGCGTGTTACCCCCGTGACCCCATCAACAGCGGAAACCAGAACGGATATTGTCTGGGCCGTAGACGCCATCACGCCGGGCTTCATAAAGGTCGAGGGTCGGTTGAACGGCTATGGTGCGCAAATGCTGGACTGGTTTATCGCGCGTATGCCCAAATATAACCATCTGGTGCAGATCCTGCCGCGGCGCAGTGCCTATGATGCCATGCGCGCGGCGGGAGAAAGCGGTAAAACCATCTGTATCCCCGGAACCCAACATACCCCGGAACGCGCAAAAGATTTCGCCATGAGTGGCACCGTCGCACCATTGCTGCCGCTTTCGGTTGTCGTTCTAAGCAGCACCCGCCACTCCTTTCGGCCATACATGCTGGCAAACGGAACGATCGATCTGGCCGCGCTGCTTGGCGATACATCGCGCTATACAGCACTGGCAAAGGCCCGGTCTTATGGACCGGAAGTTGACAGCATTCTGGCAACTGCGATTAATGCGTCAAATGTTTTGCGCACTGATAACCAGTCAAGCTTTCCGATGATGCTGGAAATAGGTCGCATTGACTGGATGCTGGCCTATCCGGTTGAAATCGAGTTCCATCGCCGTCAGGCAAAGGATGCATCCGACACATTGTCGTTGCCCATTCAGGGGCTACCCC
This sequence comes from Thalassospira sp. A3_1, assembly GCF_017744215.1. Classification (NCBI taxonomy): domain Bacteria; kingdom Pseudomonadati; phylum Pseudomonadota; class Alphaproteobacteria; order Rhodospirillales; family Thalassospiraceae; genus Thalassospira; species Thalassospira sp. A3_1. The sequence continues at coordinate 742,560 of NZ_JAGHQQ010000002.1, read as the reverse complement.
GTCTGATGAATATCAGCGTGGCCTGCAGTCGGTCGGAAAACGGTATCGGGGCTGTCAGCGAGATCAACGCCATCCTTGCCAGCCATCCCGCTATGCCGTGGCTTGAATATTATATCGATTATCTTGGCCACGAGGACCGCGCCCGTTTCCTTGACGCCCTGAAAGAATTCAGACAGTCACGAGATCTTCCGGTCGGACAATAACATCGCCCCAAATGAAACAGGCACCGCCAAAACGGTGCCTGCCAAAGAATTTCGGTCGGATAGCATCAATTCTGATGAACCCGGTTCAGCCCTTCTTCGGGATCGTCATCGGGTTCGCCGTCATCATCTTCTTCCTCGGCACGAACTTCGTCCTGCTGATGTTCGACCCCCATGCGGCGATACGAACGATATGACAGCGGGAAGGTCGCAAAATAGACCGCGGCAATCACCGAAAGCGTCAGCCACGGCGAGGACACCAGAAACGCGACGGAAGCCCCGAATGCCAGCATCAGCGGCAGAACCCATGCGCGCGGCACCTTGACCTTCTTGAATGAATAGGTCGGCATCCGCGACACCATCAGACCGGCAATCAACACACCGTAAGGTGCAACGATGTAGGGGCTGTCAAACACGCCACGCCCGAACTGGAAAGTCAGCACAATCGGCCACATCGCAAGCGCGGCTGCCGCCGGGGCAGGAACCCCGGTAAAGAAACGATAGGCCCAAGTCGGCAATTCCGGTTCGCCCAGCATCTGGGTATTGAACCGCGCCAGACGCAGCGCCATGCACACCGCAAACAGCAGCGACAAGGCCCAGCCGATCGGGCCGAATTCATGCAGCGACCAGAAATACAGCATCATCGCCGGTGCGACACCAAAGCAGACAAAATCCGAAAGACTGTCAAGCTCGGCACCAAAGCGGCTGGATGCGTTCAGCATCCGCGCCAGACGGCCATCAAGGCCATCGATGATCCCGGCGATCAGGATGGCGGCAACCGCAGCTTCCCATCGATCCTGCATCGCAAAGCGGATTGATGTCAAACCAGCACACATCCCCATCAGGGTCGCCACATTCGGCGCCAGACGGCTTAGTGACAATGCCTTGAACCGCCGGGGGCGGCTCTGTCGGATGCCGCCTGCCATTAGCGGATCTCCCCGACTGCGGCTTCTGCCCCCTTGGCCGCAATATCGGCAAGGATGGTTTCACCGGCAATCGTGGTCTGACCAACGATGACTTTGGGTTCGACACCTTCGGGAAGGTAGACGTCAACACGCGATCCGAAACGGATCAGGCCGAAACGTTCGCCAGCTTTCAGCTGCGAACCACGGCCGACATCACAAAGGATACGACGCGCCACAAGACCCGCAATCTGGACAACGCCAAATTCGCGGCCCTCCTTGTCACGCACCAGAAGAATCTGGCGTTCGTTGTTTTCCGATGCCTTGTCGAGCTCGGCATTAACGAATTTGCCAGGCACATAGGCCTCGCCAACGACTTCGCCATTGACCGGACAACGGTTCACATGAACGTTGAACACATTCATGAAGATCGAAACACGCGTACGCGGCGTTTTATCGTCCAGTTCGAGTTCCTTGGGCAGTGGTGCCTTGGAAATCATGCAAACACGGCCATCCGCTGGCGAAATGACGAGGCTCTCGTCAACCGGGGTGATACGGTCCGGATCGCGGAAGAAATAGGCACACCAGAGTGTCAGGATCACACCGATCCAGCCCAGCGGTTCGGCAATCAGAAACAGAACCACGGTGATCGCCGCGAAAATCGCCACGAATTTCCAGCCTTCGGGATTGATCGGCACAAGAACGGATTTCAAAGTCTTTATTCCCTGGTTGCCATGGGTACGGGCATAACAATTCCGGCAATGATTACCGGTCGGCCGCGTTACTACCATCTAGTGATGACAAAGGGCAACGCAACCTGCAAATAAAAAGGGGCAAAACACCATTATCATGTGTTTTGCCCCCGGAAAAGAAATGCAGTTACTGCTGTGCGGTCCCATTTTCCGGAAGCGAAAAAATCTGCCCCGGATAAATCAGGTCCGGATCACGGATCTGTTTGCGATTCTGGTTGTAAATCACCCAGTATTGCAGGCCATCGCCATAGGTCCGGCGCGCAATCCGCCACAAGCTGTTACCCGGCTGCACAACATAACGCGAACCCGGTTCCAGAATCTGATCTGGACGGGCACGTTCAAACGGCAATTCGACGCGTGCGGTCACCTTGTCAGACGGATCGAGCTGATCGGCGCGTAACTGATACTGGCCCGGCTCGATCGGCTCACCAATTGTCAGAGCCCAGTTGCCATCTTCCCCGGTCGTTGCACTGCCGACAAATTTATTATCAAGGTAAACACGGACGCTGGTGTCATCATCGGCCTTGCCAGACATGGCAACACGACCTTCTTCGTCATAATCGACAACATCAATCGACAGGCGTGGCATGGCGACTGCAGGTTGTTCGGCGGTCGCGGTAGGCATTTCCGATCCCTGCGGCATGGCTTCGGCCAGTTCGCGGGCAGTTTCCTTGCTCATATCTTCGGGGGCAGGTCCCTGCAGGACGGTGGCAGCGCCGCCTTCCTTGGGCACGCGCATGGCGATAATCGGCTGTTCTGCCGCATCATCGTTTTTGGCGGCATCATCGCCCGATGTCTGATCGGCAGTTGCGGTGTCACCGACAGCCGGTTTTTCCGGGATCAGAACCACGACATTATCATCGCCCTTGTGAATTTCACCGGTGCTGTCTTCGGATTCAAGTGACAGTTCCCGATCACCGCTTGCCAGCGGTTTCTCAGGCAAAACCACCCATTCACCGCGTTCATCGGCGGTTGCCTGTCCGATAACTTCGTCACCCTCGCGGATGCGCACAGTGCTGTTCGGGGCAGCGCGGCCAGCAATCACGGCATTGCCATCCGGGCCGATGCGCACGACGTCAAAGCTCGGCGTACGAACTTCGGGTGCGGCGTCGGTTTGTTCCGGCGCGGCCTGCTGCGTGTTTCCGACATCCGGTGTCACGGCGGGCGGAGCTGTTGTTCGTGCCGGCGTATCGGTTTCGTCTACCGACTGTGTCAGTATGTAATTCAACGAGATCGCGGCAACAATCAGCAAAACGCCAATGATGACGAGGATATAAGGTCTTTTCACCGGTAATATCCTTGAACGGTGGTTATGATTATTACGGGTGGCGTCGAAACCTTGTAACTGGCAGTCATTAAGTCCCCCAAACGCCCCACCCGACGCGTTAATTCGAAACTTGTACTACTTTCGGCACACAGTTTCCATAACGTAACAAACCGAGATTACAGTGCAACAGTTAGGCAAAGATGAATAGAATCAGCGCTTTTGGTCAAGCCTTGTCCCGCATTCCTTAAGGAATTGACTGCATTGTCGCCCCGATATAGGCCACAAGTGCCGCCACCAACACCGGCAATGCCAGAACCGATACCCGCACCAGCATCGCCAGAACCGCACCACCCGGCCCGGCATTCGCACCGATATCGGCTGGCAAAAGTGCTGCAATCCGCGCTGCACCCGATCCGGCAAACACCACCAGAACCAGAACCGCCATGGCAAATGCTGACGCCGGTGCTGCCAGCATCACGCCCGATGCACTTGCCATCAGCGCGGTACTGATCGCCAGCCACAACGCTGCACGATATTGCGGGGCGGCCTTTTCGGAAACCAGCGCCACCATAAGGGCGACCGAAAGACCAGCCTGAAAAACCACCTGATCGCGCAGGCCGAACTGGGCGGCAATAATCCCCTGCCCGACCGCAAGTGCCACAAAGGTCGCGACCGGTGCCGGTCGTGCGACATCCTCGTCGCTTGTGACATTGGATTTTGTCGATGTTTTGGCGGTTTTTGCAGATTTGCCGTTCTTTTTACCCCTGCCCTTGGCCGTGTCCGGGTCTTCGTCCTCGTCAAAATTCGGGCGTGTGACCCACAGGAAGGACGCCCCGATCAGGATATAGGCACCCCATACCAGCGTCACCAACCCACCCGGATGATATAGAAGCCCGGTAACAGGAGCCGCCAGAACCAGCCAACCACCCAGCAACATCAGAATGGCCGCAACAATCGCGCAAGGCCGCGCACGCAGATGTGCAAAATCAAGGATTGCACCACAAACCCCGCCCAGCACCAGCATAAGAAGTGCGGCACCCACACCGCCACGCGCGGTTTCCGGCAAACCGATGGCCGTCGGAACAGCCACCGCCACCGCCGGGATGACAGCGGCCAGCACCATACGCCGGGCCATTGCCCGCTCAAGCCCCAACCAAAGGGCGAGCATCAAAACCGTGGCGATAACACCGGACACCAGAATGGCGAGCCAAAAGGGACTGTCGACAAACACGTTGGGCGATCCTGCCTTCTTGTTGTTTCGTTTTCAAACCTGCGAACGGAACGGCATTGAGCACGCAGGCGCTGATATCCATCCCACAATCAGGTTCAGAACCTGTTAACCATCGGCGAAAAATTCGCCCCGGCTTATCGCGCCCGATCATGCCGATTGCCAAGGCAAAAATGCGGCAGGGTTCACATGGTATCAATACGGGCTGTCACAGGATCTTCGCAAAGGAAACTATTGACCCGACAATGGCGCAATAGGCTATGCTTGGCCCCTAGACGGGCCACATCGCCGGTCGGTACGGCGCGTTGCATACGTCGTGACCGGGCGAAAGTTACCTGCGAGATAACAACAAAGAGGCAGGTTGCCATGACAAGAGTAAAATCGATCTGTGTTTTTTGCGGCGCTTCGAACGGCAAAAACCCCGAGCACATGGAAAACGCGATTGCATTTGGCAAAATGATGGCCGAACGCGGTATTGCGCTGGTTTACGGCGGCGGGCGCATCGGCCTTATGGGGGCGGTTGCCGACGCGGTGATGAAAAACGGCGGCAAGGTCATCGGCATCATCCCCGCTCATCTTGACGATATCGAGGTCGGCCATAAAGGCCTGACCGAACTGATCGTCTGCAAATCGATGTATGAGCGCAAGGTCGAGATGTTCAAGCGTTCGGACGCCTTTGTCACGCTTGCTGGCGGCCTTGGCAGCCTTGACGAAGCGTTCGAGGCACTGACCCTTCGCCAGCTTGGCATACATGACAAGCCGCTGGTATTCCTCAATGCGCTGGGATACTGGGACAAATGCCTTGATATGATTGATGGAATCATCGAGGACGGCTTTGCGCGTGAGAGCAACCGCAACCTGTTTACGGTTGCCGAAACCCTTGATCAGGTCTTCGAACAGCTTGAAGCCGAACCCGCCCCGAAATTCGACCCGCGCGAAAAGCTTCTCTAAGCCCGCTTTTCCGGCCAATCCATCAAATCCGCAAGATATCGCGTCTTGCGGATTTTTCTTTGTCAAATTCCAATCAACATACTGATATCACGTTTATTTTAGAACTTTGATATATATCAGCGTCGCTGCATATACCTCCTGCTTTACTTCGCGAACCACCATCATTTGGGAGAGAGCAAATGAAATCATATCGTGGTTTAGCGGGCTGCCTTGTTTCGGTTACTGCCATGCTGGGGATCGTCGGGAACGTTCTTGCAGCAGAAACGCCATCGCCTGCCGATCTGCGCGAAGCCGCCCTTGAACATTTCGAAGTCATCCCGTCAATGGTACCGGCCGTTTCGGGCAATGCCGTTACCCGGGAAAAAGTCGAACTGGGCAAGATGCTGTTTTTTGATCCGCGCCTGTCATCCAGTGCGCTGATTTCGTGTAATACCTGCCACAATCTGGGCATGGGCGGGGATGACAACCTTGAAACATCCATCGGCCACGGCTGGCAGAAAGGACCCCGTAACGCCCCGACCGTGCTGAATGCCGTGTTCAACGAAGCGCAGTTCTGGGATGGCCGCGCCGAGGATCTCAAAGCACAGGCCAAAGGCCCGGTTCAGGCCGGGGTCGAAATGGCCAGCACCCCCGAACGTGTTGTCGAAGTGCTGAAAAGCATGGGCGATTACGTACAGAAATTCGCCCACGCCTTCCCGGGGGAAGCAGATCCGGTAACGTTTGATAACATGGCCAGAGCAATCGAGGCGTTTGAAGCAACCCTGATTACCCCGGCATCACGGTTTGACCAATTCCTGGAAGGCAACGATGCCATCCTGAACAAAACAGAAATGGCCGGACTTGAACTGTTCATCGATACCGGTTGTGCATCCTGTCATAACGGGGTGAATGTCGGCGGGACCGGTTATTATCCGTTCGGCGTTGTTGAACAGCCGGGTGCCGAAATCCTGCCACCCGATGACAAGGGCCGTTTTGCCGTCACCCAGACCGCGACGGATGACTATGTCTTCCGTGCGGGGCCGCTTCGCAATATCGCGCTGACGGCTCCCTATTTCCATTCTGGCAAGGTCTGGAATCTGGAACAGGCCGTCGCGATCATGAGTTCCAGCCAGCTTGGTGCCGAACTTGATGACAGTCAGATCAAGGCGATTACCGCCTTCCTCATGACCCTGACCGGGGAAGCACCGCGCGTGGAATACCCGATCCTGCCGGTCAGCAGTAAAACCACACCCAAACCGGCCGCAATGGTCGCAAACTGATCCCACAGGGGTGTGGAAAAGCAGAAAGTACCCGCAAAGGTGCGAACCCCGACACGCCCTTTGCGAACCTGCCGCCCGACACAACCCGGGCGGCATTTCTTTTACCTATTTCAGTTCCATTCCCTCACCGCCAGAGGCCCGTGCACCTGATAACTGCATCACCCGGCGTTTATAAATATCAGCAACCCAGTTGGTCGCCTGCTTGATACCTTCGGCCGCCCGTAGATCGCGATGAACAATCAGCCAGATATCGGAATCCAGCGTCTCGATCGGGCGCGAAACCCGGGCCAATGCAGGATCGCGGTCCCCCAGAAAGCACGGCAAAATCCCGGCCCCGATCCCGGTGCGCAACGCATTTTGCAGCATCGCGGTATTGCCCGCGCGAAACAGCGGCTTGTTACCGTCAATATGGGCCAGCAACCAGCGCTGGCTTTCATAAAGGTCAAATTCCTCGGAAAAACAGATCCACGGCGCATCAGAAAACACCCCACCTGGTCCCATACCACGCATATCATACGCCAATCTCTCGGTCGCATAGATCGCACAGGAAATCGTTCCAAGCCGCTTGGTGATAAAATCCCCGGTCAGGGGCAAACCATGCCGGACGGCAAAATCCGCCTCGCGCTTGGTCAGCAACTGCGTATCGTCGGATTGCCGGATTTCAAGGTAAAGACCGTCGGGTTTGCTATTGATCTGGCCAGCAAGAAACAGTGCCGACCACGCACTGGCGGTCAGGCGGACCTGCCGGTCTCGAATGCCCGATATCGCGTCACCCTGCCGGTGAAAGGCAAAGGCGGCTTCTTCCATCGCCTCGGCGCGCGGGCGCAAATCGCGCCCGGCCTCTGTCATGCGCAATCCCTCGGGCAGGCGATCAAACAGCACGACACCGACAACGTCTTCAAGAGCGGATAAATGTCGCCCCAATGTCGGCTGGCTGACGCCAAGCTCCTGCGAGGCCGCCCTGAGACTGCCGGTACGCGCAAGCGCCAGAAACACGCGAATATGATCCCAATCGGGTTTTTTGGTCGTCATCGGGGCCTCGGCTGATGGTGGGGCGCGATACAGGATTGAATAACGGATCATCAAACAACCCTATCGTTATTCATTATTGGATCACTACCCGCATCGCAAGTCATGGTTGCACGGGTACCTCCATAAAACCGCAAGCACCTGTAAAGTATGACTATTCGGAATCTTTGGACTTGGGCAGATGTTCAAAAATGTTGCCCGGTCCGGTCCATTTACCATCGGGTTCAGTCGGCCAGCGTTGATCGACATCGGATGCAAGATCCGCCAGCGTGACCGATGCGAACCGTTCAAGCAGAAGTTGCTCGGCCGCGTCAAACGAACTGCCAAGGGCGGCATTCACCGCCTGCTCGACCAGACATTCGGGATGTTCGACCGCAACCCCCATGGCAAAGATCGACGGATTGCCAAGCGCGTTATGGATATCAAGAAACGTGATTTCCGATAGCGGACGAATGATCACCCATCCGCCGCCATGCCCCTTTTCGGACCACACATAACCGGCATCGCGCAGCCCTGCCATCGTTCGGCGAACCACCACCGGATTGGTGTCAAGCATCCGGGCAATCATATCGGATGTCATCGCCCCGCCAAACCGGTCCATGTGGATCAGGACATGCAACATGCGGGAAAGGCGACTGTCACGGCGCATCAACGGTTTCCTTGGGGCTGGCATTCATCATATCCCAGACTATCGGGCTTTGGCGCATATTCGCAACACCAAAAGTTTCAAGATGCTTGACTCCAGAAAGTTACGACACTTATAAAGTTACATGATTGATTTTAAGGTATCACAGGAGTTCCGATCATGTCTGACGCCATCCCCACCCCGTCCGCAACCCAACCGGTTTCGATGCCTGATTCCGAAAAACTTTATGACGTGATCATCATTGGTGCCGGTTTCGCAGGCCTGTCCGCCGCGATGCAACTGGCGCGCGCCCGAAAACAGATATGCATCATTGATGCAGGACTACCGCGCAACCGGTTTGCCGCGGCCTCACACGGATTTTTCGGTCTTGATGGCCAAAGCCCGGATGAAATTTCGTGTCTTGCGATGGCCCAGATCAGGGCCTATCCCACCGTCAGCATTGTGCACGGTATGGCAAAAGCAGCGAGCCGACTTGAACCGGATGCCGCCGGAACCGTGAACGAAGACAACAACCGTTTCAAAGTGTCGCTTGATGACGGCCGCCGCTTTCAGGCCCGTCGCCTGATCCTTGCCACCGGGGTCGTCGATACCCTGCCCGATATCCCCGGCCTGATGCCGCGCTGGGGTAAAACGGTGCTGCATTGTCCCTATTGCCATGGCTATGAAGTGCGCGACCGCACCCTGGGCGTGCTGGCAACCGGGCCGATGTCCATCCATCAGGCCATGATGATCCCCGACTGGGGTCCCACGATCTTTTTTACGCAGGGGAAATACGAACCGGAACCCGAAATCCGTGCCCAGATGGATGCGCGCGGAATCACGATTGAACAAAGCCCGATTGTCGGACTGATCGGCGCAGCCCCCGACCTAGAGGCCGTTAAACTGGCTGACGGGCGCAGCATGCCCATTCAGGCATTGTTTGCCGGACCCACCGTTTCCATGACCAATCCACTTTCCGAAATGCTCGGCTGCGCGTTCGAAGAAGGAATTGCCGGGCCATTCATCAAAGTCGATGCATCACAGGAAACCAGTATCCCTGGCGTCTTTGCCGCAGGCGATGCTGCCACCGCACGGCATAATGCGACGCTGGCATCCGCAGCCGGTGTTCTGGCCGGGGTGGGTGCGCATCAGTCGCTGATTTTTAGCTGATCATACGGCCTGGTGTCACGGGTTAACGCCGCCGCCTGTGGAAGTCCGCATGGTTGGCGGCAGCCTGCCCCACGATACAAATATGAATAGCACCCCTTAAATATCGGGCATGGCTATTCATTCCTGAATCCAAGAGACTGTCATTGTTCATAACTTTTAAAGTTTTTTCATATGCCAGTTCTGATCCTGCTTGTCAGCACGACTGTCGTCTGGGCGATGCTTCTGGTATGCAACCGGATCGCATTGACGGCGTTTGATGTCGATGTCTATGCCATGACGTGCTGGCAACTCGTCTTTGGCGGGCTGGCGCTGGTGTTGCTTGCCCCCGGTCGGACCATTCCGTGGCGACAATTCACGTTGCGGATCAACTGGGCCTATGGAATTTTGCGCGTCCTGACCGGGGTCAGTTGGACCGCGGCACTGGTTTATATCAGCGCGCCTGAAAGCGGGATCTTATCGCAAACCGGCATGCCGATGGCAGCCCTTGCCGCGGCCTTTATCCTTGGCCGCGCACCGGGCAAATCGGAATGGTTCGGCCATGCAATCCTGCTTGCCGGGGCTGGCTTCCTTGCATGGCATCTGCCCGACGGCTTTGCCAATCCGGCGGTGTGGCTGATGCTGGCATCCGAGGTTACGGCGATTTCATCATCGGTTCTGGCGGAAAAACACCCCGACAACCAGATCAGGGATGCATGGTCGCATTTACGTTTTACCGGGGTTTTGCTGCTGATTACCGCCTCGGTGTTTCTGATCTTCCCACCGCTGATCGGCGCCATCAGCCCGGTTCCGATTCCCTACACCTCGCTTGACGGGTTCTTCGGGATCGAAACCATATTGGCCGGTCTGATCCTTGGAACGCTGTTGCGCGGACCTGCCATGGTCCTGACATTGCGGTCGATCAAGACAGCCGGGATGGAGAAATACATCCTGGCGACAAGTATCCTGCCCTTTATCCTGCTGGGGCTCGAAATGCTTGCCGCACGGTTTGACCTGACGCCAGCGCCGACACATGACAGTGTTTTCTGGATTTCGGCCCTTCTGGTGATGCTGGGCATCATGCAGATCACCTATTCGAAACGCCGCCATGCCAAGCGGCTCAAGACATCTGGCACAACCGATCCGGCCCCGGCCTGAGACAGATAGATGACCGAACAAGACGCGTCCCCTCGCGCCACCAATGCAGGGTCGCCAACGCCCCCAACGAGCCCCCTCTCGTAAGGGCATATCCCAAACGGCCAGCCTCCCAAAAAATTGGCCGTTCGACCCTGTTTCCATCCGGTTAGTCTCCCTTCCGGATGGACCGAAACGCCCGGTTTCCCCGACCGGGCGTTTTCTGTTTCAGGATGCGGCATTATTCCCGATAAAATTGCCAAACCATCGCATCTGAAACTTGAAATTGATACGCGCACAAATTCGCCTAAACTGCCTGCACCCCGAAAAGGGGCAAGAGGGACAACAAGCGCCTGAAAACGGGCCGCAAAACGCGCGGGGATTATCCATGACAAGTCTGCAACAGCCAGACAATTACGAAACACTCAAAGCCAAGATCAGCACGGCTGCCATTGTCGGTCACACCACCGACAGCACCGCGAAAATCTGGGTTCGGGCATACAGGGACGGCCTATGGACATTGATTGTCAGTGCGCAAAAGCTGCCCGAGGATGCCTATGACCTGTCGGGCAAAAGCCTTGCTGCAATGAAGGATGAAAACACTGATATCGTCTTCATGGCCGAACGCAATTTCACCCATCAGACCGACCTGACCACGACATTCGAGGTCAGCGGCCTTAAACCCGATACGCGCTATTACTATTATCTGGCGTCTGATAAGCTTGGTCTTGATCGCTGCATCGAGATGGGCGGCGATCACGCATACTCGTTCAGGACCCTTGCCAAAAACCCGCAATCCCTGCAATTCGGGTTTTATTCCTGCCACGACCCGTTCAGCGTCAAACCCAACAGCGAAGGCGCATGGGACAAGTTTTATGACGTGCTGAACGAACGAAGGGCCGATTTCGTGATTGGCGGCGGCGATCAGGTTTATTGCGACACCAACCATAAATCGCAAATCCAGGATGTCTGGGTGTGGCTTAAGAATAACAAAAACGCGTTGCTCGCGACCTATCGCAAACCCGACGGAAGCCTCAATGAACCCGCCATCATCGACTATTTCACCAAGCTTTACCGCACCTATTACCGGATTTACTGGCAGTTCGAACATCTGCGATATGTCTATCGCCGGTTCCCGCAATACATGATCTGGGACGATCACGAGATCATGGATGGCTGGGGATCGTTAACCGCCAAGGAACGCAAGGCCAAGATTTGCAATTTCTTTCAGGATGACGACGAAGACGCCAATTACGAACTTGTCATGCTGATGTTCAAGGCCGCAGCACAGGCCTATCTGGAATATCAGCACGCCCACAATCCTGACAGCAAGATCATCAATGACGATCCCGATGCCAGTGAATGGGATTATCATTTCGATCAGGGAGCTTATGGCTTTTACATGCTTGATGTGCGCGGCCATCATGATTGTGAATTGCCTGACGGGCAGCGATTGCTTGGTGCGGAACAGTTCAGGCGTTTCAAAAAGTGGATCAATTCAGCCTCAATTAAAAAGAAAAAGGCGATCTTTATCTGTTCGCCGGTTCCCGTCGTTCACTGGACGGAAAGTGCGGTCAACACCCTCGACTTTGGTGGGCAGAAGGATGATTTCATGGATGAATGGGGCCATGAAACCAACCATAAGGAACGCAATGCGATGCTTGAATTGCTGCTGGCCCGATCGGCTGAAAGCAACATCCCGATCGTGATCCTGAGCGGCGACGTCCATTGCGCCAGCGCGTTTCAGATCACCCATTGCACGACCTATCCCAAGGCGCGGTTGTTCAATGTGACCTCAAGTGCGATTTCGCGCAAACCGGCACCGGGCATTGCCACGGCTGCCATGCAGAAATCAGCCGAAATAGACGGATTTGACGGTGGGCGATTTGAACAGATGTTCCGCTTTGCCGGGGAAAATAACTTTGCCATCATCAATGCCGATTGCCAGGATAATGATTTGAAACTGACGGCCACCCTTTACTGGGCCGAACCCGGATCGGAAAGTGTCACGCAACAGGTGATCAAGCTGGTCAGTTAAAGAAGCCGGTCCCCGTTGGAACGGGGACCGGCCGGGCCGCACTCAAGCTTTCGCTTGCGGGGTCGGGGGAACATGTGCGGCCTTTTCTGTCTGATTGCGCTGTATCCTGTTTTTAGTGTGCGTCGGCGGATGGTTTGCCCGATCTTGCCGGGCGCGCCAGTGGCAAAAGCAGCAAAGCCAGAATGAAGATGCCCGCCATAGCAAGCTGCACATCGTTAAATGAAATCATGCTGGCCTCGCGGGTAACGATATTGACGATGGATTTCATGGCACTTGCCTGCGGATCGGGCAGCCCCATGGCGCTGTATCGTGCTGTCATCGTCGCCAGATAATTCTGGAAGCCAGTGCTGGCCGTGTTGATATGCTCGGCCAGATGCGCGAAATGCAGGTCAGTCCGTTTATCGAGCATCGTGTTGATCGCAGCCAAGCCAATCGCCCCGCCAAGGTTACGCATCAGATTATAAAGGCCACTGGCGTTTTTGATCTTTTCAGGCGGCAAGGTGCCAAGCGCCAGATTAGTGATCGGCAGCATACAGAACATCAGGGCAAAACCACGAACCGCCTGTGGCAGGATCAGTTCGTGGAACGATACCTGACTGTTCTGAAAACCGTTCAGCGCAACCCCGACCGCAAACAGCGCCAGGCCAAAGCCAAGAACGACGCGTGCGGGCAGTTTCGCCGTCAGTTTCCCGGCAATCGGGGCCGATATGAACTGGCAAATGCCGGTTACCGCCATGATGGTACCGATTTCCAGACTGTCATAGCCGCGCACACGGCTCAGCAGCAGTGGCAGGATATAGACGCTACCATAAAGCCCGATGCCAAGTGTGAAGCTAAAGATGCAGCCCATGGCAAAGTTGCGATCCCTGAACGAACGCAGATCGACAATCGGATGATCATAGGTAAACATGCGCCGGAAGAAATAAAGCCCCGAAATCACGCAGATAACGGCGCCATAAACAATGGCGCGTTCATCAAACCAGTCATCTTTCGGCCCTTCGTCCAGAACATATTCCAGACTGCCGAGGAATGCCGCCATCGCAAGCAATCCGCGCAGATCAAAGCCCCTTAGCAGCGAACGGTCGCCACGATCCACGTCCAGCGTGACTGCCACGACAAGCGCAATCAGCATCCCCGGCAAAACGTTGATCAGAAACAGCCAATGCCACGAAAACGACTGCGTCAGATACCCACCCAAGGTCGGCCCAACGGTCGGTGCCATGGTGGCAATCAGACCAATCATGACCGATGCAGTATTACGTTTATCCGCCGGGAAAATGATATAGGTCGTGGCAAAGACGGTCGGGATCATCGCCCCGCCAAGGAACCCCTGCGCGGCACGAAACCAGATCATGCTTTCGATCGACCAGGCAAAGGCAGAGGCGATGCTGAAAATCGTAAAGCCGATGGCGGATGCGACAAATAGCCAGCGTGTCGAGATCAGGCGTGACAGAAAGCCCGAAAGCGGGATCATTACAACTTCGGCAATCAGATAACTGGTCTGAACCCAGCCGATTTCATCCGGACTTGCCGAAAGACCCGCCTGAATGTTTTCTAGCGAGCTTGCGACGATCTGGATATCAAGGATCGCCAGAAACATGCCGACCACCATCGCGACCCAACCGATAAACTTGGTGGTATCGACATGCTGCACCGGGTTATCGGGCCGGACTATGGAACCGGGGCTGGTGGCGGCACTGCTCATTTCAGTTACGCTCCGACAGTTCCGGTGCCGGTGTTACGACACTCGCAAGGCCTGTACCCGAGGCATGTTCTGCCCCATCGTCATCGCGGACGTCGACATTGACAACAACCGACAGGCCGGGACGCAGGGCTTTGGCAAGGTCGCTGTTATCAAGGGCGATACGGACCGGGACGCGCTGGGTGATTTTGGTGAAGTTGCCGGTGGCATTTTCAGGCGGCAACAAACTGAACTGCGCGCCGGTTGCCGGGGCAAAGCTTTCAACCCGGCCGGTGATATCGGCATCAGGAAAGGCATCAACTTCAATATTGACCTTCTGGCCCGGTGCCATATGGCCGATCTGGGTTTCCTTGAAGTTTGCCACAACATAAACGCCGGGCAACGGTACAAGCACCAGCAGCTGTTCACCCGGCTGGACCAGTGCGCCGGTCTGAACCGACCGGTTACCGATCACGCCATCAAAGGGGGCATAGATACGAGTATCGTCAAGAGCCTGCTGGGCGATATCGCGCGATGCTTCGGCCTGCGACACAGCACGTTCGGCTTCGACCTTTTGGGCACGCAGAACACCGATCCGGCCCTGCTCGACTGCAAGCGTCGCATTGGCGGCGGCAACCTGTGCCTGTGCAGTCTGACGGTCGGCCTTGGCGTAATCGAATTTCTGGCGGCTGGCCGCACCCTTTTTCACCAGATCCTCGTAACGCGCGTAATCCTCGGAGGTGCGATCAAGTTCGACTTTGGCGATGCGCAGGTTAGCTTTAGCCTGATCGATGGCCGCCATCTGCAAGGTGATCTGTTCGTCCATGGTCTGAACCGCGGCACGGCGCGCCTCAAGTGCTGCCTCTGCCTGTTTCAGTTCGGCACGATAATCTTCGTCCTTGATGGACAACATCAGTTCGCCCTTGCGGACGGGCTGGTTTTCCGCAACCCGAAGATCGCCGACATAGCCCGAAACCTTGGGCGAAATCGCGACTTCATCGGCCTGCAGATAGGCATTGTCGGTGGATTCGTGGAACTGACCTTCGGTCACCCAATAGAACCCGTAATAACCGCCGCCACCGATAATCGCTGCGGCGATCAGGGGCAGTATGACTTTTTTCACACTCATCGTCCGTTTGATCCTTTTGGTATTGATCAGTACCATTTGATCCCTTATGGTACCAATCAGTACCAAACGTCAAGTGCAGAATTGGAACAGTTGCTTGTCCGAGACGCGAAATATCGACCCAAGAACCCTGAAACGCCGCGAAGCGCTTATCGATGCGGCCCGTGAACTTTTCTGTGAGCACGGCCTTTCGGGCACGACACTTGAAATGATCACGGCCGAGGCAGGCGGGTCCCGCCGGACAATTTACGAGCTGTTTGGCAATAAGGATGGCGTTTTCGAAGCGGTGATTCGCGATTGCACGGGACGTGTGGTTGCGGTCATGGCCGATCTGGAATTGTCACAGATGCCGTTGCGCGCCGCCCTGATCCGCTTTGGCGAAACACTGATGACACTTCTGACGACACCGGAAACCATCCGCTATATGCGATTGTTTCTGTCCGAGGTTCCGCGTTTTCCGCATCTGGGCAAGGTGTTTTATGAAAGCGGCCTGATGACCGGACGCCGGATCATTACATCCTATTTTGAACGCCAGATGGAAGAAGGCAATTTCCCGAGGAGCGACCCAAAACAGGCGGCCGTGTTTTTCACAAGCCTGCTTAAGGCCGATTACGATTTCCGGCAGATGACCTATGTCGGCTGGGAACCGCATGCAAAGGATTTGCATAGCCATGTGATTGCCGCGGTCGATATGTTCCTACGCGGATATGGCATTGATCCGGCAACCGTCGACCAGAAAGCCCCGGTGCAGGCATAAGTCTGCCGCACCGGAGGTTCCCCAGCTCAGAACATGATCAGCAGACGATAGGCAATCGGTCCCATCATCGTGATCACCCCGATCCAGACAAGGGCAAGCCCCCATCCCCGGTCGCGGAAGCTGTATCCAACGCCCAAAAGGCAAAAGCCGACAATACACAACGCGATGATGATATTGGTTTCATAAGGCAGGTTCATGGTATCCCCCATGCGCTTCCGGTTTGGCGATGCCGGAGTCTTCCCCCTTGAACCCGACAAATGCGAGTTTGACCCATTCCATAACCGTTTTCTTTGATCAGGATCATGCCGCCTTACATGACATACCCCTTGCCCGTGTTTTGCATATTAATTCAGGCAATGGTGTAAATATCGGACAAACCAACGTTTTTCCGGGTCATCTCGCAACCGGTCAAAGTGCAAAAACCCGCCAGTTTCCGCCTTGCGCGAAAGTCTTAACAACGATGTTGCGCCGCCCTCTTTGATTTTCTGATTTCATCCTGTATGTTGCGGGCTCCCGACGCGGCCAGGGCGCTCCCTCGCGCGCCGGATGACATGTCAAATGGCAGCCGCGCTGTATCCTGGCCGCGGCCAGAAAGGGAGTATTCCATGAGCAAGATTCAAGTGAAGAATCCCGTCGTCGAGCTCGACGGCGACGAAATGACCCGGATCATCTGGGACTTCATTAAAACCAAGCTGATCCTGCCGTATCTCGACATTGATCTTAAATATTACGATCTGTCGGTTCAGAAACGTGACGAGACCAACGACCAGATCACCATTGATGCGGCAAATGCCATCAAGGAACATCGCGTTGGCGTAAAATGCGCGACCATCACCCCGGACGAGCAGCGCGTCGAGGAATTCGGCCTGAAGAAAATGTGGAAGTCGCCGAACGGCACCATCCGCAACATCATTGGCGGTACCGTTTTCCGCCAGCCGATCATCTGCTCGAACGTTCCGCGTCTGGTTCCGGGTTGGACGCAGCCGATCGTTATCGGTCGTCATGCCTTTGGTGACCAGTACCGCGCGACCGACTTCAAGGTTCCGGGTGCAGGTAAGCTGACCATCAAGTTCCAGCCGGCAGACGGTGGCGAGCCGATCGAACACGAAGTTTTCGACTTCCCGTCTTCGGGCGTTGCCATGTCGATGTACAACCTTGATGAAAGCATCATCGGGTTTGCACGCGCCTGCATGAACTATGGCCTTGCTCTTGGCTGGCCGGTTTACCTGTCGACAAAGAACACGATCATGAAAGCCTATGACGGCCGCTTCAAGGATCTGTTCGAGGAAGTCTTCCAGAACGAATTTGCCGATAAGTTCAAAGCAGCCGGCATCACTTATGAACACCGCCTGATCGACGACATGGTTGCATGCGCGATGAAGTGGAATGGTGGTTTCGTCTGGGCTTGTAAAAACTATGACGGCGACGTTCAGTCCGACACCGTCGCACAGGGCTTTGGCTCGCTCGGTCTAATGACCTCGGTTCTGATGACGCCGGATGGGCAGACCGTTGAAGCAGAAGCAGCACACGGCACCGTTACCCGCCACTATCGCCAGCACCAGCAGGGCAAAGAAACCTCGACCAACCCGATTGCGTCGATCTTTGCCTGGACGCAGGGCCTGAAATACCGTGGCGAGTTCGATGATACGCCGGAAGTCGTGAAATTTGCCGAAACCCTTGAAAAAGTCTGCGTCGACACCGTCGAAGCCGGCTTCATGACCAAGGATCTGGCACTGCTGATCGGTCCGAACCAGAAATGGCTGACCACCACGCAGTTCCTCGACAAACTTGACGAAGGCTTGAAAGTTGCCATGGGCTGATTACCCGGCATTTTGCCAGAATGATGAAACCCCGCCGGTGCGAACTGGCGGGGTTTTGTTTTGCCCGAGAGCAGCACGGTTGGGATGACAAAAAAAGCCCCGCCGGAGGGGACCAGCGGGGATAAGTTTGCTGCGTGTCCCAACCAAAGAACGTACAGCAGAAAGCAGGATCAGATGCTTTTGAGGTCAGGTTGCGTCGGTTGTTGTATCGCCGCCACCTGTATCACCGGTATCAGTGGTATCGTCCGTATCGCCGCCACTGTCACCGGTGTCACCTGTATCGTCTCCCGAATCTCCGGTATCGCCAGTGTCGCCAGCATCCCCGGTGTCACCCGGATCAGGTTCACCATCGTCCGGAGTATCGACATCGTCATCCGGGCGGGTCAGTTCTTTCCAGCCATGAACGATAATGTCCTGTTCAATGTCCGGGTCGATATCCGGCCCGGTCGGCGCCCCAAAGACCCGTTGAATTCCCGGCGGAAGCGCGCCAGCCAGCCCGGGAGCACGCCCGATACCCGGCGGCATGCCGCGTTCTACATCCGCACCCTCTACTCCCGCCGGGCCTAGCCCGCTGCGTCCGAAGGCTTTACCTTTCGACTGCAGGCCGAGGTCCTGTGCTTTTGATTTTGCGGCGGCACTATTGCCCGGGCCATCGGAAGCATCAGCATTTTTACCATTGCCGTTTCCGTTTCCACCGGCATTGCTACTGTTGCCCGGGCCATCGGGACCACCAGGCCCGCCATCGCCGCCAGCACCATTGCCATTTCCGTTTCCACCACCATTCCCCCCGCCGTTTCCGTTTCCGCCACCGTTTCCACCACCATTCCCGTTGCCGCCGCCATTACCATTTCCCTGGGCAATTGCGGTTTTGGCCGAGAAGTCCAGCTTGCCGAAATCAATCGATACCGGCGCGCCGATCACGGCAAAGGTGCCAACACCTAAAAGGACGGCCGTGCAGATGCGGTTACGCATGATTGTTTTTTTTCCGCTTTTCATTTTTTCGTCCCCACCTATGAGGTCCAACCTTGTGGATGATTTCATCCGCTGATTTACAAGGACAACGCGCAGGCTTTCCATTTTCATCCCGCCGATTGAACTTTTTTTTTCAGATTTTTTGAACTGTGATGGAAGAAACAGACGCTCGCGCGCGTTATCTGCATAACAAGACACCAGATTTAAAAAAGATGATCACGGTCGGGAGTTCGGTTTGGAACCGGCAATACGCGCAGAAATGACAGAATTGCTGCCCCGCATCCTGCGATTTGCAAGATCGCTGACCCGTGATGCCGCCGCAGCAGAGGATCTCGTTCAGACCGCCTATATTAAAGCGGTCGAGCGGATTGATCAGTATGAACGCGGCACACGCCTGGACAGCTGGATGTTCCGGATTGTCCAGACCAGCTGGATTGACGAAAAACGGCGCGAGCAACGCCGTGGTGTCGTGATTTCGTTTGAGGACGCGCGTGAGATCACCATGCCCTCGCATGGGCATGGTGGCACAGACCGCATGTTCCTCCAAAAGGCGCTTGGCAGCCTGCCCGAAGAACAGCGCGCTGCCCTGACACTGGTTTTGTTTGAGGGTTACACCTATCGCGAGGCTGGCGGCATTCTGGATATTCCGCACGGAACGGTGATGAGCCGAGTGGCCCGTGCGCGCACCTATCTGGCCCGTCTTCATGACGAGGATGGCACCGAAAATGACGATGAAGACATTCAGCGAGGATCATCATGAGTAATAGTTTGTCAGAACAGGATTATGCCTTGCTGTCTGCATATGTCGATGGTGAGCTTGGTCCGACGGATTGCCGTAAGGTGGAAGACCGGATCGGCAATTGCCCGAGGATGCGACGGCAATTCGAAATCATTGCCGGACAGTCGGTTATGTTGCGCAGCCAGTCCGAACGCCTTTTGAGCGATACGGTATATCCCGACCTGTCAAAACGGATCGCCGATATCCTTGACGGGCAATCCGCAACGGCACCATCGATAACCAATGACGCGCCGTCTGTTGCGATCCCGAAAGCGGCAAACTCCAATACGCGCAAGGCCATTTTTACCGGCATCGGTGCGGCGGCTGCAGTCCTTCTGGCCTTTGTTGGGGGTAGCTGGTTTTCACAAAATATTGCGCCGAATGGCGTAATGTCTGGCACCAATGCGCAGTTTGCGGAATATTCACCGGTCAATAACCCGGTTCTGGATGCTCAGATCAGTGAAACGCTGGAAAACACGCTAAGCGGTACGATCCGCAAGGTATCACTTCACAAAACCGATATTGGTGAAAGCGAAACCCTGATCGAACCGTTGCGAACCTTCCAGCAGAATGGCTTGTATTGCCGTGAATATCAGGTGACATTCCCGTCAGCCGCCACCGAAGCCAATGCCTTCTTCGGCCGTGCCTGCCGAACCGGTTCCGGCATTTGGGAAACGGTTTATCGGCTGATACCGGGCGCTATGGATATGGAAAACCTGTCCAAGGCACCAAAACAGAAGCTCTAATCAACAATGTGCGTTGCGACCACTTTTCAAGTCGCAACGCCCTTATGGTCAACAAGCCCAAATCAAAAGAACGCTTGAAAAAAAGAACACGAGGATCAGGATCGATGTGCTGCTTGACCGCTTCGCGATATGCGATGGCGATTTTTCCTTTTCTGGCGATGGCCGCAACCGCTGGCTGTCAGGTGACCAATACACTCGACAGTTTTTCCCAATCCCTGAATGAACTCAATGACGGCATGTCCGCCTATGCAACAAAACGGACCAATGATGGTCCGGATATGGGATCGGCGAATTTGCCGAAATTCGGAACCGGGGATGCTTTTGTCTTTGACAGTGGCCGGGCGGTGTACGTGACCAAAACGTCGGGGGAAAAAATCTTCTGGAATGGCGGAGGCGATTACAGTTTCGTCACGACGGACGATTTTACCCTGCCTAATCTTGAATGGTCCTATACCGATAAGGAAGGTCAAAAACGATCCGGCACGGCATCCCTTCGCGACGGATCAGAAAGCATTTGGCCGCTGTCATTTGACAAGCAGGTCCGGATTTATACCACGTCGGAAAACATCGATCCTGAAACCGGCAAGCCCGATCAGTATCAACAATGGCTGAGCTGCAGCGTGCCCGCAACGGAAACCGTGACGGTCGAAGCCGGGACCTTTGATACCTATATCGTTGAATGTGCACGTTACTGGCAGCAATGGTGGATGCAAACCACGAAATGGTGGTACGCGCCCGAAATCGGTTATTACGTCAAACGCGAACGCAACTGGAAATCGGGTCAGGACCATAGTGAGGAACTGATTACCTTTGGCCCGGCACCGACCAAAATCCCGGCAGCGGATCGCAAACGCCTTACAGCATTGGTTCAGACAACACTGGAAGATACGCTTTCAGGTAAAACCATGATCAGCAAGGGTAACATTACGATTGCAGTTACCCCGCTTAAAACGGTGCAAACCGACAAGGGCGCTTGGTGCCGCACCTATAGCCAATCCCTGAGCGCGCACAACCGCACCAGCAGCCAGATAAAAACCGCATGCCGCACTGAAAAAGGCTGGATTGTCGAGGATGATGTTGCCGGAAAATCATGACGCTGGCGGATCTTTCGATCCGTTCAGGTGATCAGTATTGCGCGCGGCTCAGCAACCGAGCCAGTTCGCCGCTTTCGTCCAGTTCCCTGAGGGCTGTATTGAAATCCTGCATGATTTTGCCTGCCCTGGGATGGTTCAGG
Organism: Thalassospira sp. A3_1; assembly: GCF_017744215.1. Lineage (NCBI taxonomy): Bacteria > Pseudomonadati > Pseudomonadota > Alphaproteobacteria > Rhodospirillales > Thalassospiraceae > Thalassospira > Thalassospira sp. A3_1. The sequence goes on along the minus strand of NZ_JAGHQQ010000002.1, from coordinate 720,915 downwards.
CCGACCACGAAATGCAATGGCATGGTCGACAGCGGCTCGTCGATATGGCCGAAATGACCCAGTTCCAACCCGGCGGCCCGCATGGAATCGCGTGCTTCCGAGCGCGGGGCCACGACAATATCAACCCGCCCGGCTCCCAGAAGTTTGAAACAGGTGCGCATATCGGGCGGTGCATGGCGGGTTGCCCGCCCGGTTGCAAGCATCTGGCTTGTCCTGCCCAGTTCGGCATACCCCAGCGGCAGGCAAAGTGCCGCACCATTCAAATCATCGATGGTTTCAAAATTCTGGCGAGATTTCGCATACCAGCCAAACGCTGACAGGCTGGCAACCGGTTCGGAGAACAGGACCGAGCGTGCCCGGAACGGGGTATAAGCATAAGGGAAAGTGCCTTCAACCTCACCCCTTACCGTCATGTCATAGCCCTGACGCCAGGACCGCCAGATAATTTCAGCATGATCATATCCGGCAATCTCGAATGCGCGGCGGACAATCTCGGTCATGATACCGCCATCGGGCAGATCACGACCGGTAAAGGGGGCAAAGTAATCCCCGGTCACGATCCGGACATGATCGGCTTTTGCCTGCGTCGCCATCATCAGCGACGCGGTCAACACCAGCATCATGACCCATTGTTTTTTCATTCCCGACCCACTCCGCAGGGCATTACTGCCCCATGCATCTTATAGGTTAGGGGCGCAGGTATTTCTTTCAAGCCACGTAAGCTATTGAAATGCCCATCCCACAGTATCGACGGATGTTCGCAAAAGAAAAACCCCGCCAAAAGTTTGACGGGGTTTTGAGAATTTCATGAAGATATTTTCAGGAAACAGCCGCCGCACGGACAAACCGGCCACGCTGGTAATCGTCAAAGGCCTGCATCAGTTCCTGTTTGCTGCTCATGACGAACGGGCCATAGCGAACAACCGGTTCGTGCAACGGACGGGCCGCGATCAAAAGCATCCGCCCGCCTTCGGGACCGCCTTTAAGCGTGATGCTTTCACCATCTTCCAGCACGGCCAGATGATGCGTGGCGACAGCCTGATCGGCGACAATTGCGTCCCCGATAAAGACATAAACCATCGCGGCATGGCCTTTGGGCACCGGCAGGGTTACCTCGCGACCAGCCGCCAGTTTGGCATCGATAAAGACCGGCTTGGTAGCAATGCCATTAACCGGGCCGGTTTTACCCATGAATTCACCCGCAACAAGCCGCAGATCAACACCGTCTTCGGAGCTGAATTCGGCGACGTCGCTACCTTCGATATTCTGGTAACGCGGGGTGACCATTTTATCCTTGGCCGGAAGATTGATCCAAAGCTGGAAACCCTGCAAAAGACCGTTTTCCTGTTCCGGACTTTCGGAATGCAAAATCCCGCTGCCTGCGGTCATCCATTGCACACCACCCGAACGCAGGACACCTTCATTGCCCATGTTGTCCTTGTGGCGCATGGCACCTTCGACCATGTAGGTCACGGTTTCAAAGCCACGATGCGGATGCTCGGGGAAACCGGCAATATATTCGTCGGCATTATCGGTCGAAATTGAATCGAGCATCAAAAACGGATCAAGCATATCGAGCTGCGGCGATCCAACCGATCGTTTAAGCGACACACCAGCCCCATCGGATGTATCCATCGCGCGAAGTACGCGGGCAACGCCACGCGGGGTTTTACCCTGTTCAGACATCGGGTCCTCCTGTCAGCAACCGGAAATGCGTTCGGCTGCGATCCGTGAAACTTTCATACCCCTCAATCTGGCAGAAAACTGTCGCGAAACAATGATCAATCAGGCATCTGATTGTTTCCGTATCCCCCCCCAATCTGGTCAACAAAAAGGCCACGCAGACCTATCTGCGCGGCCTTTCATCAATACTGTAATCCGTCAAACGGCCAGCTTGGCAGCCAGCTCTGCGACGTGTTTTCCCTGGAATTTGGCGATATCAAGCTCATTCTGCGATGGCTGACGCGAACCGTCGGCACCGGCCAGTGTTGTTGCACCATAGGGCGAACCGCCGGTGATTTCGTCCATATTGGTCAATCCCGCACAGCTGTATGGTACGCCAACGATGACCATGCCATGATGCAGAAGCGTAGTATGGGTCGAGGTGATGGTGGTTTCCTGACCGCCGTGCTGGGTTCCGGTCGAGGCAAAGACCGAACCGATCTTGCCGATCAATGCGCCCTTGGCCCAAAGGCCGCCGGTCTGATCAAGGAAGTTGCGCATCTGGGCCGACATATTGCCAAAGCGTGTCGGCACGCCAAAGATGATCGCATCATATTCTGGAAGATCCGAAACCGCAGCAACCGGCGCAACCTGATCGAGCTTCGCACCCGCAGCCTTGGCGACATCTTCGGGCATGATTTCGGGCACACGTTTGACATCGACATGTGTACCCGCCACACCACGCGCACCTTCGGCCACCGCGTTCGCCATGGTTTCGATATGCCCGTACATTGAATAATAAAGAACCAGAACCTTGGCCAATTTTGCCTCCTTGATTAAAAAAAACTGTCGCCTCCAGCATGCGACAATTGCCGCCTTACGAAAACGATCACATTGGAAACAGTCTATTTCGCCCCGTCTGTCCGGGTCAGAACGCATACTGCCCCGAAACTGTTCCGGGGCAGAGGTATTTGATCCTTCCGGTCAGTCCTGTTGCGGCCTTGCCGCCAGATATTCGACAACCTGATCGGGGAAGTCGGTAAAGATGCCATCAATCCCGGCATCATCAAAAATCGCCTTAAGCGCGATATCCATATCACCCGCCCATTTCGGCAACTGATCCGCGCGCAGGGTATAGGGATGGACTTTCAACTGCGCGCGCTGGGCTGCGATCAGGGTTGGCGTCATGATCGCCTTGCCATCCGCACTAAGACCTTCGATGACCTGCGGCAGCCACGGGCCGATACCATCGACGACGCTTGCCATTTCCGCGACACCGTCATCGGTTTTCAGATAATCATAATCCGTGCCTTCGGGCGCACCCCATTTGTTTTCACCCAGCAACTGAACCAGCTTGCCCTGATATTTCAGATCATTCCGAATACGCTTGGTTTCAGCCCAGTCAAAGCACTGGACAAAGGAATTGGATTCCGGAGTGCCATATCCCCAATGCTCCATGATCTTGATGACCGCAGCGGTCACATCCTGCCCCTCGGCCTTGTGCCAGGCCGGGTCCTTGATTTCAGGATAAATGCCAACATCGCGCCCGGTTGATTTGTTAAGCCCCCGGATCATGGCGATTTCTTCTTCCAGTGTGGGAATTTTAAAAATCGCATATTCGCCGGGGAAGCGATCCGGATATACCTGCTCGCCGGTATCGGCTTTGAACCGTTCGGTAACATTCAGGCTTTTGAGTTCTTCAAGCGTGAAGTCGATGGCGTAGTACCGGCCATCTTCACGTTTGCGGTCGGGGAATTTCTTGGCAACGTCGGTCGTGGTATCGATATGGATGTCATGCAGGACAACCGGCACACCGTCCTTGGACATTACCACGTCCTGCTCGATGAAATCCGCCCCCATGCCATAGGCAAGCGCCTTTGCCGGAAGGGTATGTTCGGGCAGGTAGCCCGATGCCCCGCGATGGGCGATCACAACCCGTTCAAGGGTACTGTCCTGTGCTATTGCCGGTGTGATCGACAAAGGCAGAATGGCAAGCGCCGCTCCCAGAATGGCCGCACGGGCAGATTTCATCAGCATCCCATAACTCCTTATTTCCGCATAAGTTTTGCCCAGCATAGTGACGAAACGATGCGGCAGGAACAAGGCAGAAGGCGAGAGCGCAAAGTTTCTTGAAACTGTTACGCCTGATCGCCTTCCATGGATTGCTTTGAAACGGATTGTTCAGCCCAAAAGCTCGCCCGCGATTTCGGCCAGAAAATCGGGCAGCACACAATAGGCATAGGGCGCATAAAGCCGTTCATGACGTTGATGATATTCCCTGCCCCACGGGCCGATATTGACCACCGGATAGGTCAGGGCATTGTCAACCGGACGATCCACCAGTTCAGCTATCGGGGTGCTGGCAGCGATGATTTCGGTATCGCCCGCATCGGTTGCATGGCCGAAAAAGCTCATATCCGATATACCCATGAAATAACCACGGTCACAAATTTGCGTTTCGTGACGACCCTCTATCGTGGTGCGGGCCCGGCCAATCGCATCCAAAAACTCCCGGTCCATATCCTTTGCCATATCGACATGCACGGCCGGATAATGCAGACCGGCCATTCCGGTTATCACCGCGGGGCCGCGCAGATGCGCCTCGGCCAGCATCGCACGGACCAGAATGCGCGTGCGGTTCAGGGGATTGTTATCCCGTGCGGTTTCAAGGGCCACCGCGTCGATCCGGTCAAGCGCATCGCTGCCCCCGGATGCAAACGCCATGTCACGCAATTGGGCAACCGTTACCATGCGCAAGGGAGGCAAAGCTGCCGGGGCGGCTTGCCCGTTGGCTTTGGCATAACGCGCAGCATTGCCTGTGAACTGTTCAAGTGCGCGGTTTCCGGCATCCTCTACGATGTTGGTGAAGTCGCCCATCAGTTCAGCGCAGCTTTTCCCCATCACCAGCCAGTTAAACGCCATCCAGACATGTTCAGGCGTGGTGACTTCGTAAATGTCGCGCACATCGCGGGCCTCAAGACAGACCGGGGGTGGTGCGGTTTCACGCAGACCACGATCACACAGTTCGCTGTTGGCTTCGATCGCCTGCATGATTTCCGATGCGATGGCATGGGCCGAAATGCCGTCAAACGGATAACCGACATGGGTTGGCAAACCGGCAACAAGGGCAAAGGGCAAAAGCTTTCCGACCGAGCCATGGAAAATTGCGCGCCCGATCTCGCCATTGCCGGTATCGCTGCTGGCATCCAGATTGACCCCACCGACAATGGTAAGGCCCCAGCGTGTGATCAGGTCGGGCAACGCGTTACGCAGGCTGCGCATGCCGCATGAATTGCGTTCTTCATCAGGGGTCAGGAACAGGACGACATTGCCCTGCCGGTCCGACTGCTGGCTGAAATGTTCCAGAAACGCGATGCCCGCCGCATCACCGCTTTTCATATCAAGCAACCCGCGCCCAGGAATGAAATCGCCGGTCTGAAAATCGCGCAAGGCAAGTGCCTCGGCATCGCTAAGATTTTCCCGGCTCGAAAGATCGGCAATCAGGGCCTCACAAAGCGTATCCGGGGCAAAGGCCAGATGTTTCAGGTCGTGATAATTTTCAATCGAAACCACATCAAAATGCCCGGCCATTGCCATTGTCTTGCGCCCGGTTCCCCGCACCAGTGCGACAACGCTTTTGGCCATGCGACTGCCACCCGCGACAAGGTGGCTGTCGATCACCGCGATATTGTCGGGATTGTCCTGAAAATAGGGAATTTCGCGCAGGATATCGACGATCAGGCCGGTGATATCGGCTTCCCCGGCACTGCCGGTGACACTGCCAAAACGGGTCAGACGGTCGGCGATTTCAGCGGTGCGGGCATAAGGGGCCCATCGATCTTCCGGCATGGTCATTTATTTGCTCCCTGATGATTTGGCAGCAGGATAAGCTTTGCCGAAATCAGTTAAAATCCCAGTTTGATACAATTTTCGATTGGAAATTGATGTTTCCGTCTGGATAATTGACGAAATCGTCAAATCAGGATGAAATCATGGATGATCTTGACCGTCGCCTCCTTGCCGAACTTCGCGTCAATGCGCGTGCTTCCGTCCCGAAACTGGCACAACTTCTGGGGGTGGCGGCCGGGACGGTTAAAACCCGTATGGACCGCCTGATCGATCAGGGCATGATTGCCGGATTTACCGTGCGCCTGCGCGACGATGCCGCCGATGGTACCATCCGGGGCGTGATGATGATCGAGCTATCGGGCAAGAATGTGAAAACGCTGGTCGCAAGCCTGCGGAAAAATCTTGGCTTTGCCGCCCTTCACACCACCAATGGCGAATGGGACCTGATCGCGGAAATTCAGGTCCCTGCCCTTTCGGATTTTCATCAGGTGGTCACGACCGTGCGCGCCATGGAAGGCATCGCCAAAACTGAAAGCTATCTGTTTCTCGGACCTGCCTGATCTATCAGACGGGTGCCTAGCGGTTCAGTTCTCCCGTCATCCGATCAAGCCCCTCAAGCGTCAGCGGATACATCCGCCCGTCCATCAGCTTGTGCATGATCTGGATCGAGCCGTGATACTGCCACCAGTTTTCCGCCTGCGGATTGATCCAGGCGGCATGTTCGAAATGATCCAGCAAACGTTGCATCCAGACCGCCCCGGCTTCCTGATTCCAGTGTTCGACCGAACCACCGGGATAGGTGATTTCATAGGGGCTCATGGTGGCATCACCGACAATCACCAGCTTGTAATCCGCACCATAGGTCCGGATCACATCCCATGTTGAAACCTGATCGGTACGGCGGCGCGCATTGTCCTTCCACAGCCCTTCATAGGGGCAATTGTGGAAGTAATAATATTCAAGATGCTTGAATTCGGTTTTGACCGCAGAAAACAGTTCCTCGCAGACCTTGATATGGTCATCCATCGACCCGCCGATATCAAACAGCATTAGGACCTTGACCGCATTATGCCGTTCAGGCCGCATCTGCACATCAAGCCATCCCTGTCGGGCGGTTGATGTAATGGTGCCGGGCAGATCAAGTTCATCGGCTGCCCCGGTCCGGGCCCATTTGCGCAAACGCCGCAGGGCCACCTTGATATTGCGTGTGCCGATTTCGACACTGTCATCAAGGTTCTTGAACTCGCGTTTGTCCCAGACCTTGACCGCACGGCGATGGCGGGATTTATCCTGCCCGATCCGCACCCCTTCGGGGTTATAGCCATAGGCCCCAAAGGGCGATGTCCCGGCGGTGCCGATCCATTTATTGCCGCCCTGATGGCGGCCTTTCTGTTCCTCAAGCCGCTGTTTGAGGGTTTCCATCAGCTTTTCCCAACCGCCCAGCGCCTCGATCTCGGCCTTTTCCTCGTCGGTCAGGAATTTTTCGGCAAGCTTGTGCAGCCATTCTTCGGGAATATCGGCCTCGGCGACTTCATCCATGCCGTCCATCAGATCAATCACGCCCTTGAAATGGGCACCAAAGACCTGATCGAACCGGTCAAGATGGCGTTCATCCTTCACCAGTGCTGCGCGTGCCAGATAATAGAAATCCTCGACCGCATAGTTCGCAAGGCCCTTTTCGACGGCCTCCAGCAGCGTCAGATATTCCCGTAAACTGACCGGAACGCGGGCCTCTTTCAGCTTAAAGAAAAAGCCGGTGAACATGATGCTCTAACGCCCTTCGCGCCGCGCCATGAAGGCCAACCGTTCGAACAGGTGAACATCCTGCTCGTTCTTCAGCAATGCCCCATGCAGTGGCGGCACGGCAGTTTTGGCATCCTTGGCACGCAATGCTTCGGGTGGCAGGTCCTCGGCCATCAGAAGTTTAAGCCAATCAAGTAGTTCGGAGGTTGACGGTTTTTTCTTAAGCCCACCAACTTCGCGCATGTCGTAAAACAGGTTCAATGCCTCCGACACCAGACGTTTCTGGATATCGGGGAAATGGACAGCAACGATTTCGGCCATGGTTTCCGTATCCGGGAAGCGGATGTAATGGAAGAAACACCGGCGCAGGAACGCGTCGGGCAGTTCCTTTTCATTATTCGATGTGATGATCACGATCGGACGATTGGCGGCCTTGATGGTTTCCTGTGTCTCGTAAACAAAGAATTCCATCCGGTCGAGTTCCTGAAGCAAGTCATTGGGGAACTCGATATCGGCCTTGTCGATTTCGTCAATCAGCAGAACCGGCGCGCTTTCATCCTCAAACGCTTCCCAAAGCTTGCCCTTGACGATGTAATTGGCAATGTCGTGCACGCGCGCGTCACCAAGCTGGCTATCGCGCAGGCGCGAAACCGCGTCATATTCATACAGCCCCTGCTGCGCACGCGTGGTCGATTTGATCGACCAGGTAATCAGCTTCTTGCCAAGCGATTTTGCAATTTCCTCGGCCAGAACGGTCTTGCCGGTCCCCGGTTCGCCCTTGACCAGAAGCGGCCGCTGCAACGTGATCGCGGCATTGACCGCCACCATCAGATCCTCGGTCGCGACGTAATTTTCCGTACCCTGAAACTTCATTTTGCCCTGCAACATAAGTTGACGTTTACGTTAACCTAGGATGTTGCCGCTCGCAGGGCAAGGGACGAGTTCACGAGCCGCCCGGTTCAACGAGCTTGTGCCGTTAAAGCCAATAGCTTACCATCATTGAAAATCATAAAAATTCCAAACTGTTATAAAGTTCTGGTGCCCGGGGGAGTTACAAAGCTTGCGCCATTGCAATTTTGCAATGCGTCACGGGGATGCTTGTGTGACATATCTTGAGAATCATCAGGTTTTATCATCACGTGATCTGAACGAGACACGTGCCCTTTTGGCTGATCTGAATTCCATTGATTCACTGGACCTGATCGAACGACCTGCATTTTTCGATGTCGCGGTTCGGGGGACTGCCTTGGGCGATTTGCAGGTTTTGCATTCATCCTTTGGCGATTGCCGCATCCAGCTTCGGACACCAGAAAGCGATAATGATGCACTGTTCATGATCATCCCGACCGAAGGCGGCGGCACGGTCCAGCATCAGGGGCGGGATTACACGATTTCGACCAGACGCGGACTGATCCGCGACATGCGCATGCCCCTTTTCGCGAACGAAGACCGGTTTGCCTGCTTTGGCGTCCGGTTGCCAAAAGATATTCTCTCCAAACATTGCCGGATGCTTTTGGGCAATGATGGCTCAGCCACGGATCCAGGCTTTGAAATCAGCCTTGATCTGGCCTCCGCACCGGGTCGGCATGTATGCAATACCCTGAATTACATAGCACAGGCCCTTGATGGTCCTCTACTCAATTCCGACAATTCCATTGTTCTGAGCGGTCTTCAGGATTTGCTTTTGACAAATATCCTGATGATGCTTCCGAATTCCTGTTCAGAACTTCTGCATGGGCAAACGAAATCCAACGCGGTTCCGCATTATGTGAAACGGGCACGCGATTACATCCACGCCCACGCCCATACACCGATCACACTTGAAACGCTGGTACAGCATGCGGATTGCGGTTATCGGACGTTACAAACGGCGTTTAATGCCGCCTATGGCATATCGCCGATGGCGTATCTAAAATCGGTGCGCCTAAGCCATGCCTATAAAGACCTTCTTGACAGCGAGGATGGGGCAAGCGTTGCCGAAATCGCGATGAAATGGGGCTTTGCCCATGCCGGACGCTTTTCGCAAAGCTATGCAAGGCAGTTCGGTGTTCTACCGTCTGAAACCCTGCGCAAGCGACAATAATTTGTGATCGCGACCTGCCGTCCCGGGTAGGTTTGACTTTCTGCAGATCGGGGGTGGAAATGATCGCACCACCGCCTATAATCCCATCGAAATTCGATAAATTTGATGTTCCGGGCAACGGAATGACACCAAGGTTGGGAGAATTTGCATGACCACTATGTCCTTTGCGGATATGGGGCTTGCCGCGCTTAAACGCCGCCAATATGACGCCGCGATCAATATGTTGCGCCAGGCACTTGGCGAGGATGAGGATAATCTTGAAGCACGGTTCGGGCTGGCCCGCGCCCTTCATGAAAAAGGTTCGCTGACCGAAGCACTCGGCGAATATCGTACTGTGCTGCAATCTGATGGAGGCCACGAGGAATGCCTGCATCACATTGCACGCGCGCTGCTTGAAAACGGGGATGCCCGTTCGGCACTTAACCATGTCGATGTCGTTTTGCGTCATCATCCGACCGACCCCGATTTGCTGATTTTACGCGGGCAGGCCCTTCTGGAACTTGAACAGCCCGAATATGCGTTAAGCGCCTTTCAGAACGCCGCCCATCACCAGCCGGGCAATGCCAACATCCACCGGCTGATCGCAACAGCACATCGCGCCAATGACGATATCGAAAGCGAACGCCGCGCGATCGAGCAGCTTTTGCGGATCGATCCGGCATCAATGGTCGCATCGAACGATCTGGGCGTTATCAACCTGCGCGAAGGGCATCTGATTGCAGCCTTTGAAGCGTTCGAACTGATCCTGAGCCATGATCCCGAAAATGCAGAAGCCGCCCTTAACCGCGCTATCACCTTGACCGTGATGGGGGATATGGACGACAAGGCAATCTGGGACCGGGTGATGGAGATCAGTGCCGACCTTGACGGAATCGACGATACCCGAGCACTGGCCGATGACCTTGCAAAACTACCCGGCAAAGACCGGAAAGCCAGTGAAAAGGCGGCAAAACTGATTGCACGTGCCGCCCATACACCGATTGATATCTGAAACTTATGCTGCCGGAACGTCTGCGGTTGCCTGCCGAATGCGCAGCCATCCCAGAATGCCGATCACGCATAGCATTGCGGCGATAAAGCCAAGGAAGAAGGGCGCGTAACTGGCGATCCCGGCCAGCACACCGCCAATCAGAACGGCAGCGGCTTCGGCGAGAACATGGGCCGAACGGTAAACGCCAAGCGCCTGCCCCTGTTCATGTGATCCGGCTGCGTTGGAAATAAACAGGCTGGTCGTCACCTCGCACCAGGCAATACCGAATGCCGCCAGACACATCGGCACAAATATCCACACCAGCCCATCGGGGATCAGGAACGTGATCAGGCCGATCCCCAAAAACAGATGGCCAAGAGTTCCGACACCGATCAGGCCGCAAATCTTCTGCGCACGATCAACCGTCAATCCGGCAAGGATCAGCGGGATCGAAATGATTGCCGAACACATGCCAAGGAAGCTGCTGGTGACGTCGTAATTCTGCACCAGATAGACCCCGAAAAAGGCAAAGAAGATATAAACCGCGATATAGCTGAAGAACGAAATCACATAACCCGGCAAAAGGTCGGGGTCCTTGATCGTCGCCCAGACCGTGCGGGTAGCGGGTGGCGTCATGCCCTTTGGCGTGCCGCGACGGCGCGCATATTCAGGAATGCGCAGGATTACGAATACCACCAGCAGGTTAAAGGCATACATACCAGCGGCAAAATAGAACGGCCAGGAAACGTTAAAGGACGGATGAATGGTCGGGTCGGAGAAAAAGCCGCCCATCAGCGGGCCGATGATCCAGCCGACATTGATCGCGACCGTGATCAGACCAAAATTGCGCACCTTGGTTTCCGGACGGCTGATATCCGATGCAATCGATTGGGCAATCGCCATATTGCCCTCGCACAGGCCCGACACAAAACGTCCAATCAAAACCAACGGCAAATTTGCAGTCGCCACCCCATAGGCGGTCACCAGATAGCCAAGGGCCGCACCGGTCAGCGACGCCATCAGAACTGGACGGCGGCCAAGCTTGTCCGATACCCGCCCCAGCCACGGTGCACCGATAAACTGCCCGATGGGATAAAGCGCCATGGCGACACCCAAAAGTATCGTGCGGTATTCTGTGGGCACCGAGGGATCAAGAAAACCCAGTTCGGGTTTCAGAAACATCGGGCTGAAAACAGGATAAGGCAGGCTGAACCCGGCAAAACCGAACAGCACGGTCAAAAAGACCGCGGACATGGTTTTGGTTTCCTGGGACATGGGGCGAATACTCCGTGGGGCATTTTGGTGGCGGTGGTTAATTGATAGCGTCGCCAGTGGCTATTTCAGATCGGCATAGCGGGCGGCAAGGTCGCGCACGATCTGGCGGGCGTCACCGACATGCCATCCCGCCCCGGCCAAAAGATCGGCCAGACTGTCGCAGAAGATGTCAATCGCATTGCTGCGCAATTCAGTGCCGTAATGGCGGTCGGTTATTTCTGAAAGGGCCAGGGCATTCATGCCAAATGAAAGCCCCCAACTGCCAAGATTGAGGTTGCGGGTCTGCGCGATCACATCGCCCGATACCCCCAGTTCATTGGCAGCATCGGACAGGAAGCTTTGGAACATTTCGGTGATACGTCCGATCCCGGCGAGCTGGCTTTGATGGTGCGACGGGGTTGCGCGCTGCCAGATCGAAGGGGCCAGAGCGAGATATTCGGCCTCAAACCATTGCGGGTGATCAATGGAAAAGCGGATATCAAGCAGGCTTGCGACAATGAACTTTTCCATCGCACTGCCGTCATGAGCACGGGCATAATCGAAAAACCCGGCGCGTTTTTGCCCCGCCAGAATCGCAAGCCCAAGCAGCAAGTCCTCCTTGCTGGCGAAATGGGCATAAAGTGTGCCAACCGAAATATCGCAGGCGCGGGCCAGATCAGACATCTTCAGTTCGAAAAACCCGTATTCCGCAATCAGCTCGCCCGCGCGTTCAAGGATCAGTTCCTCGCGCTGCTGACGTTTTTCAATGCGGTTTGGCCGCTGTCTCAGCGGTTGCTTTTCCGGGTCGTTCGGGGCTGCCATATCCCTGCCTTTTCAATAAATGACGTAAAATCGAATTTGGTTCATTTTTTAACACCAAACAATCGCGAATTTTGCATGGGTGGCATTCATCCGAACACTCAACGGATGCACCCAAACGCAGAAAAAAGGGAACCGGCTTTAACCTCATACGTTTAACACTGGATCGCTGTCCCGGTTTCGGCTCTGCCAACGGGCGGCATTTGTCGCCACGCAAAGCACACGGCAAGAACAGGACCGCAGTAAATGTTTCACCGATTTATCCGGATATGGGAGTTTCTTGGTCACAGCTTGTGGTTTATTCCGCTGCTTTATGCGATTGGCGGTGCCGCTGTTGCCTTGCTGGCAATTCGCCTCCCGGGCGAGGACATGATTGCCAGCCTGCCGGATTTCTGGCCGCGTTTCGGAACGGTTCAAACGGTACAGGACCTGACATCAACCCTTCTTGCCACTCTTGTGACCATGACCACCTTTGCCCTGTCCGTAACCATGGTGGTTCTGACACTTGCCGCCGGATCACTGGGCCCTCGCACCATTCGCAATTTTATGGGTGATCCCAAAACACAAAATGCACTGGGCAGCTTTGTCGGATCCATTCTGTTTCTGATCACGGCCCTTGTCATCATGGGGGGCCAGGGCAAGGAGGATCAGGTCCCGCAAATTGCCGCCATAACCGGGATTATCCTTTTTGTCGTAAGCCTGTTTGTCCTGATTCTGTTTGTGCACCATCTGGGTCGATCCATTGTAGCGGATCAGGTCATCCAGAAAGTCGGCGGAAATCTGGAAGAAACGATTGCATCGTCGCTGGAAACGCTTTCACGACCAATCGACCATGCAGCAGAAGCCGGATGCACCCTGCCTGATGCGGGAACAATCAACCCCAACAGAGCCATCAAAGCCGCAAAATCTGGTTATGTACAGGGCATCGATTATGAAGGTTTGCTGGAGGTTGCGACCAAGGCAGACATTCATATCGCCCTGACAATCCACGCCGGACAGCATGTGATTGCCGAAGACATTATCGGAGAAATCAGCATAAATGCCGCCAATGCAACAGACGACATCGGCGAATACCGGAATTTCATTACCGAACAGATACTGATTGGCAATCAGCGCACCGCGATGCTTGATATCGAGTTCGCCCTGCGCCAGCTGGTCGAGGTCGCCCTGCGCGCATTGTCACCGGGCATCAATGACCCGTTTACCGCAATTGCGGTGATTTATCGTCTGGGCCGGGCCATGCCGCAGGCGATGAATTTTCATTCCCCGTTGGGCCTTTGGCGGGACGAGCAAGGACAGGAACGGATATGTGCCCATCTTTCGGATTTCGGCGAGATGCTGGACGCGGCATTTAACCAGATCCGACAATCGGCAAGCACCAAACCCTATGTATTGTTGCCAATGGCAGAAGTTCTTGAAAGTCTGATCGGACAGGCCAAAACAGCCAAACAGCAGGACACCCTGCGCGATCATGCGCGCCTTATCGGACGGACGGCCGCGCGAAACATTGCCGAGGCGGCTGATCGCAGGGCGGTTGAACGTGCCGTCAACCGTGTCCTGCGACAGCAACAGGCCAAAGACGATTATTCAGCGGCCTGAACACGTGAATGGCGGGTCAGGTTATTTGCGATGCGCGTCACCGTGCCGCCACTGATCAGAACCAGCGAAAAGGCAATAGGCCAGGCAATGACAAATGCCCGCCCCCAGCGCAGCAGAAATTCGGGGTCGATACCAGTATTGATCAGTGTCACCAGCCCGGTCATCAGGGTCGACAGCCAGATCGACATCAGACCGGAAAACACAAAACGATAAAAACGTGCCGGAAGCATGTGAGGCTCCTTTGATTTGGTTCCCGTTTACGGTGGGCATGGAGCGGACAATGCGATAATCTCATTTTCGGGAATAGTGGATATTTTCGGGATTTAAGTTTCCATATATGGAACATGCGCAACTGGACGATTTCGCCCTTTTCATTCGCATAGCCGAACTTGGCAGCCTCCGGCAGGCATCAATTGCCCTGGAGGTTCCGATGGCGACACTTAGCCGACGCCTCCAAAAGCTGGAGGAAAAGCTGGGCTGCAAACTGCTGCTACGCGGCAGCGGACGGTTCGCCCTGACTGATGCCGGGCATACCTATTTCGACCAGTTACGCCCGCTGGTCACCGAAATGAACAGAACGCTTGAAAGTATCGACACACGCCATAACGAGCCTGCCGGGATTTTGAAGGTCGCCTTGCCTGTCAATCTCGCCCGAAGCTGGCTCGCCCCATTTTTCAGCACTTTTCTTCGTAATCATCCCCATATTGATCTGCGGCTGACCCTGTCCAATCGTGTATTGCCGCTTGGCGAATTCAATTTTGATGTCGCCATCCGTGTCGGCAAGCAAACCCAGCAATCTCTCGTCCTGCGAAAGCTGTGTGACACCTATCTGGTTGCCTGTGCCGCCCCGGAATATCTGGCGAAATTCGGCACACCGACATCGCCCGAAGAACTGCGTTATCATGCGATGATTGTCGCAAGTCCGCTTCGAACCTGGCGGTTGACCCACCGCAAAACAGGACGCAACGAGGTATTCAGCGTTGATGGCCGGTTTGACGTCGACGAGATCGAACTGGCGTCACTTATGATAGAAGAAGGCCACGGCATCGGCCTTGTACCACACAGCATTATCGGCAATAGCCTGCGGGCTGGACGACTTGTACCGCTTTTGCCTGACTGGGAAACCGAACAGCGCGATATCTTTGCTGTTTGGCCCGAAACCGATTTCATGCCCAAACGCCAACGTGTTTTCATAGATGAACTGGTGGCCTTTGCCACGCAAAACCCGGCAGACCGATAACCGGAAACCATCAACGCATGACCGGCGGTGGCATGCGCCGTTCAACCGACTTCGCTTTCACGATTGATGTGTTGGTTTCCGCTTTGTCGACAATGCGGTCCAACAATGTATCAAGTTCCCCCATCGAGCGAACATACAGACGCGCGATATAACAATCATCGCCCGTGACCTTGTCGCATTCCCCGAATTCTGGAATTTCTTCGATCATCTGCTGAACGATATGCAACTTGCCCGGCAGCGGACGAATGCGTACGATCGCCTGCAGCGGATAGCCAAGTGCTTCGGGATTTACATCAATGGTAAAGCCCCGAATAACGCCGCGTTCCTCCAGACGCCGGACCCGTTCCGCCACGCCGGGGGATGATAGCCCGACACGGGCTGCCAGTTCCTTTTGCGAGATACGCGAATCACCAATCAGGATTTTCAGTATCTTCTGGTCGATTTCGTCGATCACTTTACTTTTCCTATAAATATTCGACATAAACTTTATATAATTAAGTAAAGAACCGACATTTTCAATCTCAGACCATGGAACAAAGCCGAAAAAAGGCGCAAATTTCATCCATAAAATCAGTTTAACGGAGCATTCCGATGGATGAAAAACTGCGCGGCACGGTCGAAATGACCGCGGCCATGACGATTCTGGGCACAATTGGCTGGTTCGTTGTGATGTCAGGGCAATCCGCTCTTGATGTTGTTTTCTGGCGGTGCGTATTTGGGGCTGGGGCCCTGCTTGTCGTTTGCACTGGCATGGGGTTTTTACGCGGACTTTTGAACCTGCGGATATTGGGTTGGGCCGCGCTTGGTGGTGTTGCCATCGTGACAAACTGGTTCCTGTTATTCCAGTCCTATTCGATGGCATCGATTTCCATTTCAACAGCCGTTTACAATACCCAGCCCTTCATGCTGGTAATGTTCGGTGCATTGCTGTTTGGTGAAAAACTGACAGCCAATAAATTTGCATGGCTTGCGATTGCATTTGGCGGATTGCTGTTGATCATATCGGGCAAGCCCGATGGCGGCTTTACCGGCACCAATTATGCAGGCGGTATCGCGATGGCATTGGTCGCGGCCTTTTTCTGGGCGGTGGCTGCCATCATTACCAAAAAGCTGAAAGGTACCCCGCCGCATCTGATCGCGCTCATTCAGGTTTGTGTCGGCATTCTGCTGCTCGCCCCCTTTGCCAATCTTGATAACCTGCCCGATACGCCATCAAGCTGGGGCGCGCTTGTCACGGTTGGCGTGGTTCATACCGGGATCATGTATGTGCTGATGTATGGCGCGGTTCAGAAACTGCCCACCCATCTGCAAGGATCGCTCAGCTTCATCTATCCGGTCGTTGCGATCCTGGTCGACCTGATTGCGTTTAGCTATCGCCCGGATACCGCCCAGATCATCGGGGCAGTGGCGATTGTGATTGCCGCAACCGGCATGAACCTCGGCTGGCAGCTCTGGCGTAGTGGAAAACGCAACCCGGCAAGAAATGCCGCTATCCAGAAATGATCATACGACAGTTAAATCCAACGGCACATAGATGAACGGGTGGTCTGATTATTGCTTGCAACTTTTCAGGGTAAAACTTTTGGAAAACACTGCATGACCAGCATTAATCCGTCCCAGTTCAATGTTGCATCGTTTCAAAAGCTGGGGATCAACGTTGCGAACAAACAGGTCCCCGAAGAAACCATCGCCTTCATGCGCCAACGGCAGGGAGACGATGCCAGCTCAGGCAAAGCCGCACCACTATCGGATACTTTGCCTTTTGACCCGCTTGCGGCAAATGCAGGTGCCAAGTCACGAACCGAAGCCCAACTGATCGGCCAGCAGGATGAAGCCTCCAAATCCACGCTGCCAACATCGGCAGAGGAGCTTCTGACAGTAAACGAAGATGAAGAAATGACGGACGAGGAAAAGCAGCAGAAGCTTGCGCAACTCAATAAGCATATACTGCAAGGCTGAAACTCATCACAGCGCCAGTAAAAAGGGCCCCTTGTGGGGCCCTTTTTTAATTCGCACTGCAACTGCTCAGCCAGCAACCGTTGCCTCAATCGCGGCAAGTGCCGCGTCGGCCTGATCGGCGTCGGGGCCACCGCCCTGTGCCATATCCGGGCGGCCACCGCCCCCCTTGCCGCCAAGCTTTTCGACACCGACACGGACCAGATCGACCGCGCTGAATTTACCGGCGAGGTCTTCGGTCAGGCCGACAACGATTGATGCCTTGCCGCCATCGGTCGAGATAAGGGCAACAATCCCCGATCCCATCTGATCGCGCAATTCATCAACCATGCCCTTGAGTTCCTTGGCCGGAATACCGTCCAGAACACGCAGAGCCAGTTTGACACCATTGACTTCCTTGAACGCGTCAGCACCCGATGCCCCGCCCGAACCGGCTGTTGCCAGCTTCTTGCGCAGGTCGGAAACTTCGCGTTCAAGCTTCCGGCGTTCATCCTGCAAGGCTTTGACACGTGCCGGAACATCTTCGGGTACGGCTTTGAGATCGGCCGAAATGGTTTGTAGAAGCTGATCGCGGGCCGCCATATAGCTTGCGGCATCCGAGCCGGTCAGGGCTTCGATACGGCGGACACCGCTTGAAACCGCACCTTCGGATACGATCTTGAACATACCGATATCGCCGGTCCGTTTGACATGCGTACCACCGCAAAGTTCAAGCGAATAGGCATGTTCGTTCGCTTCGGGCAGGCCCATCGAAACAACGCGGACTTCATCACCGTATTTTTCGCCAAACAGCGCCATCGCGCCCAGTTCAATCGCCTCGTCCGGGGTCATCAGACGGGTGGTGACTTCACTGTTTTCGCGGATCAGACGGTTGACGTCGAATTCGATTATAGCGGCTTCTTCGGCGGTGATCGGTTTGGGGTGCGATACGTCGAAACGCAGACGATCCTTGGCAACCAGCGATCCTTTCTGGGTGACGTGATCACCCAGATGCTTGCGCATGACCGCGTGCAGAAGATGGGTCGCCGAATGGTTCGCACGCAAGGACGAACGGCGGGTATGATCGACGCGGAATTCGGCGGCATCGCCAACCGAAACATCACCTTCGACAACCTTGCCCAGATGCACATGAAGCGCACCGAGTTTCTTCTGGGTGTCGGTGATTTCAATCACGGCACCCTTCTCGGTTTTGATCACGCCGGCATCGCCCTGCTGACCACCGGATTCCCCGAAGAACGGGGTTTGGTTGGCAACGATGGCAACCTCATCGCCCTTGGTCGCGGTTTTGGTTTCCGCACCATCCTTGATCAGGGCCGTGACAACGCCCTCGGCATTTTCGGTTTCATAGCCCAAGAATTCGGTCGCGCCATCACGGTCATTGATGTCAAACCAGACTTCCTCGGTTGCAGCTTCGCCCGAACCCGACCATGCGGCACGGGCCTTGGCTTTCTGTTCTTCCATCGCCGAGGTAAAGCCGCTTTCATCAATGCCGATCTTGCGCGGTTTAAGCGCATCAGCCGTCAGATCAAGCGGGAAGCCGTAAGTATCATAAAGCTTAAACGCCACATCGCCCGAAAGGGTCGCGCCCTCGGTCATGCCATCGGTCGCGTCATCAAGCATCTTGAGACCGCGGTCAAGCATGGTTTTAAAGCCCTGCTCTTCAAGCTTCAGGGTTTCTTCGATCAGTGCCTGCGCCCGAACCAGTTCCGGGAAGGCACCGCCCATTTTGCGCACCAGTGCCGGGACCAGTTTATACATCACGGGGTCTTGCGTCCCGATCATGTGCAGATGGCGCATGGCGCGACGCATGATACGACGCAGAACGTTACCACGGCCCGCATTGGACGGCAGAACACCATCGGCAATCAGGAAGCTGGTCGAACGCAGATGGTCGGCAACCACGCGGTGCGACACATTATGCGGACCATCGGGATCGGTGCTGGTGGCATCCGCCGATGCCTCGATCAGGGCCCGCATCAGGTCGATGTCATAGTTATCGTGCTTGCCCTGAAGGACGGCGGCAATACGTTCAAGGCCCATGCCGGTATCAATCGACGGCTTTGGCAGATTGACGCGTTCGCCATTAGCCATCTGCTCGTACTGCATGAAGACGAGGTTCCAGATTTCGATGAAACGGTCGCCGTCTTCTTCAGGGCTGCCGGGGGGACCGCCCCAGATTTTATCACCATGGTCAAAGAAGATTTCCGAACACGGACCACAAGGACCAGTATCGCCCATCGACCAGAAGTTATCAGACGTCGGAATGCGAATGATGCGGTCATCAGTAAGACCGGCGATCTTTTTCCATAGACCATGGGCCTCGTCATCGGTGTGATAGACGGTAACCAGCAGCTTGTCTGCCGGGAGGCCGTATTCCCTGGTGATCAGGTTCCAGGCGAATTCAATCGCGTTTTCCTTGAAATAGTCGCCGAACGAAAAGTTGCCTAGCATTTCAAAGAAGGTGTGGTGACGGGCGGTATGACCGACATTTTCAAGATCGTTATGCTTGCCACCGGCACGCACGCATTTCTGCGAGGTGGTCGCGCGTGAATAATCGCGTTGTTCCTGACCTGTGAAAACATTCTTGAACTGGACCATCCCTGCGTTGGTGAACATCAGGGTCGGGTCATTACGCGGTACCAGCGGGCTGGAAGACACGACCTCGTGGCCGTTCTTGCGGAAGAATTCCAGAAACGTGGTGCGGATATCGTTAACGGTCTGCATCTCTCTCCAACCCGGAAAACGCGGAACAATCGCTGCCGCAAACCTACGGCGCGACTGCCCTATTTAGCGGCTCGGCTCTGTGCTGTCCAGTCGGGGAAAGGCTTTGCGGTGTTGTAAGTGACGATTTCTGCATCCGGCATTGCACCGGAACACCACAACGGCATGATCGGGTATGCCTGCCTAATCAAGAACCGGGCGCATGAAACTGCGCTCGTAACTGATGATGCTGCGGTTAAGTTTTTCAAGTTCGAGTGTCGCAACACACTCGTCATCATCGGCCATGCGGTTTCGGTAATCTTCGTATGCCGCAAGGCTCGGGAAGCTGAACAGGGCATATGCAATGTTGCTGGCACCCTCATGGGGCAGGAAATAGCCGTGATGCGTCCCGCCCATCCGGTTGACGATGGGAATCCAGCGACGGGCATAATCCTCGAACTCGGGGATTTTATGCATGTCGACAATATATTTGAGATAACAGGTGATCACGGTGGGAGCTTTCGTAAATTCCGAAACGCGTGATGGTTATTTGTCGACGCCTTCCTGAATCTGTTCGCCAAGTTTTTCAACATCGCGGCCAAATCCGGCGGCGGTTTCACACGCGGCAAGCGACATGCCAAAACCCGCAATCAGGGCCAATGCCAGAATACGTTTCACAAAAATAGTCATCGTTTGAATGCTCCTGCCTTTAACGACATGTTGATTTTGAAGGCGGCCGCGGCCTGCTTCTGACGCAAGGCATATGGCTTCCGAAATCGGTTGCTATCTTGTCGGGGTCACGTCCGGCTGGCAACTCTTTCCTGCATCGACGATTTAAAAGTCACGCAGAAAAACGGGCGTGCCGCAGCACGCCCGTTTCCGTTTGCTCGTATTATTGTCTATACCGCGATCAGATCGGTGGACGACGACCACGCAGTGCGTTGACCAAAAGCGAAACAACGAACAGTACGAGGAAGACGAAGAACAGGATCTTCGCGATCCCGACAAATGTACCTGCCAAGCCGCCAAAACCAAGGACGGCGGCGACAAGCGCCAGAATGAGACAAAAGACTGCCCAACCCAACATGATGTTATCTCCTTTTTAGGCTTTGGCTGCTTGCGGGTGATGGAGTTGATCCAAAAGTCCCGTCAGCGAGCGAAAATCCGCGATGATGCCTTACTCGCTGGCTTCATCCTGAATGGCTTCACCAGCATTTTCCATATCTTGGCCAAACCCTTCGGCGGTTTCACAAGCGGCAAGGCCAAGGCCCATGGCGGAAATCATAGCAACGGCGAAAATCTTTTTCCAAAAGTCGGACATTTCGGTTTCTCCTGTTTGCTCGACGTGATTTTGTTCACACCATCCATAACGGAGCCGAAAAGACAAAGTTCCCTCACACGTTGCCAAACCCCTGATTTGGTACAATTAAGGCAGCCTGAATGCCTTTGTTTTTTGCAGGTTCCGGCCAATATTGATCATTTTGGGGCAATTGCGGATTTGCCCGCCTCACGACAAAAAACGGGCCCCGAAGGGCCCGTTTGATGTATTTAGCGACAATCGTTAGTCAGCAATCACGCATCATCGTCATTTGACGGTTCATCATCGCTCATGCTGGTCATTGCTTCGGCGATCAGGCCAGCACTTTCGCGGATGCTGCGTTCTATTTCGGCGGTCATTTCCGGATTTTCACGCAGGAAGGTTTTGGCATTCTCGCGGCCCTGACCGATCCGGGTCGAGTTGTAAGAGAACCACGAACCGGATTTCTCAACGATCCCGGCCTTGACGCCAAGATCAAGGATTTCACCCATCTTGGAAACGCCTTCACCATACATGATGTCAAACTCGACCTGCTTGAACGGCGGCGCCATCTTGTTTTTGACAACCTTCACACGGGTCTGGTTGCCGACGACCTCGTCACGGTCCTTGATCTGACCGATACGGCGGATATCAAGACGAACCGACGCATAGAATTTAAGCGCGTTACCACCCGTGGTGGTTTCCGGGCTGCCAAACATCACACCGATCTTCATACGGATCTGGTTGATGAAGATGACCATGCAGTTCGAACGCGAGACCGAGCTGGTCAGTTTACGCAAGGCCTGGCTCATCAGACGAGCCTGCAGACCGACATGGGTATCGCCCATTTCGCCTTCAAGTTCGGCACGCGGCACAAGGGCAGCAACCGAATCGACGACCAGAACATCAATCGCACCGGAACGCACCAGAGTATCGGCGATTTCAAGCGCCTGTTCACCCGCATCGGGCTGCGAAATCAAAAGTTCGTCGGTATTCACACCAAGCTTGCGGGCGTAACCCGGGTCAAGCGCGTGTTCGGCATCGACAAAGGCGCAGGTCCCGCCAAGTTTCTGTGCCTCAGCAATGGTGTGCAGGGCCAGTGTGGTTTTACCCGAACTTTCCGGACCGTAAATTTCGACGATGCGGCCACGCGGCAGACCGCCAATCCCCAACCCGATATCAAGGCCAAGTGATCCGGTCGAAATGGCTGAAATATCCACCGCACTATCGCGCTGGCCGAGCTTCATGATCGAGCCCTTGCCAAATGCGCGTTCGATCTGCCCAAGGGCGGCTTCGAGTGCCTTCTGCTTATCCATCGTATCTTTATCCACCAAATGCAGCGCGGTCTGAATCATTTTCCGAACTCTCTTATTCCACAGGGCCGGGTAGGATGCAACGCAGGCGGTTCCCCGGTCCTAAATGCGGAACGCCACCGCTAGGTGCCCCGCCGGATAACTGGCATCACGCCAACCATTTTCCGGCAAACGCATTGAGAACATAATGCGAACAATCTCATAAAAAAATGGATGTTGCAAGTTTGTTCTCATTTCAGCGATAGAGAATTCACACACAGCGAACAGGAACGATCACGACAGCCGCGCAGCACCTCAGAAAACAATTCAGCCGAAATCCTGTTTCACGTGGTTATTTTCAGGTGTTCGTGACGATGGGCGTGACCATGATCGTCATCGCCATGGTGATGGGCTTCGACATGCAGTTCGCCCGGAACGGAATAAAGCTGCCCATGGCGAACCCCCGGCTGTGCCAGAACCTGATCGGCAAATCTGCGGATATCGGCAAGCTTGCCGCGCAGGGTAACACTCTCAAGGCAGGTATCATGATCGATGTGGAAATGCACGGTCGAGACCGTCAGGTCATGATGTTCGTGCTGCGCGCTCATCAAGCGTGACGCCAGCATGCGTTCTTCATGATCATACACGTAATTCAGAACCGCAATGCCAACGCCGCCAGTGTCTTCGTCAAGCTTGATGTTCTGAAGCTTTTCCCGAATCAGGTCACGAAAACCTTCGGAACGGTTGGTATAGCCGCGATGTTCAAGGAAGGCATCGAATGCCTCCATCAAATCGTCTTCGATCGATACGGTCACGCGGGTCATACGAATTCCCTTTCAGAATCATCAGCTTGACTCGTATGAACAATTTTGAAAAGTTCACACAGCCTTTCAACTCCCTTAATCTCCCAAAGGATAGCAGATGTTTCAATCAAAGTTCACAACCCCGCTTGCAATTGCCGCGCTGGGGTGCCTGATTGGTTATGGTGCAACGGCCCACGAATTCATCGCCAGCAGCAAAACCGACCCCGCAAATGACAAAAACACTGCTGTATTCATCCTCGATTCGACCCATGTTTTCGGCTCCGCCGAAGAAGCCGAAGCCCCAAAGCATGTAGCCGCACAATTAATCACTCCCTCGGCCGCCACCGATCTTGATGTTAGCGAAAATGCGGATGCCCCCAATCTGACCGGTACCTTTACCCTTTCCGACGAACCGGCATGGCTTGTCGGACATCGCCTTCCGGTGATCTGGTCACAGACACCCGATGGCTGGAAAGAAGGCGGGTCGGATGTGAACCCGGATGCCATTGCATCCTCGCGCTTTGAAAAGTTTTCCAAAAACCTGACCGGCGGTGACGGAAATGCAGCGTTTGTTTCAACACCACTCGGCCACACGCTTGAAATCGTGCCCCTAAGCGATCCGCGCGCGACAGGCATCGGGGATGATATCGATGTTCAGGTCCTGCTGAACGGGCAGCCCTATTCGACCAGCGTTCTGGCAACCTATGCCGGATTTACCGAAATACCGTCTTCCTATGCTTATTATACCGAAACCATGAGCGACGATCGCGGCAGCGGCATTGCCAAAATCCGCATCAGTGCGCCGGGTCTATGGGTGGTCCGTGTTGCCGCTGATCTTCCCGATGTCGAGGAAGGTGTGGGCGTGCACAATCTGCGTGCCACGATGACCTTTGACATTGCGCAATAACATTCCGTCATGATGGCATTTATTCGCCCCAGAATTCTGGCTTTGGCCCTGCTGTTGGCGGGGCCCTTGCCTGCGTTTGCCCACGGTGCCGGATGGCAAATCGACCAAAGCCAGTCCGCCACCGTCTATCAGTTCGGATATACCGATGGCACGGCAATGATGTTTGCCGAAGTCACGATAACCGGTCCGGATGGCAAGGTTTGGCAAAAGGGCCGGACGGATCGTGCAGGTCGTTTTGCCCTTGCAACGCCATCCCAGCCACGTGACGGGCAAACCGGTTCGCATTGGAAAATCCTGGTGTCGGACGGCATGGGGCATCAAGTCACCCTAACCCATTCGTCAGATATGACAGATACGCCAAACACAATAGACGCATCAAAATCATCCGAACCGGCCGCACCCGGCCTTCGCGGCACAGGTGCCTTGCTTGACCTTCCGCTATGGGCAGCAATCCTGTTCGGCGTGAGCCTGATTTCCAATCTGGCATTCATCCCGATCTGGTTCAGGCAGCGGCAAAAACAACGGTCAATGCAAGAATAAAAGGGCAACCCCGCCAAAGGCCATGCAGGTCCCGATGATGGCCTGCGGGCCGACCGGGCGGCGCAAAATCAGACCTTCGTAAACAATCAGCAGAACCGGCGGCAACGCCATCAGGGTCGAGGCAATCCCGACATTGGCATTCTGAACCGCCACCATCGAAAGCCATACCCCCAAAGCAGGACCGATAAAGGCACCAAGAAACAGCCAACGCCCGACATCCGGCGCACTACACGCCACGATCGTGCGTCGGGCACGCCCCATGGCAATCGCAATTCCCCACATGATCACAACCGCGACAAAAGTTCTGATCCATGTTGCCGACAGTGCGGAATAGCCGCCGATCAGTGCATATTTCGCCGTCACCAGATTGGCGACCTGTCCAATGGCGCCACCAAGTCCAAACAGAATACCGACCAGATAATTGCGTCCCTCCAGCCCGACAGGACGCCCCTTTTTCATCATGATGACCAAAAGGATGCCACCAATGCCAAGTGCAATACCCGACATTTCCTGAAGGCTGAGAACTTCGTCAAACAGAACCCAGCCCAACACCGCCCCCATGATCGGCACGGTCGACATCATCAGCATCGATAGCCGCGCCCCCAGGGTCACAAAGGCCTGAAACAGCATGGCATCGCCGATCACAAGGCCCAGAACCGAAGACAGTGACAGCCAGCCAAGCTGTTCCCATGTCACGGCATTCGGCCATGGCTGCCCTTCAAGCAGCCAATGCAGCAATGTAAGACACGTAATCGAGCAGGCAAGACGCCCGCGATTGACTGTCTGCGCACCGACCTTGCCGCCAATGTTGGAGAAAATCATGCTCGACGTCGCCCAAGCCATAGCGGCAGTAAAGGCGGCGGCTTCACCGAAGAACGGGATCATGCGGGGCTCTTGCTTGGACGTTGTTGTTTTTTGGCTGCCGGATTGTGGCGCAACCGGACCGGGAACATAAACCCGCTTTGCCGCATTTTGGCAATCTGAATTTCCGCCCGTAGATAAAGGCCAGGACAACATGGGTTAAACGATTAAATGAACCTTCAGCATTCGTCCCTACCCTTCGACCTTTACCCATCCACAAGGATCGCGTTTTGCAACGTACCAGCCTGATTTTTCTTCTTGGCGTAATGTTCGCCCCCTTCAATGCCACGGCGAAAACCAAAACGGTTTGCACCCTGATTTCGGATACCAAAACCGGCAAGACCATTGTTGAGGAGGGCGAATGTAAAACCCGCGCAACGGCGGCCTCGACCTTCAAGATCGCCATCAGTCTGATGGGATTTGATAGTGGCATCCTGACCGATGCGCATCATCCCGTATGGTCGTTCAAGGAAGGCTATCCAGACTGGCGCGACGCATGGCGCAAGGATACGGATCCGCAATACTGGATCGAACAATCCGTCGTCTGGTATTCGCAACAGATCAATATCAGACTGGGAGAGGCAAGGTTTCGCAACTATGTCACATCCTTTGATTACGGAAATGCCGATGTATCCGGGGATGCCGGAAAACAGAACGGCCTGACGCGATCATGGCTAAGCTCGTCCTTGCAAATCTCGCCTGCCGAACAGATCGAATTCATTTCAAAAATGATCCGGGGCGAGTTGCCCATCGGCAAACAGGCCCGCGAAATGGCAATGGGGCTGTTTGACATGGGTGTTCAGGCAAATGGCTGGCATGTATTTGGCAAAACCGGTGCTGGCCTGTCGCAAAATGCCGATGGCCGCACGATCAAGGGGCAACCGTGGGGCTGGTTTGTGGGTTGGGCAACCCGCGGCGAGCAAACCATCACATTTGCCAGACTGACCCATGACAGCACACGCCCGGCAAAATCGCCCGGTTTTGCTGCACGCGATACGTTTTTGGCCGAATATTTTGCAACAGACGGTGCCTTTTGACCGGGTAAATCCGTCTGTATCTTGCCAATTTCGGATCGCAGCCTATGTTGGACCGATTGCATAAAACAGGACAGACTGCATGAGCCGGAAAAACGACACCAATGCGGAAAGCAAACCCTTCAAGGGCATCCGCCGCCATCTGCATGACGGCGAGGTGGT
Source organism: Thalassospira sp. A3_1 (assembly GCF_017744215.1). Classification (NCBI taxonomy): domain Bacteria; kingdom Pseudomonadati; phylum Pseudomonadota; class Alphaproteobacteria; order Rhodospirillales; family Thalassospiraceae; genus Thalassospira; species Thalassospira sp. A3_1. The sequence continues at coordinate 694,144 of NZ_JAGHQQ010000002.1, read as the reverse complement.
CATCATGGATTTGCCAATTTCCCCGGTTTCAATTCTGATCCCCGGTATCATCAAGATCATTTGGATTGCGGTACTGATTTACGCATCCTATCACTGGCGGGCAATTTACGATTTCCTGATGCCGGAGGCACGCGCCCTTCTGACCGGTCCCGAAGCCTTTGCCGCACTTGACCGGGTATGGGAAGAATATGAATTCGTGTTTTCAATTGCCCTGTTCGGGGTGATCATTGCGCTGATTTCGATTGTCTGGAAACTTTTGAAACGTGCCCTTGGCGTTTCAACGCGCGCTGCACGCGACAGCATTCTCTTGCCGCTTACGGCCATTCGCGATCTGTTTTTCTTTGAACGTGTCATCACCAATAACCGGATCGTCACACGCAGCGGCGTTCTGCGAAAAGATCAGGATGATCGCGGGTTTGAGTCCATCAAAAGCACCCAGATCAGCAAAAGTGTAATCGGCAATATCTTTGATTATGGTGATCTGCATATTACCGACCGGCTAGGTCACAGCTTTACGCTGCGTCAGGTGACAGGTCCGGAAACCGTCGCAAAGGAACTTTCCGATTTCTTTGGCCGTGTCCGCCCCGATAACCGCAACGGCGAGCCGATCGATATCACGCATCGCGCCCGTGAAGAAGCGATTGAACACAACGAAAACAAGCCGCTGGCACGTCCGGAAGGGGAAGTGTTTTAACTTTTACACAATCAGGGAACATGACGGCACCCGACGCGTCATAAAGGGCAGGTAAAGCCGCCCCGGTGCAAATGCGGCCAGATCCGAACAAAAGACGTTTTGATGCTGCCTGCAATTGCAACCCTTCCGCTTTGGTCCATTATCGGACTGTTTTCAATCTGTGCAGTGGTGATCGGCTTCGCCGGAACTCGGTTGGCAACGATTGCCCTCAAACTCGCCGAACGGACCGGCATGGGACAAATCATAGCCGGTGCGGTTTTTGTCGGCATCTCGACCAGCCTGCCCGGAAGTGTGCTTTCGGTAACGACGGCGTGGCAAGGACACACCGATCTCGCCATCGGTAATGCGCTTGGTGGCATTGCCGCCCAGACGACCTTTCTGGCAATTGCCGATTTTCTGTATCGCAAGGGTAATCTGGAACATGCCGCGGCCAGCGCAACCGGCTTGGCGCAGGCAACCCTGCTGGTCAGCATGCTTGCCCTGCCGCTTCTGGCCTATGCTGGTCCAGACTGGACAATATTGCATATCCATCCGGTATCGATCCTGTTGTTCATTCTGTATGGCTTTGGCCTGTCACTGCTCGCCGAAATCAGGCATCAGCCAATGTGGCGACCGCGCAAAACCGACCTGACCGACGAGGATGCCAAGGAAGATGACGCAGATTACCATCCCGAAAGCACGCTTCGTCTGTGGGCAGAGTTTCTGGCCTTTGCCGCAATAACAGCCGTCGCCGGTTACACTATTGGCGAAAGCGGACTGGCCATCGTCGATAAAACCGGCATTAGCGAGACAGCAGTTGGCACCTTCCTGACCGCGATTGCGACATCGCTGCCCGAACTTGTTTCGGCAATTGCAGCTGTCCGCATGGGAGCGGTCAATCTGGCAGTTGGGGATATTATCGGTGGCAATGCGTTTGATGTTCTGTTTCTGGCCGCATCGGACTTCGCCTATCGCGATGGATCGATTTACGCCGCATTCAGTCCGCAGCACCTGTTTACCATCGCCCTTGTCATCCTGATGACAGGCATCCTTCTGTTGGGGATGCTCAACCGCGAACGCAGGGGGCTTGCCAATATCGGTTGGGAAAGCGTTTCAATCCTGTGCCTTTATGGCATGTCGATATTTTATCTTTCGGGATAGGCCGCAGATAACACCGGGCAAATCCCCCTACTTTTGGCGCCACTCAATAATCATTTTCAAAAACAATGACGTGCCTTCATCAAAGGCAGGAAGCAAATCAGCATGGTCGACGGCAAGCCAGCTGTAGACCGAAAGGCTCGTAACGGGAATTGCCTGGAATCCGTCCGGGGTGCCACCAGTGACCGACAACGAATAGCTATCCAGCAGCATTGCGTCCAATCGCCCGTATCGCAGCATCTTCTGCATCATTTCGGGCCCGCGCGGAACACGCACGACTTTGGGATGATCAGCCAATAGTACATCAGACCAGTCGGAACCAAGCCAGACACCAACACTCTCATCTGTCAGATCGTCTATCCCCGATATCTTTCCGGACCGCACCACCAGCATTCCGTCAACCAGTCCAACGCGGACATTTCCCCTTATGATCGGGCGATCAACGCGTTGTTGAAATCCTTCAAGTTCGGCGAACGCACCATCAATTTCACCATGCGATAAGGCTTGTCCAACCCGTGCGAGCGGCATACGTATCGGTTTGACGCATACACCCGCCTTTTGCATGGCATCGCGGTAGGGTTCGATCCTATCCCCGGTCATCCGGACTTCGGGCATGGCAATAATCAGGCACTTTTCAGTGGCGCCGGCTAATGTCGAATAGCTCAGGATCGAAATCAAAACCAAAATGGTCAGGCCGGATGCACCTGACCTGAACTTTCCGCAAAACGTCATCACCACTTTCCCAAAGCACCCCGGGACGCCAACGGCGTCCAAATCAAACAGACCGGGCACCCAACAATAAGGGCCCGGCCTGTTATCATGATACTTACTTCAAATTCGGGGCATGGGGGAATTCAAGATTTCGAAAACAAGCACGAATCGCATTGGTTTCACCGTGCGGCGATCAGATGTTCGACCAGCGGCTTGTCTTCTCCCTGATGCAGTTTGTTGACCTGTTCCTGAAGGACGCGATCGGTGCCGGTTACCCGTTTGTGATGGCGCAGATGTTCTATCCATGAGCCTTCAGACCAGACCTCGGTAAACAGATCAGCCTGCTTGCTGTCCTGATACAGGTTCCAATGATAGGCACCATGACGCTGGCGCGCCTTGCGCATGGCTTTCATCAGATCACCAAAAGTCTCGCGGTCCGTATCGGCAATGCGATAGGAAATCCGGATCATGACAGGGCCGCGATCATGTTCGACATCCTCACCGATTATCGGTTCGGGCCAATGCATCGATGGTGCAAGATCAAGGTCCGCCCCCTGATTAAGGGCAAACCGCATGGTGGCAAACATCAGAACAATCGCCCCGGCTGCCGCACATAATAGCGCCGTTTCAATCGAAAACTGATCTGCAACCCAGCCCCAAAGGATACTGCCACCCGACATCGCACCGAAAAACAACGTCAGAAAGACAGACAAACCACGCGCCCGAACCCAATCAGGCAATGCCGTCTGTGCGGAAACATTGAAGGATGACAGAACGGCAATCCACGATGCCCCGGCAATAAAGGATGCGATCACCGCAACAACCGGCTGCTGGATCAGGGCAAAGGCAACAAGAACCGACGCCGTACCAACCGTTCCGGCCATGACGGTTTTATCAGCCCCCAGACGCGCCTTGATCCGGGGTAAAACAACGGCCCCGATAACCGCCCCGGCACCGACACTGGCAAGCAGGATGCCATAAAGCTGCGGGCCACCTGACAACACTTCACGCGCAATCAGCGGCAGCATCGCCCAATAGGCACTTGCAAAGACAAAGAACGCCACCGCGCGCACCAGCGTTGCAATGACCGGCGGGCTGTTAAATACATAACGAAGCCCCGCGCGCATCGCCCCGAAAACCTTTTCACGCGGCATAATCTGTTCGGGCTTTGCCGGTTTCCAGAAGAACAACACAACCAGAATGCCGACAAAGCTGATCGCGTTAAGTGCAAAAGGTGCAACCAGCCCGGCAGACACAATCAGGAAGCCGGCCAATGCCGGACCGATTGCACGACTGACATTGATCCCCATCGAATTCAGCGCGATAGCAGGTGCCAAACGCGATTTATCAACCAGCGACGGGACAATTGCCTGCCAGGCAGGTGCCATAAGTGCAGCGCAGGTTCCCATCATGAAGGTAAAGGCAATCAGGATCGACGGCGTTACCAGTTGCAGATAAACAAGTGATGACAAAGCCGCCGCCAATCCGGCCATCACGAGGTTGACCGCAAGCAGCAACTTGCGACGATCCATCAGATCGGCCAGAGCACCGGCAAATATCGCGAACAGAAACACCGGCAAGGTGGTTGCCGCCTGTACCAGTGCGACGACGAAGGGGGATGGTGACAGTTCCGTCATCAACCAACCCGCACCAACGTCATGCATCCATGTTCCGATATTTGAAACAACGGTTGCGATCCAGAGGAAGGCAAAAGCACGATGGCGGAAAGGCGACCACGGGCCCGCTGCGGTTCCGGGGGTGTTTTCTGATTTTTGCGTATTCATCTTAAGCTTCCCCTATTGCACGGTCAGGATGTGATCGGTAATCACAAACCCAGCCGTCATCGCTACCACCAAAAGTGCACCGACAATTTTCGGAGGAGCCGGCAAAGGCAAATCAAGCCAGCGACATCCGCCACCAATCGCAAGTCCCAGTCCAATCCCGGTCAGAAGTTGCCACATGGTCCTACTCTCCAGCCTTGGGCACGTGTCCAATCGGACCAGCGCAATTTTTACGATTGTCGCAGCGACGATGCGGGAACCAGCGATCCACCGCCAGATAGCCAATCGTCATGGCAAGTACCAGAAGCGCACCTGTCATGGCAGGCGGGGCAGGAACCGGGATATCGATCACCCGGCAACCGATGCCAATCAGGATCGCCAGCAAAAGTCCAAATACGATTTTCATGATTTTCAATCCGTTGCGGCATCCGGCCCATCGAAGCCCTGCCTGTTTGTCTTTCAGTGAACCGGGCGGGTAACGTGACCCGCCCGGCCCATAACGGCGCTAGACGGCAAAGCAGGAGCAACCCAGCGCGCCCCAGAACGATTTCGCATCCGCAACCGGCACAGGATTATTCCAGGCAATCCCGTGATCATGTCCGTGGACACCGCAACCATGGTTACATGCGTCATGGCATGCGCGCTCCGCGTGATGAGCATGGGATTCCGGGCGCTGTCCGGGGCTTTGTTGATGCAAAACCGGACTCCAGGATGGCGATGCTGGTGGCAACTCCGGTGAAAGGGACTGATAGTTGCCTTCGCCGTAAACCACTTTTCCGCCAACCATGGTCATGACCGAGTTGATCCGGCGGATTTCTTCGGGCGGGACGCTTAGATAGTCAGCGGAAAGGATGGCCAGATCGGCATATTGTCCAGGTGCCAGCGTACCTTTGACATCCGCCTCGCCCGAGAACCATGCCGACCCTTTTGTCCACAGCATGAGCGCAGTTTCACGATCAAGAACGTTGTCATTGTCGTAAAGCGACATACCGCCAACCGTCTTGCCGGTAGTAAGCCAGTAAAGACCGACCCACGGGTCATAGGATGCAACGCGGGTCGCATCCGTTCCCGCCCCGACCGGAAGACCATATTCCAGCATTTTGGAGACAGGCGGGGTCGCCATGGCGGCATCCTTGCCGTAACGGTCGACAAAATATTCGCCCTGGAATGCCATGCGATGCTGGATCGCGATCCCGCCGCCCAGTGCCTTGATCCGTTCGATATTGCGTTCGGAAACTGTCTCTGCATGATCAATGATAAACCGCGTCTTGAACGGCTGTTTGCCATTCACCCGTTCGAACACACCAAGGAAACGGTCGATGGTTTCGTCATAGGTCGCATGAATGCGGAATGGCCATTCGCGTTCGGCCAGCAATTCGACGATAGGTTCGAGTTCGCTTTCCATGACCGGTGCCAGATCGGGGCGCGGTTCAAGGAAGTTTTCAAAATCTGCTGCCGACCAGGCAAGGTTTTCACCGGCGCCGTTCATCCGCAACATATCATCGCCAGCACCCGGTTCGGTCATTCCTACCCAGCGTTCATAATCGCTAAGCTCGTTTCCGGCGTTTTGCGCAAACAGATTATAGGCGATGCGGACAGTCATCTGCCCGTCATCATGCAGACGGCGAATGACATCGTAATCTTCGGGATAATTCTGCCCGCCGCCGCCCGCATCAATGACGCTGGTGATGCCAAGACGGTTCATTTCGCGCATATAGTGACGGGTGGAATTGATCTGATCCTCAATCGGAAGCTTGGGACCCTTGGCCAGCGTAGAATACAGAATCAAGGCAGATGGTTTCGCCAGCAACAAACCGGTCGGATTACCCTTGGCATCCTTTTCAATGACACCACCGGGCGGGTTTGGTGTGTTTTTATCAAAACCAAGAACCTTGATTGCGGCCTGGTTCAATAAAGCACGCCCATAAAGGTGCAGGATGAAAACCGGCGTATCTGGTGCGGCAGCATTGATTTCATCAAGGGTTGGCATCCGGCGTTCGGCAAACTGGAATTCCGACCAGCCGCCAACAACACGCACCCATTGCGGGGCTGGCGTGACAGCCGCCTGCGTTTTAAGCATGCGTAGCGCGTCGGCAACGGACGGCACGTTTTCCCAGCGCAATTCCATGTTGAAGTTAAGACCACCGCGAATAAGGTGGGTATGGCTGTCATTCAGCCCCGGAATGATGCGACGGTCGCCGCCATTGATCATTTTGGTTTTGCGATCGGCCAGTTTGCGTATCCCGGCTTCGTCACCGACCGCAAGAACCTTGCCATCGGCAATCGCGATGGCTTCTGCTTCCGGAGTCTTTGGGTCGAGTGTCGTGACCTTGGCGTTGTAAATGATGGTGTCGGCGGTGTCTTTCATTTGCTGGCTCCTGATCCCTGTAATCGGCAAAGTCGACAAGGCGGCCGTGGCGGCAACACCTTTCACGAAAGTCCGGCGTTTCATTGATTTGATCCCTGCAAAAAAGGCAGCCTGAGACAAGCGATTGACCGGTCCACTGCCAAAAAGAAAAGGCACGACGGAGATCCCCTTTCCGTCGTGCCCTCACATCAGGAAGCAGCCTGCGGTGCGAGGCGCGGACCGTGTTCGACACGTTCCGGTGCCTTGTGAACCATGGTGTAGGCATAATCGACGCCCATGCCATATGCGCCGGAATGTTCTTTCACGAGTGCCATTACATCGTTGTAGGTTTCACGGTGTGCCCAGTCGCGCTGCCATTCCAGCAGAACCTGCTGCCAGGTGACCGGTACGACACCGGCCTGCACCATACGATCCATCGCATAATTATGCGCATCGACCGACGTACCGCCGGATGCATCGGCGACCATATAGATTTCATAACCGCCTTCAAGCATTGCACAGAACGCGAAGGAGTTGTTACAGACTTCGGTCCACAGGCCAGAAACGATCACTTTTTTGCGGCCGTTTGCAGCCAGTGCATCGCGTACTTTCTGATCGTCCCAGGAATTCATTGAGGTCCGTTCAAGAAGCGGATTTTCAGGAAATACTGCCAGAAGTTCCGGATAGGTATGGCCCGAAAAGCTCTCTGTTTCGACGGTCGTGATCGTGGTCGGGATGTTGAAAATCTTGGCAGCCTTCGCCAGACCAACGGTGTTGTTTTTCAGAACCTGGCGGTCAATCGACTGAACGCCGAATGCCATTTGCGGCTGGTGATCGATGAAGATGATCTGCGAATTTTTCGGAGTAAGAAGTTCGAGCTTTGACATGATAATTCTCCTGTTAATGACGTAAGTCTTGCCTGTTGATCCCCACCCGTTTTCATCTGTGCTCGGGTGATGAGGAGATAATGACATCTTTTAAAAATGGAACAATTCTGTTATTTTGAGACAAATTATCCCAAATTTGAGACAAATTAACGATGGATCGTTTTGCTGAACTGCGCGCTTTTGTCGCAGTGGTTGAGAATTCCGGCTTTACCGCAGCGGCACGGGCATCACGCCTGCCCCGGTCTACAGTAAGCCGATTGGTTATGGGTCTTGAAGAAAGGTTGAATACGCAGCTTCTTCAGCGATCGACACGAAGTGTCGCAACCACCAGCACGGGTCAGGTTTATTATGAACGTGCCCGGCAGGTGCTTGATGATCTTGACGAGATTGACCTTGCCGTTACGACAACGTCTTCGACACCGTCAGGACATTTGCGCATTAGTGCGCCCCTGCCCTTTCAGGGCATCAACTTCGCCCAAACCGTGGCGAATTTTGTAAAAGTCTATCCGGATATGACGGTTTCAATGGATTTGGAAACCCGACTGGTCGATCCGGTATCGGAAGGCTATGACCTGATCGTGCGAATCGCCCGCCCGGATGAAGAAACCAATCTGGTTGATCACCGCATCGCGACGCTGAAATATGTCACCTGTGCGGCGCCGATGTATGTTCGGAAATACGGAATGCCACAAACCCCGGCCGATCTGCGCAATCACAAGCTGATTGTCTACGCAAACCGCAATCGCATGCGGAACTGGGTCTATCAGACAGCCAATGGCCGGGTCGAAATCAAAGCAGAATCTGCGATGAAGACCAACAATATGGAAGCATTGATGGTCTGGGTCGAAAACGGTCTGGGCATATCCGTGCTTCCGGAATATGCCCTTCGCGATGCTTTCAAATACAAAAGATTGGTCAAGCTGCTTGAGGATTACGAACTGCCGAAGCTTTGCCTGCAGGTCATCTATCCGCCGACCCGGCATCTGTCATCAAAAGTACGCCTGTTCACCGATATGGTCGCCGAGGAATACTCAGCTGTTCACTTCTGAGACCAAAAGACTGTGTAAACAAGCCAACGGAATATCGATTACAGGACTTCCTTGACCTTGGTCGCAAGATCCTTGAGCGAAAAGGGTTTGGGTAGGAAGTGAACACCGTTTTCTTCGTCAAGTTCGTCACGATAGGTATCTTCGGCATAGCCCGAAATAAAGATGACCCGCAAATCCGGACGCTTTTCGCGCAGCATCCGGATCAATGTCGGGCCATCGATCCCCGGCATCACCACATCGGAAATGACCAGATCGATGGTCTTGTCGGTTTTGGCCAGAACCTCAAGCGCGTTGTCGCCATTATTGGCTTCAAGCACGTCATAACCCTTGCCGCGAAGTGCACGAGCGCCGAATGTCCGCACGGCATCCTCGTCCTCGACCAGAAGGATCGCACCGGTACCGGTCAGATCGCGTGACGGGGCTTCTTCTGCCACCGCGCGGGTTTCGGCCAGTTCTTCCTCGGTCGCTTCGTAGCGCGGCAGATAGATCGTAAAGGTCGTTCCAACACCGGGTTCCGACTGAACGGCCACGAAACCACCGGTCTGTTTGACGATCCCGTAAACGGTCGAAAGACCAAGCCCCGTTCCTTCGCCGCGCTGTTTGGTCGAGAAGAAGGGTTCGAAAATACGCGTCAGGTTATCCTTGGGAATACCGATACCAGTATCGGAAACCTCGATCCGGATGTAATCCCCCGGCGGGATCAGTTCGGTGCCGGTATTACGCGCCTCGTCGACAATCTCGGTACCGGTCTGAACCGTCAATGTCCCGCCATTGGCCGCCATGGCATCGCGCGCATTGACGACAAGGTTGATAATCACCTGGTCAAGCTGCCCCGGGTCAACCTTTACCAACCCGATATCGCGCCCGTGACTGACCTTCAGATCAATCTTTTCACCAATCAGGCGACGCAGCAGGTTCGACATTTCTGCCAGTGCATCGGTAATATTGATGATTTTCGGCTGCAATGTCTGACGGCGCGAAAACGCCAAAAGCTGCCGGACGAGATTGGCAGCACGATTGGCATTCTGTTTGATCTGCATGATGTCGGCGAAGCTGGGGTCACCCGGCCCATGCCGCGACAGCAACAGATCGCAGAAACCGATCATCGCAGTCAGCAGATTATTGAAATCATGCGCAACCCCGCCCGCAAGCTGGCCGACGGCCTGCATTTTCTGCGACTGGGCAAATTGTTCCTCAAGGTTCTTTTGTTCGGTCGTATCAAGGAAGTTCAGCAGAAGCGCACCTGCTTCGCCCGACCGTCCGGCCACACGCTGCAGGTAAATCTGTGCGGCCACCCCGCGCGAACCCTGCAGACGGGCCTCGATCTGACCGCCTTTGCCCATGCCCATAACGGCCTTGGACAGATAACGGGCAACCTCGTCACGATCCTCGGGAACGATCAGTTCAAGAATGGATCGACCGATCACCCGTTCATGACGTTGCCCTGCCGTTTCGATAAAGGCACGGTTCGCGTCGGTGACGGTACCGGACATATCAGCCAGAACAATCGAAAGCGGGCTGTCATCAAAGAACCAGCGCACCCGCCGTTCAGTTTCCGCAAGCGCATGTTCCCATTCATGAGCCGGCATCGGATCAGGGAAGACCACCGCCTGGCTTCGGATCGGGCCAGTGCCAGGTGCATTGATCGAATGGGTGACAAAGCATTTGATGGGCTCGCCGCCCTTGACCTTGAGCTTTACCTCGCCATTCATGCCATCGCCGACAATAAGATCAGCCAGTTCCAGCGTGCCGCTGGCAAAATCTTCGGGTTCACCGCCAAGCCAGCTTGCCAGACGCCGGTTCAGGTAAAGAATGCGCCCTTCTTCATCCAGACCGCAGACACCGACAGGCAGACGTTCAATCATCTGGTCGGCCTGTTCGCTTCCGGCACCATCAGCCATTCTCGAGGCCACTCCGCCGACGGTCATTTCATCATCCGAACCGGTAACAAACGCACCAAAAGCAGCAGACTGTTCTGCAATAACAAGTGAACGACCCGGTTCTGGCATGGCAGAGGGATCAATACCGTCAACAGTCCAAAGCATCTGACCCGCACGGGCATTTGCCGCCGTTACTGAAATGCGAAGACAGGCCGTTCCGGCTTCGTAGGTTTCTTCAGCAATGTCTTCTGACGATGCGTCGTCGTTACCGGCATCATTCCCGATTGCATCACTGTCAGCAGGCTCGTCAGGAGCCGCAAGGGCCAGTTGCTCGGGCTTTTTGGACTTGGAAAAATCGACATAAATCTCACCGGCCTCGCCGCGCATTGCACGCGTACGCAAATCGGCCAGTTCGGAACTGCCGACATCCAGATAGCTCAGGCGTGCCTCAAGTGCGGCAAGCATGTCTTCGCCCGGTTCGATACCGAGTTTGCGGGGAAAGGCAGGATTGGCATAAAGCGTGCGGCCATAGGCATCGATCAGAGCAACACCAATATCGGAATGCGCCAGACCATTCAGTAATGGTGCCAGATCACGATCACCGGCTGATCGCCAGCGTGCAGACAGTGACAAGGCGGCCACCGCAACGATCGCCACCCCCGTTACCATGGACCCGATGATCCACATGATACGCACATCAAGGCCAGCCTTTGCCATGACCTGCAACAGGACATAAACAAAAGCGACAAATGCGACACTTACAGCAAGGATAATTCCCCGAAACAGCACGCGACCGCCTTTAACGCCAATAACTTACAATATTGCTCTATACTTTTAGCTGCTATTGGGCTGACTGGCTACCGGCAAGTTTTACATTAGTCGGAAGACATAATGTACTCTGCCCGGACCTCAGACCTAGCGCATGATCGCAGCCGCAATTTCCTGCCCCAAATCGGCAATCGCAGCATTGCGTTCATCCATTGATGCAGATGTCTGGGTTATATAGATCGCAACAATCACCGGCTTTTGTTCCGGCGGCCAGATCACTGCCACAATCGCACGCGATCCAAACCCGCCTGCCCCCGTTCGGTCCGCAATCTTCCAGTCGTCGGGCAAACCAGCCCGCAGCAACGGACCACCGACCTGATTACCCGTTAGCCAGTCTTCAAGAAGCTGGCGGGAATCTGCGGACAGGGCATCGCCAAGCAATAGATAGGCAAGCGAAGCGCGCATGGCATCGGGTGTCGTGGTATCGCGCGGATCGCCCGGTTTTGCGGTATTCAGATCGGGTTCGATCCGGTCAAGTCGGGTCACATCATCGCCAATATCACGCAAATAGGCGGTAAGTTCATCCGGCCCGCCCAAAGCATCAAGGATCAGGTTGGCTGCTGTATTATCACTCAGATGCAGGGTCGCTTCGCACAATTCTCCGATCGTCATCCCGCTATCAACGTGCTTTTCGGTTGTCGGTGAATAAGTCACCAGATTTTCGACGCTGTAGATAATCCGGCGATCAAGCGTTTCTGTTCCAAGGTCGACCTTGTGGAGTATCGCCGCACAGGCAAGAAGTTTGAACGTGCTTGTCAGCGGGAAACGTTCATCTGCACGATATTGCCATTCCCGGCCGTTTTCCACATTCAGAATACTGACGCCAACCCTCGCATCAAGCCGGGTTTCAACCGCGTGAATGGCATCCGTCAGGCGATCATTAGCCGATGCAGCCATCGGCATCCCGAACGGCACCAGCAACGATAGAACAGTAGCAGATACCAGAACGGCTTTTTTAAACGCAGACATATTTTGCAGACTTCCCGGAAACAAAAACAAACAGATAACGAGGCAGGCTGCTTGTTACCGGGATTAACGGCCGAATTTTGGCGCAATAATGTCGAAAGGTCGAACTTGCGAGTGGCCATCTGGGCCTGCACTCAACCCAGCTTCTTGCCGCGCTGGCGGAAAACGAACGAGATGATTTCGGCAACCGCCTTGTAATGTTCGGGCGGGATTTCCTGATCGACTTCCACTGTTGCAAACAAGGCACGCGCAACTGGTGGATTTTCCATAATGGTGACGTTGTTTTCTTCGGCCACTTCACGGATTTTAAGCGCGATATTGTCCTGCCCCTTGGCGACACACATCGGGGCTTCCATTACACCGACATCATATTTCAGCGCCACCGCATAGTGCGTCGGGTTGGTGATCACGACGTCGGCACTGGGCACGTTTTGCATCATGCGCTGCTGGGCGCGCTGCATCCTGATCTGGCGGACCTTGGCCTTGATTTCCGGGCTGCCCTCGGTCTGTTTGTATTCGTCCTTGATCTCCTGCTTGGACATTTTCATCTGCTTGGTGAATTCATAGCGCTGATAGGCAAAATCGAGCCCCGCAATCACGGCTGTCAGCGAAATGGCTGCGATCATCAGAATAATGATCATATCGTAAAGCCGTTCCAGCGCCATTTCGATCGACATCTGAGGATAAAGCTCAACATCCATCAGTTCGGGAACAATCACAAACCCCAGGACTGCACCGACCAGAACAATCTTGAAAACGTTTTTGACGAACTCGACCATGTTCTTCATCGAGAACAGGTTCTTCGCCCCATTCAGAGGGTTAAGTTTATCCGGTTTGGGAGAAATACGCTCAACGGCGATGACCAAGCCGTTTTGCAGCAAATGCCCGGCAGCAGCAAAAAACATCAAAAGAACAAAAGGAATGCCCAACACATAAAGCATTCCCAACAGCACATCCTTCATAAGTACCGGCAGGCCTGCCTGGCTGACATCATACATATGCGGATGTTCGATAAATCCAACCGCAAGATCCCGGACGGACTGCGCCATACCGGGCGCCATCATGGTCATCACCAGACCACCACCAAATAGCAACATGAAGTTACCGACTTCCTTGGAAACCGGTACCTGCCCTTTCTTTCGGGCGTCCTCAAGCTTTTTACTTGTGGGGTCTTCTGTCTTTTGGCTGTCGTCTTCGTCGGCCATTCCCATACCATTCCGGATTGCCCGGCATTATGCCGAAAGGTTGGCGGTCCCTAGGGGTTGACGAAACTTTCCAACCCGTTCTCGTAATATTCCAAAAATACCATCATCATGGTCGGCAATGCCAGTGCCAGAAGCACAAAAGCCAACCCGATCTGAACCGGCATGGCGACAAAGAACACCGGCAACTGGGGCATCAGCTTGTTCAAAATGCCCAACGCCACCTGCAGCACGATCGCAACGATCAGGAACGGAGCCGAGATTTTCATCGCGATGACAAAACTCTCATTGATCGCACGTGCGAAAAATTCGCTCATATCACCAACCGGCAAGGCGCCACCCGGCGGAAACAGGGAATAGCTTTCAAACACGGCCTGTATCATCAGATGATCAAGGCCGGTTACAAAAATCAAAACCATGCCGATCTGCGTAATGAAGTTGCCTGTTACCGCACTTTGCGCCCCCGACAGCGCATCACCGCTGAAGGCGTTTGCCATCGAAGAACTATAGGCAATAATCGAACCGGCCGTTTGCAAACCCGCCATCATGACCTGCCCAAACAGACCAAAAAATGCTCCGATGGTCAGTTCATAGGCCAGATGGACAAAAAGCGTCGGCGCATCAGCAGGCTGTTCGGGTATCAACGGACCCGCCAGCGGTGAAATCACCACTGCCACCCAAAAAGCAAAAACCAGCCGAACCCTTGCGGGTACAACCCTTGCCCCGATTCCAGGCATAAAGGCAAAGGCCGCCCCGACCCTGGCAAAGCTCATCAGGACCACATAGACATTAAGTGTCAGAAGATCATCGAGATTCATCTTCTTTCAGGATGTCCTGTTATTGGGTTTGTTTCGCTAATTCGGCAGGCCAATAAAATGATCGACCATTCGACCCATGAATTCGGTCATTTCCGTCATCATGAACGGCAAAAGCACCAGCAGCGCGATAAAAATCACGAGGATTTTGGGTACAAAAGTCAGGGTCATTTCCTGGATTTGGGTCAAAGCCTGAAACAGCGCGATAACCAAACCAACCCCCAATGCAATCAGCATCAAGGGTGTACTGACTTTCAGAAGAGTCCATACGGCATCATAGGCCACGTCCATGATTTCCGCTTGATCCATCTGGTCTTCCTGCCTCGTCTTCCGTCACGTTACATCATTCATACAGGATAAGACCGGTGATGGGCCATGATTTCCTGCAATTTCAATTCGGTCGCCGCAAAAACAAAAAACCGCACGAATATCGTGCGGCTTGTCCAAAACATCCATCTGACAATTCAATCAACCGTCAGATCGGCATGCTCAATACACTCTGATAGGCTTCAACGGCCTTGTCACGAACACTGACCACAGTACGAAGCGTGACTTCGGCAGCCGAAACAGCGGTCACCACTTCATGCAGTTCCGCGTCACCAACGATGGCCTTCTGGGTCATCTGTTCGCTGTTCACCATGGTTGCACGGGCATCAATTGCCGCCCCCTTCACCATGTCGGCAAAACTTTCCCCCGGGTTGACGGTCTGACCGTTACCGCCAACACGCTCGGCCACGCTCGCGGTTTTACCGCTTGCAGCGTTACGGTAGGCAGAAATGGCATCGTTGAAACTGGCAACCATCGGTTCGTATCCTTAAAGCGGCCTTCGCAGACCTGATATTTTGTAACTTACTGCAGAATATCAAGGGTCTTGAGCAGCATGCTGCGCGAAGACTGTATCACATTGAGGTTGGCTTCATAACTTCTCTGTGCTTCGCGCAAATCCATCATTTCGACCAGCGTTTCAACATTCGGGGTTTGAACATAACCCTGATCATTAGCGGCCGGATGGCTCGGTTCGTATTTCATACCAAAATCGGACTTGTCCGTCATGACTTTATTCACCTTGACCAGCTCGACGCCGATTTCGCGATCCATCACATTCTTGAAAGTCAGCAGCTTGCGGCGATACGGGTCCTGCCCCTGTGCGGTCGGAAGGCTGTCTGCGTTGGCAACGTTTTCAGCCGCGATACGAAGTCGAGTACCCTGTGCGCGCATGCCGGCAGCGGAAATTTTAAAAGCTTTGTAAAGTTCCATGATCGCTTATTCCTTCAACGCTGCTTATGCGCGGCCCAAAGCCGAAATCATCATTGACTTATGCTTGGCATAAAGTCGGGTCATGGTCTGATAATCGACCTGGTTTTCGTTCATCTTGACCATCTGCTCTTCAAGGATGACTGCGTTTTTGCCGGGCGCGACCTCATAGTTCTTGCGCACTTCCTCGTCCTTGAAGTTCTGCGGTTTGTGCAGGCCCTGGCTGTGACCCGGCGCGGTCGCCTGCATCGCCAGAATGAACTGGCGGTCGCGACCGATGGTCTTCGGGTCGAATTCTTTAAGGTCGTTGGCGCGGTAATTCGGCGTATCGGAGTTGGCAATATTCTGCGCGATGACTTCCTGACGCTGCGTCAGCCAGTCCATCTTTTCTTTCAGATTGGCGAACATGCCAAGTTTGCCGATATCCATTGCCTGCTCCTGTTATCGCGACCCCAGTATTGGGCGGGCCGGTAAAGTCGAAGTTAACGCCGTGCCCGGATCGGGCCCCGGATCTTGCGAACGGTGATTTTTGCCGCCCTGCTCAATCCTGAAAACTACACTGCATGAGGCGTGCCAAAAGCCGGAAAAGCGTTAAATTACAATGCCAGGCCGGGTTACTATCGGTGGCACTGGACCGCGACGGACAAAGCGGGCATATTGTGTCGCGTCTGGCGAATTTCTTTCGCCATCTATCGAAACCGGGACATTTCATGCTCTATCTCACACGAAAAGTTGGCGACTCCGTTGTTATTGACGACAACATCGAAGTTACCGTCGTTGAGGTTCGCGGCAAAACCGTGAAGCTGGGCTTCACCTTTCCCGAAGATGTGCAGGTCCTGCGGCGCGAACTTTATGATCGCATTCAGGAAGAAAACCGTTCCGCTGCGGCCAGTGCGGATCTTGTGCGTCAGTTGGGGCAGGTGGCCAATGCGGTTGCCGACAATATGAAAAACAGTCCTGACGCCGACAAAGACGACGGTAAAGACTGATTTTCCGGTCGCGCAATCACCGGCATGGGCCGGGGATGCAAGACTACCGACATACGACAGGCAAACTCGTCATCCTCCTGGCAGGTAGCCGGGATATTGACCCCATCTGTCGGGTTTGCCTATGCCGTCCCCTACCTGCTCCGTTACAGCATCATCAACATTCTGACCGGTTGCAGGTGACGGCAACGATTTGTTGACCATCTTCTGGCTATGGTCGAGGCTTGTGAAGGGCGATAGAGCCGCGCAAAACGCGGGAACTTGACGAGATGGGCAAGAATGACCGGTAACCGACCCAAGGTCGACATCACCGATCCGCGCGAAATCCGCACGGAAAATCTTGCCGCGCCCGGTTCCAACGACCAAAAAGCCGTGGCGCTAAGCTATGCCCATGGCCGGGATAACGCGCCGATATTAAGCGCGAAGGGCGAAGGCAGTGTTGCGGAACAGATATTGCAACTCGCTTTTGCCAACGGGATCAAAGTCCGCAAAGACAGCGATCTTGCGGAAATTCTGATGGCTGTGGACGTCGATAGCGAGATACCGCTCGAAGCGTTCGCTGCCGTCGCCGAGATTCTGAACTATATATACCGTATCAACCGGATTTACGGTGATCCGGCGAAGAAACGACCGACAACGTCGAATATCGACCAAGAGTCGGCAAACAGTTTTGCAGATCGCAACCGGGAAGATCCAAATGAGCCCTGAACAATTCAAACCCGATCAGTTCAAAAAAGATCTCAAGCGTGTTTTGTCCCTGATCATGGCCAGTCAGCGATTTGTCGATGACGGCAAAGTGGTCGAGCTGAACACACTGGAAACCAAAATTTCCGATCTGTGTGTGCAGGCACGTGCAATGAATGGTGAACAGCGCCGCGAGGTCGCACCACTTCTGGCGGCTCTGACCGACGATCTGGCACGTCTCGAAACCACGATGCACAAGGAATATTCCGAACTGCAACGCCAGTTGCGCGGCCTTAGCAATAACGCACAGGCAACCAATGCCTATGCGCATGCAGCCCGGACCACCCGCTGAGCAAAGCTAAACAAAATGTTTTGCGATGCGGTGCCAGATCGCAAAGCGCCCGATGGTTACTTGCCTGCATGGCCTGTGCACGGTAAACAGAAAAGGTTCGGGATTGTAGAACCGGACAATGCAACAGGTCCGTCGCGGGGAAGTTAACCTGATGGAATTTAGCGCTTATTTCCGGTTTGTGGCTGCCCTGGTCTTTGTCCTAGGCATGATCGGGATTTTGGCGCTGGTTGCACGGCGTTTTATTCCCGGCGCGCGAAATATCAATCGCCGCAATAAGGAACGCCGACTTTCAATCGTCGAAGTTGTTCCGGTTGATACCAAACGTCGACTGGTTCTTTTCAAACGTGACGATACGGAACATCTGGTTTTGTTGGGCCCTGCCGGCGATTGCGTGATAGAGCGCAATATCGGCACACATTTTTCCGAAGTCCTTGGCAACGATATGCGCATTCACGGCGATGATGGCCTCTCCGAAGAAACACCGCTTTCGACCAGCGAGACAGAACCGACAAAGACCAACGGGAAACAACCCGCATGAGCATCGCGCCCGCTTCACATTCCCGACAAGAACAGGTCAAGCATAAACAAACCGCGCACAGCGGTAACGTGCCGCGCTGGTTGGTACTATCGGCTGTGTGGTCGCTGGTACCACTGATCGCTATCGGATTTGGCGGCGACACTGTCCATGCCCAAACATTCAATTTCGATCTTGGCGAAGGACCCGGCGTGACTTCATCGGGTCGGATGATCCAGCTTATTGGCCTGATCACGGTACTGAGCCTTGCCCCTGCCATCCTGATGATGGTGACGTCCTTTACCCGGATTGTTGTGGTACTCAGCCTGCTGCGCACAGCCCTTGGCATTCAGCAATCACCACCTAACCAGGTCATGGTCAGTCTGGCGCTGTTTCTGACATTGTTCATTATGATGCCAACGATGGAACGCGTTTGGGACGAAGGCCTGCAGCCGATGATCAACGGCGATATCGACGAATTCGAAGGTATGGAAAGATCCGTCAGACCGGTTCATGATTTCATGATGACGCAGGTGCGCGACCGCGATCTTGAGCTGTTCGTCAATCTTGCCAATGTCGAAGTAACAGGCCCGGAAACCATCCCGCTGCGCGCACTGATTCCGGCCTTCATGATAAGCGAATTGCGCCGTGCGTTTGAAATCGGCTTCCTGCTGTTTATCCCGTTCCTGATCATCGACATGGTGGTTGCCAGTATCCTGATGTCAATGGGTATGATGATGTTGCCACCGGTCATCATCTCGTTGCCATTCAAACTGATTTTCTTTGTGATGGTCGATGGATGGTATCTGATATCGGGATCGCTGGTAGAGAGTTTCGGCGGTTAGCGACCATTAGCGCAAACTCCAAAAATAAAAGCCGCCTTGCATAAGCAGGCGGCTTTTCTGATTATCACGGCTTTCAGGTCAGACTGGCCTTTTACCCGTCTTGAAAACATTCTTTTCAAGCGGCTTCAGGCCAAAGCCGCCACGACGTGGTGCAGGATTATCCGCAACATAACGATCGGCCTGCTGACGTTCACGGTCATTCATACGCGCCCGCACAGCTTCCATTTCTCGGTATGCCTGGCTTCCCGCCGACGGCGCTGACATCCTGAGCCAGTAATAGGCCATGATATTGTCCTGATCGACCCCGCTACCAATCGCGTAAAGCCGTCCCAGGGCAGCCTGCCCATTGGCTGATCCCTTACGCGCCGCCCGTTCATACCAGCTTGCTGAACGGACCATATCAACCGGCACGCCAAGGCCATGTTCATACATCACACCAATCAGGTGATATCCGCCCGGATGGCTGAGTTCGGCCAAATCCATCGCAAGATCGAGTGCTGCAGCATAATCGGGTTCGCGATGCGCAACACCAAAGATCAGAATTTGCGTCATCTGGTATTTGGCAGAAATATCGCCCTGATCACACGCATTCATCAACATTGTCCAGCCGCGGTTAAACAGCTTCAAATCGGATGAATGGCAGAAATACATCGCCAGATTGGCCTGAGCATAGGTATCGCCCTCGTTCGCTGCCATTTCAAACCAGCTGATGCTTTCGGCAATATTGCGTTCTGCCCCCAAGCCAACACCAAGGGCATAGCCAAGAGCAGATGCCGCTTCGACACTGCCGGCACGGGCCGCGCGCAGATTATATTCAAACGATTTTGACGGATCGCGTTTTACACCGCGCCCTTCAAGGTAAAGATAGGCAAGTACGCTGGCAGCAGAGGGATCATGGGCCTCGCTCGCGCGGCGCAGATATTCCACCGCCATCTCGTCGCTCTGATCCACGCCCCATCCATTGAGGTAACACACCCCAAGGTTATAAAGGGCGGCAATTGATCCGTTTTCAGATGCCTGCTCGAACCATTCGGCCGCAGTTTCCGGGTTTTCCGGCACCCCCAGCCCCTTGGCATACAGATAGCCGAGATTGTTGGCCGAAATACCTTCGCCGCCGAGTGCCTCTTCGCGGAACCAGTAAGCTGCCTCGCGGTACCACTGATCACCTTCGCCCTGATCCTCGGCAACACCGATCCCCTTGGAACGCATGAAGCCATAGCAGATGGCAGCAAAGGCGCGGCTTTGACGGTGAATCTGGTCAAGGATCTTGCGCGTGGCGCCCTCATCCCGCGGCATGCCAACGCCACGAAAATGCCTGAGCGCAAGCGAAAGCTGCGCGAAGATATCACGCTCGACCTTCGCCTCATCGTAATAGACCATTTTAAGTGCACGATCCATCACAGCACTGCTTCCACCAATAGAAAAATACTGAATTTTTACACCTTAAGGGCGCACCAATCCAATCAAAACATAAATATGACTATTAGTTTATAGCACTAAGCTGCGACTTTTCCAACTGATCACGATAATTGCCCAAAAATCCCTGGAAACTCTCGACCTCGTCAACCTTGCTTGCAAGGGTCCGGTAGTCGATCAAACCTTGAGACGGGCTTGATGTGATCAGGCTAAATGCTTCGGCATAAGGGCTTTGCGCCATGACAATGCCATAGCGGCGTTTGAGCATATTAAGCGTCCGTTCCTGCCCGCCCATCGCAAGATTTACTGCCCAGTTCAGGACATAGCGCGCACGTTCGTCGCCAAAATTCTCGATCATATTGCCCTGATCCTCACCAACGAGACGCTGGAAGGTTTCGGCCGCCGACAGATAATCACGGGTATCCCGGTAATATTCCACACGCAGCAATTCCGCATCCTTCGAAAGATCGCCTTCAAGGGATGCCATGGCTTCGGGACCGCGATCAGTATCAAGCAAGGCACGTGCGCGCAGATGCCGGCGTTGCGTTTCCAGCTCTTCAGACATGCCAGCCACCTCGCTGTTATCAAGCACGCGAATGGTTTCTTCGGGCTTACTGTCAAGCAGATACACCAGCGCCAGCCTGGCCCCGACACGCGCCTTTTCCGTGCCGTTCAGGCGGAAATCAACCTGATGTTCCAAAAGAGTTTCAGCCCGGTCAAACAATTCAACATCCACCATACGGTCGGCCAGACGGCGGATCAGTTCATCACCCTTTTCGCCTGCCGGTGTCAGTTCGCGGAACTCGTCATACAGCGCAACCGCCTTGATAGCTGAAATATTGTTGATCTCGTCACCAAGATAAATCGATTCGAACGTGTCATGCATCATGTCGGTGACTTCTGTCGCCGATGGACTATTGGGGAAGAAAATTGCCGCCTGACGCAAGGTATTCAACCCTTCGCGATATTGCTTGTTTTTGATCTGCAATTCGCCCAAACGGCGCAACAGCGCCATTTCGAAGCCATCCCCGCGCCACGCAAAGCGCAGCTTTTCCAGTTGCTCGATGGCGTCATCAAGGGTCAAACGTTCAAGACGCATCAAAAGTTCGGTGCGATCAAAAATGGCATGCGCGCGTGCCTTGCGATTGTCGCCTTCGGCAACCTCGTCCCACGTGGCGACGGCCTGTTCGAACTCGCCAGCTTCTTCTTCAAAGATGCCTTTCAGATATTCGACATCCTTGATCTTGCTTTCGCCAAGTCCCTTGGCCACAAGCATTTTTTCGATCAGGTCCATGCCGGCTTCGGGATTGCCGACGATCAGAGCCTGTTCCGCAGCAAGTGGCCCCAGTCGCGACAGCAGTTCCGGCGGATAATTATCAAGGATATGCACGCTTTCAAGAAGATCCCGCGCACCATCATTCGGTCGACCGCGTGCGGCCGACGTGACCGCCCGCCACAATTGCATTTCGGGAATGGCGCGAAGGCGCTCGTCCTCCAGCAGACGGGCTGCCTCATCATATTCTCGGTCAAGGAATTTGATCGCCGCCTTGAGGGCGCGGAATTGCAGTTTCTGTGCGATCAGCGGGTCGTCATCTTCCATGGTCGAAGCAACCGCATCGGCTTCGGGGCCCAACCCGTTGGCCATGTAATATTGCGCGAGTTCAAGGCGGGCCTTGTTGCGGTGTTCGTCACCGCTTTGCGCCAGTTCCCGACGCAATTGATGGATCGCCTTGTTGTAATTATCAAGACCACCGCGACGCCAGTCATCAAGCTCGAAAATTAGACCTTCGCGGCCCTCTCCCGCACGGGCGCGCACGCCGGTCGCAGAAGCCAGAAGACGGGCACCTTCCGGCGAAATGTTCAAACCATCCGCCGCCGTCACCACAACAGCCTGACCATCATCGCGATTGGTAACCTGGACGGTTTCGTTGACCGGAGCAACAACCACCCCCTGGACGGACGGCAGAACTTCGAAATCGGGATAGCGCAAGGCCGTCTCGATACCGTAACCCATCTCGCGGGTTGGCACGACACGCAGCGAATCTCCGACTTCCGGATCTTCGATCGGAATTGTCGGGCTGATATTGATCAGCGGCACGACAAGACGGGCACGTGTTTGATTATCCAGTTCGATGGACGGGCCTAACCGTTCTATCGGCTGCATGGTTCCTTGCTGAAGGGTGACGTTCCAGTCGCCGTTTTCAGAAGGTGTGGTGTAAAGCCCAATCCCTTCCGGGATGGTCATGCGCAACACCGTCGCATAGGGGCTGTCGATCTGCTCTATGACCCCGACGATTTGGGCTGCATCCTGACGCACGGCATCAAGATCAAGATTTGCCCGCACATCAAACACCATCCACAGGAAACCGGCTCGCGACCAAATTGCGGCTCCCCCCGGCTGCCCGAACGGGAAGCCAAGTGTAAGTCTCGTCGGGTCCTGTATCACCGTGACTTCCAAAGTCCCGATGCTTTCGCGCGCCGGTGCAACGGCCTCTGGTGAAGCCGAGGTACCGGCCTGTTCTGAAAGTCCGCGTGCAATCGGATCATCCGTTGGTGCGGTCGGCGAAGGTACCGATGCGCTTTCTGAAGCCGCGCTGGTACGCGGTGAACCAACGGAAGATGATGCATCGGATGCAGTTTGGCTTGGTGCTGGTGGTGCCGCAGGTGCCACCGGGGCAGATGGCGTCGGGGAGGCAGACCGGGTCGCCGTCGTTGTTCCGGAGCCTCCCGTATCGGCGGGATCACCCTGAACGCCCATCAAATCAACGACGACTTTGTTGCCGGACCTGAAATGCCTTAACGCGCGCGGCGGATTGGTCTCGATACCAACAGATAAGGGATCTGTTGCACTTTGGCGAAGCGTGACCCCTTCGGGTAAACGGCGTGTCACGCCAGTCGCATCAATACGGGCAGGACTGGTAAAGGCCAGTGTCTGGTTGCCCTGATCACCATTTAACGCGTAGTCAGTACGATTGGGCCAATCAAAGACCAGTCGATAAAATGTTGGATGCCGCCCGACCCGGACTTCAAGGTCAGGTGTGGCGGCAGCCGGTGTGACCGCAGCCTCTGGTGCCGATGACGTGTTTGGTCGGGCTTGCGGCGTGGGCAACGGTTCGGATGCAACTTCGGCCGGGGGGTTGGGTGCCGGACGGGGTGGTGTCGGTTCCGGCGATGCAGGCTGTACGGGGGCTGGGGCTGGTTTATCCAGAATATCAAGAACCACATTGTTCCCGACATTAAAAACCCGGGCTTCAAAATCGTCACGCAGAACAAAAGCAACAGTACGTCCGTCAGGATCAAAAAAACCGTCACTCACATAGTCGGAAACAGGTCCAAGAACCCCACGCATTGAGGCAACAAGCGGCTGGTCAAAACGCACAACAAGTTGATCACCGATGATTTCAGCGGTGTAATTGACGGGCTTGTTCCATTGCAGAACGATACGTCCATAGCCACTATGTGCGCCCGAGCGGATGATCACCGGATCTGCCGCTTGGGCGAGTGCGGGGCGCGTTCCCATGACCGGCAATACTGCCAGACCGGCTACCACAATAACGGCAGCCAGCAGGAGACGCGCTACGACCAAAAGCATTCTTACGAACCTCCGATCCCGCTTCCGCTATGGGGTTCAATCACAATGTCGACCCGACGAGCCATTGTAAAACGTGCTTGCTCGTCTGCCATAATCGGAAGCTGGTCGTATCTTGATGCCGCAAATCCGTAAATATTTATGTAATCCGTGTAACCGGATCTTTTAAGTTCGTTGGCAACGGCGGCAGCACGGGCAAGGGAAAGTTCCCAGTTGGAGGCATAAAGGCCCCGCCCGCTGACCGGTCGGGGATCAGTATGCCCCTGAACGCCAATCCGGTTTCCGATATTCCTCAGGACACCACCTAGAACAAACAAAGCCTGACGGGCCTTATCCGTCATATCGGAACTACCACTGATAAACAGGATATCGCCCGGCAAAGAAATGACAAGTTTGTCTGCATCACGACTAAGTGTGGCGTCGCCCAGAACATCGTTGTCATCAATCGCGTCATCAATCACGGCACTGAGGTAATCAAGGTTCATCGCAGGTTTGCGATAGACCCGTGGAATGTTCAGCTGCGCGGTTGGTTCATCACTCTCTTCGACCGGGGATGGCTTGATTGATTGCGACAAAGAGTCGACGACCTCGTCCCAACGGTCAATTTTGACCTTGGACATGGCAAACAACATCACAAAGAATGTCAGCAACAGCGAAATCAGATCCGCAAGGCTTAGCATCCACGGCGGCGGCCCCTTCGGACTATCATTACGCTTCATCTCGTCCATCAGCCATTCCCCCCCGTTTGCGGAGCCAACGGAATGGGCGCGTTAATTCCCGGTCGATTGCCCCCCGGAAGCGGGATCAGCATTTTGCCACTATTTCCATTCCCCGTACCACTTGATGCCGGTGCAGGTATCGCGCCGTTATCCGTGCTATCCGATTGCGCCGGTGTCGTGATCGGAACAGGTGGCTCTTTCGGGCCGAAATCCCAGAAAAAACGGAAGGTGACGATGAACGGATCAGCCCCGGGATCAATACCGACATAAAGATTGTTTTCAGGTGCACCGCGATCAATCAGGTCCCGGGCAAACGCCCCTGCGCGACCGATCTGAAGATTGTTTTCAATCTCGACGGTCCCCTTTGACCCGACTTCGCTGCCCATCACCATTTCCATCTCATAAGACGCATAACCGCTTTCATCGGCCAGCACTTCTGCAAGCTGGTCCATGAATTCGTTCTGGCGTTCTCGGATCAAAATGGAATTTGGATCAAACAGTTGTTCGACATGCATGATGACTTCCATCAGCGTGCCCGGCTGGATGACCTGAACACGAACAACCTTGATTGCAGTCTGGAACAGGGAACCCAGTTTGTCCTGGGTATCTTCGGCCGCAACAACCGGTCCCTCGATTGAGGTGACGGTTTGCAGGCTGGTGGTCGGTGGCAGAATGGCGGCGAAGGCCGAAGAGAGGCTTTCCTGAACTTCGCGGGTTTTGACTTCCTCGAAGGTCGAAATGGTATTCAGCAGAATAAAGAAAGCCAGTAGCAGCAGATAGAGAGCGAGGAACAGCGCAACCGCCCCGTTTGTAGGCGGGCTTGGTGGTCTTGGTCCGTCGTCCTCTATTTCCGCCATAACCGTCCCATTTAGCTAAACATCGCGTCGATGTCAGCCTGCGAGACACCTTTACCGTCGAGCTGCGGCCCGTTCAGCAAGGCCGCTTCGCCTTCGGGTTCCTTCTTCTTCCGGGGATTGGACGCGGCGTATTTGGCAATCTCGTCACCAAATGCCTTGACCAGTCCTTCGACCCGTTCCTCAATAGATTTCAGGGCTTTGATAACCTTGGTGGTACGTTGACCTGTGATATCCTGGAAGTTACAGGCTTCATAAACACGCATCGTTGCGCTGGTGACGATTTCTGCCTGCTCGGGGGGGAGAGTTGCCGCGAACTCCTCAAGCGTATCCATCGCATCAAGGATTTCATGCGTTGCCCCGGCTGTCGCATCGACAATCGCGTCGAGCTCGTCCGTGGCATTGGGGATATATTCCGCCTTGATATCGTCCGGCCGCAAAGATGCAATTTCGGATTTCATCTTGCGAATGATGCCCGAAAGTTCATCCAGTTCACCAAACAGGCGTTTCTGGTCATCCGATGGCTTGTCACCTTCCGACACAAAGCGGGAAAGCTGATCCATCAGATCGGACAATTGTTCGACCTTAAGATCATCACCATCAAGGCGCGCCTTCAGGTCCAGCAACAATTGCCGCAGTTCGTCTTTGGACGTTTTGGACATCATGGTATCGCGGGACTAATGCCCCGCGCCCCTAATCAGAACTCACCGATAACGGTGGTGAGTTTGCCCTTCAACGTCTCTGCGTTGAACGGCTTGACGATATAATTCGAAACGCCGGCTTTTTTTGCCATGACAACGTTTTCGGTTTTCGCCTCAGCGGTGATCATGATGAAGGGCAGATCCTTCAGCTTTGTATCAGCGCGAACTTCCTTCAGAAGCTGAAGACCGGTCATCGGCTCCATGTTCCAGTCGGAAATCACAAGGCTGAACGGCTTTTCGCGCAGTTTGCGCAACGCCATGCTGCCATCCGTCGCTTCTTCGATATTGGTAAAGTTCAGCTGCCGCAGGAGATTGCGGATGATACGCAACATGGTTTTGTAGTCATCCACAATCAGGATCGGCATATTCGGATCGACGGCCATTCACCACTCCATCATGCTATCAAATCTCTCACCCTTACCCCTGTATTCCCTGTGCATAAGGGTAAGGCCCCTATAATCGTGATGTACCTATTTAACAATGGTTAATCAAGGCTTTTCACAATTCCCTAATAACGTCCATCATGTTGATGATGCTTGAATAATCCCCCGGCTGACAGCCTTTGATACAGACGGGATTTTACCCGAAGCTGCATATTAGGTATTATTGAAGCGGCAACATGTTGATATCCTGCTTGTAGGCCAGTTCTGTTGTCAGGGCACGGGCGCGGTCTGCGGACATTTCAGCAAGAACAGCGGCAGTATTTGCCTCGCGCATGCCAAGTGCGACCTGCAACAATATATCCATATCAAGATCGTTCCAGATGCGAGCGGCATCCTTTGGTTTCATTTTTTCATAAACGCTGATCAGCTTGGTGATCCGTTCGTTTTCCTGCTCTTCCTTCGTCTCGACCAGACCTTCGATGGCCGTTTTCAGCGATTTCATTTCCTCGATCTTGGCATCAATCCGGGCTTCGGCGGCTGCCAGCAGGCTCTCGCGTTCATCAAGGCGCTGCTCTTTGCGATCCAGCTCTGAACGCCGGACGGACAGGTTCTGCAAAAGATCGATCTCTTCCTGGGTAAACAGGGTCGGGTCCCCGCCAAGCATCGGCGGAGTATCACCCGCATCTTCAGGCAGACCGGAAGCACCGTCGCCTTCCATCATCCCCAGAGGATCGTCCAGTCCAGGGCCCGGAGTCCCTTCCGTGGTCGCCGGGTCGGTTGCTGGTGCCGGCTGCTCCTGGGCCTGCGCACGCGCAACCTGCATCACACTGACACCTGAGGCATCAGTGGCGTCATTGCCTTTCGGTTCATCCGAAAACAGCCCGACGATTTTGACCGTCAAAACGATAAAACCGACTACGACCACCAACGGCAGGATACGCACAGCAGACATTCATTCACCCGGTAGACGGAACGCTTTCGCGTCCACATTGAATTTCAAATCATATACTAACAGGTAGGTACCAAATTTGTCGAAAAAAGACGCCAATACTGTTTTTCCGCAAACATAACGATCTTATCTGTTTCTCGATACAGATGCGCCCTTACCGAACAGAACGTAACGCGGCAAGAAGTTCGCGTTCGGCTTCCGACCGCCCCGCATCCTCATCCTGCCCGTAAGGATCGGTCTCAGTTTCCGGTACGGATGATCCGCCAGAACGCGCACCTGAACCATATCTGTCACCTGACGGTTCGGCTGGCGAAGACGCTGTCGGCCCCGTGCCGCGTTCGACATCACGCATCAGACGGGCGGCAAGTTCTTCGGCGCGGGTTTCGACACCCTGCCGGTCATCAACCACATCACTGCGTTCATGTCCGGCGGAATTTCCTGCCCCGGCAAACTTTGCCCCGCCCCCGCCACGCCGGGTTGCATTGGCATCACTTGCCGCCTTTTCCAGCCGGTTGGCAATGCTTTCTCCACGGTCGACCATGAAAGAAAGATCTTCATTCAGCGCATTTGCCTTTTCAATATCCTCGCGCAGTTTCTCACCGGATTGCTCTGCCATTTCCTTTAATGCGCGGATCGATATTTCGGCACGTTCGTTGGCAGCGTTGAAAGCCGTCAAAAAATTCTGCATTTCCTCACGATTACGGCGGAAGGCCGCCAAACGACGGCTGAGGATCATGGCATATATGATTGTTGCCACAAGCAGGACAATCATTACCAGATCAAGATAGATGGCATAGTCCATCAACTGTCTTCCTCATTATGCCGCGCCCGGTCACGTACCTGGATCGCGATCCTGTCCCCCTTGCGCCCCATCATCCCCTTGAACAGGGGCACATCGCCGCACCGTACCTCGACAGGCGACGTCGGGCTGGTATTAAGAACCAAACGGTTGCCAACTTCCAGATTAATCACATCACCCAGCGACATGATCTGTTCATCAAGTACGGCAAGAAGGTTGACGTGGGTTTGCCACAACTCGTTCGCCAGGTGGTTTTCCCAAATCGAGTCACGACCGAACTTTTCCCCCATGAACATCTGAAGCAGCAGTTCACGAACCGGCTCCAGTGTTGCATATGGGATCAGCAGCTCCAGACGACCACCACGATCTTCCATATCAATGCGCAGCTTCGCCACGATGGCGGCGTTGGCATGTCGTGCAATGGTCGCAAAACGCGGGTTGGTTTCAAGGCGTTCGAACCGGAACGTCACCGGGCTCAGCGGATCAAACGCAGCCGACAGATCCCCAAGAACCACATGAATCATGCGCTCAACAAGGTTGCGTTCAATCGTGGTATAGGGACGGCCTTCGATACGCATTGCTGCAGTCCCGCGACGTCCGCCAAGCAACACGTCCACGATGGAATAAATCAGCGCTGAGTCGACCGTCAGCAGCCCATAGTTATCCCATTCCTCGGCCTTGAAAACACCCAGCATCGCGGGCAACGGGATCGAGTTCAGATAGTCTCCGAAGCGTAGCGACAGGATGTTATCGAGCGACACTTCAACGTTATCCGATGTAAAGTTACGCAACGAAGTTGACATCATGCGGACCAGCCGGTCGAAAACAACTTCGAGCATCGGCAGGCGTTCATAGGCGACCATTGATGAGTTGATGATCGCCTGAATACCTGACTGGTCGCCTGAGCCTGATCCGTCATCAAAGCCCAGAAGACTGTCAATTTCGTCCTGGTTCAGAACACGCGCGGATCCGGGGCCGACATCTTCGTCTTCGCCACCGCCATCTTCGTCACCAAGCATGGATTCCCATTCGGCGGCCATATCCTCGCCGCCGTCATCTCCATCATCGTCACCACCGGCCATGGCTTCCCATTCGGCGGCGAGTGCGTCATCATCATCTTCATCTGCCATCGGCGATTTGTCCCTGGCTCTTTGGCCCGTTACCTTCTTGATGGTAGCTCTGGCATTGTCGCCGGCACCCTATTGTACCAGCATTTCCTTGAACAGAACGTCGTTAATTTTTGCCGGCTTGGCGGCGGCACTAACCCGGATCAGCAATTCCTCGCGCAGGCGGAACATCCCCTCGGATCCGGCCAGGTCTTCCGGGCGCAACTCGCGAAGATAAACCTGAAAGTTGTCGACAATACGCGGCATCATCTGTTCGATCTGCGGCAACATGGCCTGATCGGCCACTTCCAGACTGACACGTATTTTAAGATAGCTTTGCTTGCCACCACCGGCATTGAGGTTCACCAGAATTTCAGGAAGATCAACAAAGCCGACATTTTCCGGAACTCCCGGTGCTTCCTCGATTGCGCTTTCCGAAATGACTTCCTCGGTCTGCGTGCCTCCACCACCGGTAAGCATATCGATCACCGGCTGCAAAAGCCCGGTAAAATACGCAGCCGCAGCACCACCCAAAAGCAATAATACCAGCAAGATAACAACAACGAGCAGCTTTTTACTGCGCCCGCCGCCACCATCCATTTCTATTTCGTCGACATCATCACCCATCGGCCTGCACTATCCCGTCTTCACACCCGTTACAATGTCCAGCAAACACTATGCCGGAATGATGAGGCATAACGCCTCGACGTTAAAATTCCGTTTCCCGCATCCAACAGAATAGCGGGCATAGTTATCAATCTAATATACGGACCTAGGGTTGCCACCCCTTCAGGGGACCAACCCGACCTGATAGCACGGCAAGTTCTTCCAAAAAGC
Organism: Thalassospira sp. A3_1; assembly: GCF_017744215.1. Taxonomy (NCBI): domain Bacteria; kingdom Pseudomonadati; phylum Pseudomonadota; class Alphaproteobacteria; order Rhodospirillales; family Thalassospiraceae; genus Thalassospira; species Thalassospira sp. A3_1. The sequence continues at coordinate 663,859 of NZ_JAGHQQ010000002.1, read as the reverse complement.
CCAACCTTTCCGCAGGGCAACAAATGCCGACCCCAAATTATTTACATAATTTCAACATGTTATATCAACTGGCACACCTTTCGCAAATAGCTTGCCCAGATCACTGACCCGATTTGGGAAACTGAGAATATGGAAAACGTTACCTACATCGCTTTGTCGCGCCAAAAGACGCTTCGCAGCATGATGAACAACATCTCCCAGAACCTGGCGAACATGAACACGACCGGGTACAAGGAAGAGAAAATGATGTTCACGGACTGGATCGCGAAGAACAAGGATGCGCCGTTCCGGGGCGAGCGTGAAATCTCGCTTGTCCAGGATATCGCGCAATTCCGCGATACACGCGTGGGTAACATTGAAAATACCGAACGGCCGCTGGACGTCGCATTGAGCCAGCCGGATATGTTCTTTGCCGTCCAGACACCAAGCGGAACCCAATATACCCGGAATGGCAATTTCAGCCTCGATCCGGGCGGTCAGCTGATTACCAATGAAGGGTACCCCGTCCTGAGTGATGCCGGTCAACCGATCTTCTTTAACGAAGCCGACAATCTGATCGAAATCAAAGGTGACGGCAGCATCTCGACCGATATCGGCCAGATTGGCAAGCTGCAGGTCGTTACTTTCGACAACGTTCAGGAAATGAATGTAACCGGCAGCTCGCTCTACAGCGTCGTCAAGGACAATCCGAATGATCCCGATGGCGCCCAGCCGGTTGACAATCCCGGCGTAGTTCAGGGTGCTCTGGAAAAATCCAACGTCAATCCGATCAGTTCGATGACCCAGATGATTGATGTGTTGCGCACCTATCAGTCAGTGACGCGGTCGCTCGAGAGCGAGAACGAGCGTCAACGCAACATGATCAGCAAACTGGGCGATGTTCGCGCCTGATTAACCGGGCCCCTCGCCCCGAAATAAAGAATTCAAATGCGCCATCGGCGCAGACCCAGGAGACAGAAGATGCGGTCACTTGATATTGGAGCCCTTGGCATGCAGGCACAGTCCACCAACGTGGATGTGACCTCGCACAACATCGCCAACATGACCACAACCGGCTACAAACGCCAGCGCGCCGAATTTCAGGATCTGCTCTATCAGGACCTGCGTCGCGCCGGGTCTCCATCGTCGGATACCGGTACAATTGTACCCGTTGGCATCCAGGTTGGTCTCGGCGTAAAAACTGCCGCAATTGGCCGCTATATGGGACAAGGCACACTGACACTCACCGAAAACGAACTTGATGTTGCCATTCAGGGCCGCGGCTATTTGCAGATTGATTTGCCAAGCGGTGAAACGGCCTATACCCGGGATGGTACACTGAAACTCGACGCCGATGGCCAGCTCGTCACCAAAGACGGCTTTGCCGTGCAGCCCGGCATCACTGTGCCGGACAATGCAACCTCTGTCACAATCAATACATCTGGCGAAGTATTTGCAGAAATCGATGGTCAGGTTGCACTTCAGAACCTAGGTCAGATCCAGCTTGCCACCTTCATCAATCCGGCAGGTCTTGATGCTTTGGGTGACAACCTGTTCCTTGAAACCGAGGCTTCCGGTAACCCGGCAACCGGTGTTCCCGGCGGGGTTGGCTTTGGCACCCTCCAACAGGGTTATCTGGAATCGTCAAACGTCAACGTGGTTCAGGAAATCACCAACCTGATCAAGGCACAGCGCGCTTACGAAATGAACTCGAAATCGATTTCGACCACCGACGAAATGATGAGCGCGGTCAGTAACCTGCGTTAATTCGGTTCGTCTCAGGGATAACAGGACTGTTCGGACAGAAATTGCGCGGGTTACCGAAAAACCGGTTGCCCGCGCAAACTGCATTTACGCGATTTACACAGTTCCGTGCTATGGTCGTCGCATGAAAATACAGCAAATATTCCCTATCCTTGCATTGCTGCTCCCGGTGTTGCTTAGCAATCCCGGACAGCCGCACGCACAATCATCATCTGGCACACGGGAAATGGATGTAAATATCCTGTTGCGTCCGGATGCGATCGTTGAGGGGCAATATGTAACCCTGGGGGATATTTTCAGCGGCATCGACCTTGAACAAAGCGACATTCCTGTCGCCCACTCTCCGCAACCGGGACGTCAAACCGTTCTTGATTATCGCTGGCTTTATGGAATTGCCCAACGGCACAAGGTGCAATGGCGCCCGCGCACAGCAGCCGACCAGATCGTGATCACACGTGCCAGCCAGACAATCTCGATAGACGAGATTGCCGATGCCATCAAAGATGCCCTCGTTGATCACGGTATAAAGCCCCCCTTTAATGTTGACCTCTCGGGCGAAACATTTCAAATCCACCTGCCTGTTGACGTCCCGGCCGCAGTCGAAATTACCGGATTGGATGTCAATCAGCGAACCAATCGGTTTATCGCGAATGTCACAACCGGTTCGCAAACCGCACAGCGCCGCACCTACCGTATGAGCGGCAGATATTTCCCGCTGGCCCAGATACCGGTTGTTGTGGAACCAATCCGGCGGGGCGCTGTCGTTCGCCCCGATCAGGTTGAATACAGGAATATCCGGACTGAACGTCTTCCCGCCGGTACCATCAGTGACATTGATGATGTCGTCGGCAAGGAAGCATTACGCCCGGTCAAACCCGACGAACCCCTGATGTTTCGCGATTTTTCCAACCCGATCCTGGTCAGGCGCGGGGCACTGGTCACAATCCGGCTGGTGACAGAAAATATGTCCCTGACGGCGCGGGGCAAGGCCTTGGAAGATGGTGCAAAAGGATCAGTCATTCGCGTCATGAACATGACCAGCAACAAAACCATTCAGGTGGAAGTTGTTGCCGAGAATGAGGTTCGCGCCCTGCCCGCAATGTCGCAGTAACGAGATAATTACCAACCAATCCCGATCAAATTCAAAGACTTGCACACCCGGCAAGCTTTGCCCTAATCACCCAAGAAATCTGGCATGAGGATTGCGTAATTACCGGCAGGAATCCCAGGAGGAATAAATGCCCGGTAATCATTTCCAGATTTCGATGCGCCGTCTGGTGCTCGTAACCAGTTTGGTTGGTGCAACAGCACTGCTTTCTGGCTGCAATGCCATGAAGCGTCTTTCCGAAGTTGGCGAAGCACCAAAACTGTCGGCAATCGATAACCCGACCCAATCCGAGACCTACCGACCGGTGAGCCTGCCAATGCCGGCCCCGCAGGTCGCGGAAAGCAACCCGAACTCGCTTTGGCGGTCCGGTGCGCGTTCATTCTTCAAGGATCAGCGCGCCAACCAGGTCGGTGACATCCTGACAGTTGTCGTAGACATGCAGGATAGTGCCGCCTTGGCCAACACAACCGCACGGTCGCGCACCAATAGCGAGGACCTTGCAGTACCGAACCTTTTCGGCCTCGAGTCTGAATTCACCAAAGTATTGCCGGAAACGATCAACCCGTCGTCAATGTTCGATATGGACAGCGCGACATCCAACAGAGGCAGTGGCACGCTTGACCGTAACGAAGCAATTGATCTGCGTGTAGCAGCCATCGTTATTCAGGTTCTTCCGAACGGCAACTATGTCATTCATGGCCGTCAGGAAATCCGGGTGAACAGCGAAGTTCGCGAAGTTCAGATCGCGGGCGTTATCCGCGCAGCCGACATCAGCTCCGCTAACGAAGTCGAATATGACAAAATCGCCGAAGCACGTATTTCTTACGGTGGGCGCGGTACGATTTCCGATGTTCAACAGCCGCGCTACGGCAGCGAAATCATGGATGTCATCCTGCCCTTCTGACCAAACCTGATCGCCTGCATTTTTCCTGGGTTTCCGCAGGCAGTCCCCATCAATCAAAACCGGCCTTCCCGAAGGCCGGTTTTATTGTTCCCAGACATGCCGAAAAGAAAAAAGGTCCGGCTGCGCGTCGCAACCGGACCTTTGATTTTGGTTATCCCTAACCAGTATTCCCCCACAGAGCCTTGGCTTTTGCCTTTTGGCCGGATCTACGCAAGCGCGACCCTTGTTTGTTCCCGACGCGATCAGTCGTCGCGGCGAGTGCGCTCCATCCGTTCGTGGCGTTCCTGGGCTTCAATGCTCAGGGTCGCAATCGGACGAGCTTCAAGTCTTTTAAGGCTGATCGGCTCGTCGGTTTCTTCGCAGTAACCATATGATCCGTCTTCAATTCGACGCAAAGCAGCATCAATTTTTGAAATCAGCTTACGCGCCCTGTCACGAGTGCGGAGTTCCAAGGCCCGATCTGTTTCGGCCGAAGCACGGTCGGTCAGATCCGGTTCCTGAAGTCCCCCGCCATCCTGCAGGCTCGCTAATGTTTCCGAAGATTCTTGCAGCAGTTCAGCCCGCCAGGCCAAAAGCTTCTGCCGGAAATATTCCCGCTGGCGCGGGTTCATAAACTCTTCGTCCTCAGCAGGACGATAGTCTGGTGGTAGCGTGATAGTCATGTACGCCCTCTATACAGGACTCATCGAACGCGCGGCAATATAGAGGGCGCGCGCAATGGGTGCAAGCTGATTGAACAAATAAATCTGAATTAGTGAGAAAGCCTTCGAAACCCTGGGTTTCACGACCAAAATCATTCTCGAAACCGCTGATTTCAAGCTAATCCCGAAACCTCAAGCTTTGCCAGTTCCACCTGCGCACGCAGATCAATCTCGTCCAGCACAGAAGAAAGAGCCGGATCGGAAATGTTTTCGCGTTGTTGATCCAGCAGCCCGACAAGCTGGCGCAACCGGTTGGTAGGCAGAGTCCCGCTCAGCAGAGCGTCACGCACTCCCTCAAGCTGCTCAAGCAGGCTTTCGGCCCTTAGAACCGCGTGTTTTTTCGGGGAGTCAAGCGCATCACCACTTTGCTGCAAAGCCAGCAGGGCATCAAGCGCACTGACAGTGCCCGCACTATGCACACCACCGGCTCCGCTTGCTCCGCCGCTGGAATCGAGGGAGCGAATGGCATCGGCAAAACCACCAGCACCGCCACCGCCAGATGTTTTCTTGCGTGACGTGCTGTTTGTACCTGTTGCCTTGGATCCGCTGACCTTCATTTTTAACTTCCGCCTGCTATGTGGTAAGCTTTCCCGGGTCGAACCTGCAGCCTTGGTAATGTCAATCTACACTGCAAAGCTCGTAGGCCCGATCCGGATAGCCTTTTGGCAGTGAACCGGGCCGGCTCGAGTCTCCCTCAAAGCGCAGCCTGGCGCAACGGGAAAAAAATGCCCGGTCGTCATGCTTCTATCGCCGTGCAGCTCTTCTGCGCATCAAAAAAGCACCGATTTTCCGGCAACTTGCGCAATCCACGATCCAAAGCGACCGCTTTCTGTCATCTGGCACGGTTTTCGCAGAAGTGGTTTCCGAATTGTATCGGATGGCTCCCATCCCCGGAAGCGGAACAAAGAATATGATCACAGGTCTTGGCAAATATGTAGTGAAGGCAGCAGTACTTGGCATTCTTGGCATGGTTGCCCTGATACAGGTTGCTCCGGCGAATGCCCAGTCGCGTATCAAGGATATCGCGGACTTCGAAGGCGTTCGTGACAACATGCTGGTCGGTTACGGCCTTGTTGTCGGCCTGAACGGCACAGGTGACGACCTTGGCGATGCCGACTTCACCCGCCAAAGCCTTGTGGCCATGCTTGAACGCCTTGGTATCAATGTACGCAGTCAGATCGACGACATTGATTCCGAAAATATCGCGGCAGTAATGGTCACCGCCACCCTGCCCCCCTTCTCTCGTCAGGGTTCGCGCCTTGATGTTTCCATCAGCGCAATCGGCACCGCCGAAAGTCTTCAGGGCGGAACGCTTCTTGTCACCCCGATGGTGGGCGCCGATGGCGAAGTGTACGCTGTTGCCCAGGGCAATCTTGCAGTTGGTGGATTTTCTGCCGGCGGCAATGCGCAGACTGTGGTCAAGGGAGTTCCGACATCAGCACGCATCGCCAATGGCGGTATCGTTGAGCGCGAAATCGACTTCAACCTGAATTCCATGCAGAACATGTCCGTTGTTCTTCGCAACCCAGATTTCACAACGGCCAGCCGCATCGCCGAAGCCGTTAATGCCTATCTTGGTGAAGTCGCAGCCCGTCCAAGCGACCCGGGCACCGTTCGCATCAACATTCCGGAACGCTACAATCAGGATGTTGTGGCTCTTTTGACCGACATCGAGCAGCTTCGCGTCGAACCGGATCAGATCGCACGTGTTGTCATTGACGAAAACACCGGCACGATCGTGATGGGCGAAAATGTACGCATCAACCGCGTTGCAATCGCACAGGGCAATCTGACCATCCGTGTCACCGAGACCCCGCAGGTATCGCAACCTTCCCCGTTCTCCCAGACCGGCACGACCGAAACTGTCGACCGGACCAATATCGAAGTGGATGAAGGCGAGGATAACCAGCTTGGCGTGCTTGAAAGTGGCGTCAGCCTGCAGGAACTGGTCAACGGCCTGAACAGTCTTGGTGTTGGCCCGCGCGACATGATCACCATCCTTCAGGCGATCAAAACGTCCGGCGCCCTCCAGGCCGAAATCGAGGTGATGTGATGATGATCGACAGCACCAGCGCCCTGATGGCGCAAGCCCAGGCCTCCGCCCAGTATGGCGCACAGAATAACGTAACCAGCCGTGCCAGCCAGTTGACGGATGGTCACATCAAAACCGAAGCACAGGCCCGTAAAGCCGGTGAAGAATTTGAGTCCATGTTTCTTGGCCAGATGCTGAGCCACATGTTTGCCGGGATCGAAACCAACGAAATGTTTGGCGGCGGTCACGGCGAGACCATGATGCGCTCCCTGCTGGTTGACGAATACGCCAAAGAAATGACCCGCGCAGGTGGCATCGGAATTGCAGATGCCGTTACACGCGAAATTCTCAAGGTGCAGGAAGGATAATGACCATGACCACCGAACAGATGGTTATCGAGCTTAAAAGCGTCACATATGATCTTATTTCCCTGCTGGAGCGTGAAACCCAGGGGCTGCGCAAGCTCGAAATTGCCGAGTATGAGCAATTCGTGTCGGAAAAATCTGCCCTGTCGATGCAGTACGAACAGCTTGTCGTCAAATTGCGTGCACGCGGTTCCGAGCTGCGCCAGTTGCCCGAGGACGACAAGGCTGAGCTTCGAGACCTGCAAGCCGAATTTCAGCAGGCCGCCCGCCGCAACATGACCGCCCTCCAGGCAGCCAAGGCCACCAACGAACGCATGGTCAATGCCATCGTTCGTGCGGTGAACGATAAGGCCAAGGAAGACTGCACGACCTATAACCGTTCCGGCCAGACCGGCAAGGCATCCCTTGGTGGCTACGGCCGCCCGACCAGCAAACCCGGCACGTCTTACAGCGTTAACGAAACGCTCTAGGGGTAAAGGCGAAGATCATGTCACTGACCCAGGCACTTAACAGCGCAATTTCCGGCCTCAATACCGCACAGGCCCGCATTTCCATCACGTCTTCGAACATCTCGAACGTGAATACCCCCGGCTATTCGAAAAAGATCGCCGGGCAGGAAACCCTGGTGCTTGACGGGGTCGGTTCGGGTTCGCAGATCGGTGACATTTATCGAAATGTCAACGAGGGTCTTGTGCGCGAAATGCGCGGTGAACTGGGAAAAGCAGGCCGGGAAGAAGTACGCTTTGAATTCTTTCAGCGCATCCAGACCCTGTTCGGAACACCGCAGTCAGACGCCGCCATAAGCCAGCGTATCAGCGATCTTGCCGATGCCTTCGAACAGCTTGGCAACACCCCTGAACAGAACTCCCCGAAGGTGGAAGTTATCGAAAGCGCCATTCAGGTTATGGATGCGTTCGAAAACCTATCCGAGCAGATTCAGCATATGCGCAGCGATATCGACAAAAAAATCTCTGACGAAGTCGACCGCGCCAATGCCCTGCTCAACGAAATCGCCGAACTCAATACGGATGTCGTCCGCCAGAAGAACCTTGGGCAGCCGACGACCGAGATTGAAGACCAGCGCGACCAGAAAATTAACGAACTGTCCAAGATCATGAACGTCACCACGTATAATCGTGGCGACGGATCCATGGTCCTGTTTACAGCCAATGGTAACCGGACCCTTCTGGACAGAACCCCGGCAAGCCTGACATTCAGCCCGACTGCCGGCTTTGAACCTGGCACAGGCGGATCGGGCATAATGCTGAATGGCGAGGATATTACCGATGTCATGCAAACCGGCACAATCAAAGGTCTGCTTGAAATGCGCGACACGGAATTGCCGCGCCTGAACGACCAGATCAACGAACTGGCCGGTGAATTGCGCGATGCCATCAACGAAGAGCACAACAAGGGCACTGCCTTCCCACCACCAACCAACCTGTCAGGTAATCGTATGGTCGCGGGATCGGACCCGTTGACGGCATCCGGCACATTTCGGATCGCAGCGTTAACTGCCAATGGTGAATTATCTGCGGATGACAGTTGGGCCGACATCACCTTGCCAACAGTGCCCGCGACAGTGCAGGGCGTTATCGATGCGATCAACGCATCCGATGCAGGCGGCTATCTAATCGCATCACTGGTTGATGGCCAGATGGTAATCGAAGGCATCGACGGCAGCCGCATTTCAATTAATGAAATGACCAGCGCCATCACCACCAGCGACGGTCGAGAACAGGGATTTTCCCACTATTTCGGTCTGAACGACTTTATTTCCACGACGAAACGCTCCGACACTATGACGTCGTCCCCGCGCGACAGTGCAACAGCAGCGTTGAATGTGACGGCGAATTCAATGGTCATCAGTGCCGGTAGCGGTGTTCTGACAACACCGGGCATTACCGTCAACTATGCGGCAACCGACAGCCTAACCGACGTGCGCGATGCCATCCGCACCGCTCTGGAAGGTGCGGGCATGACCGCAGAAGATGCTGCCGAAATGGCATATATTGTCGAAGACGGTGATCGTTCTCGTCTGGTGCTGAGCTATACGGCAAACATGACGATAACCGACAATGGTGACATGGCCCAAACAATCGGCATGACCGAAGACATGCCTACACTGGCTGGCAATATGGATGTCGACAGTGTGATCAAAAACGATCCGGCCCGCATCGTACGCGGACAGATGAATGCCGATGTCTATGGAACATCAAATGCGGTTGTGGATTCTTCGGCAGCTATCCCCAATCTGGGCCCACTGGTACCGCCGCCGCTAAACTATACGCTGACCGTCAGCGGCCCTTTTTCCGACGTTAATATCGATTATGACAGCGGTTCGTCACTGGATGATATTGCAAATGCGATTAATAACAGCGCAATCCTGTCCGACAACAATATCACGGCCGACGTTATCTATGACAGCAGCATCGGCGGTTATAAATTGCAGGTAACCGACGCCGATGGTGATCCGTTCTTTTTCCAGGATAGCGGCCTTCCTTCTGCAGACAGCCTGACAACGGTTCTGGGATTGGGTATCAATTACGGTATTCACGAAGGTGACAATAGTGCCGCCCTTGCACTTAGCAACACGTTCGAACGTACCGATATCGATTTCGAATCTGCGGGCGGCCTATCTGCCGAACGGACATCACTGACCGATTTTGCTGCCGGGATTATTGCAACTTCTGCGACCAAGGCGTCCGTTGCCGCGAGCAACTATGAGTTCCAGTCCTCTCTGGTAACGGATCTCGATACCCGCATCCAGAATGAGGCCGGGGTCAACCTTGACGAAGAAATGTCCGATTTGATCATTTTCCAGCGGGCTTACAGTGCATCCGCACGGGTTATTTCGACCGTGGATGAATTGTTTGATACGCTGCTGAATGCGGTTTAAACTACCGCATGAAATGGAGACAGTAAGATGGTGACGCGCGTTGCAACTTACACAAGCCACACATTGCTCGCGAACTTGGCGTTGAAGAACGCATCAAAGGTCGCGGATTTGAATACCCAGGCATCAAGCGGTTATAAATCGCGCCAATATTCGGGTATTGCAGACAGCACACAGCGTTTACTGAATCTTGAAGCGGAGTATACCCGCACAGAACAATATCTGCGAAATACGACTCAGGCCAAGCTCCGCCTGCAATCGATGGAAACAGCCGTCGATGAAATGACATCCATTGCCGTCAAGATGAAGACCCTGCTCATTCAGGCGCTCAGCGCCGAGCAATCCGACGATGTCAATCTTGACAATGAAGCCACACAGGCGATGCAACAGCTTGCCGGTTTGCTTAACACCAATCTGGATGGGCGTTTCCTCTTTGCTGGCGGACGATCCGATCAGCCCGCGGTCGATATCGACAAAATCTATCCTGCGGATAACTATGCCAGCGGAGAAACCTCCATCAGCGCAACCGATACGCTCGCCTCACTGGGGGTTACCGACGGCACGATCGAGATTGTCAGCTCCGACAGCGATGGCAATACGGTTACGACAAACATCAACTATGCCCCGGCGGCAACGACGACCGTTGGTGATTTGATCAATGCCATCAATGGCAATACCGCCAATGGCGCAACGTCAAGCCTTCGTCCGGTTTCATCTGGTGGATCGCCCCGACTGAATATCGAAAATGTTGGCAACGGATCGATTACTCTTAACGAAATCGGTGGCGGGAATATACTGCAAGCCCTTGGTTTGACCAAAATCCCGAATCCGCGAAACGATACGGCCTATTATGCCGGGGACCAACAGGTTCTGAATACTCGCGTAGATAAGGATTATGATATATCATACGGTATCCTTGCTGATGCCCCCGCGTTCCAAAGCCTTATTCAGGGGCTGGGAATTGCCGCAGGCACAACCGATCAGGAAGCGCTTGGTCAGGCGCTTGATCATATCAACGATGCGATTGAAAGCCTGCCCAATATTCAGGGCGAAATCGGTCTTGATATCGCCAACCTTGAACGCTTTGAAGGCAATCACGCTGATTTCAAGGTTTTCGCAAGTCAGGCCATTACGGAAATCGAAAGCGTTGACGTTCCTCTGACCCTTGCCGAACTGGCCCAGCACGAGACCGCATTACAGGCAAGCTTCATGACCATTTCGCGTTCATCCGACCTAAGCTTGGTGAACTATCTGAGATAATTTGCGAAAAGCCTTCTTGTATTCAGCCCTTCAAATACACACACATGCAATCAGTCAAACATCAGCGCGCCGGAGTTAGAATGGCAATGGACCCCGAAAAGGCCACCGACAAGACCGTACCCGAGTCCGTGGTTGTTGAAACCCGGTTTGGCAATATCGAGTTCAGCTGGGACAAGGGCATCTATATGCCGATTGGCCTTTTGGGTTTTCCTGACCATCATGTCTTTGGTCTGGCAAACATCCCCAATACCAATCTGGATCAGTTCAAGCTTTATCAGAGCCTGACCGATGCAAACCTGTCCTTCATCGTGGCACCTTACAATATGGATAGCCAGATGATCGATCAAAAGGACATTGATCTTGCACTTTCCAGCCTTGCAATCGAGGCAAAGAACCTGGCAGTCCTGATGGTTGTCACGGTGCGCAGTGCACCGGATGGCAAAGGCATCACCATGTCGACCAATCTGCGGGCTCCGGTCTTTATTGACACGGAACGCCAGATTGCCTGGCAGCACATTATTCCCAACGACAAATATTCCGTTCAGCACGATCTGTAAAACCGGAAGTTGCCCACTTGCCCGGCAGATATTGCCGGGCAATGCTTTTATTCCCCTCAAATCACGGCACAAAACTGGCACGCTCGTTGCTTAATACTCTGGTATTCAGGCTCTCGAGCAAACGAAACACACGATAACCGTGATGGGACACGGGCTTCGAGAGCATTTTTTCAGACTACACAGGCTCCGATGGAGCCATCCATGTAGGAGGGAAGTATGGCTCTTAATATTATCTCGAACTATGCGGCAAACGTTGCACACCGCAACTTGCAGGAATCCGACACCATGGCGACCCGGTCGCTTTCAAAACTGTCGTCGGGTACCCGTGTTGTTTCCGCTCGTGACGATGCTGCCTCGATGGCAATCGGCGCCCGTCTGAACGCAACCACCCAGGCACTTAAAACGGCAACCGTCAACGTTGGCCAGGCCAACTCGATGCTGCAGATTGCCGATGGTGCAATGGCAACCATCGACGATGTTCTTGTTCGCATGAAAACGCTGGCAACCCAGGCTGCCTCTGGCAACCTGTCAGACACCGAACGCGGCTTCCTAGACGATGAATTCCAGCTTCTGAAAGACGAAATTGATCGCATCGCATCGTCAACCAACTTCAACGGCGTTCAGTTGCTGGGCGATGGTGGCGATGTTGATATCGACTTTACAACCGTCGGTGCCGGTACCGGCGCTGATCTGACCAATGCCAATGGCTTCTCTGGCTTTGCGATCACCGACAACAATTTCTGGGCGTCTGACGATACCGAAGATGGTGTCGCTGACAACAACTTTGCAATCGACATTACCGCAGGACCGGGCAACTCCGTGATTATGACGATTACAGCAAACGTTGATGATGCGACCGGTGCCTATACTCAGAGCATTGACATCACCAGCTATCAGACTGGTGGTGCTAATGAAGTCGGCGTTGGCCAGCAAGCTTCGCTTAACTTCGACGAAATTGGCCTGTCGATCTCGATCAACTCTGGCCTGACCGCGACCATTGATGCCGCAGTTGGTGGTGCTGATTGGGGTGCAGCAAACGGTGAAAATGCCACCGTTGATATGGCTGCTGATAATGGCCAGCGGTTTGAAGCCGATGTGAACTTCCAGATCGGCGCAAACAATACCGCCGCCGACCGTCTTTCAGTCACCCTGACCCGTGTGGATCTTGACACTCTTGGTCTTGCGACAACCATAATCGGCGATCAGGCAGGAGCACAGGCGGGTATCGAAAGTGTAAACTCGGCAATTGATGCCCTGCAGGCTGCCCGCGCGTCTATCGGTACGTTCCAGAACCGCCTCGACTTCGCTGGTCAGAACCTGTCAACCACAACAGAAAATACCGAATCAGCCCGGTCCGTTCTGCTCGACCTTGACGTCGCGTCTGAAATGACCACGTTCACCTCGAAGCAGATTCTGGTGCAGTCCGGTGTCGCCATGCTGGCACAGGCTAACCAGATGCCGCAGAACCTGCTGCGTCTGCTGCAACAGTAAACTATCTGCAAGGCAGTCCGCAAAAGGTGCGCCTCTAATGAGGTCGCACCTTTTGCGACCGATAAGGCATTTCCAAAGCAGATCGTCATTTCAGGCTTTGTCAATAATCCGAGGCCTTTTGGCATTGCGGCCCCCCCCACCGACCGGGCTGACGAACTTCGGGTCCACGGCCCCGTTGCCCGCTCCGGCCCCTTTCGGCCATGGCGGCACGCCCAACAACCGATGAAGCCGGACAAACTTCGGGCTTACGGCCACCAGCTCTCCACCACCGGCGGACCACAATCCACTGCGGCCATTGCTGTCGCTTGCTGCAAATACGGGGGCCCTTCCCCGAAAAGACGCACCTCTCCCGTCATGACCAACAAGCATTTTGAAACGTATTAGAAGCAGCGCAGAATGCCCCCATAATGGCTCCGCCATCCGCCGGTCAGTATCCTGCGGATCGCCTCCCCGCCCCGTCCCCATCCCTGTCTGTCTCCCTGCACCCTAATGACCTCTCTGATCCGACCCCGAACGCAAAAACCCGCAAAGCGCATCTGGCTTTGCGGGTTTGGGGCCGGGTGCATTTCTCCCGTTGATTTTTCTCTTATGCCACAAACAAAAGAACAAATCAAGAACTTTATTGAAAAAACAGCATGAGTCAGCAGGCAAAACATTCCCAAGCAGTCTGTCCTTCCCGCGAAGGAAATAGTCCATTATATTTCAATTGGATATCCGCCTATACTCAGCACTACGCTTCGCCCGGAATGACGATTTTGCTCGATTCCGCGCTTGGTCAACAATCCGGGGAGCGACCTCCAGAGCCGCTGTTTTTTTTCTTTGATGATACTCCGGCACTTTCGATTCGAACCGATTCGCGCTTTTCAACACTTTCAGGATGAAAACGCTATCATCCCCCCACTGAAAACAACTTAAAATATTCGGAATATCAACGGTATATCCATATTAACATATTGATTTAAAATGCATTTTTACCAATAAACAAATTACTGGACATACATATCATCCATAGGTATATTTCGTGATACAAAGTTTTGCTTCTGCTGATCAGGAAGAACATCAGAAGCATATCTGGCGATGTTGCCAGGTTACAGAACGGCATGATGCCGTTTGAGCTATCCATGTAGGAGATATAAAATGGCTCTCAATATCATTTCCAACTATGCTGCCAACGTTGCACACCGTAACCTGTCTGCTTCAGACGAAGCAGCGACGCGTTCTCTCTCGAAACTGTCGTCGGGTACCCGTGTTGTTTCGGCTCGTGACGATGCTGCCTCGATGGCAATCGGTGCCCGCCTGAACGCAACCACCCAGGCACTTAAAACGGCAACCGTCAACGTTGGCCAGGCCAACGCGATGCTGCAGATTGCCGATGGTTCCATGGCAACGATCGACGATGTTCTCGTTCGCATGAAAACGCTGGCAACCCAGGCTGCTTCTGGCAACCTGTCGGACACCGAACGCGGCTTCCTGAACGATGAATTCGGACTTTTGCAGGAAGAAATTGATCGCGTTGCATCCTCGACCAACTTCAACGGCATTCAACTGCTGGGCGATGGTGGCGATGTTGATATCGACTTCGCAACTGTTGGTGCCGGTGTTGGCGCTGATCTGACCAATGCCAATGGCTTCTCTGGCTTTGCCATCACTGACAACAATTTCTGGGCATCAGATGACACGGGTGACGGCGTTGCCGATAACAACTTCGTCATCGACATCACTTCAGGTCCTGGTAACTCGGTTATCATGACTGTCACTGCAAACGTTGATGATCCGACCGGTGCCTATACTCAGAGCATTGACCTCACCAGCTATCAGACTGGTGGTGCTAATGAAGTCGGCGTTGGCCAGCAAGCTTCGCTTAACTTCGACGAAATTGGCCTGTCGATCTCGATCAACTCTGGCCTGACCGCGACCATTGATGCCGCAGTTGGTGGCGCTGATTGGGGTGCAGCAAACGGTGAGAACACAACCGTTGATATGCTCGCTGACAATGGTCAGCGCTTCAACGCTGGTGTCGATTTCCAGATTGGCTCGAACAACACTGCCTCTGATCGCCTGTCGATTACGCTTAGCCGTGTTGACCTGACCAGCCTTGGCATTGATGCCGACGATATCAGCACCCAGGCTGGCGCTCAGACTGCGATCGAAAACGTCAACTCTGCAATTGATACCCTGCAGGCTGCCCGTGCATCGATCGGTACGTTCCAGAACCGTCTCGACTTCGCTGGCCAGAACCTGGCAACCACTCAGGAAAACACCGAATCTGCCCGGTCCGTTCTGCTCGACCTTGACGTCGCGTCTGAAATGACCGCCTTCACCTCGAAGCAGATTCTGGTACAGTCCGGTGTCGCCATGCTGGCACAGGCTAACCAGATGCCGCAGAACCTGCTGCGTCTGCTGCAGTAATCCGGATATCCGAGGAAGGATGGGAGTTAACCTCCCATCCTTCATCCGGATTATCCTTTGCCGCAAAGGCGGCATAGGAGGGTCAGATGGAAATCGTAATCGGCGCATATCAATCCCAGCGTTCTTCAGGCTCCTCTTCGGGTTCTGAAGTTTCTGCGTCACTCAATACGACAGGTCAATCTGCAACAATTAAAAGTGCGACCACATCGTCTGACGCAAACCGTTACAAGGCCGATGCCGGAGCTAGACTTCAGCAGGCACTGGCCAAGCTGGATCTTCCCGAACTGTCCGAGCAGAATTCCCGTATCGAACTGAACTTCAATCAGGATACCGGTCGGGTTATCGCCAAGGTTACAGACCGTTTCAGCGGCGAAATTCTTAGGGAAATTCCGTCCAAGGAACTGCAAAATCTTTTCGCGCAAATTCGCGAATATCTTGGCAGTGTCGTGGACGAAGAAATCTGATTTAGCATTTGGGCCTTTCGGAAAGGCACGCTTCTTGCGTAAAAGATCGTGTTCAGGCAAGACGTGTAAAAGTTGCCGACCGACAAAGCCCAGGGAGCAAGGCAAATGAGCGGCGTAAACCTTAATAACATCTATGTCGGAGAAAACGGCCGAATTCAGCTTTCGGGCGGCTCTTCGAATATCGATTTCGTCGATGTCGTCGACAAAATGATCGCCGCACGTCGTTTGCCCGCAGATTCCCTTGAAAAACGTGTTGAAGCCAACGATGAGAAGCTTGCCGCGTTAAAAGAATTGCAGACCCTTGTCGGCACGCTCAAGGATGCGATGGCCAACCTTTATGGAGCCACAAGTTTCGACAAATCGAAAAACATCTTCGAAGCCAAACAGATTTTCGCATCCGCGTCCAACGGTGCAGGTACCGCATCCCCCGTCGGACAGTTGATGGGCGTGACTGCCAAAAATGCGGCTGCGGCTGGTACCTATAGTTTTGAAATCAGCCAAGTCGCATCAAAGCACAAAATCGCCAGCAACACCCAAGCCGTAAACCCGACCGACGATGCTCCTGTCGGCGCAGGCACTTTCAACATCTCAACGGCTACCGGCAATGCCGATATCACGGTTGCTGCTGATGATTCGCTGCTTGATATCCGCGATAAAATTAACGCAGTGACATCGAATACCGGCGTTCAGGCATCTGTTGTCAAAGTTGCCGACGGCCAGTCTACGCTTATCTTCACCTCGACCGCAGAAGGTGAAGACAACCGCATGACATTGACCGATGTCAGTGGGACGGTATTGACCGATCTTGGCGCAAATGAAATTGATCCGGGTAATAATGCCGAATTTACCCTTGATGGTATTGCTGTCTCTCGGTCGTCAAACGAAATTTCCGATCTGATCGACGGGCTGAGCATCAGCCTTTATGATGCCGAACCGGGCACAACGATCAAAATAGAAGTAGAACAGGATCTTAATCAGGCAAAGTCTGCCATTGTCGGATTTGTCGAGGCCTATAATGCTGTCCAGACATTTGTAAACGAGAAGACGTTCGTTGACCCGATAACCGGCGAAAAATCCGAAGATGCCATTCTGCTTGGCAACTCGGCTGTCAAGAATATCGAATCGTCCCTGCAACAGATCGCCGGTTCGTTTGCCAAAAACGTTACCGACCGTGCCGGAGAGACCGATTATTCGGTTCTGGCCGAAATTGGTATCGACTTTGTTCCTTATGGAACATCGGAAGATCCGCTGTTGAATAAAACGCTGGAGCTTGATGAAACCAAGCTTGATGAGGCGCTTCTTAATCAATCGACCGAGGTTATGGAGCTCTTTAATTTCCAGGCTAAAACCGATAACGCCAACCTGACCATGACCGGTTTCAACGGTAAAACAGGTGGCGGTCAGTATGATTTTACGATCAATGCTGCTGGCGGAACCATTACCAGCGTGACTTATGACGTTACGATTGATGGTGTTACCACATCCGGAAAGAATGCTACTGTCTCAGGCAACAGCATCACAACCGCGGATGGTTTGCGCCTAGTTTACACTGGCGACGGAACTGCTGTCGAAAACGCAACGATAAATACCAGTGTTGGTCTTGGCACCCAGTTCTATTTTGAACTCGATAGCTTCCTTGACGAGGATGAAGGTGTTCTTTCGCAGGAAATCGAGTCCATAGAAACGCAGAATGCATCCTATGAAGACAAAGTTGACCGCATTGACGAACGCCTTGTAAGGCAGCGCGAAAACCTTATGGATCGCTTCATTGCCATGGAAGCAGCACTCGCACGGATGAAAAATATCCAGAGTTCTCTCGATGAATTGATGGCTGCAGGCAAAAATAGTGATTAACATTTAATATCCAGACATGCACACTGACACGATGCCTAGCAGACCAAGGAGTGTAGCGTGAAAGAGCATGCAGCACACATATACAGAAACCAGCAAGTCAATACAGCCTCGCCGGCTAAGATGGTCTTCATGCTGTACGAGAAGACGCTATCCTGCTTGCAGGAGGCCCTGCGAGCAATTGATGCCCGTGATATCCAAAGCCGCTGTAATGCCAATTGTCGTGCTCTTGACCTGATTGCTCATCTCTCCAATACATTGGATATGGATCAGGGCGGTGAGATCGCGACTAATCTGGAACGGCTTTATACCCATTGCATGCTGCGGTTAATGGATGTTGACCGCCATAACGATCCGCAGGCAGCACTTGATGTTATCAAGCTTTTGACGCCTCTTCGCGATTCTTGGGCAACACTTGCCGAAAGAAGCGAGAACGAAATGCGCCAGGCAGTCCTTGCAGCACAACAGACTCAGCAGCCTCGTGCGCAATCCTATCCGCAAGCAGATCGACGGGACGCAGAAGACAAAGAACAACGTCCCAAATCAGGTCTTTCGATTTCTGCCTGAACCATAAATTTTCAAATGCTAAAGCTTCCGTCTTTTCTGACGGGAGCTTTTTTCATGCCGATAGAGCATGAAAGGCCCGGCAAAAAATGCCTTTGCCCACAATCATCGATTAAGTTGCTGATTCTTTATATGAATCCATAACACTCAAAACTGGCCCGCCTTTTGCAAATGTTCTGACACTGTTTTGAGAAGGACCATGTCATGAACAGCTCTGCGATTATCAGATCGGCATCACCTACCATATCCATCCCGGGCCAGACCGCGTCTGTCAGCAGCGATGTGTCCTTTGGCGACGTGATGGATCAGGTCACAGACAACTGGGCAGAACGCAATTCCCAAATCCGTCATGACGCGGCAAAAACTGCCCAGACACAAATTCGTCATGACGAGGATGCAAAGCGCAGCGACACAGCAAATTCGTCGTCGCGCGACAATTACAGCAAACCCGATAGCCCGCAGAACGAGACACGCACCGATCACGATGACCATTATGATCACCGGGATGCCGCGGACAAGCATGACGATGCGTATGACACAAAAGACAGTACTGACGTGGCAGATAGCGATCCGGCAATGGATGACCGGAACGAACGTGATATGACATCCCCGAATGATCATTCAGAGTCTGTCCCTGGCTCAGAAGAAGAAGTCACCTCGAATGAGCAAGTTGCAGCAAAAGACGATACCGCAGCAGAAACACCACAAGGTGATAAAGTCGCTGATCCTGATTTGGCAGCTATCCCCGTTATAAATCCGGCGGCTCAGCAAACCAATCCGAACTTGGCAACTCAAACTGGCGCGGTCGTAGCCTCGGCAGCACAGGCTGCTACTCAGCCTGGTTCTGCTACACCCGCACAGAATGCCGACGGAACAACCGACGGCCTGATGAGTTCTACTGCCCTCTCCCAACCGGCGGCAGGTGCAGCAGCGAAGTCGGCATTGAACGGCATTGATGGCAGCACCGAAGGTGTCGGAGATAACGACAGTTTCCTCTCGAAGATCGTTGACTCCATGAGTGGTGAACGCACAGTTAAATCGGTTAGCGAAACCGCACAGGGTACGACCGGTAACAATACTGCGAATGCCAATTCAGGTACCGGCAACCAGACCTCGGCGAATGCAAACCCGACAGCCACGACCAATCAGGCAGCACAGCAGGCCATGGCCGGCGCGGCCAATCTCCAAAACATGCAGCCAGGTGCCCAACCTCAAACTGCAACCAACGGCAAGGCAACGTCCATCGTTAGCGCAACCGGCACGACCGATGGCACTGTGCAGGCTGGTAATGGCCAGCTTGCCGGCAACAACACCCTGACCCAGAGCAATGCCGCTGGTCAGACAGCACATACAGCACGCCATGCCCCCGCCCAGCAGTTGCAGCAGCAGGTCGCGGTGCATATCCGCAATGCCGCCAGCGAGGGTGTGGACAAAATTTCTGTTCAACTGCGCCCTGAACATCTTGGTCGGGTCGATGTGAAACTGGAAATCAGCCATGACGGTCGCGTTCAGGGTGTTATCCAGGCAGATACCCGTGAAACTCTCGATATGCTGCGACAGGATTCACGTGCTTTGCAGCAGGCCCTCAAAGATGCAGGTCTGAATGCGGATAGCCAAAGCTTTACCTTCGAACATCGGAACGAAGGTGGCCAAAGCCAAGAAGGCAACGGCCAATCCCGCATGGCAAACAATCCTGGCAGCACGCCTGACGAAGGTGACGTCATGAGCGGTACCGAACTCGCAGAACATGTCGCGATTGGCTATGGGGTTAATCCCAACGGCCTCGTTGATATCCGGATTTAGGAAAGGTAGAGGAACAGGATTATGACCGTTTCATCAACTACCAATATTGGCGTGGCTGGAAACAATACGAATGCTGCCTCCAGCAGCTCCGCCAGCCAGCTGGCCCAGAACTTCGACACGTTCCTGACGCTGTTGACCACCCAGCTCAAGAACCAGGACCCGACCTCGCCGATGGAAAGTGACAAATTCACCGACCAGTTGAGCCAGTTCGCCCAGGTCGAGCAAGGGATTCAGAGCAACAAGAACCTTGAAAACCTGCTTGCGATGCAAAGCCAGCAGCGACAGCTTTCCGCCCTGTCCTATGTCGGGGCCGAGATCGAGGCGGTTGGCGACACCAACTGGCTCGAAGATGGTGGCGAGCTCAAATACAAATACAATATCTCGCCGGAAGTTCCGCGTCTGCAATTGCAGGTTCGGGATCAGAGCGGCAAGACGGTTTATTCCGAAGATCTCACCGATGTTTCCGGTCTCCAGAACTTTACCTGGGACGGCAAGAACAATAGTGGCGTCGCACAGGCCGAGGGGGCCTACACCCTTGTGCTTAAGCCGATGGCCGCGAACGGTGACACCTTCAAGGACGACAAAGGTAAACCGGCCTCAATGGCGATTGGCATCATCGGTAATGTCGACAGTGTCGATATTGGTGATGACGACATTTATCTGCGTATCGGTGACGTTTCTGTACCGTTCGGAACCCTGACCAACGTCAAACTGGGCGCGAACAGTACGGATACCGGAACCGAGACCGGCGATAATAATGGCGACAATAATAATCCCGGAACTGACGAACAGGACGAAGCAGCCTGAGGGCTTTCATCCGGATTTTGATCAACACCCTGTAGGTGCAGGAGAAATACAATGAGCCTTTTTGGTGCTATGATTTCCGGTGTATCCGGCCTGAATGCCCAGTCGCAAAACCTGGGCGTCATTTCAGACAACATCTCGAACCTCAACACGATCGGTTACAAGGGTACAATCGGGCGTTTCTCGACGCTTGTTACGGAATCCGCGACCGACACCCGTTACACCCCCGGTGGTGTTCGGTTTCACCCGACCGCATTGATCAGCAAGCAAGGCTTGCTGCAGGCGACCTCGTCAAATACAGCAGCCGCAATTTCCGGCGACGGTTTCTTCATCGTGCGCGATACCGCCGCGCCGGGAACCAATGACGAATTGTTCTTTACCCGTGCTGGCGACTTCAAGCCTGACGATGACGGCTTCCTGCGCAACACGGCAGGTTATTATGTTCAGGGTTGGGCAACCGACCGTGACGGGCAGCTTCTGAACCGGAACGGTGTTGTTACCTCTTCGAACAGCTCAGCCGTTACCGACCTTCAGGTTCTTGATATCAACTCAATCCTGACCGCAGCCGCGTCGACGACGACGATCGAATTCGGTGCAAACCTGAACTCGGATGAAACACCTTTGGCGGGCGGAACCAACGTTTCGACAACGCTTGGTGTTGACGGCACAGCCGCTCTTGCAGGTCAGGCTGGTATTGCTGCCGGAGATTCTTTCGACATCACCTATAACGGTACCACCACAACAATCACGATCAACGCGGGTGAAACACTTGCCGATATCGCAGCTGAAATCAGCGCCGTCACAGGCGTTACAGCAACTGCGACGACCACCGGCACCAACGACACCCTGACCATTACCGGTTCGTTCGCGGATCAAGACGTTGTTATTACCAACAACACCAATACCCCGCTGACCGCACTTGGCTTCACCGGACCTTTCCCGGCGACGCTGGCCGGAACCTATAACAGTGGTGATCTGGCTTCCGGTGCGACCGCCGAAAACAACTCCATGCCGGTCACGATCTATGACTCGCTGGGTTCGGCCCATACCGTCAACCTTCAGGTCCTTAAACTCGGTCAGAATCGCTGGGCATTTGAACTTATCGGCACCACCGGCACCGGTGAACTTGATGCCGCAACACATCCGAATGGCCTGATCCAGTCCGGTATCATGACCTTTGACGGTGCGGGCAACCTTCAGACCTTTACCGATGACGCCGGTACCAGCCTTGTCGATCAGGACATCTCGGCCACCTGGACCAACGGTTCGGCAAACTCCGCCTTTACCCTTGATTTCGGGACACTGGGTCTTGGTAACGGCATCACCCAGTTTGCAGCCGGCTCGGATGCCAACGGCAACTTGGTCGAATACACCACTCACTTCATCAACCAGAATGGCGCTCAGGCCGGCACCATGGTGAACTATGCCTTCACCGAAGAAGGTTTCCTTCAGGTTGAATTCGCCAACGGCGTGAAACGTCCGGTCTACAAACTGGCGATTGCTACCTTCGAAGCCCCTGATGAAATGGAAAACCACACTGGTAACGTTTATCGCCAAACCCGTGAGTCAGGGGACTATCTGTTGCGTGAACCGGGCCTGAACGGTGCGGGTAACGTTGTGGCTTCTGCTCTTGAAGGGTCGAACGTCGATCTTGGTGAGGAATTCACCAACATGATCATCACCCAGCGCGCCTATTCGGCGAACACCAAGACGATCACCACGACTGACGAAATGCTCGACGAGCTGATCCGGATCAAACGGTAACTGATTGATACCATCGGGGCGGGCTTTCCGCCCCGATGGACTGCATATTTACAGGGACTCGCCCGGCTTTTTCAGCCGGGCTTCTTTTTGGGGCACGAAATACCTACATAATGGGCAGCATATTGATCTCGCCAAAGATGCAAATGATTCAAATCACTGGCGAATTTTGGACACATTACTGGGCAATAATTGCCGGTCGTTAACCTGTTCTTCAATATGCGCTTCTATTCGTTGATGATACCGGTAGCTATTGTGCGGACATCTGCCGGTGTTGGGGACAGTGGTAACAATCGATCCGGAGCAGTCGAACGTGGGCGGTTTATTGCAAACGCTTAAAGGTCTTGGACCGACACGCCTGATGGCCATCAGTGGCGTCGGGGTGTTGCTGCTTGTGTTTTTTGCATTCCTTATTCTGCGTGTCTCGGCACCGAATATGGAATTGCTTTATCGCGATCTTAATCCTGCGGACGCCAGCCAGATCGTCAACCGGCTCGAAGAACAGCAGGTTTCCTACCAGCTTTTGAATAACGGCACCGAAATTCTGGTCCCAGCCGATCAGGTCAACCGCATGCGCCTGTCGATGGCCGAAAGCGGTTTGCCGACAGGTGGTTCCGTCGGCTATGAAGTTTTCGACAATGGCAGCGGCCTTGGCGCGACCAGCTTTGAGCAGAACATCAACCATGTCCGCGCCCTTGAGGGCGAGTTGGCACGTACCATCACGGCCATACAGTCCGTCCAGCAGGCGCGTGTTCATCTTGTGTTGCCCAAACGCCAGATGTTCTCGCGTGAAACACAGGAAGCAAGCGCATCCATCGCCGTTAAAATGGCTGGCGGAGAATTGAAACCCGAACAGGTCATTGCCATCCAGCATCTTGTTGCAGCGGCGGTGCCCCAACTGACCCCAAGCAAGGTTTCGATCATTGATGAACGCGGTCGCCTTCTGGCTCGCGGTCAGGGTGAAGAGCAATCATCAACCTTCCTGACCCAGACCGCCGATGAAATGCGCATCCGCAACGAAACGCGCCTGCGCAATACGATCGAAGATCTTCTGTCGCGTTCCCTTGGTTATGGCGAAGTCCGCGCCGAAGTTTCGGTTGAAATGGATTTCAACAAGGTCACAACGGCGGATGAGCGGTTTAACCCGGACGAACGGGTTGTACGCTCCAGCCAGACGATTGACGAAAATTCCACCAACAGCGAAACCGAGGGTACCGACCCGGTAACGCTGCAAAACAATCTGCCTGACGCCAACTTTGACGCCGGCCAGGGAGCAGGCACCAGCAGCCAGGAAACCCGGTCCGAGGAAACCGTCAACTACGAGATTTCCAAAACCACCACGACAAAGGTCAAGGAAATTGGCGAAATTTCCCGTGTGACCGTTGCGGTTCTGGTTGATGGTACCTATACGACAGATGAAAACGGTGAACGGCTTTATCAGGAACGTTCCCCGGAGGATCTGGAGAAGATCGCGGCCCTTGTTCGCAGTGCAATCGGCTATGACCCTGCACGCAGCGATCAGGTCGAAGTGATCAATATGAGATTTGCCGACACGGCAGACCTGTTCCCGGATGAAGATGTCGAAACGTTCCTTGGTCTCGACAAAGCCGAAATCTTCCGTATCGCCGAGATGCTGGTCCTTGCCATCGTTGCGATCCTGGTCATCCTTCTGGTGGTTCGCCCGCTTCTGACCCGTGCCTTCGAAACACTGCCAAGTGCCGCCGATATGGCACAGCGTCAGCTGCTGGCCGAGGACATGACGGCAGAAGGCACCCCTGCCCTGACAGGACCATCACCGGTTCCGATGGCACCGGGCATGGAAGATGGCGAAGAACTGATCAACCTGTCGCAGGTCGAAGGTCGTGTGAAAGCCTCCTCGGTCAAGAAGATCGGCGAGATTGTCGAGAAGCATCCGGAAGAGGCTCTGTCGATCATTCGCAACTGGCTTTATCAGGAAACCTGATTTGCCTGACGGTCCAATCATGGGCAGGGTGGCGTAAGGCCACCGGCCCGCTTGTCGCCCAAACCAAACCAGCGGTTCGATATGACGGCCATTGAAAAATTCAAATTCTCGCTCAGTTTCGATGATGCCGATAACGTCATTCGTTCGTCCGGTTCGGATGATGAACATTATTCTCTGCGCAAAAAGAAAAAGAAAAAAGAGGAGGAGGCCCCGCCCCCTCCTCCGGCAATTTACACCGAAGAACAAGCCGCCCAGATGGTAGCCGAAGCTGAGGCCGCGGCCCGTGAAGCCGCCGATGCCGAAGGCTTCGCCCGCGGCCTTGAACAGGGACATGCTGAAATTCGATCATCCCTTGAACAGGCGATGGCAGATACTTCGGCACGTCTTGCCGAGACCCTTGCCCGGATTGACGAACAGCAAAAACGCGCCAACGCCCGCATCAACGAGGACGCCATTCATGTCGCCATTGGCGTGATGCGCAAAATTGCGCCTGCCTGGTCGAAACAGTTCGAACTCACCGAAATCGAAAGCATCGTACGTCAATGTCTGGCAAACCTGTTTGACGCGCCCAAGGTGATTGTGCAGGTCCATCCCGATATCAGCGATATGGTTTCGGAAAGTGTTGAAAAAATCGCGCAGTCGCGGGGTTTCTCGGGCAAGGTCGGTGTGGTTGGCGAACCAGATATCGATCTGGGTGACTGCCATGTTTCGTGGGGCGACGGGACGGCTGTCCGCGATACCAAGCGCATCTGGGCCGAGATTAACGATATCGTGGAACGCGCCCTTCAAAGCCATGGTGACGAGCATCAGCTCGACGGCAGCGATATGGGCGATCCTGTCATACAAGACACCAGTCTGGCCGACCTGCCGCCCAAACAGCCCCCGGCAAGGTCCGAGGTACCGGCTTCCGATCCGGAACCGGCACCTGGAAACCGGCTTGACGCCGAGGGAACAGGATCACACGACACACCTGTATCGACCGGTCAGACCGAAGAAGGTCATGGCACAGAACGGGTTAATATGCCAACATCCCCCCAGGATGATGCGTCGCACACAGAAATCGGGATCAACGATAAAGATGATCAGCTACAACAGGATGGGGACCCGTTGCAGCCGGATCACAAACCCGATGTCGAAAACGAAACAAAAGTCGATGTGACGCAGGAAGCTCAAGGACCAGGAGACGAAAATGGCCGATGATGACGATCTTGAACTCTCGGAACTCGACAATGACGATATCGAGCTAGAGGGCGAAGGCACCGAACTTCTGGCCGCCGCCGAGATCGGCAGCGATGCCATGAAGACTTCCAAGGATCTCGAAGCGGTTTATGATATTCCCGTTCAGGTTTCGGCAGTCCTTGGAAAAGCAACCATGCAGGTGAGCCAGTTGCTAAAACTGGGGCGTGGTGCCGTCGTAGAGCTTGACCGCAAGGTTGGGGAAGCTATTGATATTTATGTAAACAACCGTCTGGTCGCACGCGGCGAAGTGGTGGTTGTCGAAGACCGTCTGGGGGTAACCATGACGGAAATCATCAAGTCCGAGAAAAACTAGTCTTTTGAGAGGATGAGCGGGTATGGCGGACGGGGGGACTAAAACGTCGTTTGATATCGCGACGGTTGCGGGGTTGGCTATCGGCTTCGCACTTGTGATTGCGGCGATCGTATTGGGGGGATCGCCCGGGGCATTTATCGATATTCCGTCCGTTCTGATCGTGATCGGCGGGACGGCTGCGATTACCGCTGTCTGTTTTGCTTTGGGCGAATTTCTTGGCGCCGGCAAAGTCCTGATGCGCACGATTTTTCACAGATCGCGCAACCCGGCCGATGCCGCCCTACAGATTTTGCAACTGGCTGAAATTGCGCGTAAAGGCGGGGTTCTGTCGCTTCAGGGCCATCTTGATAGCCTGCAAAGCGAAGAATATCTCTGGAAGGGTCTGTCACTTGTTGTCGACGGCACGCCCCCCGAAGAAGTCGAAGCCATCATGCGCAAGGACATGAACGCCACCATCGGACGCCACCAGAAAGGTGCGAACATCATGAAAAAGGCTGGCGATATCGCGCCGGCCATGGGCCTGATCGGGACGCTGATCGGTCTGGTGCAGATGCTCGGCAACCTTGATGACCCGTCTTCGATCGGCCCGTCCATGGCGGTTGCGCTTCTGACGACTTTCTATGGTGCGGTTCTGGCAAACATGGTGTTTATGCCGCTTGCGGCCAAACTCGAACGCAACTCGGGCGAAGAAGAACTTTTGAATTCGGTCTATATGGTGGGGGCCGTCTCCATCGGGCGACAGGAAAACCCCCGTCGTCTGGAAATGCTGATCAACTCCATCCTGCCCCCGTCAAAACGGGTCAGCTATTTCGATTGATCGGTGAAAGCCGCCAATTGAAATTGCCATTGGGAACGAAGTGGAAAGAGATGAGACTATGCAGGTATTGATCGTTGGTGGACTGGGCGGTCAGATCGGCGCAGCCAGCAAGATCGCGATGGCACGCGGCGCAACAGTCCAGTTGGCCGAAAGTGTCACGACATCGCTGAATATCCTGCGCGCAGGCAACCGTATTGATCTGGTCATGGCCGACATCACCCTTGATGTCGCCGCCCTGATCGAGGCAATGCACCGTGAACGGATCAATGTTCCGGTGGTGGCCTGCGGTATCGGAAATGACGTCAATGGTGCGGTCAATGCAATCAAGGCCGGTGCACAGGAATTCATCCCGCTGCCACCCGAAGCAGACCTGATTGCCGCCATCCTCGAAGCCGTTACCGAAGAAAGCCATGCCCTAATCCATCGCGATGCCCGCATGGCCGAAACCCTGCGTCTTGCCGAACAGGTCGCCAAAAGCAGTGCATCCATCCTGATCACGGGCGAAAGCGGAACCGGCAAGGAAATCATCTCGCGCTTCGTACATCGGAAATCCAACCGCGCCGATAAACCGTTCGTTGCGGTCAACTGTGCGGCCATTCCCGATAACCTTCTGGAATCCGAACTGTTTGGTCATGAAAAAGGTGCCTTTACCGGCGCACAGGCCCGACGTATCGGTAAGTTCGAAGAAGCCAATAACGGCACCCTTTTGCTTGATGAAATCAGCGAAATGGATGTCCGCCTGCAAGCAAAACTGCTGCGCGCCATTCAGGAAAAGGAAATCGACCGTTTGGGCGGTAAAAGCCCGGTGAAGGTCGATGTCCGAATTCTGGCGACCTCCAACCGTAATCTCGAGGCCGAAGTCAATGCCGGCAACTTCCGCGAGGATTTGTATTTCCGACTGAACGTCGTCAATCTTGATATTCCCTCGCTGCGCGAGCGGCCCGACGATATTCCGGTTCTGGCGGAATTCTTTGTGAAAAAATATTCCGAAGCCAATGACGTGCCGATCCGACCGATCAGCCCGTTGGCAATCGCACGTTTGCGCAGCCACCATTGGCGCGGTAACGTTCGAGAACTGGAAAACACCATGCATCGAGCGGTCCTGATTGCCGGTCCAACCGAAATCGGCCCCGAAGCCATCATGCTTTCCGGCGCCGGTAGCAGCGAACCGGGCTGGCAATCAGCTCCGGCACCCGAAGCAGCACCCGCGCCGACATCGGCCCCTGTCCCGTCACAACCGGCACCAAGTACCCCGTCACGCGCGAGTTCGGCCTATGCCAATGCCAACGCAGCTTATGGTGGTGCCGCCTATCGTCCGGTTCCGCCTGCGCCGCAGCCTCATCATCACGAAGATTACGCATCGCCCTGCCCGGCTGAGCCTGTCGATCATGATGCCGGTTCCACAGATCAAACCTACGGAGACTCTTCGGTAACCGCGGCACTGGTCGGTCGAACTGTTGCCGATGTCGAACGCGATCTGATTATTGATACGCTGAAACATTGCTTTGGTAACCGCACGCATGCGGCCAACATTCTGGGCATTTCGATCCGCACGCTACGCAACAAACTGCGTCAATATACCGATGAAGGTCTTGCCGTGCCACAACCCGGCAATGGCCAGGACTGAATATTACAAAACGACCGGTGCACCCCATATCAGAACTAAGGGATGCATTCCCGGGATCGAACAACAATAGGGTAACCAACAGGCAACATGGCCGACGGTCGAGACATCACACCGGCAGGATCTGACGGATCGGAAGGATCGGGTGGCGCAGGCGGCCTGAATATGGCCGGTATCCAGTCGCGCGTCCGCTCGGCCATGAAACGCGGCGACATCGCCATGGCGCTTGGCTTCATCCTGATCCTTGTGGTCATGATGTTCCCAATGCCGCCCTGGCTGCTCGATTTTCTGCTGGCATTGTCGATCAGCTTCTCCGTGCTGATTCTGATGACATCCCTGTTCATTCAGAAGCCGCTTGAATTCAACTCTTTCCCGATGATCCTGCTGGTGGCGACGTCGCTGCGGCTGGCATTGAACATCGCAACCACGCGCCTGATTCTGGGCCATGGCCACGAAGGTACTCACGCCGCTGGTGCCGTGATCGAGGCGTTCGGCAGTTTCCTGATCTCGGGCAATTTCGTAATCGGGATTATTGTTTTTGCCATCCTCGTGATCATCAACTTTGTCGTTATCACCAAGGGTTCGGGACGTATTGCCGAGGTCGCGGCACGCTTTACCCTTGATGCCATGCCCGGCAAACAGATGGCGATTGACGCCGATCTGTCATCGGGTCTGATCAACGAAGCCCAGGCAAAGGCACGCCGCAAGGAACTGGAAGACGAAAGCTCCTTCTTCGGTTCCATGGATGGTGCCTCCAAATTTGTGCGCGGCGATGCGGTTGCCGGTATCCTGATCACCTTCATCAACGTGATCGGTGGTATCATCATCGGTACCGCCCAGATGGGCCTGTCATTGGCCGAGGCCACCGAAACCTATACCATCCTGACCGTTGGTGACGGTCTGGTATCCCAGATCCCCGCCCTGATCGTGTCGACGGCCGCGGGCCTTCTGGTCACCAAGGGTGGCCTTGACGGCGCAACCGAAAAAGCCGTTTTCGGACAGGTCAGCAATTACCCCGCCGCCCTTGGTGTTGCGGCCGCGATGATGGCGGGCATGTCGCTTTTGCCCGGCATTCCGATGGTCTGGTTCCTTGGTCTGGCGATCGTGCTCGGATATCTGGCATGGCATCTTGGCAAAAAGCAGAAAGAAGCCGCTGCCAACGCCCAGATGGAAGAAGCCCAGACCGCAGCCGACGCCGCAGGCCCGCCACCCGAAGAACCGATCGCCAATGCGCTTCGCATGGATTATGTGCGGCTTGAACTGGGATACGGCCTGCTGTCGCTGATCAGTACCGAACGCGGCCAGAAACTGACAGATCAGATCAAGGCCCTGCGTCGGCAGCTTGCCACCGATATGGGCTTTGTCATGCCCAGCGTGCGCATTCAGGACAATATGCAGCTGCCCGCCAATACCTATGTGCTGCGCGTCAAGGAGATCGAGGCCGGCCGTGGCGACCTTCGCCCCAATATGCTGCTGGTCATGGACCCGCGCGGCGAGGAAATCACCCTTGCCGGTGAAAAGACCATGGAACCGACCTTCAACCTGCCGGCCATGTGGATCGAACAGGGCATGAAAGAAGAGGCCATGTTCCGCGGCTATACCGTTGTGGACCCGCAAACCGTGATCACCACCCACATTACCGAGGTGATCAAGGACCATATGCCCGAACTGCTGTCCTATGCCGAAACACAGAAGCTTCTGGACGAACTCGACGACGACCAGAAAAAGCTGGTCGAGGATATCGTGCCGGGTCAGGTCTCCGTTGGCGGGGTTCAGCGCGTTCTGCAAAACCTTCTGACCGAACGCATATCGATCCGCGATCTGCCGACCATCCTCGAAGGGATTGCGGAATCAACCGCCTTTACCCGCAATCCGACCTTCATGACCGAACATGTGCGGTCCCGTCTGGCGCGCCAATTGTCGGATGTGAATACCAACCATGATGGCGTTATCCCGCTTGTGACCCTTTCGCCGCAGTGGGAGCAGATCTTTGCCGAAAGTCTGGTTGGTTCTGGCGAGGAAAAACAACTGTCGATCCCGCCAAGCCAACTTCAGGAATTCATCAACAAAGTGCGTACCACGTTCGAGCGGCTAGGCATGATGGGCGAAAGTCCGGTTCTGCTGACAAGCCCGGGTATTCGTCCCTATGTCCGGTCCATTGTCGAACGGTTCCGGCCAACCACGGTTGTGATGTCCCAGAACGAAATCCATCCCAAGGCTCAACTCAAAACCATGGGGCAAATATGATGATCCGTTGCGAGGGGACAGCATATGCGCCTTAAGACCTTCAGCGCCCCGACCATGACAGAGGCGATGGCACTGGTCAAAGAGCATATGGGATCGGATGCCATTATCGTGTCGACACAGGATATCCCGGGCACGGGTGTTCGCCTTACCGCGGCCCTTGACCGGGACCCCGATCTTGATTTCGATATTGTCGATGCGGGCCCGCCGGGCCATCAGGAACTGCTTGATCACGCCGAAAAGGCCCTGCTGCGCCATAATCTGCCTGAACGACTGCGACTGCGTTTGACCGATCTTATGGGCCGTGAAAGCGGTGCCACCAATGCCCAGCAGCTTCTGGCATCCGCCCTTGACGAGATTTTCGATTTTTCACCGCTACCGGAAAAAAACACACCGCGCGCTCTTGCCTTTGTCGGGCCTCCCGGTTGTGGCAAAACATTGGCCGTTGCCAAAACCGCTGCACGTGCCGTGATGAAAAAACGCAAGGTTGCGGTACTGACCACCGATTACAAACGCGCGGGTGGTGTCGCACAGCTTGAGGCCTTCACGCGTATTCTGAACATCAATCTGTCACTGGTCAGAACCCCCGAAGAATTCAAATCGCAATTTTCCCGCATGCGGGATGCCGATATGGTTCTGGTCGACACGGCAAGCTGTAATCCCTATGTCGATGCTGACATAAAGGCTTTGGGCGATTTCATGACTGCCGTTCCCAGCGAACCCGTGCTGGTCAATCCCGCAGGGATCGACGCCGATGAATGTGCAGATATCGCCAGTGCCTTTGCCGATTGCGGTGTTTCGCGCATGGTGATTTCCAGACTGGATGTTGCATCGCGCCTTGGCGGCGCGCTATACGGTGCAGATTCAGGAAATCTTTCCCTTTGCAATGTCAGTATGACCGCACAGGTTGCAGACGGACTGACCGCGATCAGCCCCGTCGCTCTGGCCAAACTTCTGATACCGTCCCATCGCGCCGAGAACGCGAAACCGAGTTTCTCCGAGGTCGTGAAATGACTGCCAAGTCTGATGAAGTATCCAAAACTGCTCCGCGTGCCAAAGGCCGCAACGTCCTTGCCATTGCATCGGGCAAGGGGGGCGTGGGCAAGACATGGTTTGCCATTACCCTGACCCATTCGCTGGTGCGTGAAGGCAAAAAGGCCCTGTTGTTTGACGGTGACCTTGGCCTTGCCAACATTGATATCCAGCTTGGCCTGATGCCCAAACATGATCTGGGCGGCGTGATTTCCGGCCGGATCGGCCTGCGCGAAGCTGTAACTCCGTTCCCTGATGGCGGCTTTGATATCATTGCGGGGCGCAGCGGATCGGGCAGCCTTGCCAATCTGCCGGTCACCCGCCTTCAGGCCCTTTCCGACGATCTGATCCAGACCGGCAAAAGCTATGACAAGGTGCTGATTGATCTCGGCGCAGGCGTTGATCAGGGCGTGCGCCAGATGACCAGCCTTGCCAACACGGTCATTGTCATTACCAACGGTGACCCGACGTCGCTGACCGATGCCTATGCCTTTATCAAGGTCACCCATATGGCCCGGCCCAAAACCGATATCCGTGTGGTGGTGAATATGGCCAAGGACCGCAAGGAAGGCGAGGCGATCTATAACAAGCTTCTCAAAGCCTGCGAAGGTTTCCTGAAGATCAGTCCGCCGCTTTTGGGCGTTGTACGTGCTGATCCACGTGTTTCGGAATGCATTCGTTCGCAAACCCCGCTTCTGATGCGCCACCCCAATTGCGATGCTGCCCAAGACATGGAAGCGATCACGCAAAAACTGCTGGAGGGCTGATGCCATGACACTCCCGCCTCAGGCCATAACACCCGGTACCGCAGTCGGCGGTCAGGGTGGTTCGGCGGCAGGTGGGACAGGCACGCCACCGGCACAGGTCAGTGCCGCACAGCAGGTCGCCAATGCCATTGCCAAACTGCCGGTCGAAAGCCTGCTTCAGGCGTCTGTCCAATCACGTTCGGGCAATGAATTGACTCTTCTGACCAGTCTGGGTCAGGTGAACATAAAGCTGCCGACACCACTTCCAGCCAATCTTGGTGACTTCCTGTGGGTTCGTATCATGCCCCAGGCGCAGCAGGGAGCCGATCCAGCAGCATCCCTTCGTCTTCAGGTTCTGCCGCAAACACTGACACCGGGGGCAACCGGAACTGGCAGCGGTTTGCCAACTGCGGGCATCAACAGCAATCCGCTGATCCCCGGTCAAACCTTTGGCGCCATCACAACAAGCAGCCTGACGCTGCCCAATGGCAGCCAGTTGCCTGCTGGAAGCCAGACACAGGTTATCTTTGTCGGACAAGGTGCCGTCAGCGCCGGGAAAGCCGCCCAGATTGCAAATATGACTTCCGCGGGAACAACCGTCACCCCCCCGACCATTGCTACCGGTGGTACTTTGACAGGGCCTTCGACAGCGGGTCTTGCCGGTCAGGTCGTTGCAGGCGGGTCTGGGGGCACGGCCCCGACACCGCTGGTTCTGACAGGGACGGTTCTGCCCCCTGACAGCGCCGAAGCCCGCATGTTACCAAATGGCTTTACTGCCCTTCGCACATCTGCTGGTGTCGTAGGAATCAGATTGCCGGTTCCAGCGCCCGTTGGTGCGACCCTTTCATTCAGCATTGATGCCAGCACCACGACCGGACGCCCCCCCCAAATCCCCCAAATGACCGAGGCGGAATTGATTGCACGCGGCCAGAATGCTGCCTTGTCGCGTGACTGGAGCAGCCTGCAGCAGGCCGTTACGGCACTGGCACAACATGATCCCGGTGCGGCAGCAGCCCTGTTAAACAGCATCCCGCAGGCTGGGCCGAAACTGACCACCACCATGATGTTCTTTTTCGCGGCCATGACCGGCCCTGGTGCCACCGCACGCGGCTGGATGGGGGACCGTGCCAGCAACAGCCTGTCATCAATCGACGGCCGTGGCAGTGATATCCTCAAAAAGCTTGAAGGTGATTTTGCCACCCTGCGCGGTATGGCCGCCGATGAACGCCCCGATGGCTGGCGTGTGATGCCGATGCCGTTTCAGATGGGCGAACGGATCGAACAGGTGCGCCTTGCGTGGCGACATGGCGACGGTGAAAACGAAAAGGGCGAAAAGGAAGAACCCGGTACGCGTTTCCTGCTTGATCTGTCTTTTAGCGAGGTGGGCCACACCCAGCTTGACGGTCTGGTCAAAGGCGAAGACAGCAAGTTCGATTTGATCGTGCGCACTGAAAATCCGCTGCAATCGAATAATCGTGACGACATCCGCGGTATCTTCCGCGAGGCATTGCAGATTTCCGGCTATAAGGGCCACCTGATTTTTCAGGATGGTAGCCGCTTCGTCGAAATCGCCCCACCGGCCAACGAACCCAAGCCGGGTTCCCATCACGGGATCGAAGCATAAGCTTTTCGGCTATGCCGGGATATGTCCTTGAAATGAAGCCTTTTCGTTCCTGCCGGGCAGGAGTAATCTTGAATATTCATCTGAATAATCACAGGTCGCGCCGATGCTGGAAATATTTGAACGTCGAAACCTGTTGCTGACCGAACATAATCCGGGGGCGCAGCTTGACTATGTCGTGACGTTACAAAGCGAGCTGACCGGATGCGAAACCGTTTTTCCCGCACGCATGACGCTGCGTTATGTTCCTGACCGGCTGATCCTCAGACCGGATTGTCTGGCGGCATACTTTGCCGAAATCGCCCGTATTCCGTTCGACAATTTCGAAACAGCCGCCGTGCTTCTGATGGAAGATTTCAACAATGAGATCATTCCGCGCTGGATCAATTTGCGCCTTGATAAACAAAAGGCCGACAATGCCAGCGTCCAGCACCACGAAGCCGCACTCGAAGACCGCCAGCCGAAATGGCATAATCCGCGCCTGCTCGACCGGCTGGAACGCTACTGATCAGCGGAAAGGTGTTCCGTGCACCCATTGGGTCAGGGAATAGCGCAGGCCCGCTGTCGTCGGAGCGACGCGGTGCAGAACGAAGCTCGGGAAAAAGATCGCCGTACCACGTTCCATCGGCGCATCAAAAACATGTCCGGCCGGGTTCAGTTGCAACAAGCCGCCTTCATACTGATCAGGTTCGGAAAGCTGGATGACCATGGTCAGTTTGCGACGACGTGCAATATCGGACGCGCCAACGTCACTGTGCCAGTCGTAATGTCCGCGCTGATCCCCAGCATAGCAGGCAATCTGGGCATCTTCGGCAAATTCCGACAGAGAAAAATCAAACACATTGCGGTTGACGTCCGCGACCATGTCGATAATGCGCCGCATCACGACCGGTTCCTGCGTTTCGTTGAACCAGGTGATCTGTGAGCGGCGGATATGACTTGCCGATTGTCCCTGAACAAGGCCGCCGTCATCAAGCTCGGTCGAAAATCCGTCAATCAACCGGTCGCAGGTTGCGGTATCGAGCGCATCCGGAACGATTGCATACATTTCTTCTGGAAACATTCACGACATTCTCCGATGCCGCATGGGCCTTCTGATTTTGTATCCCGGACCCAAGACAATTCTTTGCGGTTCGTTTCTCTTAGGACCAAACGCCCGGATTGACCAGCGTGAAAATCATGCAGAAACCGCCTGCATGCTATACCGGATTCACGATCCTGCCACCCGCCGCAGCCCCGTCCTCAGGATCATGGGTGACCATAAGGGTCGGCAGACCGCGCAAACGTGCCTGATCAAAAACAAAGGTTCTGATCTGGTCGCGCAATTCAGTATCGAGCTTTGAAAACGGTTCATCAAGCAAAAGCGCATCGGGTTCGGACAGCAGCACCCGCATCAAGGCCACGCGCGCACGTTGGCCCCCGGATAATGTCGCAGGATCACGGTCGGTAAAGCCACCCAGCCCGGCACTTTCAAGTGCTTCGTCAATCCGATGCCTGCGTTCGTCGCGCCCGCAGATGGTCGACGGCAGGGCAAATGCCAGATTACCTCCAACCGATAAATGCGGAAAAAGAAGGTCATCCTGAAACAGAATACCGACATGACGATCCTGTGGTGCCAAACCATCCAGCGACATTCCGTTCAACACGACCTGCCCGCCAACCTCAAACCCGGCGGCACGGCCCGATGGCAATGTTCCACAAATATGCGCAAGCAGGCATGATTTACCCGAACCGCTTGGCCCCATCAGCGTCACGATCTCGCCCGGCTTGATCACGATATCAATATCAACCAGCCCCCGCCCGTTCAGGCGAATGGAAACCCGGCGCAATTCAAGTCCGCTGGATGTGGTGCTATCGGGGTTGAGGGTTCTGCTCATATGACCATTATACCCTGTTATGGTCAGCCATGCCGCGCCGCTGACGGAACACAACAGCCGGGATCAGAAGAGCCAGAGCAAAACCGGCAAAAGGCAGGATCATTTGCAAAAGCCCGTAAATCCCGATCATCCTCCGGTCTCCGCCCGACGCCAGTGCAACCGCCTCGGTCGTTACCGTAGCAAACCGCCCCGCCCCGATCAAAAGGGATGGCAGATATTGCCCGACACTGACCGCAAGACCGACCGCACAAGCCGTCAGAACCGCACGGGTCAGCAAAGGCAACCGGACCCGCCAGAACACCCGTGCCGGTGATGCTCCAAGGCAAAGGGCCGTTTGTCCATATCGCGGATCAAGGGCGCGAAACGGATCGGCAAGTGATAGAAAAACATAGGGCAGCACAAAAATTAAGTGAACGATCACGACGGAAATCAACGTACGTTCCAGCCCGATGCCAGTGAAAAACACCTGAAGTCCGAACATGAAACTGATCTGCGGCATCAAAAGCGGCAGATAAATCAATAACATCGCCCCCTGCCCCGGTTTTCGGAACCGACGGGTTTCGTTTTCAAGACATCCAAGAACAAGTGCGATCGCAACCATCACCGATAAGACTGCAATCACAAGTGTCGTCCACAGTATCGCGCCCAGCATGTCGTATTCCCGTATCCAGAGACGCAGACTGAAACTGCGTGGCAGGAATTCCGGAAACGACCAGTATCCGGCAAAGCTCCAGACCAGAAGACTTGCCAGCCCAAGGAACACGGCCCCTGCCGAGAGGATCGCCGCACCCGCAGCAAAACGGCGAAGGGTTC
Organism: Thalassospira sp. A3_1; assembly: GCF_017744215.1. Lineage (NCBI taxonomy): Bacteria > Pseudomonadati > Pseudomonadota > Alphaproteobacteria > Rhodospirillales > Thalassospiraceae > Thalassospira > Thalassospira sp. A3_1. The sequence goes on along the minus strand of NZ_JAGHQQ010000002.1, from coordinate 626,857 downwards.
CATCCCGTCGCCCACGCATCCCGCCTTCGGCCCAGACACGCCCCCAAAATCCGGCCAGCTTTTCCCCTCCCCACCAGATCACAATCGCCATAAGCACAAGGATCAACTGCAACATCGCCCCGGCAGAGGCCAGAAAACGATGCGACAGGTCCGGGTCGGACAACCAGCCCAGAATACGTACCGCCAGCGAGGCCGGTGTCGTTGGGCCAAGGATCATCGCGACATCAACAACAGAGGTTGAATAAGCCAGCACCGCCAATACCGGCAAACGGATTTGCGGATAGATTCGGGGCAATACGGCTTTCAGCCAGCCGACCACACGACCATAGCCAAACGTCAGAACCACCTGACGGGTCCGGTCTGCATCTGCCTGCGGCAAGGCGGCAAGTGTCATCAACAACAGAAACGGAATTTCCTTGGCAACCAGCCCGGCAATAAGGGCAATTCCCATCGGGTCATGCAAGGTCACGATATCAGGCGGTCGATCCCATCCAGCAAACGGTGCCACCGCCCGAACAATCCAGCCGCTTGGTGCAATCAGAAACGCCAAACCAAAAGCCGCAGCAGCATGCGGCACGGACAAGATTGGTGACAATAACCGCTGCATCACCGCAAAAATCCGCGTGCCCTGCCACGCCGCACAGAACAGCATGACAAGTGAAAACGAGATCAGGGTGGCGACAAGTCCGTTCACAAGCGATAGCCGCACAGAAATCGCCAATCCAGGCTGACGTAACAAATCACGCCAAGGATCAATCGATATTCCGTCACCACCAAGCGCCGGAAGATACCCGAATGCAGGCAACATCGTCCCGATCAGCCCGGCGCAAACCGGACCGATCATCAGAATAAGGGTGAAAGCCGGAAAAAACCGCAGCATGTATGTCTATTGGGCCACGCCATAACGTTTCTGCCATTCGGTTTCAACCAGTTCCATCCAGCTTGGATGCGGTTCCGGCAAAACCTTCCCACGTTCGGAAGGAGACAGCGACGCGATGCCGAGATCAAGATCGGCAAAGGCCTTTTGCATATCCGCAGGAAGTTTATCCATCGCCAGTACCGTATCGGCCCCCCAATATTGCGGATCCTGTTTACGCAACTGGGCTTCGGGCGACATCAGAAAATCGGCCAGCACAACCGCCCCTGCCTTGGCCGATGCGTTATAGGGAATGGCAACGAAGTTGGTATTGCCAAGCGTGCCGTTGCCAAACACATAGGACCGGACTGTATCGGGCAGCTCCATAGCTTCGATCGCAGATGATACTTCGCCGGAACTGAACGAAAACGCGATATCGATCTCGTTATCGGCCATCATCGTGCGCAATGACGCGCCGTTTTGCGGGTAGGCTTGTCCATTGCGCCACAATAGCGGCTGCAAATCTTCAAGATATCCCCAAAGTGGTGCCAATACCTTTTCGGCATCTACCTGATTTGCAGGCTGTTGCAGAACTTTGGGGTCTTCAACCAGTTCGGTCAGGATTTGTTTCAGGAAGGTCGACCCCATATAGTTTGGCGGCTGAGGATAGGTAAAGCGCCCCGGATGTTTAACCAACCATTCCAGAAGTTCCTGTGCTGATCTAGGCACGCTATCAAGGCGCGCGGTGTCATAATAGAAACTGACCTGCGCCATGCCCCACGGTGCTTCAAGACCCATGGTCGGTATCGTGAAATCATTGATGACGGTTGGCTTGCCTTCGACATCGACATAGGCAAAATTCGGCGTCTGTTCCGCCCATGGACCGAACAAAAGATCATTGCGCTTCATGGCGGCGAAGTTTTCACCGTTCAGCCAGATCATATCGACCGCCCCGCCGTCATCAACGCCAGCCGTCTTTTCCGAAAGCACCTTTGCCACCGCATCGGCAGTGTCGGAAAGTTTTACCTGTACGACATTTACGCCATAACGTTCCTGCACCTGCGCACCAGCCCATGCGATGTAATCATTGATACGCGGCTCCCCGCCCCAGGCATGCCAGTAAACCGTTTGGCCGCGCGCCTGATCCAGAACCGATTGCCAGTTGCCGATATCGGGTGCCGGGTCGGCCTTGGCAGGGATGGCAACCGCTGCTGTCGCGAGACCGGCGACAATGCTCAGACCGGCAAGAAAAACGCGCATCTTGGAAATCCTTGTTACTGGATGGGCCACAAATAACAGCCGATTGAAACAATCGGGCGTCATCCGCGTTACCTGTTTGTTTTTGTTGCCATCATTTTTCCAATCTTGGCAGACTAAAATCAATTCACGCTTGCGTTAGATGGCTGGTGATTACACCTTATCGGTGCTGCGGAAATCGCGGTCAGGAACACAGAAACGGGAACAGATCATGTTTGAATGGGTCACGGATCCGCATATGTGGATGGGGCTTGCCACCCTGACCGCGCTCGAAATCGTGCTGGGCATCGATAATATTGTTTTCCTGTCGGTGATCGTATCCAAACTCCCGCAAAATCAGCAGAAATCGGCACGCCGTATCGGCCTGATCGGGGCGATGGGCATGCGGCTTGTGCTTCTGGCCTGTATCGCATGGGTGATGGAACTGACCGCCCCGATGTTTTCCGCCTTCGGGCAGGAAGTCAGTGGCCGGGACCTTATTCTGATTGTCGGCGGGTTGTTCCTGATTGCCAAGGCCTCCAAGGAAATTCATCACACAATCGACGAACCCGAAGAACACGGACCGGGCAAGATCATGTCGGGCTTTGCGATGACCATAGCCCAGATCATGCTGCTTGATATCATCTTCTCGCTCGATAGTGTGATTACCGCCGTTGGACTGGTCGATCATATATCGATCATGATGATCGCGGTTGTTCTGTCGGTTCTCGTCATGCTGGCTGCGGCCAAAACCATTGGCGATTTTGTTGAGAAACATCCATCGGTCAAAATGCTGGCACTGGCCTTCCTGATCCTGGTCGGATTTGTCCTGCTACTGGACGGTGTCGAAATCCATGTCCCCAAAGGTTACATCTATTTCGCGATGGCATTCAGCCTTGGGGTCGAAACGCTGAACCTGATCAATCAGAAGCGTAAACGCAAAGCCAAAGAGCTCGGAGCCACCAAATGAAACAGGTCGCACCTCCTTCGTGCCTGCAAAATGCTTTCGACAAGCATGGCCTTGATCATATCAAGGTGCTGGAATTTCCCGATGGCACCAGATCAGCTGCGGATGCCGCATCGGCAATCGGCTGCGATATCAGTGATATCGGAAAATCGCTGGTGTTCATGACCGAACGCCACAAACCAATCCTGATCATCATGAACGGTGCCGATCAGGTCGATGAAAAACGCGTTGCCGGTCTGATTGGCGGTCTTTCGATCCGCAAGGCCACGGCGGACGATGTCCGCACCTCGACCGGCTATGCCATTGGCGGCGTGCCGCCCTTTGGCCATGTCGGACCGGTCGAAACCCTGATTGATGAAAAACTGCTGTCGAAAAAAACGATCTGGCTGGCGGCAGGAACACCCAAGACGGTCTTTGCCATGACCCCGGATGAACTCCGCCGGGTAACCGGCGTTGAAACAGGTGTTTCGATCTCGGCCTGACCCAACTTAAATCAGGCCATCATCACGGGTGGCGGAACGTGCCCCGATTTCGTCAAGTTCGGCCTGCTCCTTGCGGTCTTCTTCCGCACGCTCCGCCTCGACGCGGTTGCGTTCGGCAATTTCAGCGGTCTTCACGGCCTTGAACGCATCGGCAACCTCGTCACGGAACGCGTCAATTTTGGCTTCCTGATCGGATATTCGTTTGACCAGTGCCGCGCGCTCGGCAATGACGGCACTGGCAAAAGAGCCATAGGCGAAACCGGCAAGTTCGGGGTTTTCGGCCGCTACCTTCTGCTCTTCGACCACCGCTTTTTCCAGTGCATCCTTTTCCGCCAGAAGATTATTCAGCACACCCTGCATCTCGCCAAGTTCACGGCGTTTGTCATCCAGCGCCCATTTGCGCATACGTATCAGGGTTTTGAAATCCTTGGCCATCGCTGTCAGTTACCCGAAATATCGCTGGCACGGCATTTCAGCATGATCATGATCTCATTGCTGATCACGCCGAAGCGCACGCTTCGCTGCATTCAGATCATTCCCCGTATTTGCGGCGGTTGAACGGCTGTTAACCTGGGGCCGAAGACGATTGCGTTCCATGACGGTTGCGCCTTGCGGATTGGCTGCCGGTTGACCAGCTCCATCAGGGGCTTCCTGCTGCGCGGGTGCCAGATCAAGACGACGTGCCAATTCAGCGTAACCGTCGGCCAGACGGGTGCATTCGGTTTTGCGCTGCTTCAGGAATTCCTCGATCAGCGGGAAGTAATGGATAGCCTCGTCCACCTTCGGGTCCGTCCCCAGACGATAGGCCCCGAGACGGATCAGTTCGGCCATGTCCTCGTATGTCGCCAATAACTGGCGGGCACGCGAAACGATCTGGTTTTCATGCTCGTTATTGCAGCCCGGCATGGTACGCGACACACTGCGCAAAATATTGATGGCCGGATATCGTCCCTGTTCGGCAATTGCGCGATCCAGCACAACGTGCCCGTCAAGAATACCGCGCACCGCATCGGAAATCGGTTCGTTATGATCATCGCCATCGACCAGCACCGTGAACAGGCCAGTGACCGATCCCTGCCCCGGCCCCCCCGGCCCGGCACGCTCCAACAGTCGTGGCAATTCGGCAAATACCGTCGGTGTATAGCCCTTTGACGCGGGTGGCTCGCCCACCGACAGGCTGATTTCACGCTGGGCCATGGCAAAACGGGTTACAGAATCCATCATGCACAGGACATCGCGCCCGGTATCGCGGAAAAACTCCGACAGTGCCATCGTCATATAGGCTGCCTGACGACGCATCAGAGGCGGTTCGTCCGATGTGGCAACGACGACGACAGACCTGCGCAACCCTTCCTCACCCAGATCGTCTTCGATGAATTCGCGTGCCTCGCGGCCACGTTCGCCAATCAGACCGACGACCGATACATCGGATGTCGTGTGGCGGGTCATCATCGACAGCAAGCTGGATTTACCCACACCCGACCCGGCGAAAATCCCCATACGTTGCCCCCGGCAACAGGTCAGGAAGGTGTTCATCGCGCGCACACCCAGATCGATCTTTCCGGCAACACGCTGGCGCGAATGGGCGGATGGCGGTGCATTGCGGATCGGATAGGGCGTTGGACCTTCGGTCAGAGGACCCTTGCCGTCGACCGGTTGCCCGAACGCGTTGACCACACGCCCAAGCCAGCTTTCATCGGGATAGACCTGTGGCTGGGTGTCGGCCAGTTCGACCTCGCAACCGATACCGATGCCGTCAAGCATCCCGAACGGCATCAAAAGAGCGCGTTCATTCCGGAAACCGACAACCTCGCAAATGACGGCCTCGCCATCCCGACGTTTGACCTTGCAACGATCCCCAACCGATAGGGCACCTTCGACCCCGCCAATCTCGACCAGCAGCCCCAAAACAGCCGTAACCCGCCCGACAATCCTGTAATCGGGAATGCGGCGAAGTTCGGCGATGATGTTTCGGCCAATCTGAAACACGTTTGCACTTTTCTGTCTGACGGGTGTCGATACGTGATGCGATCCGGAATTTTATCGTCACCATCCTGTCAAAGGGTGGCAAATTCGTCCGCGTCGCACCAGATATAAGTGTCATAAACGGTATTAAAAACCCGTATATGCCAAATCGGCATTAAAAATCCGGTATCGGCATGCATGGTCGTTAACGGCGCAAACCGTTGGGAAACTTCACATTCCGGAACCGAGTCGCCTTTATCGGTGAAAAAAAGTTAACAAGATGCGACTCGCCTGCTTGCCACGAGTCGCAAAGCAACGTATCGTTAACGGAATGGAATAAAATTTCCACACGGCAATCGTTGGGGCGCTTGTCGGAATAAGCCGGATCAACACGGAATTTTTGCGGAACACGGTAACGGAGCGGAACATGCGGGTGCTGCTTGTCGAAGACGACAATGCCACTGCTGACAGCATCGAGTTGATGTTGAAATCAGAAGGCATGGTTGTCGATACCACGGATCTTGGGGAGGATGGCCTCGAGATCGGTAAACTTTATGATTACGATATTATTCTTCTAGACCTCATGCTGCCGGATATCGACGGTTATGAAGTTCTCAGACGGTTGCGCGACGCACGCGTTGAAACCCCGGTGCTTATCCTGTCGGGGTTGACCGAAACCGAAGACAAGGTCAAAGGACTTGGTTTCGGTGCGGATGACTACCTGACCAAGCCGTTTGACAAGGTCGAATTGCTGGCACGTATTCAGGCGATCGTTCGCCGGTCGCGCGGCCATGCCCAATCGATGATTGCCACCGGCAGGCTCAATGTGAACCTTGATGCACGCACCGTTGATGTTGACGGGTCGCCGCTGCATCTGACCGGCAAGGAATATGGCATCCTTGAATTGCTGTCGCTGCGCAAGGGCACGACATTGACCAAGGAAATGTTCCTGAACCATCTCTATGGCGGGATGGACGAGCCGGAACTCAAGATCATCGACGTTTTCGTGTGCAAACTGCGCAAGAAAATCCAGTCAGCCACCAAGGGTGACAACTACATCCATACGGTTTGGGGCCGGGGCTATGTCCTGCGCGACCCGGACGTCAACAGTAGCGCAGCCGCCTGATCGCAACGCATCTGCCGTCGCGTTCCGCTGTGCCCAAAGTCAAAAACGCCCCGATGCTTCATCGGGGCGTTTTGCTTTGTACTTTATGGCTTACCGAGAAGTACCGGTTTTCTATTTCTTGTCTTCGGGCTTACCGAAACGCGAACGATCAAATGTGGTCGACGGCCGCGTTGTACCGGTTCCCGTACTGCCTGTTCCGCTGGATGGTCGTGCAGGCGGTGTGCTTCCCGTCGAACCGGCCGTTCCCAATGGACGACGATACGTTGATCCGGCTGTGCCGGCGGAACCGGTGCTGCTGGTCCCGGTCGAAGATGGGCGCGAATATGTGCCGCCTGCAGTACCGGTTGTTCCAGTTGTCAACGGTCGGGTCGCTGTCCCGGTTGAACCGGTGCCCGTGGTGGTTGCCGGGCGCGCGGCGGTTCCGGTCGAAGGCCCCGGACGCGGCTGCGTTGCGGTTCCGCCACCTGCACCAGCAGTCGTTCCACCCGCTGCATTCTGCATATGCTTTGGTTTCGGGAAGGCAAAGCCCCCCGTCGCCGCGCCCGCCCCGGCCGTCGCAGCAGCGCCGCCTGCCTGAATTTTTTCCAGCGCAGAAACATCCACATCCGGGGCTCCCGGACGGTTCAGCTGATAAATGCCGCGCTGACGGGCCAGCGGTTTGAATTTGTCGGAAATGCCCAGAACCGTCTCCGCCCCGCCAAGGAACAGGAAACCGTCATCGGGCATCAATGCGGAAATGCGCGCCAGTACATCGGTCTTGGTCGGTTGATCGAAATAAATCAGCACGTTGCGGCAATAGACGATGTCAAACTGCCCCAAAGGACGGAAATCATCGAGCAGGTTGAATTCCTTGTATTGAACCTTGGACCGGATTTCCTGCGAGATTTGCCACTGGTCCTCTTTCTTCTGGAAATACTTGACCAGAAGCTGGATCGGAAGGCCCCTTTGGACTTCGAACTGGGAATAAAGACCCGCACGAGCCTTGGTCAGGATTTCGCGCGAAATATCTGTCCCGATAATTTCAACCCGCCAGCCTGAAAGCTGGGTTTTGAATTCATCAAGGATCATCGCCAGCGAATAAGGTTCCTGCCCCGAGGACGCAGCAGCACACCAGATCCGCAGATGGCGTTTGGAAGCACGTTCCTTGATCATGTGCGGCAGAACGACATGGCGAAACTGGTCGAACGGCTTGGTATCGCGGAAGAAGAAGCTTTCATTGGTCGTCATCGCATCGACGACTTCCTCGACAAGCACACGGTCACCACCGCGCAACGCCGCGATCAGTTCAGTCAGGTCCTTGAGCCCGCGCTTGCGCGCAATCGGCATCAGCCGGCTTTCGAGCAGATACGTCTTGTCCTGGCTCAGAACGAGCCCGGATTTTGACTTTATCAGTCTGCTAACGAAATCGAAGTCTTCCGGCCTCATCATCTCGGCTTAACGACCCCCTGCAAATTTTTTGATATAGGCCGCGATGCCACCCACGGGGAGAACCGCTGAACAAATGCCTGCATGCGCTGCGGCACCCGGCATTCCCCACACAACGCTTGTCTGCTCGTCCTGCGCAACAACCATTCCCCCGGCACCCACAACAGCACGCCCGCCCAACATACCATCCTGCCCCATACCTGTAAGGATAGCCGTCAGTATATTACCACCATAGCTTTCAACAAGGCTGCGCAGCATCGGGTCAACCGACGGGCGACAGAAATTTTCAGGCGGGTTCTGGTTCAGAACAATTTTCCTGCTGTTACCGCGGCCCTCTACCACCATGTGGTAATCCCCGGGGGCAAGGTAAACCTGCCCACCCTGAATTGGCATGCCAGTCTGGCCTTCCTGGCATTTAAGCCCCGTCAAACGCGTGATGTGTTCTGCAAGGATTGTGGTAAAGGTCGCAGGCATATGCTGGGTGATGAAAATCGGTTGCCGCACACCGGCAAGCCCGCGTAGCACTTCAAACAAAGCCTGCGGACCACCGGTCGAACTGCCGATCGCAATCACTTCGACATTGATGCGTTTTTCCGGAAGAAGACTGATCTGCCCCGTTGTCATCGCGCGTCGTGCTGGCGCCGGTGCGGCGGCACCGGCAGGTGCCTTGGCACGCGCCGCAGCCGCAGCTGCTGGACTGCGTGCGGCCGGAGCGGCACGCTGGGGAGCCGGTTTAACCGGTGCATTGCGTGCGGTTGCGCCGCCGGAAACAATGGTACTGCCCGGACGAGATGGCTTGATACCAGCATTAACGGCCTTGGTATCGCCTGCAGCAATGGCTGCCTCACGGATCAACCGACCCGGATCACGCGGCTGCGTCGCGGCTGCAGACGGGGCAGCATCACGCGTCAAAGCCGATGCACCGGCAGCCTTGGCGTCGGTATTTGCTGGAGCCGGTTGCGGATGTTGCGGCGGCTGATGCTGTGGTTGGGGCATCGGGCGGGTCGACATCGGTCCGTGACGACCAGGCTGATGCGTCGGTCGCGGGCGCAGTTCGGCGGTGAAACGCTTTCGCTGTACCCGTCCCGGTTTATGCAAAGTCTGATGTTCGACCGAAAGCTCGGCCCGGAACGGCGCAGGGGCATCCGTCCCATCCGGCTTTGCATTGCCATGATCATCTTCATCGCTGGCTGGTGGAACATCGTGTTCCGGCGCGGCATCCGGGTTTTCGGGAACCGGCACGACGTTCTCGGCCTGATCCTCGTAACGGACCTGCTCGGCGCCAAGCATCTTGCGACGCTGTTCGGCCCATGCCTTGACCTTGTCCAGCAGCTCGGCCCGGAAGCCTTCGCCAACATTAAGGTCCTTGGCCGATGATGGCTTGGGAATGTAGTCCACCGCACCAAGCGTCATCGCCTGGAAACTGATATCGGCATTTCGCTTGGTCAGGGTTGATGCCATGATCACCCGGACCGTCGGATCAATTTCAAGAAGTTTGGGTAATGCCGTCAGACCATCCATGACCGGCATTTCGATATCAAGAACGACAGCCTCGATCCCGATTTCCTTGCGCATAACCACAAGGGCATCCTCGCCATTGGCGACGGAACCGACGACCTCGATATCGTCGTCTTCCTGCAACATACGGGTTACCAGACCACGCACGATTGCGGAATCGTCGACAATCAGGACTTTATAGGGCGGATGGATTGGCGTGTCTTCCACGTACCGACGTTCCCGTTAGAGCAACCGGACCAAAACCAAGGCAAATGCACAGCGACGCTGACAGGAACCTTAAATCAGACCCACCTGCTCAAATTTTGCCTGGATGATCTCGCTGTCGAACGGCTTCATAATATACTCGTTCGCACCGGCCGTAATGGCCTCCTGAATGTGCTCGAGATCGTTTTCTGTGGTGCAGAACACGACGACGGGCTCATCGCCACCAGGTGCTGCGCGCAGTTCCCGCAGGAAATCAATCCCGCTTTTCACCGGCATGTTCCAATCAAGCAACACCGCGTCTGGCATGGCTTCAAGGCATCGATCAATTGCCTCCTGCCCATCCACAGCCTCAATGACCGCAAATCCCATTTCTTCAAGGATACGGCGTGCCACCATTCTGATGACTTTCGAATCATCGACGACGAGACAACTCTTCATCGACTTCCTTCTCGCAAATTAGATCGTTAAGCCAATACCGGCATTGTACCGGATGCATTTTGCACCCGGCACATACTATCATACCTAGCCCGCCTGTTTTACCGAAACGGTAAAATCAAGCAGACGGGTTACGTCCAGAATGACAAGAAGCTTCTTGTCGAGGCGGAAAATGCCATCGGAAAATTCACGCCAGCGCGGATCAAGCGTCGCCGGATTCTGTTCGAATGCCTTTTGCGGAACGCTCAGAACCTCGCCAACCTGATCGACCATCAGGCTGTAAAGTTCGCCACCCTGATCGACCACAATGCTCATGCCCGGTACATCATCTTCGCGTTCACGAAGACCAAGACGTTTGCGAACATCGATTGCCGTCACGATACGACCGCGCAGGTTCAGCGACCCTGCCACTTCTGGCGGGGCAAGCGGAATGCGGGTAATACGCTGCGGACCAAGAACATCCTGAACCGTCAGAACCGGAATACCGAACAACTGCTTGCCGATATAGGCGGTAACGAAATCCTTCGTTGCCCCTCCAAGGTCAAGGGCCGTGCTCTGCTCTTTGCTCGGGACGAGTGCCTTTTTATCGCTCATTGGACTTTTCCCCGATTTACACTGCGCTCAGCGTCTGGATCAGCGTCGATACCAGCGCATCTCGATCGAATTTCGCGACATAGTCGCTAAAGCCAACCTGACGACCCCGTTCGAAGTCTTCCTCGCTGGTGTGCGAGGACAGCGCGATGATCGGGGTATCGCCCCAATGTTCATCATTCTGCAGGCTTTCGGCAAATTCGAAGCCGTTCATGCCCGGCATTTCGATGTCACTAATGATCGCGTCAAAAATTTCCCCGCGATTTTTAAGATCAAGCGCCTGTTCGGCATTCTCGACCGCAATGACACGGAAACCGGACACCGACAACATCGGCGTAAGAAGGTTGCGGAAGAACGGGCTGTCATCGATCAGAAGAACACGCTTCTTCTCGCCGCCAGTATCCTCGTGGCCGAACCAGTCCGAGAACGCCAGTTCCAGATAGTAACCGGCATCAATCAGATCGGTTGCCTTGCCATCAATCACCGCCGAACCGACCAGACCATCCTGATCGGCTGTCAGTTCAACGTTCAGGACGTCATCGACAATGTCGACGATCTCGTCCACCACAAGCCCCATGGTCCGTTCGCGATCCTGGAATACCAAGGTCGGCTGACGACCTTCGCTCTTCATCTGATAGGAACCATCGATAAAGACCAGCGGCATCAGCTTGCCACGATACTGCACCAGCGGGCGACCGTTCGAGTATTCGATATTTTCGACATCGATTTCCTCGAGACGGGCGACAAGTGCAAGGGGCACTGCACGAATTTCGGACCCGCCAGCCCGGAAGACCAGCATGGAAGTCGTTTCGCGATCACCGGTATCAGAACGCGCCTTGCTTTCGACACCCTGCGAACCGCCAACAGTGATTTCGCCGGTCCGGGTAGCAATGCCGTTCGGATCAAGGATCATGATCACACTGCCGTCGCCAAGGATGGTATTCCCCGAGAACAGCGACAGATCGCGCAGGATCGGTGCAACCGGCTTGACCACGATTTCCTCGGTGTCGAATACGCGGTCAACGATGATACCGAAAGAATAGGTACCCACCTGCGTGACGACGATGAAGGCTTCTTCATCCACGTCATCGACCGTCGTTTCACCATCATCAAGGCCAAGAATTTTCTTGAGAGTGACAAGTGGCAGCAGACGGTTGCGCAAGCGTAGGACCGGCGTATCGTGAATACGTTCGATCGAATGATCGGAATTGCTTGAAGCACGAACCAGCTCCAGAACGCTGATCTGCGGAATGGCAAAGCGTTCGCCGCCACTTTCAACGATCAGTGCCGAAACGATGGCAAGGGTCAGCGGAATCTTGATGATGAAGGTCGACCCGCGGCCTTCGACCGATTTCAGTTCGACCGTACCACCAATCTTTTCGATGTTGGTACGGACAACGTCCATGCCAACGCCACGTCCGGAAACCGAAGTCACCTTTTCGGCGGTCGAGAAACCGGCCTTGAAAATGAACTGGTGGATTTGCGAGTCCGCCATACCGTCAAGATCGCTCTCGCTTGCGAGACCGTTGGCAATCGCCTTGGCCTTGATCCGTTCGATATTAAGCCCGCGACCATCATCGGAAATCTCGATGATGATGTGACCACCTTCGTGATAGGCGTTCAGCGTGACAGTACCGGTTTCCGGCTTGCCTGCTTCCCGGCGCCCCGGAATATCTTCCAGACCGTGGTCGGCAGAGTTGCGAACCATGTGGGTCAGCGGATCCTTGATGAGTTCAAGCACCTGACGGTCAAGTTCCGTATCGGCACCGATCATCTGCAGATCGATTTTCTTGTTCATCTCGAGCGCGAGGTCACGAACAATACGCGGCAGCTTCGCCCAGGCATTGCCGATCGGCTGCATTCGGGTCTTCATCACACCTTCCTGAAGGTCGGTGGTGATGTGCGACAGACGCTGCAAAGGAACGGTAAATTCACTGTCATCCTTGCCGCGAACCATCTGCAGAAGCTGGTTACGGGTCAGGACAAGCTCGGAAACCAGTGTCATCAGGTTTTCAAGCAATTCAACGTTGACGCGGATCGTCTGGGCTGCAACGGAACTTTCCTTGGCCTCGCCACGTGGCGCTTCGGCTTTTGGTCCCTCGGATGCTGCGGCCTTTGCCGGTGCAACGGCCTGTGACTTCGCCGCTGCTGGCGGGGCTGCCGCCGGTGCGGGTTTCTCGGGCTCTGGCTCCGGTTCCTGAATATCGGGATCGACTTCGGTCGCATCGAAAATTGCCTGTAACCGTTCGTCGTCAGTCATCGGCACTTCTTCGGCGGGTGCTTCCTCGACCGGGGCGGCTGCTGCCGGTGCGGCTCTGCCTCCCATGATCGTGCCGGTATCGGCAAAATGGTTAAGCCGCGCGATCAGATCGGCATCGTTGCCGTCCGGTTCTGTTTCGTTCTGCTCAAGCTCGCTCAGCAGATATTTGATGGTGTCGATGGACTCAAGAACGAGCGTCACCGCATCCGGCGTTACGACCAGTTCACCGTCGCGAATTTTGCCGAGCACGTTTTCACCGGCATGCGCAACAGCTTCCAGTCGTGGCAAACCAAGGAACCCGCAAGTCCCTTTAATGGTGTGCACCAGGCGGAAAATATTCGACAGAATATCCGGATCATTCGGATTTTGCTCCAGTTTCACCAGTTCGACGTCAAGCGTCGACAGGCTTTCCGAAGTCTCTGTCAGGAATTCACTTAAAAGATCGTCCATATACCCCCTCCACATCTCCGACAGTCAGACGCTGCCGGAACAGGAACGCCCATCCCTACGACCAGTGCGCGAAACACACGTTCAATCCGTTACTTACGTAGAACCTAGCACACGGTATTACCAGACCCGCAGGTCTTTTTTTTAATCATAGATCAATGCAACATTTCCGTCGTCTTGCAAGACCGAAAGCGCACCACCGGTCCGATGCGCAAGATTTCGCAGGAAAAAGCCATGCACGGTCCGGGGATCAAGCTCTTCCGGCGACACTTCGTTTTTCATGACATTTTCGATATCCGGCCGGAATGCCGCCCGTTTACCCGCCGCATCAACCGTAATTCTGCCTTCGGATTCGCGCGTCACACGGATATCCCCGCCAAACGGCAGGGCTTCACGGGCCAACATCACCATATTAAGCACAAGCCGTCCATGAGCTGGATCAATTCCAATCTCGTCCCATTGCAAGGTCACCTTGCCTTCGGCCTCGAAACTCTGGGCAACCGCATCACGCATCGATTTTGTATCAACACTGTTGCCCGCGCGACCGAATGCCAGCCGGAACAATTGTAAACGACGCGCGGCCTCAAGCCCGCTTTTGCGCATCAGCGCAAGCGCCTCGTCATCGGCAACACCAGCTTCCCCCATCAGTTCTGCACCGGCATTCACAGCCCCCACCGGCCCGACAAGATCGTGGCAAATGCGCGAGCTGATCAGCTCGATCAGGATCAGTTCCACTGCTCTGTCCTGTTCCATATAACGGGTATCTCCAAGAATTCTGTTCAACAGGTCCGCACCGCTTCCCCAAAGCAATGCGCGGTTTGCACAGTACCTTCCGGCGATATTCGGGACGAACCGGACCGGGCAACTGCAATCCCCGCCCAGATTGCAGCCAGATGTGTTAAAACCTTCTTTAGCCCCCGGATTTTTGCCGCATTTGCAAACCGGCAAATTTTACCCGGTTCCAAAATATGTGACTGCCATCATTGCACAGCATTTGTTCCCGGCGTATTGCCTGACTATATTGAAGATACCAACATCAGACAAAAGAGCATGATCATGGATTTCCTGCTGACCCCTGGCACCATTGTCCGCCATCCCGGTCAACCCGATTGGGGCCTCGGGCGTATTCAGGCAGTCGACGGCGACAGGATCGCGGTGAATTTCGAAGAAGCCGGGCGCCAGATCATCCGTCCGCGCCATGTCGTGCTTGAAATTGTCGAGGCTGCGGTCGGTTACGAATAGGTTCACCATCATGCTTGCGCATGGCATGGAACTTGCTGAAACGAAAATGTTAAACATTTCGGCGTATTAAACGAAATTTGATACGCAAGGTCGCATGCATCAGGCTACCGGGCGAAGCCACCCCGGGCGCACTGGCTTCAATGATAACAGGGTCGGAACGGGAAATGATTGCAATCGTCAAACCACCGCGGGACAGCTTCAAACAGCGTCACTATACCGCTGCATTCTCTGTGCTCGAACAATTTGCCGCCAGCCTCATGGAACAAGCCAAAGCCCACGGTGGAACCGTTAGCACTGATCAGATTTCAAGCGCGCTTGAAACCCTGCGCGGACAGGACAACCTGTTTGATGCGGCATGGATGACACTTGAAACCGATGTCGATACCGTCAAGGCCCGTCAGAATGCGGCTGTGCGCCACGATCCGCTGGGCCGCCTTCTGGTCAGTCGCTTTGCCCATCAGCTTGAAGGCCGCGAAGCAGGCGATCTTGAACATGGCGCACTGTCACGCGAAATCCTGCAGCCTTTCTTCAAGGTCATCCGCATGATGGTCGGCATGGATATGCTTCAGGAAATCGACGGCGAAATCCAGACCATCATCGACCAGCATGCCGACGAGGATGACGAACTTCGTGATCCAACTGATTACTGGGATCATCTGGCAGAAGAACCACAAGTCGCCAACCGGCTTAATCTGGTATTTGCGCGCATGGCGCTGCATTTCAAGGATTACGAACGCCGTAAACAGTGGATGATCCAGCTTATTAACGACAATCTGCCGCATGGCGATCATGCCTGGGTCTTTACCGAAGAGCACTGTGCACGTCTGCTGCGCTCGCTGTTTCGCGATGTTCGCGCTGCCCTGTCCAAGCCGGAGCGTTCAGCCGAACTGGTGGCCAAGCTTGGCAGCGAGAATGTCGAAACCCTGCGCAATGTCATGGCAGCCCTTGATCGCGATATCGCAGCCCTTCATATCCGCGAAGCCGATAACTGGAAATAGGCAACCGGTCATTCCCCGACAACCAAAAAAACCGCGGTGGATATTCCCCGCGGTTTTTTGTCCTATCTGACGGAAAGGTGATGATTTCATCGCAAATCGGGGTGGCCAAATCGATCCCCCCTGTGCAAAAGTCGAACTTGCGCACTACATAGCGTTTCCGGACCCGCAAAACAGAAACAAGCGCCATTGCCATGACCAGACCGCTGATCGACAAATATGGCCGTCACGTATCCTACCTTCGGGTATCGGTGACGGACCGTTGTGACTTCCGCTGCACTTATTGCATGGCCGAAAGCATGATCTTTCTGCCAAAATCCGAAGTCCTGACACTTGAGGAACTCGATCAGCTCTGTTCGGCCTTCATCGCGCGCGGAGTGCGCAAATTGCGCCTGACCGGTGGCGAACCGCTGGTGCGCCGTGGCATCATGGACCTGATCGGGGATTTGTCGCGCCATCTTAAATCCGGTGCGCTTGACGAACTGACCATGACGACGAATGGCAGCCAGCTTGCCACCTATGCCGATGATCTGGCGCGCCTTGGTGTCAAACGGCTCAACATCTCGCTTGATAGCCTTGATCATCAGAAATTCGCCGAAATCACCCGCCGCGGCCGCCTTGAACAGGTGTTAAGCGGGCTTGAAGCCGCCAAACAGGTCGGGCTCAAGATCAAGATCAACACGGTCGCCCTTCGCAATTTTAACGAAGACGAAATTTCCCGTCTTGTCGCTTGGTGCGGCAAGGAAGGCTTTGATCTTTGCCTGATTGAAACCATGCCGCTTGGCGATATCGACGGGGATCGCACCGATCAGTATCTGCCACTGACCGCTGTTCGTGAACGGCTGGAACAGGAATATACTCTGGTGCCCAGCAACCATGTCACCCCCGGCCCGGCACGCTATGTCACGGTGGCGGAAACCGGCGGGCGTCTTGGTTTCATCACGCCGCTTACCCATAATTTCTGCGAAGGCTGCAACCGCGTGCGCGTGACCTGCACCGGCACACTTTACATGTGCCTTGGGCAGGAAGACCACGTTGATCTGCGCGCAGCCCTGCGTTCGGGCGAGGCCGAAGCCCTTGACCGGCTGCTTGACGAAGCCATGCTGCTTAAACCCAAGGGGCATGATTTCGTCATCGACCGCAAAGGTCAGAAACCGGCAGTCGGCCGTCATATGAGCATGACCGGCGGCTGATCCGGACATCACTCCATTCCAGTCACAGGCATACAATGAAAATTCTGATTGTCGGCGGCGGTATCGCCGGTTTGTCTGCGGCCATTGCCCTGCAAGGCGACGGACACGACATTACGATTGTCGAAACCCATGATGGCTGGAAACCGGCCGGGGCGGGGTTGCACCTGCCGGGCAATGCGATGGCGGCCCTTCGTGCACTTGGCATTGATCAGGATGTTGCGGCCAAATCCTGCGCCTTTCCGCGACTGGATTATTTCGATCATCGTGACGGGAAACTGTTTGCGCTTGAAACCGAACAGCTCGGCTGGCCAACATTTCAGGCCCTGACGCGCAGCGACTTTCACGAAATCCTGTGCACCAAACTGACAACACCAACCATCCGGTTTGGTCTTTCCGTATCCGCCATTCACGATGAACCCGATCAAGCGCAGGTAAGTTTTACCGACGGCGCGAGCAGCAGCTTTGATCTTGTGATCGGTGCGGATGGCATCAATTCAGCCGTTCGGCGTCTGGCTTTTGGCGCAGAACATATGCCGCAGCCAACCGGTTATATCTGCTGGCGCTGGATCACGGATTACCCGTTTGGCCTGACCGCGCCCAAATTCATTATTGGTTACGGGCAGGTTATTCTGGTGATGCCAGTGGGGAACAACAGGTTTTACATTTATGCCAGCACCTATGACCCGGGCGAAAGAATACGCAACCTGCCGGCAGGCGAACTTGCCGCGCATTTTGCCCGGTTTGAGGGCCCGGTGCGCGAGATGCTAGGCGCAATCGGCACGGGCACCTTCATTCACGAAGGCCGTCTTCAGCAAATGGTCATGCCCGAATGGGTTACGGGCCGTGTGATCCTGATCGGGGATGCGGCACATGGAACGCTTCCGACCATGGCACAGGGGGCAACCCAGTCGATCAAGGATGGCCTGGCACTGGCGGATGCCCTTCGCACACAACCCGATATCAAAGCTGCCCTTGCCGAGTGGCAATCGACCCGCCTGCCCGAAGCACATTGGGTGCAGCAACAATCCCTGCAACGCATGGGTTTTGCCAAAATCCGTGGCAAGGCAGCTGTCTGGTTGCGCAATACCCTGATGTGCAAGATTGGCCCAAAGATTGTTGCGTCGGGTTTCCGCCCCCTTATTGACGGCACGGCGGGCACGCAAAAGGACTAAGCCGATACATTACTGGCATCAACCATTGCCGCCACCCCGGCGGCATGGCTTTCCGCCACCAGCAAATGCGCCGGACAGCTTATGCAGTCTGAACTGCCAAAACCCGCGATTGGCGCATTGATGCCCTTCACAGCCGCCAATGCCATACGCAAATCGCATTCGCATCCGCCGGGCACCACCAATGCCGCAACCACCCGCCCGATGCCGATGGTCAATTCATCGACATGCCAGTGCGGCTTTTTATCCAACCGGCAATGACGTTTGACACGAGCCGCAATGCCTCCCGGCCCGTTGGCCGAACCGCAATAAAAATAAGTTCCCTGACGCAGGATCGCTCCCGCGAAGCGTTTGTTCCGTAAAGCCAGATCAGCAGAAAGTTCAATCAGGAGAATATAGGCTCCGGCAACCTTGGGAAGCTGCCGGAGGGTTTCGGGATTTATGTCCGCAAGAAGCTCAGTCACTGTCACAGCAGCAAATCAACCGAAAGACCGGGGCCGCGCGTACCATTGGCAAGTACGGGTTCGCAATCCTCGTTGATCCGCGAAGCAATGCGTTGTCGCAAGGCACTAAAACGCTCCGACGACACGACATCAACCGGTCGATCCAGATGGACTTCTATCCGGTAGACACCGCCGACCGGGGTTTTGGTGACACCACGAATTTGCCCGCACACCGCGTGCCCCAGATAGGACCCGGCAAACCGTTTGCCGATACCAAGATCGGCGATACGAACCGGTTCGCGTTTGCGCGTCATTGCAATCGCAGTGTTCCAGTCACGAAAACCGTGGCTTTGCGCCAGAAGTTCAAGGCTGCCAGCGTGGGAAACCGTCAGGTTACGGCTGGCAAGTGCGTTGCGCAGGCGTTTTGCCTGTGCCTTGAGCATACCGGCGGAATCATCCGATCCAATTTTCGCGAAATCGGCTGATGTCTGCTCCGGTTTTGCGGACAGGTTTTGAGAAGTTTGGCTCATTTTCGTCTCCTGACAGGAGGCCGGGTGTCCGCATTGCCGGTCCGGCGTCAAAGAAAACGGGGAACCGATAAAACCGTCTGCATCACTTTACCATGGGCAGATGCCCGGCGGACGGCCGGTGTGAGCAACCGCGATTTTCCTAGCGCAATCTGCCGCGAAACACAAGCATCGCCGCATCTTTGACCTTGTGAAGCACTTCGCGGCTTGCAGAAATTGACAGCCCCCACAGGGACAACATATACCAGAATTAACAAATATCGCCGGGCACCCGGATGGATGCGCAAAACAGGGCGCAAGGGTGTCCGACCAATTATAAGGAATTAACGCCATGGCGATGGAAGCCCACGAAATCGAAACGATGATCAAGGAAGCCCTTCCCGATGCACAGGTCCGCATCGAGGACCTGCGCGGTGATGGCGACCATTATGCTGCAATCGTTGTATCCGAGTCCTTCCGCGGCAAAACCCGCGTGATGCAGCACCAGATGATCTATTCCGCACTCAAGGGCAAAATGGGCGGCGAACTGCACGCCCTTGCACTGCAGACATCTGCACCGGAATGAATTCCGGCTGAGAATGACCGCTTGCGAATGCCACCCCTGATCGCATCCGGCCAGAAGCATGACGGGCACCGATGACCTTCGGCGCCCCAGATATTCCGATCTTCCCGCGACTTCCGGTCGGCCCTGCCGACTAACAATTGTTTTGCCAGTACCGGCACATGCCATTTGGCCCCACAAAATGACCATGGTTCAATAACGATGACATCATCCCAAAAACCGGCTTTGATCGGTGCCGGACCACTGGCCGGGCTTGGTGCCTTTGTCATCTGGGGCTTTCTGGGCTTCTATTTCAAAATCATCGATTTCGCGAGCCCGTTTGAAATTCTCGCCCATCGCATTCTATGGTCCGCGATCCTGACATTAACGCTGGTTTTTGTTCTGAAACGTCGCGCCCGGTTGTGGGAACTGCTGTCATCCAGGCGCACCATGGGGCTTTTGTTTCTAAGCAGCCTGCTGATTGCCGGGAACTGGGTAATTTATATCTGGTCGGTTCATATCGGGCATGCGCTTGAGGCCAGCCTTGGCTATTATATCATGCCGCTGATCATGCTGATCCTTGGCCGCATCTTCTTTGGCGAAAAACTCAATCGCATACAGATTGTCTCCGTACTGGTCTGCTTTGCCGGGGTTCTGAACCTTCTGGTGTTTTTCGGCTCCCTGCCCTGGATCGCGCTTAGCCTGTCCTTGCTGTTCGGCTTTTACGGGGTGATCCGCAAATTTGTCCCGGCCGACCCGATTGCCGGGCTTTTTATCGAATGTCTGCTGCTATCCCCAATGGCATTTGGCTATCTGGTTTGGCTCAGCATGTCGGGCAATATGGCCTTCGGCAATCTGGGAATCGGCAATGATATTTTGCTGATATCGCTTGGCGCGGTAACGACAATTCCGCTGGTGCTGTTTGCCTTTGCTGCCCGGAACATGAAGTTTTCCGCTCTTGGGCTGATGCAATATCTCAACCCGACGATCCAGTTCTTCGTCGCGGTGTTGCTGCTTGGCGAAACCTTTACCAAGGCACATATGATAACCTATGCGCTGGTCTGGGTAGGACTTGGCATTTTTACATGGGATAATCTGCGGACCGCACGGCAATTGCGCCGCAAGAGTTGACAGAACCGCCCCTTCCAGCCATATCTTCGGCCATAAAACCATAACCTGAAATATCGCGGCAGAGAGATCGCCGCCTTTGCAGCCAAGGACAACCAACATGACCGACAATCCGGTTTTTGATCGCATCCAGAAAGACATCAACGATAACGACGTCGTTCTGTTCATGAAGGGCACCTCGATGTTCCCGCAATGCGGTTTCTCGGCCGCCGTCGTGCAGGTCCTTGCCGAACTCGGCGCGCCGTTCAAGGACATCAACGTTCTGGTCGACCCGGCAATCCGCCAGGGCATCAAGGACTTCTCGAACTGGCCGACCATTCCGCAGCTTTACGTCAAAGGCGAATTCGTTGGCGGTTGCGACATCGTTCGTGAAATGTATGCCTCGGGCGAACTGGCCCAGCACCTAAAAGACAAGGGCGTTGCTGTCGCTGCCTGAAAAGGCGGATGACACAGACCCGATCCGGCCTGACAGCCGAAGATATGAAACGCGCCGTGCGGATGCCCGGCGCGTTTTTTATTGCCCTGCTGCGATTTCCATCACCTCAAGCCCTGCGTGCATATGGGCTGACGTCGTAAAACTATTCCTTGAAGGCCCTGTTTGCCTGTACCATCTTCCAGATGGGAATTCGTTTTTACGAACAGGACGTTGGGCGGGACATTATGAAAATCACAACAAAAATCCTGATGTGCCTCGGGCTCTGGCTGCTGGTGGCGGGCACTGTGTCGGCTATGGCAGACAGGGCACATGCACAAGCTGCCTTGGCTACAATCGCCGCCCAAAACGAAGTACAGACCACGGAAACAACCGATCCGTCCGATGATGCCTTGTCCGAGACGGCTGAAACGACCTTCAGCTATTACGACTTTCTTGATGCCGGGGTTGCACGAACCCGCGAACAGATCGCAGATACCTTTACCGGTCTTGAAACCTTTCCCGATGAAATGGCACGAACCGGTGATTTCCTGGCATCGGACATCGGCCGCAGGGGACTGATGCGCCTTGCGCTGTTTACCGTGATCTTTGTCGGTGTCGGATTGATCGTCGAATTCCTGTATCGCCGCGCTGCGGCCCCGCTTTGCAGCTATCTTGAAGCACAGCACCCCACCCGGTTTTTCGACCGGCTGCGTCAAATGGCGCTTTTATCCGTCCTGTCGCTGCTGTCTTTGACGGTCTTTGCCATCGGCTCGATCGGTGCCTTCATGATCTTTGACTGGCCCCCCCTGATGAAGGGAGCACTCCTGTCACTGCTCGCCGCGTTCTTTGTCCTGCGTCTCGTCATGATCGTGCTGCAATTCCTGTTTGCGCCACAGGCCGAAGGCCTTCGGATGATCAATGTCGACCCACAGACTGCAGCAACACTGACGCGCACCATCACCATCGCAAGTGGCGTTTCGTTATCTGCCTTTGCGCTGGCGGGGGTTTTTCGGCAATCACCGGCAATGGTACATGGCGACATCATCCTTTTTGATATCGCGGTCGTGATCAGTGTCCTGGCCTTTTGCCTCGCAACGGTTTCGCTGGCACGTTATTTCGCCACTCACCAGCTCACGGGCGCAGTTGAAAAGATTGCCCTGCCCGTATCGCTTGCCCGTTTATGGCCCGTCATTGTCTGCGCCTATCTGATTGCACTCGGCGCGACGACCATTCTGGCGGCAGACCGCTTCATGAAGTGCCTGCTGGCGATTGGCATTGCCTGCCTGTTTGATGCGATTTTCCGCAACATCATCGAAAGCCAGCATCGCAAAAAAGCCCGACTGGCCGAAGCCGAAGCAGATGCGATCAATGCCCGTGCCGAAGCCGCCGCGGTGGAGGCCGAGGAAGAATTCAAACCAGTTCAGCCGGACCTTCCGGTCTTTACCCCGGTTCTGAAACGTGGTGTGCGGTTACTCGCCATCGTCTTTGTCCTTGCCAGCTTCTGGCGCATCTGGGGATTTGATCGCCTTGCGCTGGCCGAGGATGCCGGGATCATTGCGCGTGCGCTTGATGCCTCGACCGAGATCATTATGATCCTGCTGATTGCCGATCTCGTCTGGTCCCTGATCAAGGCATTCCTTGACGAACGCATGAGCCAAAGCGGTGCTGGAGATGGACATGGCGACGGCGAAGGTGGCGGTACCGGGTTATCCCGGATTGAAACCCTTCTACCGCTTCTGAAAAACTTCGCGCTTACCGTCATCGTCATCATGGTGGTGATGGTGACATTGTCAGCACTCGGCGTTGATATCGGCCCGTTGATCGCCGGTGCCGGGGTTGTTGGCCTTGCCATCGGCTTTGGCAGCCAGGCACTGGTACGTGACGTGGTCGCCGGGGTTTTCTTCCTGCTTGATGATGCCTTCCGGCTTGGTGAATATATCGAGGTCGATAACCTGCGCGGGCGGGTCGAAAATATCTCGATCCGGTCAATGCAACTGCGCCATCACCGTGGCCCCCTCCAAACCGTGCCCTTTGGCGAAATCAAATCGATCATCAACCACAGCCGCGACTGGGTGATCGTCAAACTTGAATTCCGCGTACCGTTCGAAACCGACGTCAACAAGATCAAGAAACTGGTCAAAAAGCTGTCTGCCGAACTGCTGGAAGATCCGCTGATCGGTGACAGCTTTATCGAACCGCTGAAATCGCAGGGCGTCCGTCGGATGGAAGAATTCAACATGGTGATCGGGCTTAAATATACCTCCAAGCCCGGTGAACAATTCACCATCCGCAAAACCGTCTATCAAAGCGTTCTGGCGATGTTCAAGGAAAACGGCATCCACATGGCATCCCGCAATGTGAAGGTCGATGTGCCCGACGACGCTACACCGGAACAGAAAAAAGAAGCGATTGCCGCAGCAGCACAGCAGGCATCCGAACAGATCGCCCAGCCAAAGCCCTGAAGCCTAAGGCCTTCGCACGCGATACAAATCAAAAGCCCCGCACAGGAAAACCGTGCGGGGCTTTTCATACAGGCTGAAAAAGCAAAACGCCCACTGTTTCCAGCGGGCGTTCTGTGTTCGTCTTCGCGAAATCCGATAAAGGATTAACGCGAGTAGAATTCGACGACCAGGTTCGGCTGCATCTGAACCGGGTACGGAATTTCTGCGAATTTCGGAACGCGAACGAAGGTGCCTTTGAAGGCCTTCGCGTCAACGTCGAGATATTCCGGAACGTCGCGTTCGTTCAGGTTGGCAGCTTCCATAACCATCGGGATTTCGCGCGAAGCCTGTTTGACTTCAACAACGTCGCCTTCTTTAACAAGGTAAGAAGGAATGGTGACTTTCTTGCCGTTGACAAGAATGTGGCCGTGGTTAACGAACTGACGCGCTGCGAACACGGTCGGAACGAATTTCATGCGGTAGATAACGGCATCAAGACGGGTCTCGAGAATACCGACCAGCGTTTCGGAAGTATCGCCCGGACGACGCGATGCTTCTTTGTAGTAACGCAGGAACTGTTTTTCGGAGATGGAGCCGTAGTAGCCTTTAAGCTGCTGTTTGGCGAACAGCTGGGTGCCGTAATCGGTCGGCTTTTTACGGCGGGTCGCGCCGTGCATGCCCGGTGCATATTCGCGCTTGTTCAGCGGCGATTTTGCACGGCCCCAAAGGTTCACGCCAAGGCGGCGGTCAATCTTATGCTTTGCAGCAATACGTTTCGACATTTTGTAACTCTCTTTTTTAAGATCACTTTATTGTCCCGATAGTTTCCTGTTTCGGTTACCCCAAACAGGAACGGGGACGAAAACACCTGTTTCGCCCCACTTTCTCGGAAGTGAGGCGCAATATAGAGATCAAGACCGCAGAGTCAAACGAAAAGAATCACCCAAACACCAGCCTTGCCGCCATGTCCGCGAGCGTCACGCTTTGAATTTGCCGCCCCGCATAGCAACGATCATGCCGCGAAGTGTCTGAACTTCCTGATGGGTCAGGTTGGCGCGGTTGAAAATATTGCGGATATTGCGTGCCATATTCGGGCGTTTTGCCTCCACCCGGAAAAAGCCGGAATTGTCCAGTTCCGCCTCAAGATGTTCGAACAGACGATCCAACTCGTCCCGGGTGGCCGGAAAGGTATCGTTCATCATCATCTGGTAGTCGGGCACATCAACACCGGCCTGCCACCATTCATACCCGATCAGCAACACCGCCTGCGCCAGATTAAGCGACGTGAAACCGGGGTTAAGCGGTACGGTTACAACCGCATCGGCCATCGAAATATGTTCGTTGCGCACACCGGTGCGTTCCGGCCCGAACAGCACCCCGACCTTTTCCCCGCGCGAGACATTGGCGCGCATTTCAGGCGCCAGCCCCTTTGGGGTAAAGACCGGCTTGATCGCGTCGCGCGTCCGCGCGGTCGTCACATAAACCCGGTTCAGATCCGCCAGCGCATCTTCTTCACGCTCGAACACCTTGGTATTGTCGATGACAATATCAGCCCCTGATGCATTGGCCGTCGCCCGTTCATTGGGCCAGCCATCACGCGGCCGCACCAGACGCAGGTCAACCAATCCGCAATTAAGCATGGCTCGCGCCGCCTTGCCGATATTATCGCCAAGCTGCGGTTCAATCAGGATGATGACAGGCGGATTGGCGATACCGCCGGTTTCGGGTCTTGCGCCATCCGGCATAGCCGCGTCTGCGACGTCGCTCATCGCTTGAATTCTCCGGTCTTTGCATAGGGTGAAGTGCGGGCATGCCCGTCAATATTGGCGTTTCTTTACCAAAAGCCAATGCACGATGCCAGTACACATTACACACACGAACAATGCACACATTTTAAACATTTTTATTTTTGTGGTGATTTTTTAATCATAAATTGTGCGGTGCATATATGCATTTCGCACGAGGGGCAGCGCCGCCAACTCCAATATTATCCTTTATTTCCATAGCATTACCGTCATCCGAAGATACATTTCAGGTGACTGGCATATACATTGCTTCTGTTTGATTGTGCAGCGCGCCTAGGGTTCCGGTTCCGAAAGGAATGCTGGTCCGAGAGGCGCAAGCCGGTCAACGTTTCATAGACCGGTGACACGGCGGGCCAAAATCCCGGGAGACAACTGCACAGGTTTGTCGCGCACAAGCCTTCTCCCGGTTTGTGTGCAAGAGCCTTTCTTGAATTGACTGATCCGAAGTGATCCGCAAAACAAGCAGGAGCGCACACATGTTAAAGAGGTTTTTTAAAACACTTTCGTTTGCCGCCGTCCTTTCTGCCTCTCTGGCTTCCCTGCCCGCCCACGCCGAAGAAAAATCCGAATTCAAAGTCTGCTGGTCGATCTATGTCGGCTGGATGCCGTGGGGCTATCTGCAAGACAGCGGCATCATGAAAAAATGGGCCGATAAATACGACATCTCGGTCGATATCGTGCAGATCAATGATTACGTTGAATCAATCAACCAATATACCGCCGGCGAATATGACGGCTGCTCCATGACCAATATGGACGCGCTTTCGATCCCGGCCGGTGGCGGGGTTGATACCACCGCCCTGATTGTTGGCGATTATTCCAATGGCAATGACGGCATCATCCTGAAAGACGCAACCGACCTTGCCGCCATCAAGGGGCAGAATGTCAATCTGGTCGAACTTTCCGTTTCTCATTATCTACTGGCACGCGCCCTTGAGAAAGTAGGTCTGTCCGAACAGGACGTCACCGTCGTCAATACATCCGATGCCGACATGATCGCGACCTATGCCACCGATGATGTCACATCAGTCGTGACGTGGAACCCGCTTCTGTCGGAAATCGCCGCCAACGATAATGCAACGCTTGTCTTTGACAGTGCGGGCATTCCCGGCGAAATCATCGATATCATGATGGTCAGCACCGAAACCCTTGCCGACAACCCCGCATTTGGCAAGGCACTGGTCGGTGCATGGTATGAACTGATGGGCATCATGGCATCCGACACGGACGAAGGCATTGCCGCACGCACCGCCATGGCCGAAGCATCTGGAACCGATCTTGCCGGATATGACGCCCAGCTTGCCAGCACGGCGATGTTCTTTACCCCGGACAAGGCCGTTGAATTCACCAAATCGGTCGAGCTTCCCGAAACCATGAAATTCGTCGCTGAGTTCCTGTTCGACAAGGGCATCCTTGGCGAAGGTGCACCAAGCCCGGAATTTGTCGGCGTCAGCTTCCCGGACGGCAGCATCTATGGCGACAGCACCAATGTGAAACTGAAATTCGACACGACCTATATGGAAATGGCCGCCAAGGGCGAACTTTGAGCGCAGCGTGTTCGCGTCACCACGCGCTTTGCTGATTAATGCTGTTTAACTCTGTCGGCCATCCGGCCCGGTAACATTCATTGCACCGGTTGCATCGGGTTCGGATGGCCGACCTTTGTGAACTTTGCCCCGTTTTGACACCTACACCGTTTTTGCAATTGCAAGGTGACGGCCATGCGTATCATCAATCGCACTCTTTCAAGACGCGCGGCTATATTGCTGGGTTCGACCCCGTTTGCGCTTTTGATCGGGGCCTATGCCATCGCAAGCCATCTGCGCCGGATCGATAACCCGGCGGACAAACTGCTGCCGTCACTAAGCAGCATGGGGGATGCGATCTGGCGCATGGGGTTCGAGGCCGACAAACGGTCGGGCGATTATCTGCTGTGGCTTGATACGGTCGATAGCCTGTCGCGCCTTGCGGTTGGTATCTTCATTTCCACCCTGCTTGCCATCGGGCTTGGCATCTCCATCGGCTTCATTCCGCATATCAGGCGCGGTCTGGCGCCCTTTGTCGCCACCCTGTCACTGATCCCACCGATTACCATTCTGCCGATCCTGTTCATCATTTTCGGATTGGGCGAAACATCCAAGGTGATGCTGATTACGATCGGCACCGCCCCCGTCATGATCCGTTGCGTGTCGCAGGCGGTGATGGAAATCCCGCGCGAACTGATCATCAAGGCAGAAACGCTGGGCGCATCAACATGGCAAATGATCACCCGTGTAGTACTGCCGCAAGTCATGCCCAAACTGATCACCGCCATCCGGCTTGGCCTTGTCCCGGCGTGGATATTCCTGATTTCGGCCGAGGCCATCGCATCCACGAGCGGCCTTGGCTATCGCATCTTTCTGGTCCGCCGTTACCTGGCGATGGATGTGATCCTGCCTTATGTAGCCTGGATCACGCTTCTGGCCTTCATCCTTGACCGGTTGCTGTTGATGGCATCGCGCAGGGCTTTTCCGTGGAACCACCTTTCGGGGGATAGTCTGTGATGCGCGACCCGAAATTCATGATCCGCAACCTGAGCAAGTCTTACGGCGAATATCCGGTACTTGAACGCATCAATCTGGATATCGAAGCCGGGGCGTTTTGCACGCTGGTCGGGGCATCGGGCTGTGGCAAATCAACCTTTTTGCGCATGCTGCTGTCCCAAGAACTGCCAAGTGGCGGCGATATCCTGATGGATGGCGCCCCATTGCCGCAACAACCGACACCGGATCGCGGCATCGTATTTCAGCGTTATTCGGTTTTTCCGCATCTGACCGTTGCCGAAAACCTGATGATCGGGGCGGAATTTGCCGCACGCAAATTGACCGGCCGCCTGTTTGGCCGTGCCCGCAAAAAGGCCCGCGACGACATTGCCGACCTGCTTGAAACCATCGGCCTGTCACCGGCGGCCAACAAATATCCCAGCCAGCTTTCGGGTGGCATGCAGCAACGCCTTGCCATTGCGCAGGCCCTGACGATGAAGCCCGGCGTGCTGTTACTCGACGAGCCGTTTGGCGCGCTTGATCCGGGTATTCGCAATGACATGCATGAATTGTTGCTGGGCCTTTGGAAGGCGCATGACATGACGATTTTCATGGTCACGCACGACATCCACGAGGCGTTCAAGCTCGGCACAAGGATGCTGGTGTTTGACAAGCTGCGCGACGATCCGGTCACACCCGAAGCCTATGGCGCGACCATCACATATGACCTGCCGATTGATCTGTCTGCGGCACCGCCTCCCGGTACCAATGGCGAAACCGATGAAACCGACGGCATGAATTTCTCGGCCGCACTGATGGCGACCACACCCGATCCCTGATCTCGAACCCGAAAGCCAACCCAACAAAGACTGACGCAACCCGAAGGAAACAACCATGCGCGATTTCTTTGCCCCCCAAAATGTCCGCCGACATCGCGTGGCCGGAACATTGCCCGCCCCCACTGCAACCCGCCACCACCACCCGAATTTCGACAAGCTGCAATTGCGCGGCTGGAAATCGGCGGAAAAAGAAGCCCTGCTGCCATCAGCCGCTTGGGAAAAGGAAAAGCAGTGGGCGCTTCGCATGGGTCTGACCGGGTCCGATTGCCTGACTGATAAATCAATCCCGACCTTTGCCCGGGGCGAACTGCCCCACTATGCCGGGATCAACACGTTTCTGAAGGCGCCCTATATCGAAGACGTTACCAAGGTCGGCGCCTATGATGCAGCCGTGATCGGTATCCCGTTTGACGGTGGCACGACATACCGGCCCGGCACGCGTTTCGGCCCGCAGGGGGTTCGCAAAATATCCGCCCTTTACACGCCCTATAACTATGAAATGGGGGTTGATCTTCGCGAACAGATGACGCTGTGCGATGTCGGCGATGTTTTCACCATCCCGGCCAATATCGAAAAGACCTTTGATCAGATCACGCGCGCGGTCAGCCACGTCGCATCCAGCGGCGCACTTCCGATCATGATCGGCGGCGATCATTCCATTGGTTTCCCGTGTGTGCGCGGCATTGCGCAATGCACATCCAAACGCATCGGCATCGTCCATTTCGACCGCCATATCGAC
Source organism: Thalassospira sp. A3_1 (assembly GCF_017744215.1). Classification (NCBI taxonomy): domain Bacteria; kingdom Pseudomonadati; phylum Pseudomonadota; class Alphaproteobacteria; order Rhodospirillales; family Thalassospiraceae; genus Thalassospira; species Thalassospira sp. A3_1. The sequence continues at coordinate 597,346 of NZ_JAGHQQ010000002.1, read as the reverse complement.
ATTCAGGAAAAGGACCTTGATGAACGCATGCACACCACGCCGTGGTTCCATGCCACCGATCTGGTCAATGTTCCGGCGGTGAACCTTGTGCAGGTCGGCATTGGTGGCTGGCAGGTCCCGCGCGAAGGAGTCGAAGTTGCGCGCAAACGCAATACCAACATCTTCACCATGCGCGATGTCGAGGAACTCGGACTGGCCGAAACCGCGGCGCGCGCGCTTGAAATGGCATGGAAGGATGCGGATGCTGTCTATATCTCGTTTGATATCGACAGTGTCGATTGCGGGTTCGTTCCAGGCACCGGCTGGCCGGAACCTGGCGGCTTCCTGCCGCGCGAGGCACTGGAACTTGTATCGCTCGTCGCCGCCGAAGGCATTTGCGGCCTTGAGGTCGTTGAGGTTTCCCCGCCCTATGACTGTTCGGACATTACCGCCCTGCTGGCAACGCGCGTGATTGTCGATGTGCTGGGCACACTGGTGTCGCACGGCAAAATGGGATCGCATCGCGGCATCATCGACAAACCGGTAAGCATCCCCGCCGGCCCGGATGTGGAGTAACCCGATGCCCCATGATCATCCCCACACCCACACGCATCATCAACATGATCACGACCACCATCATCATGATGTCGGGCACAACCACTCACACGGACCGGGGCATAATCACGCCCCGGACCACGATCACCTGCATTCGCATGTCCATGGCCAAAGTGACGCCGACCATGCCGAGGAATTACGGGTCCTGTCCTCAAGCTTCGTCGAAGGCTTCCGCAAGGCCGATGACAAGGCAAGCTACCTTCGCCTTGCCGACATCCCGTTTCAAAAGACTGGCAAGGATGGCCTGACCATGCATCTGGTCGATGCCAAAATCACCACGCACTGGCAAATCGGCACCGCCTGCCCGGCCTTTGCCACCCGCGAACTGGCCTATCTGCCATTTCCCGGCAGTATGATCGAGGAACGCGAAACCATGACATTTACCTATGTGTCGATGACTGAACGCGCCGATATCGACCTGCTAAGCTTCATGGCCGAACGCTTCGGACATGCGCACAATCATGACCACCTGCATCACCATCACAGCTAAAACAAAAAGGGCGCGGATCAAACCGCGCCCTTTTGCAATTTTATCGCCTAAACCAACAGTCACGCATGCTGGCTACGCACGCCGGACTTGAACAGTTTATAGGTAATCGAATCCCGAAGCGCGTTATAGGACGCCTCGATAATGTTGGTTGAAACACCAACCGTTGACCAGCTATTGCCCTCGGCATCGCGGCTTTCGATCATGACGCGGGTGACTGCGCGCGTGCCATCACCACGTGTTATGATGCGGACCTTATAATCAATCAGTTCGATCTGCTGCACGGCTTCGACATATTCCGGCACGGTCAGAAGCACCTTGCGCAACGCGGCATCAAGCGCGTTGACCGGGCCATTGCCCTCGGCCACGGACATGAACTGTCCATCGCCGACCACGACCTTGACGGTCGCTTCGGACATGGTGATGACCTGTTCGTCCTGCTCGTCCACCCAGCGGCGTTCGTCAATCACGCGGAACGATGTCACACGGAAATAGCGGTCAAGCTCGCCCAGTGCCTTGCGCGCCAGAAGTTCGAAACTTGCTTCGGCACCGTCATAGGCATAACCATCAAATTCGCGTTGCTTGACCGCTTCGACAAGCTTGCCAACCGCATCGGATTTCGGATCGACCTCGACCCCGATTTCACGGAACCGGGCCAGAATGTTTGAACGCCCCGCCTGATCCGACACAAGGATATGACGCTGGTTTCCGACAAGCTCCGGCTCGATATGCTCGTAACAGGCCGGATTCTTTTCCACGGCGGACACATGCAATCCGCCCTTATGCGCGAATGCACTATCCCCAACATAGGCCGCCTGACGGGTCGGCTCGCGGTTAAGTCGTTCATCAAGGATGTGCGAAATCCGGCGGAGATGGGCTAGCTGTTCGTGTGAAATGCCAACGTCATAGCCCATCTTCAGCATCAATGTCGGGATGATCGAAATCAGGTTGGCGTTGCCGCACCGCTCGCCCAGGCCATTCAAAGTGCCCTGCACCTGCCGTGCCCCGGCGCGGACCGCCGCCAAAGAGTTCGCCACCGCATTCTCGGTATCGTTATGGCAGTGAATGCCGACATTTCCACCCGGAACATGGGAACAAACATCGGTGACAATGTCGAAAACCTCATCAGGCAGGGTACCGCCATTGGTATCGCACAGGACAACCCAGCGCGCACCGGCCTCGTAGGCCGCCTTGATCGCGGCAAGGGCGTAATCGCGGTTGGCCTTGTAGCCATCAAAAAAATGCTCGGCATCGAACATGACTTCGGAAACCTGGCTTTTGAGATGTGCGATGGATTCCGAAATCATCGCAATGTTCTCCGAAAGCTCGATCCCGAGCGCCTCGGTCACCTGAAAATCCCAGCTTTTACCGACCATGCAAACAATCGGCGCGCTTTGTGCAAGCGTCGTCAATCCCGGATCGTTTGATGCCGAACGCCCCGCGCGCCGCGTCATGCCAAATGCCGTCAGTTTCGAATTTTTAAGTTTCGGTGGATTGGCAAAGAATGCGTCATCGGTGGGGTTTGCACCTGGCCAGCCGCCTTCAATATAGTCAATCGACAGCTCGTCCAGTGCCTTGGCAATTGCGGTTTTGTCCGCTGCCGAAAAATCCACGCCCTGGGTCTGCTGCCCGTCGCGCAAGGTACTGTCGTATAAATAGACGCGCTTGTCTGACATATTCATTCCAAAACTGATCGATCTTCTCTTGTTCCGGCATGTGCCGGACGGTCTGGCAAATTGCCGCAAAACCGTCATTTACGCAACCGCATTACAAGACATGCCAATTATGCGCTGCTTTTTGCCCAAAATCGCCTAATTGCCCACCTTTAGGATAGCAAACCTGTCCCCCTGAATGGTTGTAAAGGCATGGTAGTAATGATTAACTCTACCATACATTGTGAAGTGACTGGGAATACACCCTCCATTTCTTCGGGCTTCGCATGGATAGGGACACCAAGATGGCATTGAAAGCCGCCGAAGATTTTGACGTTATGCTGCTTGCGGGTCTGACCTGGCACCGTGCTGGCAAAAACAGCTGGACGGCGTCCGACCGTTTCGCCGCTTACACGATCTTTCTCGAACCTGATGACCGCTGGTACGGTCAATGGGAACGTGACGGCGAAAAAACGGCGGCAGACTGGTCCTGTCCTACCCTTGAAACCTTTGCCGAATATATGGTCGACAACGCCCGTCGCCAGAATATCGACGGCATGGATTGAAATTCGCCTCCCCTGTTGGCCGCGCTGCCATCAGAAGCGTCCCACGTGCACACCCCGAAACTCGGATTAGATGATTAATCTACCTCCCCCCGCCGAGTTGTTGCACATATGACGGCCTGTCTCCCCCGGACAGGCCGTTTCTTTTAAGCCCGCGCATTTCTGTCCTTGCGTTTGGCTTCATACCGCTTATGTGTGACCCATCCAGATATTCATAAGACAAGGCACAATTCATGAGCAACGGCATCCCGATGCAGATCGATATCGTCTCCGACGTTGTCTGCCCCTGGTGCATCATCGGCTACAAAAACCTTGAACAGGCGATTGAGCGTCTGGACGGTCAGGTCGACATCAAACTGCGCTGGCACCCGTTCGAACTGAACCCGGATATGGGTCCCGAAGGCCAGAACCTGTCGGAACATATCAAGGGAAAATACGGCCTGACCCCGGATCAGAGTGCGGAAAATCGCGACCGTATCTCGATGATGGGTGAAAATGTCGGCTTTGACATCCGCTTTAGCTCGGACAGCCGCATCTACAATACCTTTGATGCGCACCGGATGCTTTATTGGGCGGGCAAGGAAGGCAAACAGACCGAACTGAAACTGGCCCTGTTCCGCGCCTATTTCCAGGAAGGCGAAAATCCCGGCGATCACGGCGTGATCAAACGCGCCGCCGAGGAGGTTGGTCTGTCACCGGAAAAGGCAAACGAAATTCTTGGTAGCGACATGTTCGCCAAGGAAGTCCGCGCCGAAGAGGAAGAATTCCGCAATGCCGGTATATCATCGGTTCCGACCTATGTTGTGAACGGCAAATACGCCATTTCCGGCGGCCATCCGCCCGAAGTTTTCGAACAGGCATTGTCCGAAATCGCCCGTCAGGTCGAGGTTGCCGACGACGAAGTCATTTTTGACGATTGATACCGTCAGCGGATATGATCATCCAAAGCCCCGGTTGCCTTTTGCACCGGGGCTTTTGCATTATCGACAGAACTACAACCGGGGCGTACAGTTTTCATACCGCCACCATGGCATGTTTGCCACCATGTTTGACAAAGGATCGCCCCATGATCGACTTTGCCGATATCGCCCCCTATTTGCCGGGAATATTTCTTGCCTATGCCGCCCTTCTGATGGGCTTGATCAGCCCCGGCCCTGCCTTGTTGGGTCTGATGGGTGTCTCGCTTGAACGCGGTCGCCGTGCCGGTCATTGCTTTGCCATCGGGATCGGAACAGGTTCGCTTTGCATCGGCATTCTGACCCTGACGGGTCTGTCCGCCCTTCTGGCAAGCTGGGCTGATGCCATGACCATCATTCGCATTGCCGGCGGGATTTATCTTTTATGGCTGGCCTTCAAGGCATTTCGTTCCGCATTCCGGCCCGCCCAACCGGCTGGCGATGCCATTGCGCGCGACAATAAAACCATCTCGCCGGTCGGGTATTTCAGTCGTGGACTGAGCCTTCACCTGACAAATCCCAAGGCAATCCTGACATGGATTGCCATCATCTCCATCGGCTTTGCCGATGGCACGCCACTTTGGGTAGGATGGGTGATCGTGATTGGCTGTGGCACGATTTCAACACTTGTGCATTTCGCCTATGCCACCGCCTTTTCGACCGCACCGGCGATTTCGCTGTATCGTCGCGCGGCGCGCTGGATCAATGGTTTGCTGGGTGTGTTCTTTGCCGCGGTTGGTATTCGCCTGCTTGCCGGGCGTTAAATCGCGCGACACGAACTCTAGTCATCCCCGCCGGTATCAAGCAATGACCGGCGGGTGACTCCGCTTTTCTGATCCATCCAGCCGCCAAGCACCGTCAACCAGACAGCAATCAGGGGCAGCAGCGCGATATTCTGGTCCATCACCCATAATGTCCCGCTGGACAGTACACACCACACCAACGGCACAGGCAACAGGACCCAGCGCCACGACCCGCGCGCCAGCAGGATAAAGCCAAGTGTTCCGATTGCCGTCGGATCGGCGGCACTACCAAACAGTTCCGCCTGTATCAGGTCACGCCCTTCGATCAGACCGACAAAGGGATAGACGAAAATCGCAATCACGATCATCACCACCCCGGCAATGCTGGAAAAATCACCGCGCCAGCCAAATCGCAACGGCATCCGGCGCGCGGCAAACATCACCATCAACAATGCCTCTGTGATAAATGCCGGAATGAAATAAGGGATTATCCAGTTGATCGGCTGGTAATAATACCAAAGGAAGCCCGCAGTCACCCAGCCCCAGATCATCGCCAACAGTACAAGCGCCACCCGGTTGCCGCGATTGCCGTGCCGGATGGAAAGGCCAAAGGTGATGATCCCTGCTACCAATGCGGCGGTAACCGCAAGCCACCATGTGGTATTCAGCGTTTCAAACAGCCGGTAATAAACGCGCGGCGAAAACAGCAGAAAATCTGCCAGACTGTAGCTCCACCACTCGCTCATCACAGAACCCCGATCACGGCAGCAATACGTTGGCGCATGTCGTCATCGGGCATTGGGCCGGTGGCCGCCTGCATGTTTTCCATGGCGTGCATCGGCTGTGTCGTTGCCGGGATCGGACAGGTCACCGCCGGATGGGAAATCAGATACTTCAGGATCAACTGCGCCCAGCTTCGTACTTCGATCTCGGCGGCAAAGTCCGGCAGTTTTTCACCTTCAAGCCGATCAATCAGATGGCCGCCCTGAAACGGTCGGTTGACGATCACGGCAATTCCGCGTTCCGAGGCCAGCGGCAGCAGGTAATCCTCGACCTTGCGATCCACCGGGTTATAGGTGACCTGTACGAAATCAAGCGGCGTGTTTTTCATCACCGCGATCAGATCATCGGTGCGTCTGCCATGCGACGTCGTCACGCCGACATAACGCAGTCGTCCGGCATCCTTCATATCGAACAGAAGCGGCAGATTGTCATTGATCCCCACCAGATTATGGACCTGCAACAGGTCAAACTTTTCGATGTTCCAGTAATCAGATGTTTCGGCGATCTGTTCTGCACCGTCATCCGACGTCCAGACCTTATCGGTTGAAAATACCCGATCACGCGCACCCAGTTTATCAAGCCCGTAACCAATCACATCCTGGGACGATCCATACATCGGCGAACTGTCGATCATACGTCCGCCTCCGTCAAAAAAGGCCTGCATGACATTGGCGCACTGGTCGCGCAAAACCGGATCATTGCCGACATTAAACGTGATCCAGCTACCCAGACCAACCGCCGGGATCATTTCACCCGTTGACGGGATCGGCTTTTTGATCACATCAAGAACCGCACGATTATCAAGCGTTTGCGCCCAAAGCGGTTTGATCGCGCCAAGGCCCGCTGTTGCGCCAATCGCCGTCACACCGCGCAGGAAATTCCGTCGACCCAGTAAAAACATCGCAATCCCAACATTGTCGTTTCGAACCGGTCACAGGATAGAAGGTGGTCAGAATGTCATGGCTGCGCAACTGCAAGCTGTTGCACAAACTGGCAAAAAATTTACGCTTGACCTAAAGTACACTCCAGCAGCTAGCCTTTTGAAAGTTCCCCAAGCTGAAAGGTGACCGACATGATGATTGGTGAAGTCTCGGCCAAAAGCGGTTTGCCCATTCACACGCTGCGCTATTACGAAAAAATCGGTCTCGTGCCCAAACCGTCACGCGATGCGGGCGGCCGACGGTACTATGACCCGGAAATTCTCGATTGGCTGACTTTCATAAGCCGACTCAAGGATCTTGGCATGCCGATCCGCGACCGGGTCAGGTTTGCCCGTCTGCGCAGCGAAGGCGAACAAACGGTTGGCGAACGGCGCGAACTTCTTGAAATCTATCGGACCGGGCTGGCCCAAAAAATCGCCGAACTGACCGAAACCCTCGAAGTGCTCGATTACAAAATCGCCAATTACGACGAAATCGGTCGCAAGAAAACGGCCTGACCCCAAAATACCTTACAGGAGCCCCTTATGGCTGAACAGAAAAGCGCGCTCGACGCCGGGCGCGATGTTGTCGCACGTCTGAACCCACCGCTTGAAGGCGCCTTAGCCGAAAAATACGATACCCTGGTGCCCGGATTTGCCGAAAGTCTTGTTGAATGGGCCTATGGCCGTCATTACGCGCGGCCCAACCTTGATCTGAAAACCCGTCAGCTCTGCACGATTTCCGCCCTGACGGTTCTGGGCGGGCAAACCGCACCGCAGCTTAAGGTCAATATCAAACATTCTCTTGCTGCCGGGGCGACACGCGAAGAAATCATCGAAGCGATCTGGCAGATGGCGGTTTATGGCGGTCTTCCTGCCGCGATCAACGGCCTGAATGCCGCACAGGAACTGTTTGACGAACTGGACGCCACCGCCAATTAAAGCAAAAAGGCACCGCAGGTCTCCCGGCGGTGCCTTTTCCAATTCAAATCCGACGGATCAAACGCGCTTCCAGTTCGTACCGTCCTTGAAGTCTTCAAGCAGGATACCACGCGCCAAAAGATCATTTCTGATCTGATCGGCGGTGGCAAAGTCGCGGTTTTTCTTCGCTTCGGCACGCTGCTGGATCAGACTGTCAATCTCGGCAGCTTCATCTTCATCGGCAGAACCGGTGAACCAGGCTTCCGGATCATTTTCCAGAATCCCCAGCAACATTGCCGCCGCCAGAACACGGCCCTTGGCTTCGGCCTTGTCGTATTTCTTCGTCGCCTTGTTAAGTTCGGTCACCAGTTCATGGAATTCCGAAATCGCAAGCGGCGTATTAAGATCATCACACAGCGCATTCAGAACAGATTCCGGCACCGGAGTGTTTTCCGGTTCGATATCCGTGGTCTGGCGAAGGGCAGTATAGAACCGATCCAGCGCCTCTTTGGCCTGACGCAGGTTTTCTTCGGTCCAGTTGATCGGCTGATGATAGTGGGTTCCCAGCATCGCAAGACGGATCGCCTCGCCCGGCCAGTTTTCGAGCAACTCGTGCACGGTGACAAAGTTGCCAAGCGACTTGGACATCTTTTCACCTTCGACCATCAGATGGCCGTTATGCATCCAGTATTTGGCGTAACTAGAACCCTTGTTTGCGCAGCAGCTTTGCGCGATTTCGTTTTCATGATGCGGGAAAACCAGATCCGATCCGCCGCCATGAATGTCGAAATTCGCGCCCAGATAGCGCGTCGACATGGCAGAGCACTCAATATGCCAGCCCGGACGTCCGCGGCCCCATGGGCTTTCCCAGCCCGGCGTCTCGTCATCGGACGGTTTCCAAAGCACAAAGTCCGCCGGGTCCTTTTTATAGGGGGCGACTTCAACCCGGGCACCGACGATCATTTCCTTGCGGTCGCGACGCGACAGTTTGCCGTATTCTTCATACTGGCCGACGGAAAAGAGTACGTGCCCTTCGGCGGCATAGGCAAAGCCCTGTTCGATCAGGCTTTCACACATCGCGATCATTTCTGCGATATGTTCGGTCGCGCGCGGTTCGATATCGGGCTTGGCGGCATTAAGCGCGCCCATATCATCCAGATATGCCTGATGGGTACGTTTGGTGATTTCCGAAATGGGCTCGCCACTTTGGCGGGCACGTTCGTTGATCTTGTCATCAACGTCGGTCACGTTGCGCACATAGGTCACGTTTGGATAGATATGGCGCAATACACGCACCAGCGTATCAAACACCACAACAGGCCGAGCATTACCGACATGGGCATAGTCGTAAACCGTCGGGCCGCAGACATAAAGCCGGACATGGTTGGAATCAATCGGCTCGAACACCTGCTTTTCGCGGCTTAATGTGTCATAGATACGCAATGTCGTCTTGGTCATGTTTTCGGTCCATATGGCTTGTGTTTTCGGATTTGCGGGATATTTCCGGCGGTCAAAGCTGTTTGCTTTAGACCGCCTTTCCACAAAGCCGCTCACACGCCTTTTCACGTCCGATCAGAACCAGCATCGCCGACATTTCCGGGCCATGTTCACGCCCCGTCAACGCCTTACGCAGCGGCATGAAAAGATCCTTGCCCTTGCGGCCGGTCGCATCCTTGATCGCACCGGTCCATGCTTTCCAGCTGGTTGTGTCAAGGTCGCCTTCGGGCAGCATATCGGCCGCCTGCTTTAAAAATTCCACATCGGCGTCGTCAATCTGCGGGATGACCTGTTTGGTGATCACATCCCACCATTCAACCGCTTCTGCCACGCGCCAGCAATTACCGCACACCGCATTCCAGAATTCTTCGGATGCGTCGCCCAGGCCAAGGGCCTCAAGCTTTGGCTTTGCCGTTTCAAACGACATGTCATGAATGACTTTTTCGTTCAGGCTGGCCAGTTCCGCCGGATCGAATTTCGGGGTAGAACGGCCATAATGCGACAGATCGAATTTGCCCAGAACCTCGTTCAGTGTCGCCGGTTCGATCTTGTCCGATGCGCCAAGCCCGGTCAGAAGCCCGACAAGTGATGCGACCTCGAACCCGTCATTGCGCAATTCACGCAGCGAAAGACTGCCCAGACGTTTCGACAGCTGCGAACCACCCGGCCCCGCCAGAAGCGGCATATGGGCAAATTCAAGCGCACCTGGCTTACCGCCCATCGCCATATAAAGCAGGATCTGCGACACCGTGTTGGTCACATGGTCTTCGCCGCGGATGATATGGGTAACACCCATTTCAAGGTCATCAACGACGGAACCCAGCATATAAAGCAGCGACCCGTCTTCGCGGATCAGAACCGGGTCGGACACATGTTCCGTATCAAACGTGCAAATCCCGCGCGTCAGATCATCCCATTCAACCACACCATCGGTCAGAAGGAAGCGCCAGTGCGGTTTGCGCCCTTCCGCCTCAAGATGGGCGATTTCATCATCCGAAAGCGTCAATGCCTTGCGGTCATAGATGAAGGGCTGGTGACGCTGGCGGGCGGCCTTGCGTTTCCAGTTCAGTTCGCCTTCGGTTTCATAGCACGGATAAAGCATGTTGCGCGATTTCAGGTCGTCAATTGCCGCGTCATATTTATCCTGACGCAGGCTTTGACGTTCTTCGCGGTCCCAGTCGATACCAAGCCATTTCAGGTCTTCACGGATCGCATCGACATATTCGTCTTTGGAACGGACCGGATCGGTATCGTCAAAGCGCAGGATAAACTCGCCGCCATGTTTACGGGCATAAAGCCAGTTCATCATGGCAACGCGGGCATTACCGACGTGAAGAAGCCCGGTCGGGCTGGGTGCAAATCGCAGGACAGGTTTTGTCATTTCAAACTTTTTTCAGGTCACTAAATTCGTGAAACCGTTGGTAATCGGATAGCGGCGGTCGCGGCCAAAGGCACGCGGGGTGATCTTGACCCCGGGTGGTGCTTGTCGGCGTTTATATTCCGCCCGGTCCAGCAACCGCCAGACCCGGCGCACCGTGGCCTCGTCATGGCCGCTTTCGACAATCTCGGAAACAGACCGTTCGCCTTCAATCATCTGATGAAGGATATCATCAAGAACGTCATAAGGCGGCAGGCTATCTTCGTCTTTCTGATCCGGGCGCAGTTCGGCCGATGGCGGCTTGGTAATGATCCGTTCCGGGATCACCATACCATCCGGGCCAAGCGCGCCCGCCGGATGATGGGCATTGCGCCAATGGCAAAGCGCAAACACCGTTGTCTTGTAAAGGTCTTTCAAAACCGAATAGCCACCACACATGTCACCATACAGCGTGGCGTAGCCGACCGACATTTCCGACTTGTTACCCGTCGTCAGAACCATGTGGCCGAACTTGTTTGAAAGCCCCATCAGGATGATTCCGCGTGAACGGGCCTGAATGTTTTCTTCGGTAATGTCCGGGTCACGGCCTTCGAATGCCGGGCCAAGCATCTGTTCGAATGCACCCATGGCAGGCCCGATATTGATGCTTTCAATCCCGGTTTTCAGCATCCCGGCACATTGTTCGGCATCCTCAAGGCTTTCCTTGGACGTATAGGGCGACGGCATCATCACCAGCCGCACCCTATCCGCCCCCAGCGCATCAACAGCAATGGCCGCCGAAAGCGCGCTATCGATCCCGCCCGACATGCCAATCACGACACCGGGGAACCGGTTTTTGTTCACATAATCCCGAAGCCCCAGAACCAGTGTCTGGTAAATTGCATCAAGCCCGCTTGGATAATCGGCCTTTGGTGCATTTGCATCGCACCGCCACGCGCCGTCTTCACCGCGCGACCATGTGCTGCTGACGACATCCTCGGCAAAGCCCGGCAGGGCCACGGCCAAGGAACCGTCACCGTTAAGGCCAAACGAACCGCCGTCAAACACCAGTTCGTCCTGGCCACCAACCTCGTTGCAGTAAATCATCGGAACGCCGGATTCACGTACCCGATCCGCAATCAGGTTGCGACGCAGATCACCCTTGTCGGCCTCGAACGGTGATCCGTTCGGCACCAGGAAAATTTCCGCCCCGCGATCTTTCAGATGGGCGATAACCCTTGGCGTCCAGACATCCTCGCAGATCGGCACACCAAGTTTCACCCCGCGGAAGGACACGACATCGGGCATCGGTCCGGCGCTAAAGACGCGCTTTTCATCAAACACGCCATAATTCGGCAGGTCGTTTTTCGCCCGAACCGTTTCGATCTTACCCTGATCGATCAGAAGAACCGCGTTAAAGCGTTCCCCGTCAATATCCCACGGTGTCGTCAACAACAGGGCCGGGCCGTTTTTGAGGGCCTTGGTGCGTTCGCAGATATCATCGACCGCATGGCGCAGATGGCGCATGAAGGCAGGCTTCATCACCAGATCCTCGGGCGGATAGCCCGACAGAACCAGTTCGGAATAAAGGACAATATCCGCGCCCTGATCAGCCGCAGTTTCCCAGGCAGCCACAACTTTCTCGGCATTCCCGGCAACGTCGCCGACAATGGGGTTAAGCTGGGCAATTGCGATGGCAAGCATATTTGTCATGATGTTGGAATAGGAGGCGCCCGGTTTGGTGTCAATTGCCGAATGCGCAAAGCAGGGCAAACCACATCGATACAACAGACCGGAACATCATTTCATCCCATATCACAGGGCAAGCGCCGCGTCGATTTCGTCCTGGCTCATGGTTTTGGCCGACCCATGGATAATGCCGCTGGCGACATCCATGAAACGCTGCAATGACAACGTCACTGTGCCTGCTGTTTCACGCAGAAGCCCCTCGTTACCCTCGGCAATCAGCACTTCAAGCTGCTCGTTGGCACGAAACACGATGGCATTCATATGTTCGATGGTTTCCTCGAACGGACGGCGGAACCGTTCGGGCACATGGTCATAAGCCTCTATCGCCAGTTCCTTGTCGGAAAACGCACTGTCGCGGAAATGGTCCTGATAGCTTTTGGGTGCCCATTCCTTGCAGTCCTCAAGCATGTCGGGCATGTCCGGAACCATTTCCAGAAGCATCACGATTTCGTTGAAATGGTTCAGGTAATCGGTCGCAAGCAGTGTCGTCGAGGAAATGTTTGTTCCCTCCACTTTCTTCTGCCATTCGGCGAAATCCGCCTCATCCACCATGTTCTGTGCGACCTCATTGTTTCACATCATGTCTTGTCAGCGCACAGTAATGCCGCGCGATTCTCTATACTTAAGGATGTTGCCCGCATCAGTGTAGGGGCAAAATGCATACATCGGGACAGAATTAACGAAACAGTCCCCGAATGCGCTCCCTTTAAATAGAACAACTCTTATATTCAACCCTCAAAGGACGCATCCCCTATAAATAAAGGCGCCCGGTTGCCCGGACGCCTTTATCAGTTCACACATTCAGATGGTCAATTATGCCGACGCAGCAAGCTGTTCTGCACGAACGCTGTCACGTTCTTTTTTGATCATTTCGGCCATCAGGAACGCAAGCTCAAGCGCCTGTCCGCCATTCAGGCGCGGATCGCAATGGGTGTGGTAACGATCCGAGAGGCTATCGACGGTCACTTCACGTGCGCCGCCAATGCATTCGGTCACATCCGTGCCGGTCATTTCAAAATGAACGCCACCGGCATGGGTACCTTCGGCCTTGTGCACGTCAAAGAACGATTTGACTTCCGACAGGATCGCATCGAACGGACGGGTTTTATACCCGTTCGCCGCCTTGATCGTGTTGCCATGCATCGGATCGCAGGACCAGACAACCTTGCGGCCCTCTGCCTTGACCCGCTGCACCAGACGGGGCAGGTGATCCTCGACCTTGCCTGCGCCCATACGCGCGATCAGGGTCAAACGACCGGCTTCGTTTTTCGGGTTCAACGCATCGATAAGACGGATCAGATCGTCTTCTTCGGTGGTCGGTCCGCATTTCATGCCAATCGGGTTGTTCACACCGCGCATGAATTCAACATGCGCCCCGTCAAGCTGACGGGTACGGTCGCCAATCCACAACATATGCGCCGAACAGTCATACCAGTCGCCGGTCAGGCTGTCCTGACGGGTCAGGGCCTGCTCGTAACCCAGCAAAAGCGCCTCGTGTGAGGTATAGAAATCCGTCTCGCGCATCTGCGGTGCGGTTTCGGCGGTAATGCCGCAGGCCTGCATGAAGGCAACGGCCTCATCAATCTGGGTCGTCATCTTGCGATATCGTTCCCCCGCGGGGCTGTTATCGACAAATGACAGGTTCCAGCGATGGATTTTGCTCAGATCGGCAAAACCACCCTGCGCGAAAGCACGCAGCAGGTTCAGCGTCGATGCCGACTGGTTATAGGCGCGAATCTGACGCTGCGGGTCCGGAACACGGGCTTCGGACGTAAACTCGATGCCGTTGATATTGTCACCGCGATAGCTTGGCAGTTCGACACCATCGATGGTTTCCGTATCCGACGAACGCGGCTTGGCAAACTGCCCGGCCATACGGCCAACCTTGACCACCGGGCATGCCGCGCCATAGGTCAGAACAACCGCCATCTGCAACATGACCTTAAAGGTATCGCGGATGTTGTTCGGATGAAATTCCTTAAAGCTTTCGGCACAGTCCCCGCCCTGCAGCAGGAATGCGTTGCCTTCGGCAACTTCGCCAAGCTTTTCTTTCAACGCGCGCGCTTCGCCAGCAAATACCAAAGGAGGATAGCTGCCGAGCTCTTGCTCTACGGCCTTGAGGGCCTGTGCATCCGGATAAGTCGGCATCTGCTTCACAGGCAGGTTGCGCCAGCTATCAATGCTCCAGCTCTTGCTCATTTGCTTCCTCTCAATCCGGCATGTTCATCATGCCGTTACTATACCATATAATCAGCGTCACAGCGGATTTCCGCCCATTCAACCGGCGCTGTCAACCGGGCCAAACTTGATACGGGTTTTGCAACCGCATTTCCACCCCTTCCGTGCAATTCGCAAAGAAAAACCCGCAAATTTTTGCCAATCGCCGCAAATAACACGCAAAGTTCCACCCCAAATTACCAATTGCAGATGGATTTGAGGAGTAGCCCGTTCCCGCAAGGACGATGGAAATCCTTCGAATCCGGACATCCCGTCAAACGACACAGCAGGCACGCCCAATACTGTAAGAACAAATAGTCATCAGCATTCAATTGCGCGATCCCCCATATCGCGGCACACTGCGCCCGCCACACCTCATTGCGGAAGCCCCATGTCCATTGAAACAATCGCGATTATTGCCTGCGCCTATTTTGTGGCCGCCTTTGTAAAGGGCGCAACCGGCCTGGGGTTTTCGACATCCGCACTGCCGATCCTGGCCCTTGGACTTGGGCTCAAGGCCGGGATGCCGCTTGTGATCATTCCGTCGCTTGTCAGCAATTCGATCATCATGGCTCAGGCCGGACATTTCCGCGAAACCGTCAACCGGTTCTGGCCGATGTTTGCGGCAACCATTCCGGGGCTTTTGATTGGTCTTGCCGTGCTTGGCATGGTTGACAGCGTACTGGCCGGTGCGGTGCTCGGGCTGGTTTTAATGAATTACGGGGCCATCACGCTGTTTCGTCATGGCAAACCTTTATCAGATAAAGTCGCGCGCTATCTGGCGCCGGTTTCCGGTTTTGCCACGGGACTGGTGAATGGCATTACCGGTTCCCAGGTCATGCCCGTCCTGCCCTTTTTGCTGTCATTGCGGCTTGATCCCAAACGCTTTATCCAAGCCATCAATATCTCGTTTAGCCTTTCAAGCATCGTGATGGCATTTGGCCTGACACGGATGGGGTTGATGACGCTTGAAACCGTCTGGATATCCTTGGCCGGGCTGGTTCCGGTTTACGCGGGCACCAAACTTGGCAGTGTAGTGCGCAACCGAATGGATGCCGAAACCTTTCGCAAGGTGGTTCTGGTCATGCTGATTATTTTCGGGGCGATATTGATCGGCAAATTCGCGCTGTCTCACCCGTAACACTATGCCGCGCTGGTGCAATGCGCCTGCCTTTGCTATCCAGTCGTGATGAAAACCGTCACCCGCCCCGCATTTGCCGAAACCGAAGAAAAGAAATCGCGCTTTCTGGCCGAACTGGTCCCTTATGACCATCTCGCGACAAGGCTTGCCGAACTGCGCGTCGCCCACCCCAAGGCCAATCACCATGTCACGGCCTATCGGTATCTGAATGACGAAAACCAGTTGATCGAGCATGGCAAGGATGACGGGGAGCCATCGGGCACATCCGGTGTTCCGTGCCTCAAGGTTCTTCAGGGGCGCGACCTGATTAATGTCGCGGTGATCGTCACCCGTTATTTTGGCGGTGTAAAACTTGGTACCGGCGGGTTGGTGCGGGCTTATAGCGGTGCTGCCAATGCGGTTTGCAGTGTTGCCGACGTCATCGATTATGTCCCGCAGGGTGAAGCCGACCTGTTTGCCGGTTTTTCCGATGCCGGAACGCTGGAGCAGGCCTGCGCACAGGATGGCATCACCGTTCTGGACCGACAGTTCGATGCCGAAGGCACATGTATGAGGATTTCGGGACCAAAGGAACTCGTGGCCGAGCTTGCCGGGCGTTTCCCGATCCATCGGGATTAGCAACTGGCGCGGTCAGAACAGGATATCAGGCCCGCCTTGCGGTGCTTTGACGTTCCTGCAACTGGAAACCAAGATCGACAACGCGGTTTTCCGGTCCTTCCCCGTCCAGTCTTGCGCTGATCATATCAACTGCCGTTTTGCCGATCCCGTAGCGGTTTGTCCGGATGCTGGTCAGTGACGGACAGGCCGCCGCCATCATTTCAAGATCGTTGAAACCGATGATGCCGAGGTCTTCGGGCACGCGCAGCCCGGCATGCTGGCAGCCGAACAGAACACCCAGCGCCATGTCATCGTTGTTGCAGAAAACCGCTTCTATATCGGGCCTTTTTTCGCGTAACGCCCCGATCAACTCCGCACCCAGCGACGTGCTTGATGACCGGGTTGTTGTCATGAAAAGTTCCGGGTCATACCGATCCGATGATCGCAATGCTTCGGCAAAACCTTCCATACGGCGACGTGACCGCGGATCCATCCGTGCGCCGATGAAACCGATCCTGCGATAGCCGCGCTGCAACAGGTGAAGGCCAGCCGCCCGCCCGCCTTCGAAATGCGAAAAGCCAACCATCATATCAATGGGGTCCGGATCGACTTCCATGATCTGGACCACCGGGCAATCTGCCTTTTCAAGCAAGGCGCGCGCTGCTTTGGTTTGATCGCCACCGGCAACGATCAGGGCAGCCGGACGCTGGCTCAGGAATATACGGATCAGGCGTTCTTCCTCGGCGGCGACATAGCGCGAATTGCCAAGCTGTACCTGAAGCGGTCCCTGTTCGAGCTCGTCATAAATCGCACGCAGGGTATCGGCAAACACGTTGTTGGTCAGCGACGGCACGATCACGCCAACAATGTTGGAACGCGAGGATGCCAGCGCACTGGCATGGGAATGGGGAACGTAATCAAGCTTGCGAACCGCGGCATCAATGCGTTCACGCAATGCTTCGGAAACCTTGGCCGGATCACGCAAGGCCCGTGAAACGGTGATCGTGCTGACACCGGCCCTGTCGGCTACATCAGCGATGGTCGGCCGTCCGGCCCCTCTGCGTTTTCTCATGTTTCCCTTCTCATACCTTCTTCCTCATATCCGCGATCCGCAGGTTTCACAATATCTGTTGACTCGATGTTAGCGCTATCATTATGTTAGCGCTAACAAACAATGACGGGCAAGACCCGCATAAAGAAAAGTCGAAAATGAAGTGGCGGGAGGAACAGCCATCAAAGCCGAATTTCTCATCGTGATGGGTGTCAGCGGATCGGGCAAAACCGAGGTCGCGCAACGCCTTGCCAACGCCTGCAATGGTGTGTGGCTTGACGCCGACGATTATCATCCTCCGCAAAATGTCGAAAACATGCGCAACGGCATGCCGCTAAATGACGAGATGCGCTGGCCTTGGCTGGCGTCGCTCAGTGCGGCGGCCAAACAGGCCGCACTTGGAATTGATACCGGTTCCGTCACGCCGAAAATCTTTATCGCCTGCTCGGCACTGAAACGGCGTTATCGCGATTTTCTGCGGGACCATATGGAACCTGCAACATTCGTTTTTCTGGACGGTTCGCGCGAAGTGATCCGGTCCCGGCTGGATCGCCGGGTCGGCCATTTCATGCCGCCCGGATTGCTTGACAGTCAGTTGGCCGATCTCGAACCGCTGGGGCCGGACGAGATCAGCGTGACTGTTTCCATCGATGCCCCGATTGAAGCCGTGGTTTCGGCCATTGCTGCGCGTCTTGCAGCAGGCGAAATCGACAGTCCATCCACCAAAACGCATAAGACCGCCGGAAAACCGGTAACCCAGGGAGAAGACAAATGACCCTATCGTTCAAGACACTCGCCGGAACCGCACTTGCCGCCAGCCTGATGATGGCATCGCCGCTGGCCGCAAATGCACAGGAATTCACCCTTAAAGTCCAGTCAAGCGATGCGGCCGGTGTGCCGAACTTCGTCATCGAACAGGAATGGGCCGCACGCGTTGGCAAAATGTCGGGCGGACGTATTGCTGTTGAAATGCTTCCGGTCAACTCAGTCGTCGAACATGCCGAAACCCAGGACGCGATTGCCGCAGGCATCATCGATGGCCACATCACCGACACCAGCTATTTCACCGGCAAGGACCCGGCATTCGGCCTGATCGCCAACCCGGTTGGCGCATGGTCGGCACCGTCCGAAATGCTGCGTTTCGTCGAATATGGCGGCGGCAAGGAACTGATGAATGAAATGCTTGAACCCTATGGCCTGCATTTCATCGGGGCTGTAACCCCAGGCCTGGAAGCATTTGTTTCGTCCAAGCCACTTGACGGTGTTGCCGACCTTAAAGGCCTTAAAATGCGCGCCCCCGAAGGCATGGTGCAGGAAGTCTTTGCCGCAGCCGGTGCGTCGCCGGTGAACATTCCGCAGTCCGAGGTTTTCACATCCCTTGATAAAAAAGTGATTGATGCTGCGGATGCGACCGTGTTCTCGACCAACCAGGCAATGGGCCTGCATGACGTTGCCAAACATCCGGTCTATCCGGGCTTCCATTCCATGCCGATGCTTGAAGTTTCGGTCAACAAGGCGAAATGGGATTCCATGCCCGAAGACCTTCAGACCATCCTTGAGGTTTCGGTCCGCGATATGGCGCGCGACATGGACGCACAGCTTGCGATGAAAGACATGGAAGCCGTTGCCAAGGCACGTGCCGAGGGCGGTGTGACCATCCACAACTGGTCGGCCGAGGAGCGCAACAAATTCCGTAAAATCGCCACCAGCCAGTGGGAAAAAGTCGCCGGTCGTTCGGAAAATGCCCAGAAGGTTTATGATACACTGATCAAGTATCTGACCGCGCAAGGCATGATCTGATTGTGACCGCACGGTCATAGGATCACGGCAAAATAAACCCTGTCACCGGCGGTGCCCGGCCTTTCGGGCCCGCCGGTGACAAGCTGATACAATCCGGCCAAGCCCGATATAAGAGACGATATGGGGCGATGCGGTCCTCCCCGTTGCCGGATTGTATTCCCTGTCCCTGCAAGGATTGCGAAAATGGCCCCGACACCGGAAAAACCGGCACATAGCGACATCCCGCCCACCCCGGATCTGGCGATAGAGCCCGATGGCACCCCCGAGCCGGTCCCGACTGTTTCCGGCCTGTTTGGCCGGGCTGTCGACAAAATCAGTTCGATCTTCGCGCTCGGTTTCCTGTTGGCGATGGGCATCCTGATTTTCGAAATTTTCATGCGTCATGTCTTCAACAGCCCGACCCTTTGGGCCCATGAAACCACGACGTTTTTATCAGCCGTCGGCTTTGTGTTTGGCGGGCTTTACTGCGCATCGCGCAACAAGCATATCCGGGTTGTCATCATCTATGACATCGCCGGTCCGCGGTTCCGGCGCGCACTTGATATCGGCATTTCAATCGTTTGCGCGATCTCGTCGGGTTTCTTTGCCTGGGCGGCATGGTTGATGGTCAAACGCGCGGCATTCAAACCGGGCGGGGATATCCATCTGGAAACCACCGGCAGCGCGTTCAATGCGCCCTATCCGGGTTTGCTCAAGATTTTCATGCTGTTCGTTCTGATCGCCCTGACGATCCAGTTTGTCATTCTGACGATCAATTATATGCGCGCAAAACCTGATTATGCAGGTGCAAATTCCGGTACGGGAACAGGCCATGACTGACCTGCGAAACATCCCGGAACACCTTAAAAGCCACATCATATTACGTGTGAATTTGGCCCCGTCATTCTGCCCGGCAGCATCACCGATGAACGGGTCCGCTCATGCACGGCATGGAAACAATTATATCCGGCGTAACAGGATAAATCCCGATGTTTGATTTGCAGTCCCTTGGCATTGAATATGGCACGCTTGCGATGTTCGTGCTGCTGCTTGGTTTTTTGATAACCGGCATGCCGCTGGCATTTGTAACACTGTTGATTGCCCTGATATTCACCCTTGGCTGGTTCGGGCCGATGGCGGTGCCGCTGATCACCAGCCGGGTCTATTCGTTTGTTTCATCCTTTGTCTTTGTCTCGGTCCCGATGTTCGTGATGATGGCGGCGATCCTTGATCGATCCGGCATCGCCAGGGACCTGTTCGAAGCCATGCGCCTGTTTGGCGGGCGGCTTAAGGGCGGGGTCGCGGTCCAGACGATTTTTGTCGCCGTCATTCTGGCCGCCATGAGTGGCATCATCGGCGGCGAGATCGTGCTGCTGGGCCTGCTGGCCCTGCCGCAGATGCTCCGTCAGGGATATGACAAAAACCTTGCCATCGGTGTGGTTTGTGCCGGCGGGTCGCTGGGTACGATGGTGCCGCCGTCGATCGTTCTGATCATCTATGGCCTGACGGCAAACGTATCGATTGGCGATCTGTTTACCGCATCCTTCATTCCGGGCTTCATGCTGGCGGGTTTCTATGTCGCCTATGTGCTGTTCCGAAGCTATACGGGGGATAATATCGCCCCGCCGCCGCGCACCGAAAAAATCCCGACCGAGGAAAAAATCCGCCTTCTCAAGGGCCTGTTCCTGCCGATCCTTGTCGTGATCTGCGTTCTGGGTTCGATCTATGGTGGGATTGCATCGGTCACCGAAGCCTCCGCCGTTGGCGTTGCCGGTGTGGTTGCATCGACCATCGTTCGGCGCGAATTTTCGCTGTCGATGCTGAAAGCCGCTTCGCTTCAGACGCTGTCGACCTGCGGCATGATCGTCTGGATCGGGATTGGCGCATCGGCGCTGGTCGGGGTGTTCAACCTCATGGGCGGTATCAAGTTTGTATCGGCCCTGATCACCGGCATTTCCGATGATCCGACGATCATCATCCTGTTCATGATGCTGATCCTGTTTGTGCTCGGCATGTTCCTGGACTGGGTCGGGATCGCGCTTCTGACCATGCCGATCTTTGTGCCGATCATCAAACAGCTTGGCTATGACCCGGTGTGGTTCGGGGTTCTGTTTGCGATGAACATGCAGGTCAGCTTCCTTTCCCCGCCATTCGGGCCCGCCGCGTTCTATCTGAAATCGGTGGCACCACCGGATATAACGCTTGGCACGATCTTCAAGGCGCTGGTGCCGTTCATCTGCCTGCAGGTGCTGGCCGTGGCCCTTCTGATCATCTTCCCGGGGATTACCGGACGGTAAGTTCGCCAAAGCCGCTGGAAACAGAAACGACAAAGGGGAAGCCATAACGGCTTCCCCTTTGCGTTTGCACCACCCCGTCCTCTAGGGAGAGCTGTGGGAGACCAAATTCCCGCCAGAACGGGAATGACGGCGTGGTGAGGGTGCAGGCTTTGCGCAGGAGCAATCAGCCGTTGCGATACAGATAGCTATAGGCATTGATCGCAGGCACACCGCCAAGATGGGCATAAAGGACTTTCGACCCCTTGGGGAAATAGCCCTTTTTGACCAGATCGATCATGCCCTGCATCGATTTGCCTTCGTAAACCGGGTCGGTCATCATGCCTTCGAGACGGCCACACAGGCGGATCGCCTCGTTGGTTTCATCGGACGGTACGCCATAAGCCGGATAGGCGTAATCTTCGATCAGGGTAAGGTCGCGATCCGAAATACCGCCTTCAAGTTCAACCAGATCAGCGGTTTTCTGGGCAATCGCCAGAACCTGTGCGCGGGTCTGTTCAGGCGTACCGGATGCATCAATGCCGACCACCTTGTCCGCCCGACCATCGGCGGCAAAACCGACCGCCATGCCAGCATGGGTGGAACCGGTCACGGTGCAGACCACGACATAATCGAATTTAAAGCCAAGCTCGGCTTCCTGGGCGCGGACTTCCTCGGCAAAGCCGACGAAACCAAGCCCGCCATATTTATGCACCGATGCCCCGGCCGGGATCGGGTAAGGCACCCCACCCTTGGCCTTCACATCCTCAAGGGCGGCTTCCCAGCTTTCGCGGATACCGATATCAAAACCCTCATCGACCAGTTCGATCTCCGCCCCCATGACGCGGCTCATCAGGATGTTGCCGACCCGGTCATAAACCGCATCATTGAACGGCACCCAGCTTTCCTGCACCAGACGGCATTTCATGCCGATCTTGGCGGCGATGGCCGCGACCTGCCTTGTGTGGTTGGATTGCACACCGCCGATGGTGACAAGGGTATCGGCCCTGGATTTGATCGCATCGGGAATGATATATTCCATCTTGCGGACTTTATTGCCGCCAAAGGCCAGCCCGGAATTGCAATCCTCGCGCTTGGCATAAAGTTCGACATCACCACCAAGATGGGCGGAAAGACGCGGCAGTGCCTCGATCGGGGTCGGGCCAAAGGTCAGTTTGTATTTTTCAAATTTATCCAGGCGCATCGCGCACTCCCTGATTTGCAGAACGACATGGGAAACGAACCTCATGAAGGGGAAATGCTAGCGCCAAGCGCGTGAAAGGTGCGCTCGAACTTCGTGCCAATTTTTCACGCGAAGCTTTCATCATATGAAAAAATGTGCCTAGAATTTCGAAAATTTACAGAATTCCGGAAGGTTCTTTCATGACGCAGCCTGCCAGCCCCGCGAATGCCGCCCCGATAGATCGCATTGATCAAAAGATTCTGCGCCTGCTGCAAACTGACGGGCGAATGGGCAATGCCGATATCGCCAAACGGGTCAATGTCAGCCCGGCCACCTGCCACCGCCGGATGCAACGCCTGTTCGAGGAAGGATACATCACCTCCATCCGCGCCCAGATCGCCCCGGACAAGGTGGATCGTGCCGCACTGGTGATGGTTGGCGTGGTGCTGGACCGATCAACGCCAGACAGCTTCGCCGCGTTCGAAACCGCGTGCCGGAAGCTGCCCTTCATCCTTGATTGCCATCTGGTGGCAGGGGATTTCGATTACTTCCTGAAAATCCGGGTCCGCGACATGGCGGACTTCAATCACCTGCATGGCGATCAGCTGATCGCGCTTCCCGGTGTCCGGCAAACGCGGACGTTTTTTGTGATGAAAGAGGTCGTGGACAATGCGCCGCTGGCGTTTTAGTTAACAGGTTACTCGTATACCCGAGCCGCCAGCATCATCTCGGCAAGCCGCTGCCAACTTAGCAACTCATGACCTTCATTAGACAGAATCGTTATATCGACGGTATCAACAGCATATCCATGGAAGCCTTCCAGATAAGCACGTAGGTTATCGTTTTCCCAAGTGCCGTCCTGGACGCCATAGTTTTTTTGCAGCTCCAACATAAAGCTCAAAAAATCTTTTTTGGTTCGCACCCTATGAGCTAGATCAATTAGTTCATCATCAGACAATTTCTTCTCCTGATTTTAGGTAAACTGAAACCTGCGCAAGAGTGCAATTACTCCTGCGCAGGATAGCATTAGCGGACGACAATTGCCGTACCATCATTATCCGTCGTGAATTTGAACCGCTGATCATTAGGAATTGGATCTACTTTGGTGCAGCGGATATTCACCCCAGCCTGTTTGAAGGCATACAGTCGACGATTATCAAGCGTATAAACGCCCGCGGCAACGACATGACCACCATTGCGAACAGCCTGTGACGGATCAACCTTCACCAAACGAATTGGTGGAACATCTGCTGCTGTTACGGTGCCGTTGTTGAGACCATCAATCAGACTTTGAACTGTCTGGCCGTCTGAGAAGTTCCGCGAGATACTGTCCTGACTGAAACGCACCTCGTCGGGATCAATTGCATTGCTGCAATTAATCCCTGCAAAGTCATTCGGGCCGTAGTAGGCAAATGCTGGCTGAGAAACAGTGGCTATTGCTGCCAGCAACATCCAAACTGCGACGAAGGCCTTCTTCATTCCGAATTTAGAGATCATTACAATCCTCATAGAGTTGTAAGCGGCACAACGACAAGCCAACATTTTTGTTAAACTTGCCTGCGACACGCCTAATGAAGACGGAACCCGGAATTTCTTGTGAGAAGTCCAAACAAAACAAAAGGCAGCGCCAAAATGACACTGCCTTCATGATTGCGTCTGACAGGGTGCAGGTAGTTATGCTCTATGTTTAATCCGCGACCGGGAACCGCATGGTGACGAATTCTTCCGCTGCCGACGGATGCACCGCGACGGTCTGGTCGAACTGGGCCTTGGTTGCGCCAAGGCGCACCGCGATGCCGATGCCCTGGATGATTTCGGCGGCGTCGGGGCCGACCATGTGGGCACCAAGGACGACGTCGGTGGTTTTATCGACGACGAGTTTCATCAGCGTTTTTTCATCCCGGCCCGAAAGGGTATGGCGCATCGGTTTGAAGGTTGATTTGTAGATTTCAACCGGTCCGCCCTTTGCGCGGGCTTCTTCCTCGCTCAGACCAACAGTGCCGACCGGGGGCTGGCTGAAAACGGCGGTCGGGATCGCGGCATAGGACATCGACCACGGCTTGCCGCCAAAGACGGTATCGGCAAAGGCCATGCCTTCCTTGATCGCGACCGGGGTCAGTTGCACATGGTCGGTCACGTCACCAACCGCATAGACGTTCGGAACGCTGGTTTGCAGGCCCCTGTTGATTTTGACCGCGCCGTTATCGTTGGTTTCGATCCCGACAGCCTCAAGCCCGAGGCCCTTGGTATTGGGCGCGCGACCGGTGGCGAACATCACGGCGTCGACTTCCATGTCGCCCCCGCCCGTCAGCGTCAGTTTCAGGCTGCCATCGGACTGCTTTTCAATCGCGGTGACATTGGTGTTGAAGCGCAGATCGACACCCTTTTTGACGATTTCCCCGGCCAGATGGCTGCGGATATCGTGATCAAAACCGCGCAGAATCTGATCACCGCGATAAAGCTGTGTGACGCGCGATCCGAGCCCGGCAAAAATCCCGGCAAACTCAACCGCGATGTAACCGCCGCCAACGACGACAATGCGTTTTGGCAGGTCTTCGAGGTGAAAGGCCTCGTTCGAGGAAATCGCGTGTTCGATGCCCGGAATGTCGGGCAGCGTCGGATGACCGCCAACCGCGATCAGGATGCGTTCGGCAGTGACTTCCTCGCCCCCCACGAGAACGGTATGGGCGTCCTTGAAGGTTGCACGGTGTTCGAACAGCTTGACGTTCGAACCGGCCAGAAGCTTGTGATAGATACCATTCAGGCGGTCGATTTCCGCATCCTTGTTGGCGATCAGCTTTTTCCAGCTAAAGCTGGGCTCCCCCGGAAGGGTCCAGCCATAGGCTGCCGCGTCTTCGAAATCCTCGGCAAAATGTGCGCCGTAAACCAGAAGTTTTTTGGGCACACAGCCACGAATGACACAGGTGCCGCCAACGCGGCTTTCCTCGGCAATCGCGACCTTTGCGCCATAGCCAGATGCAACGCGCGCGGCCCGCACGCCGCCCGATCCGGCACCGATGACAAACAGGTCAAAATCATAGTCCGACATGCGGAATTCCTTATTCTTGGTCATTTGGTAATATGGCGCCAAATGTAAGGCGGAATTCACAAGAGTCGAGGCAAAAGCCGAGAAAAATTCCGTTTTCACCGGACTGTGATATCATTATTGGCAATCTGGCGGTCCTTCCCCTTCCAAAGCAAAAGAGGTTGCCATGCATGACGGTCTTGTTCTGTTTGGAATCCTAAGCGCCCTTTTGATCGGGGCAGTCAGTCCGGGACCAAGCTTTGTGATGGTCAGCCGGATTGCGGTGACGTCATCGCGCCGTGATGGACTGGCGGCAAGCCTTGGTATGGGGGTTGGCGGGGCATTATTTGCCAGCCTTGCTGTGCTTGGCCTGACGGCGCTTTTATCGCAGGTAAGCTGGCTTTATCTGCTTTTTAAAATTGCCGGCGGGTCGTATCTGG
Source organism: Thalassospira sp. A3_1 (assembly GCF_017744215.1). Classification (NCBI taxonomy): domain Bacteria; kingdom Pseudomonadati; phylum Pseudomonadota; class Alphaproteobacteria; order Rhodospirillales; family Thalassospiraceae; genus Thalassospira; species Thalassospira sp. A3_1. The sequence continues at coordinate 571,419 of NZ_JAGHQQ010000002.1, read as the reverse complement.
TGTTTCTGGGCATCAAGATATGGCGCCATGCGTCAGAACCCCTGATCATGGATACGGCGGCGATGAATGCCGGACCACAGGAAATACCCCCGCGACCGGCACATAAATCATTCAGGAAATCATTCGGGCTGGCGATGCTGACCCAGATCAGCAATCCGAAAACCGCAATTGTCTATGCCAGTATTTTTGCAAGCCTTTTGCCTGCCAATCCGCCGCTTTGGATGTTGATGATCCTGCCGCCGCTGATTTTCATGATCGAGGCCGGATGGTATGCCATTGTCGCCATTGTGTTTTCCGGGCGGCATGCCAAACGTGCCTATCTTGGCGGGAAAACATGGATTGACCGCTTTGCGGGGTTGGTGCTTGGCGCGCTTGGCCTGCGGTTGATTACCGATGGATTGCGGCCATAGGATCAGCACGGTCAACCGGGTAAGGGCCTTTGCGAATTGCAACTTTGTCGCTATATGCAGAAGAATGATCGCGCAAGTAAACCTGCACGACACACAACACAGGAACAACGCCCATGAGTGACCGGATGACAGGTCAGGACGCATCGTTTGACAATGCCCCGCAATATGCAGATACGCGCGGCGGCAATACGGCTGTCGTCTGCTACGGCCTGATGATCGCGACCCTGTTTACCGCCTTTGCCACCGGTTTGATCGCGCTGATTATTGCCTATGTCGCGCGCGAGGATGATGATCACTGGACCAACAGCCATTACACATTCATCATCCGCACATTCTGGATCAGCATCCTTTATGCGATCATTCTGGGCTTTTTCACCTTCGTGATCGGATGGGTGCCGCTTCTGGGCTGGGCGATTGTCGGCCTGATGGCGCTTTATACCACCGCGTGGTTTATCGGACGCAACGTGATTGGCGTTTTGCGCGCCCTTAACGGCAGCCCGATTGATAATCCGAAAAGCTGGTTCTTTGGCTAGGCCTGATTGAACGGCAAGAAGATTTGCATGACCGGCTTCGGAAACGAGGCCGGTCATTGTTTTCGGGCAGCCCTGAATTAGGCGGCTTTTTTCATTTCGATCAACTGGATAAGGTTGCCACAGGTATCGTCAAATACGGCGATGCGGACCGGCCCTGCATCCATCGGGTCGATCGTGAAAGTTACCCCGCAGGATGCAAGTCTGTCATATTCGGCATCAAGGTCATCGACCTGAAACGATGTTGCCGGGATACCATCGGCAACCAATCCCCTTTTGAAAGGTTTGACGGCCGGATGACCGTCAGGCTCAAGCAGAAGTTCGGTGCCGGCTGGTTGTTCTTTGGAAACAAGTGTCAGCCAGCGGGCTTCGCCGGCAGGAACATCTATTTTCAGCACGAACCCCAGTTTTTGTGTATAAAACTCAAGGGCCTTTGCCTGATCATCGACAAAGATGCTGGTGATCCAGATACGCATTTCAGGCTCCTTCCTCATCACAGATTTTTTTGGTAATCGCAGTTACCGCCTGCAACGGGGCCAGACGTACCGCGTGGGTCTTGGTCCGCCCCTTCCACAAGATTTCAAGCAATCCAGCACGTTCAAGCGCGTCGAGATGCTGGGAAATGGTTTGCCGGGACAGTCCATGACCGGTTTCGGTCATAGAGGCAGCGCAGATTTCAAACAGGGATTGGCCCGGGCGTTGACGCAGGGAAGTCAGAATACGGCGTCTCTCCGGGTGGGCAAGCGCCTTGAATATGAGGTCTGTCTGATCATCCTGCATGGGAAACTATATGCAGTAGAATTACTGCATGTCAATATTGGGCTATGTTAGGAGCCCGATACGAACTCTTTTGAAGGCAATCGGTTTTGCCCGATTGCGCCCGACTCCCCACCCCGTTAAAGTCGGGTTTGCGGACGTACAAACGACACGGACAGGGAGTCGCATCGCCATGGGTTCGATGCAACCGGCCAAAATGCGCTGGGAAAATCTGCTTTCACCACACCGGCTTGATTTTCGGGATGGCAAGATCCGCCTACCCGATGGCGATCCGCATCCAAGCCCGGACGGCAGAAGCCCGTTCCAGATCGATGTTGACCGGATCATTTTTTCATCGTCGTTCCGGCGTCTTCAGAACAAGACACAGGTTCATCCGCTATCGGATAACGACCATGTGCATACCCGCCTGACCCACACGATCGAGGTCGGATCGGTCGGGCAATCCCTTGGCCTTATGGCGGGCGCGCATATCGTCAAGCATCTGCCAGAAGGCAGCCCGATCACCATTGCCGATATCGGATACATGGTGCAGGCCGCCTGCCTGGCGCATGATATCGGCAACCCGCCATTCGGCCATTCGGGCGAGGATGCCATCAATGAATGGTTCACCACATCGCGCCTTGCCAAGGAAGAACTGACCGGACGTTTGACCGGGCCGGAACTTGAAGATTTGCGGCATTTCGAAGGGAATGCGCAGGGGTTGCGCATCATCAGCCAGCTTGAAATGAAGCGGTTTGACGGTGGACTTAACCTGACTTACGGCACACTTGGCAGCTTCATCAAATATCCGCGCAGCACATCGGTGCCCGATGCGCGCCGTCGCGAATATACCGGGCTTAAGAAACCCGGATATTATCAGGCAGAACGCGAAATCGCCCATGCGATTGCCAATGTTTGCGGGCTGTCGCCACTTGACGGGTTTGACGGGGCGTGGCGACGCCATCCGCTGGTCTATCTGGTCGAGGCGGCCGATGACATCTGCTATTCGGTGGTCGATCTTGAAGATGGCTGGGAACTTAACTGTGTCAGTTTCGAGCAGGTCGAACGCGCCTTGGCCCCGATTGCCCGCCATCCGGAAAAATACCAAGGCGACGCCGAAAAACGCTGGGCCGATTTGCGGGCCGAACCGTGGTATGCGGAAAAATCCGAAGATGACCGGATCGGCTTTCTGCGTGGCAAGGCGATTGGCAATCTGGTGAAGGCAGCGGTTGATGCCTTTATCGAGCATGAGGACGCGTTGCTTGCGGGCACATTGGAAGGCGATCTGCTGGCCAATACGCCGCTTGGCAAGGATGCCAAAAACTGCAAGATGCTGGCGGTTGAACGGATTTATAATGCACCCCACGTCCTGCCGATTGAAATGGCCGGGTTCGAGGTGATCAACGGTCTGCTTGACAGCTTTGTGCGGGCCGCGATTGACATCGAAGAACATCAGAAACACGGCAAACGCCTGCCGCCGCAGGCCGACCGGATCGACAAGCTTCTGTCGGGCAAGCTTTCGGAAGCCGACGGGCTTTATGCCCGGATCATGCGGGTAATGGATTATATTTCCGGCATGACGGACCGTTATGCGGTGACGCTGTTTCGCAAACTTCAGGGCATTACGATTTAAGAAAAAAGCCCGGCAGGTTCGCCGACCCAAGATATTGATAAATATACCATTCTTTCCGTGCCGAGCTTTGATTGGGAACTTTTTCCGGTTTTTTTGAAAAAGTTCTTGATTTGTTCTTTTCGTTGTGACATAAAGATAAAGTCAACAGGACAAATGGGTCCGGAGACAAAACCCGCAAAGCGTGATTCGCTTTTGCGGGTTTTTTGCGTTTCGGGCGGCAAAAACAGGAATGGGATGATGATGGGGCAGCGATCTGACGCGATGACATGGTGGGGGCGGTATCGCCAAAGGGCCATCATGGGTGCATGGAAAAGTCATTACGGCGGTGGTGCGTCCGGGCCGTGAGGCAGCAGGAAATTTACGAAAACTATGGTTTATCATGACGGGAGAGATGTGCCCTTGGGGCAAGGGTGTTTGTTCGGGGCAGAGAGCCGGGGCGAGGTGAAGTTGGTCCGGTCCAGCTCAGTCCGGGGCCAGCCCGGTCGGTGAAGTCTGGCAATGCCGAGAATCAGCAGGCCCGAATTGCGTCTGCATTGGATCGGCTGGCTGAATTGATTGGATTGGCCTGGCGATGGGCCGATGGTGCATTCGGACATGCCGAAAGGCCGGTCATCGATGGCGGGATTTGTGTCTGCCATGCGACAACGCTGTTGCCTTTTGGGGTGAGGTGCGTTTCCGGCATGACGGACCGCGATGTGATGATGCGTTTTCGCATCAGGCTTCCAGCATCCAGTCAAACAGGCGATGGATCGATGAAAACAGGCCGCCGCCAATATCAAGCTTGGCAAACAGGGGCGGGAAGTTTTCGGGATTGGCGATGCGGATTTCGGCAATCTGGGCGCGGTCGGTCGGCTCGAATGATCGCTGGAATTCTTCGGGGAGCTGTTCGGATACCGGCAGAAGGGCGGTCACGATCCCGGTCAGGTTTCTGGTGCCGTAATACATCGTTACCTGCTGCCCCGGTTCGATATCGTAAAGCGAGCCGTTTTCAAAATAGGCCAGCACATAGGGCGTCCCGGCAGCAATTGTCATGATCGGATCGCCGGGGCGGATCACGCTGCTTTCGATTGCATTGACCTCGGTCACGATACCGCCTGCCGGGGCGACAAGGCGGCCCCCGTCATAGGCGGCTTCGATTTTCTGCATCAGAACGCGACGCTGATCAATTTGCTGATAGAGCGCGGCCAGTTCGGCACGCAGTGACGTGATATCGGATGTGATCCGTTCAAGGTCCTCGCGCGCGGTGTATTCCCGTTCATATGCGGTATTTAGCGCCGTACCGGTGGAAACACCGTTGGCAAGACCGGTTTCAAGGCGGTCGCGGAAACTGCTAGCGGAAGACAGACGTTTTTTCGCAAGCTCAATCAGTTCGCGTTGCCCGTTCAGCTCGCTCGTCAGGCGGGCGCGATCCGCCGACAGGGCCGAAAGTTCGAAATGTGAACGCGCGAGTTCCTCGTCATATTGTTTGGATTTCAGAAAGGCGACGACATCGCCTTCATTGACCGCCTCGCCCTGTCGGACCGAGATATCCTGTACGGTGCCGATATATTCCGATGCCACGACATAGGGACGCGCAACCACCAGTCCATTGCCGCGCAGGAAAAAGAACTGGCCGAAAAACACATCGAAGGCCCAAAGACCGATCAGCATCAGCAGGCCGATATAAATCCAGCGCCCCAGATTGCGTTTTTTGGGCATCGCGCGCGGTTCGCGGATCAGGCGGGTTGAAGGTCGATGATTTTTAAGTTTCATGGAGCCTCGTTCTTATTGATTTTCAATTATCGACGCGGGACCTGCGCGCGGCATGACGCACCCGGCGCGGGACATAATTGTCATCAAAGGACCGGCGGAAAATCAGTTCATCAAAACAGGCGACCAGCCGGACGAAACGCAGAAACAGCGAATTGAACACACCGTAACCGAGGACATAGGGCCAAAGCCCCGCCACCCGCGCATTGGGGGCGGCGATCCGGGCCATGGCAAAACCGGCAATGCCAAACAGCGAATAGGCCAGCAGATTGACGACCGCGATGATCCAGCCGAAGCTTCCGTAAACATCAAACAGCCAGATCAGATAGATCACGAAAGACAGCGACAGAAGGGCCTGAAAGAACAGGATATCGATGGCGCCAAGCGCATTGGACAGGCGGAACTGCGCATCGGTCGGGTCCAGAAACACACGGAACCGCCGCCAGCGCATCCGCACCAGCGACCGATCCCACCGCAGGCGTTGCCGGGCAAGCTGGGCAAATGTTTCGGGCACATCGGTCAGGCACCAGGCTTCGGGGGCAAATTGCACCTGCCACCCGGCACGGCGGATCTTGTTGGTCAGTTCCGCATCCTCGCCCGGGCCGACAGACCAGCCGCCGACCTGTTCAAGCGCCTGCCGACGGAACGCGCCAAACGCGCCCGAAACGATGAACAACACACCAAGCATGTCGGAAACCTGCCGGCCAAGTCCGATGGAAATCTGGTACTGGATCGCCTGCCAGCGGGTCGCAAGCGAGATATCGGGATTGCGCACGCCAAGGTTACCGGCAACCGCACCAATTTTGGGATCATTGAAAGCGGCGATCAGCTTTTCAAAGGCATCGCAGTCATAGGTGGTATCGGCGTCCGCGATGATCACGATATCGCCACTGCATTCGGCAAGGCCAAGATTGGCAGCCGCCGATTTGCCGCCGCGAACCCGGGTGCTGCGGACCACATCAATCAGGCCGTCCTTTTGCAGGGCGGTCGCCACCGCAACACTGTCATCGGTCGAACCATCATCGACCACGACGATCTGATCGGGGGGTATGGTCTGTTCGCGCATCGACATGATGGCGCGCGGCAGGTTTTCCGCCTCGTTATGGCCGGGCAGCAGGACCGAGATGCGCGGTCGCACCAATGGCAGGCCCGGCGCGACCGAGCGGCGCCGCACCATCGTCGCGACACAGACCGCAATCCCGGCGATCACAAAGCGCGGCAATTCCAGCAGAAAGAAATGCCAGAACATGGCAAAGAATGCCGGGAAGCTTAGGGACAGGAGATAATTGATACCATCAACGAACATCACGTATCCCGCGCAAGATGTCGCGAACCGTCCGATCCGACCAGTCTTCGAACCGGCATTCGGGCTGATCGGTCATGTTTTTGCGAAGGCCGTCTTCGATCCGTCTGATGATGGCATCAAGCTGCCCGGCGTCGGTTTCGGGGAAGACAAAAACGATCTGTTCGCCTTCGGCATACAGGAAATCGGAATCCCGCAGGATTTCGCGCAGAAGCTTGATCAGGGTTGCGCGACTTGCGGCATTGACAGGGCGGGGCTGGTGATCGTCATCCTGCCCCTGATCAAAGCGCATGGCGCAAATGCCAAACGGGCGACCATAACGCTGTGCGGTGCTAAGCCCGTTATCAAGCAGTGCGACAAAGGTTGCGTAATCCTTTGACGGTTCGAAACTGCCCAATGCGGTTTCAAGACCGGGCACGGGCAAACGCCCCGATATGACGGTTTCACGCCCGAGCGAGGTCAGGCTGTATTGGTACCAGTTATTCTGCGGCGCTTCGTCGCTTGGCGTCAGGGTTTTGCAATCAAGGCATTCGAAATTGACTTCGGGTTCCTCGGTCACGGTCTGGCAGTTCTGACACAGTTCGACCCGGCCGGGTTTATCGTAATCCACCCCGAAATGATTAAGCATCTGTTCGCAGGACGGACAGATCATCCGTCCGCCAGCCGTCAGTTGGAAGGCGTTTTGTGGCCCCTGATGACCGCAGGCAAAATGATGGACGATATCCATTTCCACCAGATTGGAAGACCGGCATTCCGGGCAATGTTCAGCCACATTCAGCCGGGCCGAACTGCATTTGCGGCACATATGGGTCTTGCGCCAGAAGGTGCGTTCCAGCATCCCCTGCCGATGCAGTTGCGATAATAGCGACCGCGATGCCAGATCTGGCCGCAACCGGGCATAGGTCACCGAACTGCGGCTGCCGGGATGCCAGGAGGGCACGGCATCAATATCGCGCGTCACCAGATACCCCAGAAGGTTCAGCGCACCGCGATCCTCGTCATTATGGGGGGCGGCAACCTGCCCGATCCGGCGGTATTGTTCCTGTGCATCCCGGTATGCGAGTTGCAGGGTCTGCATTGAAATTTCGGGAAAGACGGCATCGGCAAAGGATGGGGGATTGGCCCCGAACCAGTAAACGGGAAAAAGATCGTGCCGGGCAGCCGCGCGCAGGGTGATCAGCGCATCACGGCTCAGATTTGCGTGTTCGTCACACAGAATGACGGAAAAGTTTTTTGGCGTTTCCACCCGGTGCATGTTTTCAGGGAGGTCTTCGAACATGCCAATGGGCAGAACTTCAAGCACGTTGGCCTGATCTGCTGTCATATGATGTGCCCTTTTGTCCCAAATCTCTGTTTCCGCCTGCGCAAACTTCGTGTCGGTTCACGTCAGGCGACCGGATTTACATGTCCTTACGCATCAGGATCGCGTCTGGTTCACCCAAGCAAAAAGAACTTCCTTTTTATTTTTCAGGTAAATAAGGAACAAATTTGACGAATTCCAATCATTGGGCGTCACAAGTCCGCACCAAAACAAAACGGCCGCCCGTTTCGGGGCAGCCGTTTTTTAATGATCCGTTTGAACCGAACGGGATCAGATGATGTAGTGGATGCCGCATTCGGTCTTGTCCTGCCCGGCCCAGCGACCGGCACGGACATCGGTTGAATTGGGATCAACGCGATCGGTGCATGGCATGCAGCCGATGGACAGGAAGCCTTCGGCCTCCAGCGGGTGATGCGGCAAGGCGCGGTTGTCAAAGATATCTTCGATGTCAGACCGGTTATAGCCCGCCAGCGGATTGATCTTGATCCGGGTTCCGGCAGTTTCGATCACCGGCAGTTGCCCGCGTTCGCCACCGTGGAAACGCTTGCGCCCGGTCAGCCACGCGTCATAGCCCTTAAGCGCACGTTGCAGCGGTTCGACCTTGCGCAGATAGCAGCATTTGGCGGTATCCGTGGCAAACAGCATGCCGTTGGGATCATCGGCCGCCAGAAGCTTTTCATCCGGGCGCATGATCTGAATATTGGTCAGGCCAAGCTGATCAACGAGCTGTTCACGATAACGATGGGTTTCGCCAAACAGCTTGCGGGTATCAAGGAAAATCACCGGCAGGTTGGGATCGACCTCGGACACAAGGGCGAGCAGAGCCGCGGCCTCTGTCCCGAAGGACGAGGTCATGGTGATTTTGCCATTGAATTCTTCATGCACCATCGGTTCGATCAGGGAAATCCCCTGCAAGTGGCCGTATCGCGACAGCAGGTCGGCGGCGCGGACTTCGGCCTCCTCGACCGACATCGAGCCGCCGGTGACAATGTCTTCTTCGCGCATGACTGTCATCACAACCATCCCCGACGGTCGATATAATCGTCCGTCATTTTCAGAAGCTGCTTCATATCCGCCCCATCGGCCTTCCATTTTTCACGCTGATCGGAAAGCTCGCGCAGGCGCTGATCCCATTTGGGCACCAGCCAGTTTTCAATCGCATGGCGGATACGGCCGGCCAGACGCGGGCTGTGCCCGTTGGTCGAAACCGTAATCATCAGATCACCGCGCGTGACCCGCGCCGGCGAGAAAAAATCACAGTATTCCTTGACGTCCTCGACATTGGCGATCGTGCCAACGGCCTTGGCGATGGCGGCCAGTTCGGCGGCCTTTTCATGCGGCAAATCAACAATAAATAGGATCGCGGCCGCGTTGACGTCGGCCGAATTCGGGAGATAGCGGTGCAGCCGGTCGCCGGCCTGGTCCACCAGTTCGGCAATCGGGTCTTCGGCATAAACGGTGACGTATCTCGCCCCATCACCGTCAAGCTGGCGCAAACGGTTCAGGGTTGCCTGACCGTTGCCCACCAGCGCGACCGAAAGCCGCGCAAGGTCCAGATTGATGGGAAACATCGTCGATCCTCAAAAGAAAGTTTCTGTTGGTTGATTAAGACTATGGGTGTGTATATCGGATAATTCAATACATTTTTTATGTGTTTTATATTTATAGAACACTATTTATTGCGTTAATAAAACCATGATCCGGCCCCGATGCCGGACGTAGAAACGTTGCGGTGAAGCTTTTCCTGCACTTTTTGAAATTTCACCCTATATTGGGCGCGAATTTAAGCGCTTCGCATGACAAAGAGATCCCGCCGATGTCCTCGATTGAGCAAACCAGCAGCGTATCATCCCCCGCCCCGGCCACCGGTTCCTTCGCCCCCACCCCGCACAGGAATGTTGCGATGTGGCTGTTTTTTGTGGCGGCGATGGTGTTCATCATGGTGGTGATTGGCGGCCTGACGCGGCTGACCGAGTCCGGGCTCTCCATCGTGGAATGGCGGCCCTTTACCGGGATCATCCCGCCGATGAACGAGGCGGACTGGATGGCGCTTTATCAGCAATACAGCCAGTATCCGGAATTCCAGAAGATCAATGCCTGGATGTCGGTCGAGGATTTCAAATCGATCTTCTGGCTGGAATTCATTCACCGGCTTTGGGGCCGGTTGATTGGTGTTGTGTTCTTTGTGCCGTTTGTCTGGTTCCTTGCCAAAAAATCCATTGATGGCGCGACCAAATGGAAGCTTTGGGGCCTGTTCATCCTTGGCGGCTTGCAGGGAGCAATGGGCTGGTACATGGTCATGAGCGGCCTTGTCGACCGCCCCGATGTCAGCCAGTACCGCCTGACCGCGCATTTCGGTCTGGCGCTGGTGATTTTCATCGCGTTGATGTGGGTCGGGTTTAATCAATATGCCCCGCGCGGCATTTCAACCCATGCCTCCAGACGCGGCTGGCAGCTTCTGGCGCTGATCGTGTTTACCGCGCTTTCGGGCGGCTTTGTTGCCGGGATCAATGCCGGACATACCTATAACACCTTCCCGCTGATGGACGGCCAACTGATCCCCGACGGGCTGTTTGTCTATAGCCCGGCATGGCTGGCCCCGTTTGAGGACCATATGACGGTGCAGTGGGATCACCGGTGGCTGGCGAAACTGACCTTTGTCATGGTGCTTCTGTTCTGGTGGCGGGCCGGGAAATGGAACCTGACACCGCAGCAACGCCTTGCCACGCATCTGGTGCTGGCGGCGGTTTGCCTTCAGGTGACATTGGGGATTTCAACACTGCTGAGTGTTGTGTGGTTACCGCTGGGTGTGGCGCATCAGGCGGGGGCAGTGGTGCTTGTCGGGGCGATGACTTATGCGGTTTACAGGTTGTCCGGGGATCGGGGTGCTAGCTAGTTTGATAATTAGCCGCCACTTTTTGATAGTCGACAATCGAAAAAGGCTCATATCTCCTTTTTACTTTATAACTTGCTAATTTACTGCTAGCCGATTGTTCTGAAGGCGGTGATTAAATGTGTTGATAACCGCTCTTTCGGCGATTTGCCGAGACACACCGGCATAGCCTGGAAACATTGTAGCAGCACTAACACCAAGCTGGTAACATTTGTCGTACAACCGATAAGCATGCAGTGCAGATATTGTGTATCTTTTTAAATAGATATGACTGTCTTTGAGATTTAAGATATCAAGATCAGGCACTTTAAAACCATCGACAAAAGAGAAAACACCCCTCTGTGGAGCAATATTCCTGCTCGAATAACCCGGCGCTGTCCGGATTTGAAATTGACTTCCCGACAATGACTTTTTCACATCAAGCAAAACAACCGAAATCCTCCTATTGTGAAGTACATCAGAAAAATCTTTCTTTGGATCGAATATATCAGTTAGATTTTCAATAAGCTGCTGAATGGCAAAATAGGCAGCAACTAGAGGTGATTTCGTCCAATCAAGCAGTCTGGTGGCAACACCATAATGTTGAGCTTGAGCCATCAATTGGAAACGATAATCAACGGTCCCAGGCCACGAGTTTACATCGGCAAACGGGTCAACCCGACGACCACTATTATCCAGTATCGAGAGATATTTAATATCCAACCTTAGGTCAGCACAATCTCCTGAAATTCTGAGACCAGCGGTATCACAGGCTTCCACGTATTCCTTAAGTTTAAGGAATTCCCGAAGAAGCGCTGACTCGTTCAAGTTTGTCTCGTCACTACTTTTTGACTGTCGCGCTGGAAACTGTTTAACGCGCCGAATAGAGGGGCTTAATCCCCAACTGGAGCAGCCTTGCCCCCGAAATATGAACTGTTCGTCAGCCACATCAACAAGCGCATGAACAAAGCTTTCTGCACTGTCAAAGTTTTCTGTTTGAACAAGCTGCCATTTATCCATTTAAATGCTCTAAAACCATACCGACACCAAGCTATTCTCCGAACAAAAAATTTGTAGCCATTACATTAAACAATCAAACTATTTATTCTCTTAGTCTTCGATCGACGATACCATAGTCTATCAGAACTCGATGAGGTAGCCCCTCACCCTTCATCCCGGTGCAGCGCCTTCCTGATCCGGCGCATCGATATCCAGATCGTACCAAGGACGACCGGCACGGCGAGGCCGGTGGCGACGCGGTCGTTGATTGGAAGGCCGATATCCTTTAGCGCCTTGAACAGATATCCCAGAAGCCCGACGGCGTAATAGGTGATCGCCGCCACAGACAGGCCCTCGACGGTTTGTTGCAGGCGCAGTTGCAGTTTCACGCGTCGGTCCATGCTGGCCAGCAAGTCGCGGTTTTGGGCTTCGAGCAGGATATCGACCCGGGTGCGCAGCAGGTTGTTGGCGCGGGCAACCCGTTTTGAGAGGACTTCGAGGCGATCACCGATATTCTGGCAGGTGCGCATTGCTGGTGCCAGACGGCGTTCCATAAACTCGGTAATGGTTTGCAGGCCTTCGACGCGTTCCTCGCGCAGTTCGACAAGGCGAGCCTGCAGGATGCGGTAATAGGCGCGTGCCGCGCTGAACCGGTAATTCAGCGATGCGGCCATTTCTTCGGTCTGGGCGGCAAGGTCGGTCAGTTTTTGCAGGGTGCCTTCGTCGTCGGTGTGCGATTTGCTGGCCATTTCAGCGGTGATCGATGACAGGCGGGTATCGATTTCCGATACCTTGGGCGTTGCGCAATGGGCCAGCGGAAAGGCCAGCAAGGCCATCATGCGATAGACCTCGATTTCCTTGAGGCGCTGGATCAGGCGCCCGGCCTGCAGGACCTCAAGACCCTGATCACGGATCAGGATGCGGCCAAAGCCATCGCCATGCAGGCGAAAATCGGTCCAGACCATTGCCGTGCCGCCCAAAACGCGGCTGCCGGTCAGGCCGTTATGATCAAACAGGCGCGATACTTCATCAGACGAGCGTTCATCGCGGTCCATGGCGATGTGCAAGCCAACCAGAAGCTGCCCCGGGGTGGCTTCAAGCCAGTCCTGCGGGATCAGGTTGATGACCGGGTCATCAAACGGATGATCAAAGGCGGCCTGCCGTTTGAAGACATAGACCGTGAATTCGGCATGGCGTTCCCAGATGACGGAAAAGCCGTCGCACTGGGCTTCGTAATATTTCTGGTCGGGTGCCGGGGGTGTCAGGCTGTATCGTTGACAGAAGCCCTGAAAATGATCGCGGACATCGGTATCAAGTTCTTCACCCGCATGAAAGGCGATGCAGGTGCAGCGGGCCGGGCTTTGTACCCCGCCGAACGGCCGGGCATGGATTTCGTTATGAAGGGCGACACGCTGGGGATGTTCAACAAACATTGCCACGGGCTTTCATAATTGGCCATTGCGGTCTATATAGAGCCTTCGGGGCACGCCCCGACACGTTCTGTATAGACGAAAGTCCAAGGTGGCAGATAGCCCTGAAAACGTAAGGGAAAATACTGTCACAAATGCTTTAACTTACAGGCGAAAATCGCCCGCTTGGCCAAAACCGGCCGCCCGTCGCCCATCTGTTGCCATCCGGCACGCCCGCAAGGAGGTTTCATGACCGATCTGAGCAAAACCGACAGCCTGTTTTTCGCCAATGGCGACCTTGATCGCGACCGGCTTGAAAAGCAGGTCAATGATGCGCTGGGTGCGGCGGAAGACGGGGAACTTTTCCTTGAATACCGGCAGTCCGAAAGCCTGACATGGGATGATGGCCGCCTGCGTAGTGCCAATTTCGACACCGCACAGGGTTTTGGCCTGCGGGCTGTTGCCGATGAAGCCACCGCCTTTTCGCATTCCAACGAGCTTTCCAATGATGCGGTTGGCCGTGCGGCCGAGACCGTCAAGGCGGTTGGCAATGGAAGGTCGGGCAAGGTCGATCTGGGGTCGATCGGCACCAATGTGTCGCTTTATTCCGATGTCAATCCGCTGGGCGAGGCAACGTTTGAGGCGAAGGTTGATCTGCTGGGCAAGATCGATGCCTATGCGCGCGGGAAGGACCCCCGTGTGGTGCAGGTTTCCGCATCGATTTCGGGCAACTGGCAGGCGGTGCAGATCTGGCGCAGTGGCGGGCAACGAATTGGCGATATCCGCCCGCTGGTGCGGTTTAACGTATCGGTCGTCGTCAAGCAGGGCGACCGCATGGAAACCGGATCGCATGGTCAGGGCGGACGCATTGGCTATGACGGGTTCTTTGAAGAAAAAAGCTGGAAATCGGCGGTTGACGAAGCCTTGCGTCAGGCGACGCTGAACCTTGAATCGGTTGCCGCCCCTGCGGGCGAGATGACCGTGGTGCTTGGTCCGGGCTGGCCGGGCATTTTGCTGCATGAAGCCATCGGTCACGGGCTTGAGGGCGATTTCAACCGCAAGGGCACATCGGCCTTTGCCGGTTTGCTTGGCCAGCGGATTGCGTCGCCGGGTGTCACGGTTGTTGATGACGGCACGATCCATGATCGGCGCGGGTCGCTTTCGATTGATGATGAAGGCACCCCGACCCAGCGCACGGTCCTGATCGAGGATGGCATCCTGAAGGGTTTCATGCAGGATCGCCTGAATGCGCGCCTGACGGGGGTGAAGTCCACCGGCAACGGACGGCGTCAATCCTATGCCCATGCGCCGATGCCGCGCATGACCAATACCTATATGCTGGGCGGTGACAAGGACCCGGGCGAAATCCTGGCGTCGGTCAAGAAGGGCATTTATGCGGTCAATTTCGGTGGTGGGCAGGTCGATATCACATCGGGCAAGTTCGTGTTTTCCGCATCCGAGGCCTATCTGATCGAAAACGGCAAGCTTGGCGCGCCGGTCAAGGGTGCGACCCTGATCGGCAATGGCCCCGACAGCCTGACCAAGGTTTCCATGATCGGCAACGACATGAAGCTTGATGACGGGATCGGCACGTGCGGCAAGGATGGCCAGGGTGTGCCGGTTGGTGTTGGTCAGCCGACCTTGCGCATTGATGGTCTGACTGTTGGTGGCACGGCCGTTTAAAGGCCGGATATCATGTTAATTTCAAAGCCTGCTTGCGTTAAACCGTAAGCAGGCTTTTTATTTGCCCATCGCCACCATTGATAACGAGGCCCCGATGAATTTTTCGTCTGATAATGTGTCGCCGATCTGCCCGGAAATCCTTGCCGCGATTGCCGAGGCCAGCGATCCCGCCCTGCCCTATGGCGCGGACGCGGCCAGCCAGCAGCTTGATGGCGCGTTTTCGGACCTGTTTGGCAAAGAGGTTGCGGTGGTGCCGGTAGCGACGGGGACGGCGGCCAATCTTGTCGGGTTGTCGGCACTGGTATCGCCGTTTGGCGGGGTGGCCTGCCATCATCAGGCGCATATCAACCGGACGGAATCGACCGGGGTGGCATTTTATGGCAACGGGGCAAAATTGATGACCATGGACGGGCCATCGGCAAAGCTGTTGCCCGAAACGCTTGATGCGTTTTTAACCCGCGAAAACACCCATGGCATGCATTCGGTTGATCCGGAATGTGTGGCCATCACGCAGGCGACCGAATTCGGCACGATCTATGACGTTGATGAGGTGCAGGCGATTGGGAAGGTCGCCAAGGCGCATGGCATGAAGTTTTTCATGGACGGGGCGCGATTTGCCAATGCCATTGCCGCCCTTGGCTGCCATCCGGCGGATATCACCTGGAAGGCGGGGCTTGATGTTTTAAGCTTTGGGGCCACCAAGAATGGGGCGATGGCGGTGGATGCGATCATCCTGTTTGACCCGTCATTGCGCGCAAGGGTCGAAAAGGCGCGCAAGCGTGGCGGGCATCTGTTTTCCAAGCATCGTTATCTCGCCGCACAGCTTCTGGCCTATGTGAAGGATGATCTGTGGCTGCGTAATGCGCGCCATGCCAATCAGGCCGCAGGCGCCCTTTGCCAGTCGCTTGAAACCCTTGGTGCGCGGGCGGCATTCACCCCGCAGGGCAACGAGCTGTTTGTGCATATGGATGACGATCTGGCTGAACGGCTGCGCAAGGCCGGGTTGGTCTTTCGGCCATGGCCCGCGGTTGGGGTGGATGCGTTTCGCTTTGTTAGCGGCTGGAACAGCCCGATTGAGGCGATCCGCGCGTTACCGGAAACACTATAGGCATCATTGCCATTCGAACGGATCGCGTGTGATAAAGGTTGGTCAGGTTGCGGGGCAGTCCCCGAAGCCTATGGACGCCACCACAAGACACGGACCCGTTCGATGAATTTTGCCTCTGACAATGTATCGCCCCTGTGCCCGGAAATCCTGAGCGCGCTAGAACATGAAGCCTATGGCAATGCGCCTGCCTATGGGGCGGACGAAACCAGCCGTCAGCTTGACGCGGCTTTTTCCGAACTGTTTGACAGGGAGGTCGCGGTTGTTCCGGTTGCCACCGGGACCGCGGCAAACTGCATCAGCCTGTCGGCACTGGTATCGCCGTTTGGCGGGATCGTCTGCCATCACGAGGCCCATATCAACGAAGATGAAAGCACGGGCGTTGCCTTCTTTACCGGCGGGGCGAAGCTGATGCCGGTTGATGGTCCGGCGGCAAAGCTTGAGGCCGACAATCTGGATGCCTTTCTGGCAAGCCGGGTGGATCGCGGGGTGCATTCGGTGGCCCCGGAATGCGTTGCGATCACGCAGGCGACCGAACTGGGCACGGTTTACACCGCCGATGAAGTCGGAGCCATCGGCGCGATCTGCCAAAGCCGTGACCTTCGCCTGTTCATGGATGGGGCGCGGTTTGCCAATGCGGTTGCCCATCTGGGCTGCCACCCGGCTGATATCACGTGGAAGGCCGGTGTTGATGCGATCAGCTTTGGCGCAACCAAAAACGGTGCGCAGGCGGTTGATGCGATTGTCCTGTTTGATACGTCACTGCGCGGCAGGGTCGAACAGGCCCGCAAACGCAGCGGACATCTTTATTCCAAGCATCGCTATCTGGCATCACAGCTTCTGGCCTATGTGAAGGATGATCTGTGGCTGCGCAATGCGCGCCATGCCAACGGGGCGGCCCAAACCCTTTGTGACATGCTGGTGTCGCATGGGGCGACTTTGGCGCATGCCGCCGAGGGCAACGAGCTTTTTGTGAAGCTTGCGCCGGAGCTTTCGCAACGGATGCGTGATGCCGGGGCGTTATTCCATCCGTGGCCGTCATTGGGGGCGGATATTTACCGATTTGTGACGGCGTGGAACACGGATATCGCGCAAATCAGTGAACTTAATGATCGCATTACGCGCAATTGATCCGTGTAAGTGGTTCAGCAATCAAACGAATCTAGAAATTTCAAGAAGATAGATCGGACGGAAAAGCACGTTAGCTTTATGTGTTTTTCCGTTCGGTCATCAGTAGCCCCGAAAAAAATGCACGGCTCCCATACCCGATTGTGGGGGACAATTTCATAAAAATAACAGACACTTGACATAAATTCATCATTCATCCGATCAGGTCGTCCTACGTAGAACCCCGCAGGAAACGTTGACGATACGCAGAAACCCTGATTATTTTCCCTCGTCGATTGCCAACATAACTGTTGGATCGGGTAAACCCGCCCGACCCTTTGCACAAATTGCAATGCATGAGCCGTTCAAGGCCAGCAGCCACCCGTGCAAATTGTTTGGGCCAGCCTTGAGGGAGGCATCTTATATGAAAGCGAATTTCGTCAAAGCGGCGATCGGTGCAGGTCTGCTTGCAGCGACTGCGCTTGCTGCTCCGACTGCCGCTTCGGCAAAAACCCTGGTTTATTGCTCGGAAGGAAGCCCGGAAGGCTTCAACCCGCAGCTTTACACCGCGGGTACCACCTTTGACGCCACCTCGCGTCAGGTATTCAACCGTCTGGTACAGTTCAAGCGCGGCACGACCACCATCGTTCCGGGCCTTGCAACCAGCTGGGACGTATCGGCCGATGGCACGGAATACACCTTTAACCTGCGTAAAGGCGTTAAATTCCAGACCACCGATGCCTTCACCCCGACCCGCGATTTCAACGCAGACGACGTGATCTTCTCGTTCCGTCGCCAGTGGGACAAAGATCATCCGTACCATGCGGTTTCCGGTGGCGGTTACGAGTATTTCAACTCGATGTCCATGGGCGAACTGATCAAGGACATCGTCAAGGTTGACGATTACACCGTCAAATTCGTTCTGAACCGTCCGGAAGCACCGTTCATTGCCAACATGGCGATGGATTTCGCATCCATCCTGTCGGGTGAATATGCCGATCAGCTGATGGCTGCCGGTACGCCGGAACAGATCGACCTGAACCCGGTCGGTACCGGTCCGTTCCAGGTTGTCCAGTATCAGAAAGATGCGGTCATCCGTTACAAAGCGTTCCCGGAATACTGGGAAGGCAAGGCACCGATTGATAACCTGATCTTTGCCATCACCCCGGACAGCACGGTTCGTTACCAGAAGCTGAAAGCCGGCGAATGCCATGTCATGCCGTACCCGAACCCGGCTGATCTGGAAGCGATGGAAGCCGATGGCGACATCAACCTGATGAGCCAGGAAGGTCTGAACGTCGGTTATCTTGGTTACAACACCAAGAAAGAGCCGTTCACCGATGCACGTGTCCGTAAGGCACTGAACATGGCGATCAACAAAGTCGCCATCATCGAGGGTGTTTATCAGGGTGCAGGCGTTGCCGCCAAAAACCCGATTCCGCCGACCATCTGGTCGTACAACAACGATACCGTTGACGATCCGTATGATCCGGAAGCAGCCAAGAAATTGCTGGCAGAAGCCGGTTATCCGGATGGTTTCACCACCGATATCTGGGCCATGCCGGTACAGCGTCCCTACAACCCGAACGCACGCCGTATGGCTGAACTCGTTCAGGCTGACTGGGCCGCGATTGGCGTGAATGCCGAAATCGTTTCCTACGAGTGGGGCGAATACCTTGAGCGCACCAAAAATGGTGAACAGGGCAGCTTCATGCTCGGCTGGACCGGCGACAACGGTGACCCCGACAACTTCCTTGCTGTTCTGCTGGGTTGCGATGCCGTTGGCAGTGCAAACCGTGCACAGTGGTGCAACGAGGAATTCGACAGCCTGATCCAGCAGGCGAAAACCACTTCGGATGTTCTTGAACGTACCCGTCTGTACGAAGAAGCCCAGACCGTCTTCAAACGTGAAGCACCGTGGGCAACCATCGCGCACTCGATCGTTTTCGAACCGATCCGTAACGAAGTTGTCGACTACAAGATCGATCCGTTTGGCGGTCACATCTTCTACGGCGTAGATATCAAAGAATAAGACGCCCCTACACCTTGCCGAAGAGGCCCGGTTTTCCGGGCCTCTTTGCAATTCCGCAATAGAGAGAGATGTCCGCCCGCAGACATTGCGCGCGGATGCTAAAAAGGCCCAATGGCATGCTAGGTTTCCTTTTACGCCGTTTGGGTGACGTCATACCGACCTTCTTTGGCGTTACCATTCTGGTGTTTCTGATGATTCACCTGATCCCGAGCGACCCGATCCAGATGCGCGCAGGTGAACGCAGTATCAGTCCCGAACGATACGCCGAACTGCAAAAGGAATATGGTTTCGACAGACCGCTTGTCGTTCAGTATTTCGACTATCTTGGCGGCGTTTTGCAGGGTGATCTTGGTGAATCCTTCGTCACCAAGCGTCCGGTGATCGAAGAATTCGCAACCCTGTTCCCGGCAACGATCGAGCTTTCCATCGCGGGGATATTGTTTGCGATCATTGTCGGTCTGCCATTGGGGGTTATTGCCGCGATCAACAGGGGAAAGTGGCTTGACCACCTGACCATGAGTTTATCGCTGACAGGATATTCAATGCCCATCTTCTGGTGGGCGCTGTTACTGATCATGTTCTTTTCGACGACGCTGGGCTGGACCCCGGTATCCGGTCGCCTGTCGATCATGTATTACATCGAGCCGACCACCGGTTTCATGCTGATCGACACATTGCTCAGCGATGAAAAAGGCGCGTTTATCAGTGCGCTCCGTCATCTGATCCTGCCAACGATTGCGCTTGGCACCATTCCGATGGCCGTGATTGCGCGTATGACACGCTCCTCGATGCTTGAAGTTCTGGGCGAGGAATATATCCGGGTGGCACGTGCCAAGGGCCTGGCCCCGATGCGGGTGATCATGGTTCATGCGCTGCGTAATGCCCTGATCCCGGTGATTACGGTGATCGGCCTTCAGGTCGGTGTGCTGTTTGCCGGTGCAATTCTGACTGAAACCATTTTCTCGTGGCCCGGTATTGGCAAATGGATTGTCGAGGCGTTGAACCGCCGCGATTACCCGACCATCCAGGGCGGCATCCTGATGATTGCCTTCGTGGTTATGGGGGTCAATCTGTTCGTCGATCTGATGTATGGGGTGATCAATCCCCGCATCCGGCACAAGCGTTAAGGGGGCACGGGAAATGACAAACCAGAATACCCAATCGACCACCCCCGAAACGGCAGCAGCCGAAGTGGTGGCCGTCGAAGACCAGAAGATCAATCCGCCCAGCCCGTTTATGGAAACGTGGAATTATTTCCGCAAGAACCGTGGCGCTTATGTCGGGCTGATCGTTATCTGCTTTATCCTGTTCATGGCGGCATTCGCCCAGTGGATTGCCCCGTTTGATCCGATTGCACAGGACCGCACCGCGTTCCTGAAGCCGCCGATCTGGATGGAAGGTGCCGATCCGCGCTATATCCTTGGCACCGACGCGGTTGGCCGCGACATCCTGTCGCGCCTGATCCATGGTGCGCAGCTTTCGGTGACCATCGGCGTCTTCGTCGTGATCATTTCAATGATCGCCGGTATCGTTCTTGGACTGGTTGCCGGATATTTCCGCGGCTGGATCGAAGTCGGCATCATGCGCATGATGGATACCATGCTGGCCCTGCCCAGCCTGATCATGGCGATGGCGATTGTCGCGATCCTCGGCCCGGGGCTTGAAAACGCCATGCTGGCGATTGCGATTGTCCAGTTGCCGCATTATGTGCGCCTGTCGCGTGCCTCGGTGGTGTCCGAACTGAACAAGGAATATGTCATCGCATCGCAGATTGCCGGTGCCGGTCATATCCGCCAGATGTTCGTCAATATCCTGCCGAACTGCATGGCACCCCTGATCGTTCAGGGCACATTGGGCATTTCCAGTGCCATCCTTGATGCTGCTGCCCTTGGCTTCCTTGGCCTTGGCGCGCAGCCGCCGCTGCCGGAATGGGGCACCATGCTGGCCGAAGCCCGCGAATTCGTGGGATCGGCATGGTGGGTGATCACCTTCCCCGGCCTTTGCATCCTCGTCACCGTGCTTGCCTTCAACCTGATGGGTGATGGTCTGCGCGATGCCCTAGATCCCAAGATGAAGCGGTAAGTCATGGCTCTTCTCGAAGTTAAAAACCTGACAGTCGAGTTCGGCTCCGAAGACCGGCCGTTCCGTGCTGTTGACAATGTAAGTTATTCCGTTGATCGCGGCGAAGTCCTTGGCATCGTTGGTGAGTCGGGTTCGGGTAAATCCGTATCCTCGCTTGCCGTTATGGGCCTGATCGACTTCCCCGGTCGTGTTACCGCCGACAGCCTGACCTTTGATGGGCAGGACCTGCTGACGATGTCGCCCGGCAAACGCCGTGCGATTACGGGCAAGGATATCGGCATGATCTTTCAGGATCCGATGTCGGCGCTTAATCCGTGCTTTACGGTTGAAGCCCAGATCATGGAAGCCCTGAAAGTCCATGAGGGTGGTTCGAAAAAGGAGCGGCGTGAACGTACGCTTGACCTTCTGAACCAGGTTGGCATTCCCGATCCGAAATCACGCATGACCGCCTATCCCCATCAGCTTTCGGGCGGGATGAGCCAGCGTATCGTGATTGCGATGGCGATTGCGTGCAATCCGCGCCTGCTGATTGCCGATGAACCGACCACCGCCCTTGACGTGACCATTCAGGCCCAGATCATAGACCTGCTGCTGAAATTGCAGGACGATAGCGACATGGCCCTGATCCTGATCACGCACGATCTGGCACTGGTATCGGAAGCGGCTGATCGCATTCAGGTGATGTATGCCGGTCAGCTTTTTGAAAGTGGCCCGGCTGACAGCATCTTTGCTGCCCCGCGCCATCCCTATACCCAGGCGTTGCTTGAGGCATTGCCGGAACGTTCCGAAGGCCATGATCGCCTGCGCACCATCCCCGGTGTGGTTCCGGGTCAGTATGACCGCCCGGCGGGCTGTCTTCTGGCGCCGCGTTGCCGTTATGCCAATGATCGTTGCGTTGTCGAACGCCCCGATGTTGGTGCCTATAACGGGCGCGATGTGCGTTGCTTCTATCCGCTTGACGACCACGGCCAGCCGACCGGCCAAACAACGGGCCAGACAACCGGGGAGACCGTGTAATGAGCTTCCTTGATACAAAACCCGGTGTTCCGCTGCTGGAATCCGATGATCTTGTCCGTCACTACGAAGTCAGCCGTGGCCTTGGCAAACCAAGTGCGATGGTCAAGGCGCTTGATGGTGTTTCCTTTACGCTCGAAGCCAAGAAGACCTTGGCGGTTGTTGGCGAGTCCGGCTGTGGCAAGTCCACGCTTGGCCGTCAGTTGACCCTGATTGAAAAGCCCAGCGCAGGCGGGCTTAAAATCAACGGCGAAGCGGTTGGTGATCTGAGTGACAAGGAAGCAAAACTGTTCCGTCGCACGGTTCAGATGATCTTCCAGAACCCTTACGGGTCGCTGAACCCGCGCAAGAAAGTCGGTCAGATCCTTGGCGAGCCGGTATTGCTTAACATGGATCTGGGTCGCAAGGAGCGCGAGGAACGTGTGCGCGAAACCATGGCCAAGGTTGGCCTGCGCCCCGAATTTTACGGGCGCTATCCGCATATGTTCTCGGGCGGGCAGCGTCAGCGTATCGCGATTGCGCGTGCGCTGATCCTTGAACCGAAAGTCATCGTCGCCGATGAACCGGTTTCCGCCCTTGACGTGTCGGTCCAGGCACAGGTTCTGAACCTGATGATGGACCTGCAGGAAGAGATGAATGTCGCCTATGTCTTCATCTCGCACGATCTTTCTGTCGTTCGCCATATTGCAGATGACGTCATGGTGATGTATTTGGGGCGCGTCGCTGAAAAGGGACCGACCGAAGAAATCTTTGCCAAACCGCTGCATCCCTATACAAGGGCGCTTCTGGCATCGGCACCAAAGATCGATCCGGCGCATCGCGTCAAGGCAGAGCCGCTTAAAGGCGAACTGCCTTCACCGATCAATCCGCCGTCGGGCTGTGCGTTTCATAAACGCTGCCCGTTCGCGACCGACCATTGCGCACAGGTTCGTCCTGAATTGCGCATGTATGAAGGCCGCGAGGTGGCTTGCCATCGGGTCGAAGAAATCGCCTGAAAACAGGCGATCGCCCGGATATCCGGGTAGACAAGGGAGCAAGGGGGCGCGCTTTAACAAGCTGCGCCCCTGAGCCTTTCAGGCTGAATTTTTACCGAATTTCAGATCAGGTCGCGTTGCGCGTCCGGTCCGTCAGGGCCAGCAGCACCCCTGCGGCGATCAGGAGGCTGCCGCTGATGCGGTTAAGCCAGCGCATGTGACGGGCGGAGCGGATCAGCCCCTTTACCTGCCCGCCGACAAGCCCGTATCCGAGAAGAACACAAGCCTCCATCGCGATGAAGGTCACGCCCATGATAGCAAATTGCGGGCCGTATGAACCGGCCTGATCAAGGAATTGCGGGAAGAAGGCGGTAAAGATCAGGATCGCCTTGGGATTGCCGATTGCCGTCAGGAATTCCGTCCGGGCCAATGACAACGCCCCGGGATGGGCGACAAAACCGACGGTATCACCGGGAATCTCGGGCTCGGCAACTTTGGTTCGCCAGCTTTTGAGGCCCAGATAAACCAGATAGATCGCCCCGCCCCACTTGATGATCATGAAGGCGGTTTCGCTGGCGGCAAGCACCACGCCAAGCCCCATGGCCGTCACAACGATCATCAGGGCAAAAGCCAGCAGTCGTCCCGCCCCGCCGATGGCGGCCGACGCAACGCCGTGGCGCGCGCCATTGAACATCGCCAGAAGATTATTCGGTCCGGGGGCCATCGAAAGCGCCAAGGCCGCGCCGGAAAACAGCAACCATGTATCAAGCTGCATTTGGGGAAGTCCTGTGAAAAATGGGTGACCGGCTGATTGCGCCCGAAATTCAGTCGCGCGTCAAGGCGGCAATCATCGTTGCCGCAGCCGGCCATTTCGACGAAAGGTCCGCCCGTTTGCCCATCGCAAAATCAGCGAAATCAAAACCGGGTGCCACCGTACAGCCCAGAAGGGCAAATTTGCCACCTTGTTTCAGGCGCGCGCCCTGCCAGACATTTTTCGGCACGATCATTTGCGGTTTCTGCCCCGCCAGCAGGTCATTGCCGATTTCAACCAGCCGGTGGCTGCCATCGGCATAAAGTTGGAGCTGTTCGACCGGATCGCCAAGATAATGGTGGAAAATCTCGTCACTGGTCAGGATATGCATGCCCGAAAAGGTATCAGGGGTCAGCAGGTAATAGATCGCGGTCCCCGTTGATCGCACGCCAAGATACCGATTGCCCGGATTGCAGGTTTCCAGCGCGCGGAATGTTTCGGCATAAAAGCCGCCTTCGGGATGCGGTTGCAGGCCGAGTTTTTCGATCAGGTTTTCAATCGTGATATCGCGGGACATGGCGCACTCCCTGCATGGGATGGATGATGGCCGACCATCATGACAAAAAAGGGGAACGGTGCAAACCGTTCCCCCGTATAATTTGGACATATGCGAAACGAGGACCTAGTGACCCTTGTGTTCCTGATCGCCCATTTTCATGTCGCCGTGATCCATACCGGCATCGCCGTGCGGGCCTTTGGACATTGACCCCATCACATCAATGGTCACCGGTATGTCGCCCGCCTTTTCAAAGGTCAGCGTTACGTCGATTTTTTCGCCTTCGACCAGCGGCTTGTGCAGGCCGATCAGCATGACGTGATAGCTGCCCGGTTTGAACATCAGTTCACCATGCATCGGCACATCGATCCCGCCTTCGACCGGGCGCATCTTCATGACGTTATTTTCCATGATATGCGTGTGCAGTTCGGTTTTATCGGCCAGATCGGATTTCACCCCGACAATGCGATCCGCCATGCCGGTATTTTCCACCGTCAGGAAGGCCGCGCCATTCGGCACCTTGCCAAGCGACGCCTTGGCCCAGGCATCCTTGATTTCGATATCAGCAGCAAACGCCTGGGTCGCGGCAAACAGACCGGCCAGGGTCGCAATAACAGCAAACAGTTTTTTCATGATCTTTGTTTCCATCCTTGTCCGGTGTGGATTGGGCGCATCACACCGGTGATTTGATTTCGGGTGTATCGGGAAATCAGATGGAATGCGGGGGTGCGCGGGAATAGCGCGTGCGCGGCACGGTGATCGTGGCGGCAAGCAGGCGGGCTTGCGCGTATTCGGCATCATGGATGATTGAAACCGGCGCGCCAAACGGCACGTCCAGGCTTGCCATCGCCCCATGATGGGATGCGCATAGCGAACAGAAACCATGACCGGCAGAATGCCCGCCGGAATTTTGTGACGCGGCATCGGGGCCGGCGTTGCCAAACGATATGGCGCGCACCCCATCCGCCGTGCAGATGAAAATCAGATCGCCACCGGGGGCGGCATTGGCCCCGGTAATGGCGGTTAACCCACCGCCATTGGCACCGCCATACATCGCGCTTACGAAACCCGACTGCGTCACCCCGGTCATCAGGATGACGAATGCCAGCATCCAGACCCGCAGGAGTTTGCCCGCAGCCCGGATATTCATATGTGACAGCATCGATTTGGTACGAATACGCATGGATTGGGTATGCCTGAATTTACCCCCCGCGACAATGAGATATATCATTGCCGCAGGGTGACAATTGGGGCACGATCACCGCCGAAAAAGCTGATCCAGGCTGATCGAAAGGATACGTTTTTGCCCTACGCGATGGCTGTTCCGATATCCCTGCCCCATCCTGCAATGGTCGATGCCGATTGGGCGGACAGTTTTGCGATCACGATTGACGATCCCGACATCACCCCCGAACGCGCCGCGCAAAAGATCATGGATGGCCGGCCGGTCTGGATGGGGTATCTGCTGGCACTGCGCAACGCGATGGTCCGTCCACTGGGGCTTAAAACCGCGCCGGAACCCGATGCCGATGTCATCGGCCTTTTCCCGGTGATTGAGCGCGGGGACGATTTCATCGTGCTGGGCATGGATGACAGACATCTTGATTTTCGCCTGACGGTCGAGGTCGAAAAATTCCAGTGCGGGCAGACGGTGATCCGGTCCAGCACCCTGATCCGGCGGCATAATATGCTGGGCCGGATGTATCTTGGCACCATCATGCCGTTTCATAAGGCAATCGTGCCCGCGATGCTGAACGGGGCGTTCGCATCCCGATAGGCGGATAAAGAACGGGCCGGTCAAAACCGGCCCGCATCATCACATCAAATCAGATCATATCGCGTGCGCGGACAAGTTCATCGAACTTCGCCCCGTCAAGGAAGCCAAGGGCAATGGTTGCTTCCTTGAGGCTGCTGCGATCCTTGTGTGCCTTTTTGGCGACGGCGGCGGCATTGTCATACCCGATATGCGGTGCAAGGGCGGTCACCAGCATCAGGCTTTGTTCGACATAGTGATCGATTTTTTCCTGATCGGCTTCAAGACCAACAACACAGTTATCGGCAAAGCTGACCGAGGCATCGGCAATCAGGCGGATCGATTGCAGCAGGTTATAAATGATCACCGGTTTGAACACGTTCAGATCCAGATGACCGTTTGAACCACCGACCGTGACTGCAACATGGTTGCCGATCACCTGAGCACAGACCATGGTCAGGGCTTCGGCCTGGGTCGGGTTGACCTTGCCCGGCATGATCGATGATCCCGGCTCGTTCGCGGGCAGGACCAGTTCACCAAGCCCGCAACGCGGACCGGAACCCAGCAGACGGATATCGTTGCCGATCTTCATCAGCGACGTCGCCAGAACGTTCAGCACACCCGACATTTCAACACAGGCATCGTGGGCGGCAAGGGCTTCGAACTTGTTCGCCGCCGTTTCGAATTTAAGCCCCGTGATCGTCGAAACCTGTTTGGCAAATTCGACATCAAAGCCCTTTGGCGCATTCAGGCCGGTGCCAAGGGCAGTCCCACCCTGCGCCAGTTTGCGAAGCCGGACCAGCGCATCATCAATGCGATCAAGGCCAAGGGCGATCTGGGCGGCGTAGCCCGAAAATTCCTGCCCCAGTGTCAGGGGCACCGCATCCTGCATATGGGTACGGCCGATTTTGACGATATCGGCAAAGGCCTTGACCTTGGCATCAAGGGCACTTCGCAAATGGGCCAGGGCCGGTTTCAGGTTTTCCTCGATCTCGACCACGGCGGCGATATGCATGGCTGCCGGGAAACTGTCATTGGATGACTGTCCGCGATTGACGTGATCGTTGGGATGAACCGGATCGCGTTTGCCCATCGGCTTGCCAAGGATTTCACAGGCCCGGTTGGCGATGACCTCGTTGGCATTCATGTTGGTCTGGGTGCCACTGCCGGTCTGCCAGACGACAAGCGGGAAGTGATCAAGCAGCTTGCCATCGGCGACTTCGCGCGCGGCGGCCTCGATTGCCTCGGCAAGGTTTGCATCCAGATTGCCAAGGGCGGCATTGGCGCGCGCGGCAGCCAGTTTCTGTATCCCGAACGCCCGGATCAGGGCATCGGGCATCCGTTCGCCCCCAATGCGGAAATTCTGTTTTGATCGCTGGGTCTGCGCCCCCCAATACCGGTCCGCGGGCACATCGATGCTGCCCATGGTGTCCTGTTCGGTGCGGGTGGTCACTGGATTGGTCACGATAGAAATCCTCCGTGTCAGAAAACATACTGACCGGGGCGGGAACCCGGCTGGCAATTACGTTTTGCCGACCCCGAATATGGGCGCAAATGATCGTTCGCGCAAAGTCACTGTGTTGAAAAAATGCAGTTTTATCGCCAGCGATAAAATATCAGCCGGCGATTGCCCCGTGATCTGCGGAAACATTGTCCTGCCATGCGACAATCTGAACGCCGATGCGATCCAGATGGGACAGCAGTTTTTCGGGTGGCAAACGATCGGTGATCACCCCGGTCAGTGCTTCAAGCGGTGCGATGTTTTCAAGGTAACGCTGATCAAACTTGGTGTGATCGACCATCAGCCAGGTTTCATCGGACCGTTCCATCATCGCGCGTTTGACCGCAACCGCCCGACGGTTAACGTCACTGAACCCCTGCCATGCAACGCCCGACGCCCCGATAAAGGCCTTGTTGGCGTGAAAACGGCGCAGGAATTCGACGGTATCATTGCCGTAAACCGCATTTTCACGCGGGTCGAACTGCCCGGGACACATGATGACATCGTCAATCACCGCCTGCTCGCCCATGCCATGCACCACCGCATAGCAATTGGTCAGAACCGTGCGCCGCAATGCGCCGGGATTCTGGGCCATATAGGGGGCAAGCTGACTAACGGTGGACCCGGCATCAATCATGATCACGTCACCCGGGCGGATCATGGTCCCCGCCATGATGCCGATCCGTTCGAACCCGGCAACCGCAGTCATCTGTCGCTGCGCCAGATCGGGTTGATGGCCCATTGGCTGTGCGGATGCGCCGCCAAATTCACGCTTAATCAGGCCATTTTCGCTTAGCGCATCAAGATCGCGGCGAATTGTTTCAGTTGCCACATCGAATCGCTCCGCCAATGTGGCAACTCTCACATGCGGATGGACTTGCAGCTCCTGAAGAATGCGCTGCTGCCGTTCTTTTTTTCCGATACGCAAAGACGCTCTCTCCCCTGAATACCTTTGATCGCACCCCATTCCGGCAAGGCTATCAGCTATCCTTGTAACCGTTTGTTACAGTTTTGTGTTGCTTTTCCAACTTTTTGACCTTCTATAATGTTGATAAAAGCAACAATAAGACCAACAAAACCACATTAAAAAATGGCGCTTTACCAGCGTTTACAGGGAAGAAAGGCTCGATCACATGTTTTCACATGCGAAAAAAACAGACTTTTTGAAAGTTTCTACGGTGCTTGCCGCCATCGGCATGATGAGCTTTGGCAGCAGCACGGCATTTGCACAGGCCGATGATTGCATCGCACGCGGCGATCTTGATCAGATGTATTGCGACATGGATGGCGATCTGGTCGCCGATGCACCGGCTGCCGATCAGCAGGTTGATCCCGACACCCTCGTGTTTGCCTATACCCCGGTCGAAGACCCGGCGGTTTATGCCGATATCTGGCAGCCGTTCCTTGAACATCTTGAAAAAGTAACCGGCAAGGATGTTCACTTCTTTGCGGTTCAGTCGAATTCCGCCGAAGTCGAAGCCATGCGCAGCGGCCGTCTGCATGTTGCCGGTTTCTCGACCGGGCCGACCCCGTTTGCGGTTAACCTTGCCGGTGCGGTTCCGTTTGCCCTGATGGGTGCGGATGACGGTCGTTTTGGTTACACGTTGCAGCTTTATACCCGCGTTGACAGCGGCATCAATTCGCTTGCCGATCTTAAGGGCAAACGTGTCGCCCATACGTCCCCGACCTCGAACTCGGGCAACCTGGCACCGCGCGCATTGCTTCCGGGTCAGGGCATCGTCCCGGAACAGGATTACGAAGTCGTCTATTCCGGTTCGCACGACCAGTCGATGCTGGGCGTTGTTGCCGGTGACTATGACGCAGCCCCGGTCGCATCCGAAGTGGTTGAACGTATGGCCCAGCGCGATCTGTACGATCCGGCTGACGTCAAAATCCTTTATGAAAGCAAGCCTTTCCCGACCACTTCGTTCAACTATGCCTATAACCTGAAGCCGGAACTGATCGAAAAGATCAAGGAAGCCTTCTTTACCTTCGACATGAAGGGCACCGCCCTTGGCGAAGAGTTCAAAGGCGTGTCGAAATTCGTACCTGTCACCTATCAGAAAGACTGGGACGTTATTCGTGAAATCCAGGCTGCCAACGGTGTGAAATACACCCCGGACAACCTGAAGTAATCCCTTCTTTCAAACTGCTTCTGCCGGGATCGCTTTTCGGTCCCGGTAGTCTTTTTTTTTCAAGGTATCGTGATGCTGCGTATCAAAGATCTGGTCAAACGCTATGGCAAGGATGAGGCTGTTCTGAAGGACCTGAACCTTGAAGTTCCGGGCGAAAGCGTCGTTGCCATCATTGGGGCATCGGGCGCGGGTAAAAGCACGCTTTTGCGCTGCATTAACCGCCTGGTCGAACCGACATCGGGCTCGATTGACCTTAACGGCACAGAACTGACGACTTTGTCGGGTGGCGAGTTGCGTCTGGCGCGTCGTCGTATCGGCATGATTTTTCAGGGTTTCAACCTGATCAACCGTTTGACGGTGATGGAAAATGTTCTGTCGGGACGGTTGGGATATGTTCCGGCCTGGCGCGCCATGACGCGCAATTTCCCCCAAAGCGACATTGATCGTGCGTTTCAATTGATGGAACGTGTCGGCATTGCCCATTATGCCAACAAACGCGCCGATGAATTATCGGGCGGCGAACGCCAGCGCGTCGGCGTGGTTCGCGCCTTGATGCAGGAACCCGAAATCCTGCTGGCCGATGAACCGACGGCGTCGCTTGACCCCAAAACATCCCGACAGATCATGGAATTGCTGCGCGCACTGGCATCCGAGCTGCACCTGCCGGTCCTGATCAATATCCACAATGTCACCGAGGCCAAGGAATATACCCAGCGCATCGTCGGCATGCGGTTTGGTCGCATCATCTTTGACAGTGTGCCGACCGACCTGACCCAGGATGCCATGGATGAAATCTATGCCGGGGTTCCGGCAGAAGAACGTGGCGAAACCGGCGATCCGGAACCCCTGCGCGAGGTTGTATCGCAATGACCAGCTCCGTTGAAAAAACAACGGGCCATCGCACTTGGAAAAAGCCGCCCTTTATCGCCAATCCGGCGATACGCTGGGCGATCATCCTTGGCGTATTGGCCTATGTCGTGTGGGCGGTCACCAGCCTGCCCTTTAACTGGGAACGTATTCAGGAAGGCATTCCGCGCGCCATCCGTATTTTCAAGGGCGCCTTTCCGCCGGACATGATCCGGGGCGAACTGGTGTTGCAGGGCTTTCTTGAAAGCATCAAGATCGCCATCGTTGCAACCCTTGCCGGTGTGATGCTGAGCGTGCCGATTGCCTTTGCCGCCGCATCCAATATTGCACCCAAATGGCTTTATAACATCGGGCGTGCCACGATCATTATCGCGCGCAGTTTCCATCCGGTGATCGTTGCCATCCTGTTCGTCAAGGCGGTTGGTTTTGGTCCGCTGGCGGGGATTCTGACCCTGACGATCTATTCCATCGGTTTCGTTGCCAAAATGCTGGCCGAGCGGATCGAGGAAATCGACTGGGGCCAGGTTGAAGCCATCCGGGCGGCCGGGGGCGGGACATTCATCACCATGCTTTATGCCGTGATCCCGCAAATCATGCCCCGCCAGATCGGTCTTTCGATCTATCAGCTTGACAGCAACCTGCGTGCATCTGCCGTGGTCGGCATTGTTGGCGCGGGCGGGATCGGATCGACCCTGATGAATGCGTTTCGGCGCTATGACTATGACTTCGCGCTTGCGATCACGCTTTGCATCATCGGCGTCATCCTGATCAGCGAAGCCATAAGCGGCCGGATCCGGAGGAACATATGGTAACGACAACACAAAACACCGGACCGGACGCCATCGCCGAACGCGAATGGTCACGCTATACCCCCAAACAACGCTGGCTGCGCTTTGCCATGTATGGCGGCGTGGTTCTGGCAACGGTCTGGTCGCTTTCGACGATCAACATCATCTGGCCGTGGCTTTGGGATGCCCCGAAACAAATGGGCGATCTTTTTTCGCGCATGTATCCGCCGTCCCTCAATGATTGGGAAATGATCGCCATCACGTTGCTTGAAACCGTCAATATTGCGACGATTGCAACGTTCTTTGCGGTGTTCCTTTCGTTGCCGATTGCCCTTATCGCGGCCCAGAACACCACGCCCAACAAGCTGACCCTGTGGATCGGCCGGTTTATTCTGGTGTCTTCGCGGTCGGTCAATACCATCATCTGGGCGCTGCTGTTTGTTGCGATTTTCGGCCCCGGCGTGATGGCCGGTATTCTGGCGATCATTTTCCGTTCGATCGGTTTTATCGGCAAATTGCTGGGCGAGGCGATCGAGGAAATCGACCGGGCCCCGATCGAGGCGCTTGAGTCCGTCGGCGCATCGCGGTTCAAAATCCTGATTTATGGGGTTGTGCCACAGGTCATGCCGACTTTCTTTGCGGTTTCGATCCTGCGCTGGGACATCAATCTGCGTGAAAGTACGGTTCTGGGTCTGGTCGGGGCTGGCGGGATCGGTATTGTCCTGCAAGGCGCGATTGACACCTTTGCCTGGCAGACGGTTGCCACCATTCTTCTGGCGATCATCGGTCTTGTGATCGTGGGCGAGGCCCTGGCGGCCTGGCTGCGCAAAAAGGTGATCTGACGTGTCTGAACATTACGACCTTCTGGTCGTAGGCGGCGGCATCAATGGTGCGGGTATTGCCCGTGATGCCGCCGGTCGCGGTCTGTCCGTCCTTCTGGTCGAACAGCGCGACCTTGCCTCGGCCACATCTTCATCATCGACCAAACTGATCCATGGCGGCCTGCGCTATCTTGAACATTACGAATTCCGGCTGGTGCGTGAAGCCTTGCAGGAACGCGAGGTTCTTCTGGCTGCCGCCCCGCATATCATCTGGCCGCTGACCTTTGTTCTGCCGCACCATAAGGGGCTTCGGCCCAAATGGATGCTGCGTGCCGGACTGTTTCTGTATGACCATCTGGCAAAGCGTAAACGTTTGCCCGCTTCACGTGCCCTGTCCCTGAACGGCACGGACGAGGGCAAACCGCTTCTGGACCAGTTCACCAGCGGCTTTTCCTATTCCGATTGCTGGGTCGATGATGCCAGGCTTGTGGTTTTAAATGCCCTTGATGCGCAGGCACGCGGGGCGATGATCAAAACCCGGACGCGCTGTGCCGCCCTTGTGCGCGGAACGGACGGCTGGACCGCGACACTGCAATCCGAAAACGGCAAGGAAACCAGCATTTCGGCGAGGGCCGTGGTCAATGCCGCAGGCCCGTGGGTGACCGAAATGGTCAACCGTGCCGGGCTTGGCGACAAGGCAGCAGGGTTAAGGCTGGTCAAAGGCAGCCATTTCATCGTGCCGCGCATTCACCCGCATGATCATTGCTATATCTTCCAGAACGGGGATGGTCGCATTGCCTTTGCCATCCCCTATCAGCAGGATTACACCCTGATCGGGACGACGGATGTGCCCTATGACGGTGATCCGGCCGATGTGAAGATCAGCGACGGTGAAATCGATTACCTGCTTGAGCTGGTCAATGGTTATCTGGCGACGCCGTTAACGCGGGCCGATATCGTTTGGGATTATGCCGGTGTCAGGCCGCTTTATGATGACAAGAACAGCAACGCATCGGCGGTGACGCGTGATTATGTGTTCGATCTGGATACCGGGGACGGCGATGCCCCGGCGATCCTGTCGATCTATGGCGGGAAGATCACCACCTATC
Source organism: Thalassospira sp. A3_1 (assembly GCF_017744215.1). Classification (NCBI taxonomy): domain Bacteria; kingdom Pseudomonadati; phylum Pseudomonadota; class Alphaproteobacteria; order Rhodospirillales; family Thalassospiraceae; genus Thalassospira; species Thalassospira sp. A3_1. Next base: position 538,159 of record NZ_JAGHQQ010000002.1, on the reverse strand, counting down.
GCCGGTTGGCCGAACATGCCCTGCAAAAGCTTTGTCCGGTTCTGGGCAATCACGCATCCGACTGGACCGCGACATCGGTTCTGCCGGGCGGGGATATGAGTGATGGCAATTTCGAACGGTTCCTGGCTGGTGTCAGGACAAAGTTCGGCTGGCTGCCCGAACAGATCGCCCATCGCTGGGCACGCTGTTATGGCACACGCCTGTTTGATATTGCACCGGATGCGAAGGCCATTGGTGATCTGGGTCCGGAAGTTGCGCCCAACCTGTTTGAGGCAGAGCTACGGTTCCTGATGACGCAGGAATGGGCCCGGTCAGCCGAGGATGTCCTTTGGCGGCGGACCAAGCTTGGCCTTGGCATGGAAGAAAGCGATATCAACGCTGTTCGGGACTGGTTTGCAAGCAGCGCGGATCAACTTGCCGCACAGTAAGAACCGGCAACCGGTTACTTGCGCAGATCATCCCATTTGACGAATTCGTGGGCGATGAAATCTTCCATCATCGCCCGCCACATCCGTTCGGCCATGTCTTCGTCAAAGCCATCGATGCGGCACTGGGCACGGACCTTGGCGATTACGTCCTCGATCCGGTCTTCGTCACGCACGGCATCGCGGGTCGATTTGATGCGCGCGGCCTGTTCGATATAGTTCAACCGTTCCGCCATCAGTGCCACCAGAAGCCTGTCCACCCGATCCACATTCGCACGGACATCGGACATGGTTTCGCAAGGGTTGGCTTTGGTCGTCATCACGGCAGAACTTTCATCATTCACGAAAAATGAAAAATGGCGGCGATTATTCACCGCCATTTCACAATGTTTAATAGGCATATTCCCGGAACAGCGGATCAACCGATCCGTTCCATTCGGTTTCATATTTGTCGAGGAATTCCTCGGCCAGGGTACGGCCACTTTCGGCGACGTCTTCGAGGCTTTCGAGGAAGTGGCTTTCATCGTCGCCATAGGCATCCATGCGACCACGCGCCTTAAGCCCCTGTTTGGAGACGGCCAGAACGTCCTTGGCGAGGTCCTGAACGGTGCCGTTTTTGAACTTCGTGGCAAGGGCGGTACGCGGCACATCGTCGCGAAGGGCTTCGCGTTCGGCATGGCTGAGATCCTTGACGAGATCCCATGCGGCATCGAGTGCGACATCGTCATACAGCAGGCCAACCCAAAGGGCCGGAAGGGCGCAGATGCGTTTCCACGGGCCGCCATCCGCGCCGCGCATTTCAAGGAATTTCTTGAGGCGCACTTCGGGGAAGGCGGTCGTCATGTGATCCGACCAGTCATTCATCGTCGGGCGTTCACCCGGCAGAACGTCAAGCTTTCCGGCCATGAAATCGCGGAACGATTTGCCTGCGGCATTGATGTATTTGCCATCGCGATAAACGAAATACATCGGCACATCGAGCATGTAATCGACATAACGTTCAAAGCCAAATCCGTCTTCGAACACGAAGGGCAGCATGCCGCAACGGTCCGGGTCGGTATCGGTCCAGACGTGGGATCGCGAAGACAGATAGCCGCTTGGTTTGCCATCCACGAACGGGGATGCGGCAAACAGCGCGGTCGCAACCGGCTGAAGTGCCAGCGACGTTCTGAATTTCTTGATCATGTCGGCTTCGGAGGCGAAATCCAGATTGACCTGAATGGTCGAGGTGCGAAGCATCATGTCCAGGCCAAGATTGCCGACCTTGGGCATATAGTCGCGCATGATCGCGTAGCGCCCCTTGGGCATCCACGGAATATCGTCGCGTTTCCATTTCGGCTGATGGCCGACACCCAGCATTTCGATATCAAGATCACCGCAGATTTCGCGGATTTCATGAAGGTGCTGATGCACTTCGCCACAGGTCTGGTGAATGTTTTTAAGCGGCGCACCGGACAATTCGATCTGCCCGCCCGGTTCAAGCGAGACGGAACAGTTATCCTTGGTGAGCGCAATCACATTGCCGTTTTCAATGATCGGTTCCCAATCAAAGCGTTCGGCAAGTTGTGTCAGAAGGGTCTTTACCCCCCTCTCCCCTTCGTAAGGGATCGGGCGAAGATCGTTACGGGTAAAGGCGAATTTTTCGTGTTCTGTGCCGATGGCCCAGTCTTTTTTCGGTGTACATCCGGACTCGAACCATTCGACAAGCTGACGACGGCTTTCGATGACCGGGCTGTCGCCGGTGGAGGCGCTGACAGTCATAAGGGCTTCCCCTAATCTCTCGTGACCGGAGGTATCGACCAGTCGCCGATGCGATCCTGAAACACGGACAAAGCAGCAATTGCCGCGGTTTCGGCCCGCAAGATGCGCGGACCAAGACTTACAGGCGTTGCAAAAGGCTGTTTGCGGATGCGTTCAATTTCGTCGGCGCTAAAGCCGCCTTCGGGTCCAATCACGATTGCATGGTTAACAACATTGTCGTTGTCGATAGCCGAGCCAGCGCCCTTTGCCAATAGCTGACTTAACACTTCACCAATTGGTGAGCCCGATCCCGTCTCATCACAGAACAGTAAATGCCGGTTTTCCGGCCAGTCTGCGAGCCAATCAAGCAATTTTACCGGTGGGGCAATTTCCGGCACGCTGAGGCGTTCGCATTGCTCGGCGGCTTCGATCACCTGGGCCTGAAGACGGTCAAGGCGGACCTTGTCGGTAATGCCGTGTGCGGTGACAATCGGTTGCAGGGTGCCAACCCCCATTTCGACCGACTTTTCGATCAGAAAATCAAGGCGCTGCTTTTTGATCGGGGCAAAAGCCAGGATCGGGCCGCGTTCGACAATCTGGTCACGTAATTGCCGTTCAGCGGTCACCGTGCCCTTCTTTTTGCGAAGGTGATCGATGGTCGCCAGCCATTCACCATCAAGACCATTAAATATCTTGATTGGCGTTCCGGGCTTGAGGCGCATCACATGTTCAAGGTAATGAGACTGTTCAGGTGCGAGTTCGATCTCGCATCCCGGCGTGATAGGATCGGAAACGAATAGGCGTTGCCGGGCGCGGGTGGCGTCATCTGTCATATATGTCCCCAGGCCGGTTATTCGGCGAAGTTCAGTTTGTTAAAGAGTTACATAGGCCAATTATGTCACAGGTCAACCAACCGATACAGAACACGAAGAACGATATGCCAGCCGATAGCTGGATCGACCGGTTCGCTCCGTTGGCAAGTCGCCCGTACCTTAAACTGGCACGACTTGACCGTCCGATTGGCACATGGCTTCTGCTTTTGCCTTGCTGGTGGTCAACCGCCATGGCAAGTGACGGCGCGCCCAGCCTGTTGATGATGGTTTATTTTGCCATTGGTGCATTGATCATGCGCGGGGCCGGTTGCGTGGTCAACGATCTGGCGGATCGCAATTTTGACGGCAGGGTCGAACGCACGGCAACCCGCCCGATCCCCAGCGGTCAGGTCAGGGTCTGGCAGGCGATGGCGTTTCTGGGGCTGCTGCTTCTGATCGGGCTTGCCGTGCTGGTGCAGTTCCGGATCGAAGCAATCATTGTTGGCATCTGTTCCCTGCCACTTGTCATTACCTATCCGTTCATGAAGCGCATTACCTATTGGCCGCAGGCGGTTCTGGGGCTGACATTCAACTGGGGGGCGCTTGTCGGCTGGGCGGCGGTCACCGGCACCGTCGCACCGGCAGCGGTTGCAATGTATGTTGCAGGCTTCTTCTGGACACTTGGTTACGACACCATATATGCCCATCAGGACAAGGATGACGACATCAAGATCGGGGTAAAGTCGCTTGCCCTTCGGCTTGGCGATGCAACCCCGCGATGGGCCATGGGATTTTATACCGTGACGACCCTTTTTCTGGGTGTTTCGGGTATGCTGGCCGGATTGCACTGGATTTATTTCCCGCTTCTGGCACTGGCGTGTTTGCATCTGGCGTGGCAGGTTGCCACGGTCAAACTTGATGATGCCGCAAACTGCCTGAAACGGTTTAAATCAAACCGTGATTTCGGTTTGATGGTATTGGCGGCCATCATCATTGCCAATCTGGTCGGCACCGGACTTTAGGCCCACATACGGACTGATCCATCTCTCATCTGCACCATTGAAAGGCCGCCCATGATCGCACCACTTGCCCTGATGATTGCCGGACTGATCCTTGCGGGTGTCGGGGCGCAATGGTTTGCATGGCGGGCCGGTATTCCGGCAATCGTGTTGCTGTCCATCGTCGGGCTGCTGCTGGGACCGGGAACCGACCTGATTGATCCGGTCAATGATTTCGGTACACTGTTGCAGCCGCTTGTTGCCGTCGCGGTTGCGGTGATCCTGTTTGAAGGCGGGCTTGCGCTTGATTTCCGGGAACTGACGCATAGTGTCAGCGGCGTGATCCGCCTGACGACGATTGCCCCGCTTGTCGCGTGGCTGCTGGGTGCAGGTGCCGCACATTATCTGGCAGATCTGTCATGGCCGGTGGCGGCCCTGTTTGGCGGGATCATGATCGTGACCGGCCCGACGGTGATTGCGCCGCTGTTGCGTCATGCACGGTTGTCAAAACGCCCGGCGACGCTTCTGAAATGGGAAGGCATCGTTAATGACCCGATCGGGGCGCTGTTTGCCGTACTTGCCTACGAAGTCATTGTCGCCAGCCAGCATGGCAACGGGTTTGGCGCAGCCGTTGGTCATCTGGCACTTAATATCCTGCTGGCAGTCCTGATCGGTCTGGCATTCGGATTGGGGACGGTTCAGATTTTCAAACGCGGCTGGATCCCGGAATTCCTGAAAGCCCCGCTTGTTCTTGGCGTGCTTCTGACCTGCTTTGCGGGGGCCAATGAAATTCAGGAAGAAAGCGGCTTGCTGGCTGTAACGGTGCTGGGCCTGACGATTGGCAATGCCCATCTGATGGCGATTGATGAAATCCGCCGGTTCAAGGAAACCCTGACCGTCATTCTGGTTTCCAGCGTGTTCATCATCCTGACCGCAACGCTTGAATGGTCGATGATTGCCGAACTGACATGGGGTCACGGGCTTTTTGTTCTGGCCATGCTGTTTGTCGTGCGACCGGTTTCGGTGATCGGGTCGCTGGCATTTTCAAAGGTGACCTGGAAAGAGCGGTTACTGGTCGGCTGGATCGCACCGCGCGGGATTGTGGCGGTCGCGGTTTCCGGCCTGTTTGGAGCGGAGCTTGTCGAACTTGGCTATGCCGATGGGGCGCTTTTGATCCCGCTGGCCTTTGCCATGGTGTTTTCGACCGTGGTGCTGCACGGCTTTTCCATCCGGCCCATGGCCCGCCAACTTGATCTGGCCGTTAAAGGCCCACCCGGTGTTCTGATCGTCGGTGCGCATCGCTGGACGATTGATCTTGCCCGGCGTCTTGTCGAGCTCGACATTCCGGTCGTGGTTGCCGATAGCCGCTGGCACAGCATGCGTCTGGCGCGCGAGGCCGGATTGCAGACCTATTACGGGGAAGTGCTTTCGGAAGTTTTCGAACATCACCTTGATACTTCATCGCTTGGCAAGCTGATCGCGACCACGGATAACGATGCCTATAACACGCTGGTCTGTACCGATTTTGCGCCGGAATTTGGCCGTCGCGCCGTTTTCCAGACCGGCATGCACGGATCACCCGAAGACCCGAAACGCCATAGCCAGACACTTGGCGGGCTGCCACTGTTTTCCGAGCCGATGACAACCGACGACATCCGGGAGGATTTCCGGCACGGGGCCGAAATTCGGCAAACCCGTCTGACCGAAGAATTCGGCTGGAGTGATTTTATTGAGGTTCAGGGCGCCGAACCGCCGGTCATTGCCCTTGTCCGCGGGGCGCAGCTTCATATGGGGCCTGACATTCCCAAGGCAAAGCCGCGTGATATCTTGCTGTATCTTGGTCGCAATGCCCAAAACAGCCAGAAGCCCGACGAAAACCCGGATGCGACTTCGCTTGCACCCGGGTCACAAAGCAAGTAAGCCCCGGCAATCAAATTCACCCTGATATGGGCCGATCATGACCGATAATGTTTTCGCCGATGCCTTGGTCCCCGAAGTCGACGATCCGCGTTTTGCCGATCTGATCGATACCTTTACCGTACCGGCACGGGTGCCATTGGCGCCCGAGGTCGAAATGTATCTGGCCACCCATATCACGCCACTTTGGCAGGCGACCGAGGATATTCTTGGCGTGCTGGATATTCCGCCGCCCTATTGGGCGTTTGCATGGCCGGGCGGACAGGCGATTACGCGATACATCCTTGATCATCCGGAATTGGTCCGCGGTAAAAAGGTTCTGGATTTTGCGTGCGGTGGCGGCATGCAGGCGATTGCCTGCGTCATGGCCGGTGCGGACAGCATTCTGGCAAACGACATTGACCCGGTGGCCATTACCGCCACCCGACTGAATGCCAAGCGCAATGGCGTTGCATTTGAAACCACGACCGAAAACTTTGTCGGCACCCAATCGGCAACCCGGCGCTGGGATGTGATTTTTGCCGGTGATGTCTGTTATCAGCAGCAAATGGCCAACGCCGTTCTGCAATGGCTGATGAGCGAGGCACGACTTGGCACGCGTGTGATCCTTGCCGATCCGGGCCGGACATATGCCCCGACACACAATATCGACGAACTTGAAACCTATGACGTGCCGGTGGATGTTGCGGTCGAGGATGTTGAAAACAAATTCACCCGGATCTGGCAGCTTTTGCCAGACCGGGAGAATTAGGGGCGGGATCTATTCAGCTTGCGATCTGTTTGACGCAGTCATTCAGTTCGCTGATGCCGGTGAACACGAACTGGATATTCTTTGAAATATCCTGTGTCACGCTGGTTTGTTCTTCCACTGCCGAAGCCACCGCATTGACGTAATCGCTGACCTCGTTGGCGGATGTTGAAATTTGCTGTGTCGAACTGACGACACGTTTGGTGATGCTCAGCATCGAGCTGATCTGCACTTCGATCTGATCGGTTGCCTTGGCAGTCTGGGTCGCAAGGTTTTTGACTTCCCCCGCAACCACGGCAAAGCCCTTGCCCGCATCGCCGGCGCGTGCGGCTTCGATCGTTGCATTCAGGGCCAGCAGGTTTACCTGTTCAGCCAGATCACGGATGATCTGCACCACGCCAGTCATTGCCTCGGATGTTGTTTCCAGCTCTCCGCGGATTTCATCGGCCATCTGGATTTTTGAAACAATGTCCGTCACGGCGATCTGGGAACGCTGCATGCTTTCGCTGATTTCCTGAATGGCTGACAGCATTTCCTCGGATGCGCTGGCGACGGCTTCGGCACTTGCGCTTGATCCTTCTGCAAGTTCTTCGGCCGTGATACGGGTCTGAACCTGTTTGGTGATGTCGGTGGCATATTTGACCACCTTGAACGGCCGACCGTTCATATCTATCACCGGATTATAGCTGGCCTGAATCCAGATTTCCCTGCCGCCCTTGCCAAAGCGTTTGAATTCCGCGACCTGATATTTCCCCTGTCCAAGGGCTGCCCAGAAATCACGATATTTGTCGCTTTTGGCATATTCCGGATCGACAAACATGCTGTGATGCTTTCCTTTGACCTCCTCGCGGGAATAGCCCATTGCATTCAGGAAATTGTCATTGGCATCAATGATCGTGCCGTCCATTTCAAACGAAATAACCGCCTGCGATTTGCCGATGGCATTGATCTGGCCTGCAAAATCGGCTCTTTGTATTTTTTCGGCTGTGATGTCGGTTGCGTATTTTACAACTTTGAACGGGCGCCCGGACATATCCATGATCGGGTTGTAACTGGCCTGTATCCAGACTTCCTTCCCGTTTTTTCCAAAGCGCTGATATTCGGCCGACATATATTTGCCGTCGCGCAGCCTGGCCCAGAAATCGGCATATTCGCGGCTTTGGGCAAATTCGGGTGAAACAAACATCCGGTGATGTTTGCCCTGCACCTCGGACAACTCGTATCCCATCGCAGAAAGGAAGTTTTCATTGGCCTTCAGGATCGTACCATCCATGGCAAATTCGATCACAGCCTGGGATTTTCCGATGGCATCGACCTGTCCGGCATAATCCGCCGATCTCAGTTTACGATCGGTGATATCTGTTGCAACCTTGAAAACCTTGTAAGGGACACCCCGATGATTAAGCACCGGGTTATAGGTTGCCTGTATCCAGACTTCCTTGCCATTCTTGCCAAATCGCTGGAATTCGGCGGTAAAGAATTTACCCGCACGCAGTTTTTCCCAGAAATCCCTATATTCGGAACTTTGGGCGTATTCTTCATCGACAAACATTTTGTGATGTTTGCCGCGAACTTCTGACAGGTCATAACCCATCAGGTTCAGGAAATTCTGGTTCGCATCCAGTATCTTGCCATCAAGCGTGAACTCGATAGTACCCTGGGATCTTTTGATCGCTTCGACGATATGCGCATCGTCGGACCGCGCACTAAACATTTCATCCTCCCCACGAAATGGTCATTGCTGCAAAACGCAGCAATGCTGGCTGCAGAAAAACTGCGCCAGTTAATCCCCCCAAAGGATCTTTTGATTTTTCCCATTCCGATACCTCTGTTGTACCCCGAGCATCGGAATTGTATTTTCAACGAATACAACCGGATGTTTCTGGTTCACCCAATTGCAGTCATCAAAGTCTTTTTGGCTTCAGGCTGCTTTCCCCCTTGCGAATTGCATTCAAAATAAAAGCAATTTCAAATGGTTACAAAACATGAAAAAGAAAGCAACAACGTAATGGAACGATAGTTCTGATGTGGGATCATTCCACCGGTTTTAAATAGCGGCCGACCAGTTTTTTCCGCATTACAATATTATCAGTCAACCAAAGCACGAAATCGGGATGCATCGGTTGCCCCGCGCGCATTGCGATATGGGCGATCATTTCCCACTGGTTCAGGGACCTGAACCGCCGTTTCGTTGCTGCGATCCCCGCAAGGGCAAAGATATCATTCGCATCAAAAACATGCCCGGCAGTCGACTGATAGCTGCCAATCAGATCAACCGATACCCCGCAATCAAGATGCAGGTTTTTTCCGTCAATCTGCTGGTACCGGTAATGATCGGGAACAGATTCCGTTGCGTGCATATGGGTCAGTTGCACCGCATTCAGCCACGTCACGGCAACCCGTACACGGGTTCCGGGTGACGGGGCCAATGTTGCCGGGATCGCGCCATAGCCGGTCATATGCGCGGAATAGACGATATCGTGATGATCCATCCAGCCAACCGTGACCGGAACCGGGTCCAGATGACGCGGGGCGGCAAATTTTCGCGCCAGCTGAACCGGTGCCCAGTTGGACCCCACCGCCAGAACAGGCATTCGTCCGGCGATGGCATCCTTAATACTGTCGCCCGGAAGGGCCATAACCCCACCATCGACAAACAGGAAGTCATGATCCGGCGCGCTATAGGGATATAAAAACGCGCGCAGGAGATCCTGCGCGCGTGGGTGTTTTTCAATCTGTTCGCGCAAGGAACGATCCGGGATCGCCTGCGCATCAGAAACAGAAAACATCGTCAATCGGTTCCGGTTTTAAGGCCGGTTCAGCCTTCAACGACGCGATAACGGCAATTGCAGTTATCGACGTGCTGCCAAGCCAGTTTCGACCACGCCTTTTCGGCATCCTTGAAGGTCGCAAACGGGCCGTGGCGTTCTTCTTCGCCGCCGACCGGCTTTTCGAAATCGGTGGTTTCGTATTCGCCACCGACAACCCAGTATTCTTCGAGACGTTCGATGCGGTAACGCGAATTGGCGTCGTCAACCGACTGCCAGGCCATCTTGGACCATTCTTTTTCCGCGTCTTCGAAGCTGCCAAACGGACCGACTTTGGTTTCTTCGCCGATCGGCTTGTCAAAACCGGTATCCTGATAGGTGCCCCCGATAACCCAGTACTTGGCCATCTGTGCGTCCTTCATGCTTTGGTGAATGTCGACAGGCCGCACAGGGTGGTGCTGCGCAACCCGGTTTCTTGCCCCTGTATAACCAAATCCGTCTGCAACCGACACCACCAATTTGGTCAATATTGCCATTCAGTCGACGCATAGACGACCAGAAGGCGACAATTTTCCTTTTTATTCTGACTGTTCGCTCTGCCGGATCGCCGCTTTGGACGGCAGATATCCCAAATGATTTGGTGGGCACAAAGAGCAAAAGGAAAACAAAATGAACATAACACATATCAAGCGTGCCGGTCTTGCTGGCGTTATTTCGATCACCGCGGCCCTGTCTGCCTGCGGAACACCATCGGCGACCCCGGATATTGATGTTCAAAGTGACGACATGGAAGAAGCCACCGCGACGGTTGTTGCGTCGGGATACAGCCCGTTAACCGGCACCGCATTGGTCAATACGATCAATGATCAGACCTTTTCCTATCGTGACGAGGGCAAGGAAACCAATGTGAATGTCACCTATTTCCAGAATGGCATGGCATCAATCACCTGGATTGACGAGGACGGTGATCGCGGTATGCGCGAAAAACTCTGGACCATCGAACAGGGGCAATATCTGTGCCTTTGGGGCCAGGATGAGGAAGATGATTGCATGTCCGTCCTGACCAAGGCGGGGCAGCTGGCAACCATCGATAATGATGGAAACGTCGCCTATTACACCAATCGTTCCTCGTAATTTTCCGGTCTGGCATCCACTCCCTTTGCCTCCCGGAAGGGAGTGGATGCTGGACATCGCGTCTGCACCGTATTAATTCGTGAAACAACAGATTTATTGTTGGCACGGTTTGTTGCTGGCTAGGCTATTGCCAGCTTTGACCGACCGATTTCACAGATTGCGGTGCCCATGCCCTATCAATCCCTTCGCGACTTCATCGACGAGCTTGAAAAGACAGACCGTCTGGTCCGGGTTAGCGAACCGGTTTCCCCCTATCTTGAGATGACGGAAATTCAGACACGCCTTCTGGCCGAAGGTGGCCCGGCGGTCCTGTTTGAAAATGTCATTGGCGAAGATGGCCAGAAATACGACATGCCGGTTCTGGTGAACCTTTTTGGCACCGTGGACCGCGTGGCGGCCGGCATGAACCGCAAGCCCGAAGAATTGCGCGAAGTCGGCGAGACGCTGGCGTTTCTCAAACAGCCCGAACCACCCGGAAGCCTCAAGGAAGCATTTTCAATGCTGCCGCTGGCCAAGACCGTGATGGCGATGAAGCCCAAAACGGTTTCCAAGGCCCCGTGTCAGGAAATCGTCCTTGAAGGCGATGACATTGACCTTTCAAAATTGCCGATCCAGTCATGCTGGCCGGGGGAACCGGCACCGTTGATCACATGGCCGCTGGTTGTGACCCAAGGCCCGACCGCCAACGAAAAGGGCGGTGACAAACGCGATGTGTTCAATCTTGGTATCTATCGCATGCAGGTTCTGGGCAAGAACAAGGCGATCATGCGCTGGCTGAAACATCGTGGCGGGGCGCAGCATCATGCGCGCTGGAAAAAGGAAAAGCGCGATCCGTTACCTGCCGCCATCGTGCTTGGTGCCGATCCGGGTACGATCCTTGCCGCGGTGACCCCGGTTCCCGATACGCTTTCGGAATATCAGTTTGCCGGATTGCTGCGCGGGGAAAAGGTCGAGCTGGTTGATTGCAAGACCGTTCCGCTGAAAGTCCCGGCGACGGCGGAAATCATTCTGGAAGGCTATGTGTCGCTGGATGAATATGCGCCCGAGGGGCCGTATGGCGACCATACCGGATATTATAACTCGGTCGAGGAATTCCCGGTATTCACCCTGACCGCGATTACCATGCGCAAAAAGCCGATCTATCTGTCGACCTTTACCGGCCGCCCGCCAGATGAGCCATCGGTCCTTGGCGAGGCATTGAACGATGTTTTCGTGCCGCTATTGCAGCAGCAATTCCCCGAAATCGTCGATTTCTGGCTGCCGCCCGAAGGATGTTCGTATCGCATCGCGGTCGTATCGATGAAGAAGGCCTATCCGGGGCATGCCAAGCGCGTGATGATGGGTGTGTGGTCGTTCCTGCGGCAATTCATGTATACGAAATTTGTTATTGTCGTGGATGACGATATTGATGTGCGCGACTGGAAAGACGTGATGTGGGCGATTTCAACCCGCATGGACCCGGTGCGCGACATCACCACCGTGACCGAAACACCGATCGATTATCTTGATTTCGCATCGCCCGAAAGCGGCCTTGGCGGCAAGCTTGGCCTTGACGCGACCAACAAGCTGCCCCCCGAAACCCATCGGGAATGGGGCGAAAAGATTTTCATGGAAGACGAGATTATTGATCGGGTTGATGCCAAATGGGACCGGTACGGATTGCCGGGATCGGGCAAGAAAATCTGGCGGGATTAAATTCCCTGAAACACCATGTCCAGTGCGTCGGTGAGAGCAAATTTTTCAGAAAACTCACCGACCACCTCTCCGAGTTCGGCAACCGCGACTGTCGCCATGAACTGCGGAAGCAAAACCCATCGGGTATCGCCAATCAGGATGACCGGGTTCAAACGCCCGATTGGTTTTGGTATTTCCGAATGCGGACGAAGCGGTACAACCACACGCGTGGTCATATCGGCAAGAAGATCGGCCTGCACATCCACAACATATCCGTTGGCGAATTTATGAATGTCATAACGTGCCATCAGAATTTTCGATGCGATGCCAGTGGAATACCGTGCGTTTCAACATAGTCATTGCTGGCCTGTATCGCCGCACTGTTTTCCTTTTTCCAGATTTCGGCCTGTCGTTTCGTGACAGCGTCTCTTAGTCCGGCCTCGGCACTACGTGAAATATTGATTCCAAGCTGCTTTGCCGTTTCCAGAAGTTCGGAATCAAGACTGACATTGGTCGCCTTGCGGGTATGTTTGTTCGTAACAGCGCCCATAATTCCGCCCATCATCCATGTGCATCACATGTGCGCATTATATCACGCATAGTCTCTTGCCTCAATTCCGGAAGAACATCCAGTGTTCGCCGCTTTCGCCCGGCTTTTCCGACCAGAAGAATTGCGGCGCATCGCACATGAAATCATCGACCCGCACGGCGATATTGCAAAGGTCGCCATTGCCAATGACATCGCGCATATATTCGGGATCGTTGACCTGCCAGCTCATGACCGGCGGGGCGGTTTTATCGTCAATGCAAAGGGCGTATTGTTCCGATTGCACAAAAGGGATTTGTTTGAATTCGGAATGTAGTTCACCATTGTGCCTGGTAACCATCAGGACATCGAAGAAGGGTCCTTCGGGATTGTCACGATCCACCCAGCCGACGATCTGGTCATTGACATCGTCAGAGGTAAAATCCCCGACAAGAACCTGATGACGGTTTTGCGCGGCATATTGTCCAGCCTGAATGCGCATTTCGCGATAAAGATCATTGGCCGTTACCGGTGCCGCCGCCATATCGTTTGGTGCCGCAGTTTCGGCTTCTTGCGCATCAGCTTGCAACATCGTCAGGGAAGTGCCCAGAAGCAGTGTTGCCACAAACAGGTTTCGCACGTGTGTTTCCCGTCATTTTTTACAGGTTTCCGGTTTTTCCCGGTTCGGATTTCAGGTCATAATAGCAACTTGCGAAGAAAAAATGACCAAAGATCGGCTTTCGCTCAATGGTTCATTCAAATGTGCGTCAGACGGTATCTGGTTGGGTCTTTCAGGCGATTGCCTCTTCTTGCCCTTTGCGAAAAGCGATCAGCCTGCCTATAACCATAGGAAACCACATTCCGATCAAAGGGAGCTTCCATGCCCAAAACCGACATGACACTCGATCGCATCACCGACCTGCTGGCGCGTGCAAAAAAGGCGGGTGCCGACGATGCGGATGCCGTTTATGTCGAAGGCACGTCACTTTCGGTATCGCAGCGACTGGGCAAGATGGAGAAGCTTGAACGATCCGAAGGTGCCGATCTTGGCCTGCGTGTTCTGATCGGCAAGCAGCAGGCAGTTGTGTCGTCATCCGACACCAGCGAAAGCGCATTGAAAGAACTGGTCGAGCGCGCCGTCGCCATGGCGAAAAACGCCCCCGAGGACCCGTTCTGCGGCATTGCCGACCCATCCGAACTGGCCGAAACATTTGACGTCGAGGCACTTGAGCTTTGCGAGCCGGGTGAAGTCAGCCAGGAAAAGCTGATTGCATGGGCCACCGCCTGTGAAGAAGCCGCAAGGTCGGTTGAAGGCATCACCAATTCCGAGGGCGCAGATGCAGGCTGGGGAACCCATCAGATCACGCTTGCCGCGACCAACGGCTTTGCCAATTCCTATGCCGGCAGCGGCAGCCACATTTCCGTATCCGTCCTTGCCGGAACCGGCACCGGCATGGAACGCGATTATGACTATGACAGTGCGGTCTTTTCGACCGATCTGCGCGATCCGGTCGATATCGGCCTTAAGGCCGCCGAAAAGACCCTGAAACGTTTGAACCCGCGCAAGGTCAAAAGCACGCAGGTCCCGGTAATCTATGATCCACGCGTTTCCGCATCCCTCGTTGGGCATCTGGCAGGTGCAATCAACGGATCGGGCATTGCGCGCGGCACCAGTTTCCTTCTGGATGCCATGGGCAAGGAAATCTTTGCGCCGGGGATCAACATCATTGACAATCCGCACCGCAAACGTGGCCTGCGTTCCAAACCGTTTGACGCCGAAGGTGTTGCCAACGAAAAGCGCCATCTGATTGAAAATGGCGTTCTGAAAACCTGGATCATGGATTTGCGGTCCGCCCGCCAGCTTGGCCTGAAATCAACCGGCAACGCATCGCGCGGTGCCGGAAGCCTGCCGGGACCGTCGACCACCAACCTTTACATGGAACCGGGCACCATATCGCCCGCCGACATGATCAAGGACATCAAACAGGGCCTTTACATCACCGAGATGATCGGCAGCAGCGTCAACGGTGTGACCGGCGATTATTCGCGGGGTGCATCGGGCTTCTGGATCGAAAATGGTGAACTGGCTTATCCGGTTTCCGAAATCACGGTTGCCGGTAACCTTAAGGACATGTTCAAAACGGCCGTACCGGCCAATGACCTGACCTTTAAATACGGCACCAATGCCCCGACAATCCGGATTGATGGCATGACGCTGGCCGGGCAATAAGCCCGAAAATCAATCTGCGGCGATTTGCAACAGGGGTGTGTTTGGCGCATCCCTGTTTTCGTTTTGGCGGCCATTGCATTGGTCGGCATAGGCCTGAGGCACCATAACCCGAACCGGATAGGGCGACAGGCTGATTTCACATGGCAGCTTGCCGGCACTTTCGCCGTCAATCTGCAAGGGTGCCGGGCCGCAGTGGCTGGTGATGGTCAGTCGTTCGGTCTGTACGACCGATACATCGGTTTGCGCGTGCAAGCGGTTCAGGGTCAAAGCAATCCCGTATCGCGCCAACGCCATAAAGCCGCTTCCGGGCATCAGCACAACATCAAGGCTGTTATCGGTCAGTTTGGCATCAGGTGAAATAACGAACGCCCCGCCGTAATGCTTGGCATGTGTCGCAACCACACCGGCGACGCGATATTGTTCGCGCCCGATATTAACCTCGAAATCGCGGTGATGCGGAAAGATGATATTCCGGAGCCCTTCGATAACATATGCCCCCTTGCCGATCAGTCTTTTAAGTTTTAGCGACACGTTTGCGACGGTATCGGCATCCGCGCCCATGCCGACCATCAAAAAGAACGCACGGCCATTGACCAGACCGGGCCGCACCCAGACCTGGGCCGGGTTATTGATGTAATCGGCAATTGCCTGCGCGCGGATTTCAAGCCCGACCTCGACCGCCAGAACATTGGCCGTTCCCAGCGGAATGATGCCAAGCGGCGGGACTTCGTGGCCTTCGATCTGCGCATCCAGCAAACCGTTCAGGGCCTCGTTCAGCGACCCATCCCCGCCGGCAACAAAAAGCCGTTGATGGGCACGAACCTTGCGCGCCAGTTCACGGGCATGGCCGGGATGGGTTGTCTGTAACAATTCAACCTTTATGCCAGCCTTCTGTAAAATGCTTGAAAGGAAACGCTGTTTGTTTCCGCCTGCACGCGGATTGAAGATGACCGTTACCCCGTCATGGGTCATTGCGAAAAACTTTCGAAATAAAAATGAAACATTACTTTCGCGTTCCCTTTATACAAAATGAAATATGTAACAGGATATTGACAGAACCGATAAATTTATATGAACGGGTTATATATTCGCGCCATTTGTTTTAAACAATTACTGGTTGGGGACAGTATCCGGCATGTAAAACCGTCGGATTCCAGCCGTCCTTATGGCAGGATACGGAGGAGCGGCAATGACAGCGATGACGCTGCAACCGCATTACCGCACGGTCTGGATTTCAGACGTCCATCTCGGAACACGTGGATGTCAGGCAGATCTTCTTTTGGATTTCCTCAATGAAGTAACGGCAGATACCTATTATCTGGTTGGCGATATCATTGACGGCTGGCGGCTTAAGAAAAGCTGGTACTGGCCCGAAAGCCACCATGCCGTGATCACCACAATCATGGACAAGGCCAAAAATGGTGCGAAGGTCATCTTTGTGCCCGGCAACCATGATGAATTCGCCCGCGAGTTTGTCGACATGACCTTCGGGCATGTCGAAGTCAAGATGAACGACATTCACGAGACGGCAGATGGCAGAAAGCTTCTGATCATTCATGGCGACGAGTTTGATGGTGTCGTCAAATATGCCAAGTGGCTCGCCTATCTTGGGGATACGGCCTACAACCTCGCGATTGTCCTGAACCGTTACTACAACGGCATTCGCCGCCGATTGGGTTACGGATACTGGTCGCTATCGGCCTATCTTAAAAACCGGGTCAAGAACGCGGTCCAGTTCGTCTGCAATTTCGAAAATGCCGTCGCGCACGAAGCCGCCAAACGCAAGGTGGATGGCGTGGTTTGCGGCCATATCCATCACGCCGAAAAGCGGATGATTGGCGATGTGCTGTATTGCAATGACGGCGACTGGGTCGAAAGCTGCACCGCGCTTGTCGAAGACAAGACCGGAAAACTTGAACTGCTTTACTGGGCGGATATGCGCCAGATGGCGATGACACATTCCCAACCCGGCCGCGATGCTGCCAGTGCGCCGTCCCTTGGACTTGGCAAGCTGATGTCGCTGTTCCGGATTGCCGGGGAAAGTACCCGCACCGCGTCCCGCAGTTCAAAAAAGAACAGCGGCACGCCGATTGGAAAGACCGCATGAGAATATTGATCGTATCCGATGCCTGGTACCCCCAGGTAAATGGAGTAGTGCGCACCCTTGAAACCGTGCGCAACGAACTGGGCGAGATGGGGCACGATGTCCATATCATCTCGCCCGATCAATTCCGGACGATCCCCTGCCCTACCTATCCGGAAATCAGACTGGCGCTGTTTGCCAAACGCAAGCTTGCCCGGATGATTGATGCCCTGCAGCCGGTTGCCATCCATATCGCAACCGAAGGCCCGCTGGGTCAGGCGGCACGCGCCTATTGCCTGAAACGCGAATTGCCGTTTTCATCGGCCTATCACACCCGGTTCCCGGAATATCTGCATGCGCGGACGCGCCTGCCGCTTTCGATTTCCTATCGCGGGATGCGGCGGTTCCATAACAAATCACAATCGGTCATGGTGGCCACGGAAACGCTTCGCGAAGAACTGGCGGATCGCGGTTTTAACAAGCTGAATATCTGGTCACGCGGTGTCGATCTTAACCTGTTCAAGCCGCGACCGGATGCAAGTTTCGGGGATTTCCCCAAACCGCACTGGCTGTTTGTTGGCCGGGTGGCGGTTGAAAAGAATATCGGACATTTTCTGGATCTTGACCTGCCGGGGACAAAATTCGTTGTCGGTGACGGGCCGCAACTGACGGAACTGAAATCGAAATATCCGAATGCGCAGTTCCTTGGCAAAAAAATCGGCGAGGAATTGGCAATCGCCTTTGCGTCAGCCGATGTTTTTGTCTTCCCGAGCAAAACCGATACCTTTGGCCTTGTTATCCTTGAGGCCCTGGCATCGGGAACCCCGGTTGCGGTATTCCCGGTTCAGGGACCAGCCGATATCGTGCGCGGAACAAAAGCAGGCGCCATTGACGCCGACCTTCGCGAAGCCGCCATGGCAGCCCTTGAGCTTGACGGTAAAGACGCCCGTGCATTGGCGGAACAATATAGCTGGCGCAATTCAGCCAACCAGTTCCTGCACAATCTGGCACCGTTTTCGGGCGGATTTGACGGGGCTGCGGCAAAACGTCTGACTGTTGAAGACATCACCGAGGTGAAAGCATCGGTGGAACCGGCAATCGCCATGCCCGTGGAACAACCGGCGCAGTAATCTGCGCCGGTGTTTTATTTGGCGACTAGGGAAACGTCCTGTGAGGCGTCTTTCCCGCGCAGGCTTCGACGCAGAACGCCATATGCCAGCATCGCATTGATCGCATCCGTCCCGAGCCAGCGACGGAAAGGTTTCAGTGCGATGTAAACCGGTCGAATAACCCGCACGATATGAGACAGCGGTTTCATTTGCGGCGCGGTCATGCCGGTTACCACGAGATATGCCCGCCATCCGGCACGCAAAAGATCAGGACGACGTTTGAAGCCGCGCTGGATGGAAAACAGAAACAGAAGGACATCGCGCGCCTGCGCATCGGGCAATGGCATGCGTTTGTTGGGATCTTCTTCGAAATCGATGAAGCCGATCCTGCCATCATCACGGATGGTCATGTTGCGCAGAAGGGGCGCGCCATGGGTAAAGCCGCTGATGTGCAAATCGGCCAAGGCGGCCCCGGCCTTGGCAATCAGTTCGGCAACACGGTCTTCATCACCGGCCTTTACCGCATCGCTGATGACGGTTTGCAAAATGGCCCCGTTATCCCCGATTGCAATCCAGTTATCTGTGACCGCCAGAAGATCGGGAACCAGAACCCCCGCCTTCGTCAAGGCATGAATGATTTCAGCCTCGCTCGCCAGACCGGTCTTGCCGCCGGGCGATACGGTCGGGCGCAACATCGGTATCCGCGTCAGGGTCGCGATCAACCGCTGCAGGCGATGCCAGCCCTTTTCCTTTGGTGGAACGGCCTGCTTGACCCAGATACGGCGCCCGGCCCAACGCAGCGGAAAAACACGTGCGCCCACACCTTGCGCAATCGTCTGTTCCACAAACACGTGGAGTTGCTCTGTCATTTTTTTATCTTATATGTCGTTTTTCGTGGCCTGCTTTCCGGCAGGCCCTATTAGTATCAGTCAAGTCAAGTTGCTGCGGCTTGCCGCACCTGCCCGGGCATGCTAGCAACAGCCCGGAAAGATTAAGACATTCATGATGCTTACTCCATATAGATAGTGTCAGGCTGACACAATCGGAAATGGCGTCGCACGACCGGGAAGAATTCATTGCCAAAGCATTCGCTAGATCGCACGACAGAACATTGGAACACATTGCCAATGATCAAACGCATCGTTAAGGATGCGGTTGCCCCCTATTTCGGCAAGATTGTTCTGGCTTTGGTTTGCATGGCGCTTATGGCGGCGGCGACCGGCGGCTATGCCTATCTGATGGACCCGGTGATTAACGAGGTCTTCGTCAAAAAGAACCCGGCGATGCTGGTTCCTGTTGGGGTTGCCGTCCTTGCAGCCTTCGCGCTGAAAGGCTTTGCCAATTACGGGCAATCGGTTCTGATGAGCTATGTCGGCGGCCGTATTCTTGCCGATATTCAGAACAAGCTTTACGAGCATGTCATCCGGCTTGATATCGGCTTTTTCCACAGCACCAACACCGGCAAACTGATCACGCGCTTTACCAGTGATATCACCGCAATGCGTGCGGCCGTTTCCGTATCGCTGACCGGTTTTGGCAAGGACTTTCTGACCGCCGTCGTTCTGATTGGCGTCATGTTCTATCAGGATTGGCAGCTTGCCATCATTGCCTTTACCGTTTTTCCCGCCGCCATCCTGCCAATTGCCCGTCTGGGTCGGCGGATGCGCAAGGTTTCGGCCAATACGCAACAGCAGATCGGTGAATTTGCGACCCTTCTGGAACAGACGTTTCAGGGTGTCCGTCATGTCAAAGCCTATGGCATGGAACCCTATGAATGTTCACGGATGGAAAAGCTTGTCGAAACGGTTTTCGATCTGAGCTTCAAGGCCCAGAAAGTCAGCGCACGTTCGTCCCCCATCATGGAAACACTCGGCGGGGCCGCGATCACGACCATCATCATCTATGGCGGTAGCCGCGTCATTGACGGGGCAAGCGACCCGGGCAGTTTCTTTTCGTTCATCACCGCCCTGTTGCTGGCATATGAACCGGTCAAGCGCCTTGCCAATATCAATATCAACCTGCAGGCCGGTCTTGCGGCATCCCAGCGCGTGTTTACGGTTCTTGATATCGAACCGGAAATTCGCGATGCCGATGATGCCAAAACGCTTGAGGTCAAGGGCGGCGCCATTCATTTCAAGGATGTCGCGTTTTCCTATAACGATGAAACGACGGCATTACACGATATCAGCCTTGATATCGAAGCCGGTCAGACGATCGCGCTTGTCGGGCCCTCGGGTGCCGGTAAATCGACGATCTTGAACCTGATCCCGCGATTTTACGACATCAATGCAGGTGCGATCACCATTGACGGTCAGGATATCCGCGATGTGACACTGGAAAGCCTGCGTTCGGCAACCGCACTGGTCAGTCAGGAAATCACGCTGTTTGATGATACGGTCCGGTCCAACATTGCCTATGGCCGGTTTGGTGCGACCGACGCCGAAATCGAGGAAGCCGCCCGCCACGCGGCAGCGCATGATTTCATCCTGCAGCTTGAAAACGGTTATGACACCATTGTCGGAGAACATGGTGTGAAGCTTTCGGGTGGGCAGCGCCAGCGTATTGCGATTGCGCGGGCAATGTTGAAAAATGCCCCGATCCTGCTTCTGGACGAGGCGACGTCGGCCCTTGATACGGAATCGGAACGCCATATTCAGGGTGCCCTGACCGAACTTATGAAGGGTCGCACAACGCTTGTTATTGCGCATCGCCTGTCGACAATTATTGATGCTGACAAGATTTGCGTTATTCAGAACGGACGCGTCACGGAACAGGGACGTCATGAAGAATTGCTTGCACTGGGAGGGGCTTACGCCAATCTCTATAATCTGCAATTCTCGGAAGAAACCGAAAATCAGGCCTAAAACATTCGGGATAAACTGGCGTGCAGTTGCATAAGCGGATCATAAAAAGCGATCAGGCGCGTAGCACTTTGTGCTGGCTTGCGGCAGCCTATATCCGGTTCGTCCGGCTCACCGGCCGCTGGCATACTGAAGGCGGGGATCATCCCGCCCATTTCCTGACAGAGGGCAAACCATTTATCGTGGCTTTCTGGCATCAGCGTTTGCTGATGATGCCCTATACATGGCGTTCGGTTGCCGGTGACCGCCCGTTTAACATGCTGATTTCATCGCATCGCGATGGTGAAATCATTTCCCGCACCATCGGTCATTTCGGGATTGCCACGATTGCAGGGTCAACCGGGCAGGGCAAAGGTGGTGCGGCAGCGTTGCGGCGCATTCTGAAGGCGCTTAAATCCGGTGAAGTCGTTGGCATGACCCCGGATGGACCACGAGGACCGCGTATGCGGATTTCGGATGGCATTGTGCAGGCGGCAAAGCTTGCAGGCGTTCCGATTTTCCCGCTGACCTATTCGGCATCAAACCGGCGCGTCTTTGGCAGTTGGGACCGGTTCGTGCTGCCGCTTCCGTTTTCAAAAGGCGTCTTTAGCTGGGGCGATCCGATCCATATCGGACGGGATCTGGATGATGCCGGGCTGGAGGAAAAGCGGCTGGAGCTTGAAGCGGCCCTGACTAAGCTGACACAGGAAAGCGACCGCAAACTTGGCCTTGACGTGATTGAGCCCGCCGGACCGGATGAACTTCCCAAACAGAAGCGTTCGGCCATGGCAGCGGCAGAACAGGAAAGCGCCAAATGAGCCTGTTTTACGCCTATCGCGTGGCGACACGGCTTTTGGGTCCGGTACTTGGCATTTATCTGCAACGGCGCAAAAAACGCGGCAAGGAAGATGCAGGACGGATCGGTGAACGGTTCGGTCATGCCAGTGCATTGCGCCCGAAGGGGAAGCTCGTCTGGATACATGGTGCCAGTGTTGGCGAATCCCTGTCATCCCTGCCGGTGATTGATGCCATTCGTGCGCGTTTTCCCGAAACCTCGATCCTTGTCACCACCGGCACCGTTACGTCGGCGGCAATGATGTATCAGCGCCTTCCGGAAGGGGTGATCCATCAGTTCATCCCCATTGATCGGCAGGTTTGCGTTGCGCGTTTTCTGCATCACTGGAAACCGGATGCGGCTCTTTGGCTTGAAAGTGATTTCTGGCCCAATATTCTGACCAAGGCCAAGAAGGCAGGGACAAGACTGGCACTGCTTAATGGCCGCATTTCGGCCAGAAGCTTTAAAAGCTATTCACGATTTCCATCCTTCATCACGCCGGTCATTTCCGCATTTGACCTGATCCTGACGCAAGGAAGCAAGGAAACCGAACGGTTCGTTTCCCTTGGCGGCAAGGATGTGCGCGCCGTCGGGAACCTGAAATTTGCAGCCCCCCCGCTGCCGGTCGAAGCCGACGCCCTAACCGAACTGCAATCGCAGATCGGCACCCGCCCGATATGGCTTGCGGCAAGTACGTTTGAGGGCGAGGAACTGGCCTGCGCACAGGTTCATCAAACGCTTTCCCCAAAGCATCACGGCCTTTTGACAGTTATTGTTCCCCGCCATCCGGATCGTGCTGATGAAATCGAAGCGGATCTGATTGCCCAGGGATTGCGCGTTGCCCGCCGAAGCCTGGAGCACAAAATCACCGAAGATATCGACATCTATCTTGGCGATACGATGGGCGAGATGGGGCTTTATTACCGGGTTGCACCGGTTTGCCTGATCGGAAAATCCCTTTGTGCGTCCGGCGGGCAAAACCCGCTTGAACCGGCACGGCTTGGATGTGCCATTCTGCATGGCCCCGATATGAGCAATTTTAGCGAGATCAGTCAGGAACTTCTTACAGCACACGCCTGCCGACCGGTTGCTGATCGTGACGACCTGACAAGGCAGATTGATATTCTTCTGACCCAACCGGAAAAGGCGAGCGCACTGGCAAATGCCGCCTTGGCATATGCCAATTCAAAGGCCGAGGTTCTCGAACGAACCATTGATGCGATCACCCCGCTTTTAACCGGGGAGGTTGCCAATGCGCGCGCCTGATTTCTGGCTGGCAGACGGCTGCATGGCCAAGGCACTGTCGCCTTTTTCCCTGCTGTGGCGCGCAGGTGCAGGCATTCGGGCGATGACAACAACCATGCGCCATCCGGGATGCAAGGTTTTCTGCGTTGGCAACTTTACCATCGGCGGGGCCGGTAAAACACCGACCGCAATCGCGCTGTATCACACGTTGCACAAAATGGGCATTCAGGCCCATTTCCTGAGCCGTGGATATGGTGGTCGGGAAACCGGCCCGCATCGTGTTGATCCGATGAAGGACACAGCAGCCGATGTCGGGGACGAGCCACTGCTTCTGGCGCGAACGGCGCCGGCATGGATTTCGCGGGACCGGGGCATGGGCGCCGAAACGGCCAGAAATGCGGGTGCCGAGGCCATCATTCTGGATGACGGACTGCAAAATCCATCGTTGATCAAGGATTGCAGCTTTGCGGTTGTCGACAGCGTTTTCGGGATTGGAAACGGTCGCGTCATTCCCGCAGGCCCGATGCGCGAAACCCTTGAACAGGGATTGGCCAAAGTTCGTGCGATCATTCTGATCGGTGATGGCAATCCGCCGTTTCTTAGAAACCTGCCCGCGTCGGTTCCGGTTTTGCGCGCCCGCATTGTTCCCTGCAACGGCGCCGAATTTGCCGGTCGCAGGGTTCTCGCCTTTGCGGGGATTGCCCGCCCGGCCAAATTCCATGATAGTCTGCGCGCAGTCGGTGCCGATATTGTTGCGACCGTCGACTTTGCGGATCATCATCCGTTCCGTGCGGCCGAATTGGCGGAGCTGCATCAAAAAGCCAAGGCGTTGAATGCCGATTTGGTCACGACAGAAAAAGACCTGATGCGCTTGCCTGCCGGGCAGCGGAACGGCATAAGCACCCTTGATATTGTGCTGGAATTCGAAGCCCCGGACCAGCTGGAGAAAATAATTACGGCGGTGTTGTCCGATGCCTGAACGCAGTGCCTTTTACCAAGCACGACAGAAATATATTTCCCACCCGTTGCAGGGATTGGCAGCGCATCTGATTTATTGGCTTTTTGCTGCCATGCCGATTGATATGGCATCAAACGCGGGTGGTACATTACTGCGAAAGTTTGGCCCCAAACTCGGCCAGACAAAAAAGGCACGAAACAACCTGACACGCGCATTTCCGGAAAAATCCCCGGAAGAGATCGAAACGATCATCTTTGACATGTGGGAAAATCTGGGACGTAACGCGGCTGAAATCCCGCATCTGCATAAATTGCGCCCGGGAGGCCCAAGGATCGAGGTTGTCGGCCTTGAAAACGGCATGGCCTCGAAAGATGATGACAAACCGGGTGTTTTCTTTACCGGCCATATCGGCAACTGGGAAATCGGCATGACGCTGGCAACCGCGATGGATATGGACATGATGTGTGTCTATCGCGCCCCGGATAATCCGTGGGTTGATCAGTTATTCATTCGTGCCCGCAAGACTTTCCGCGGTCAACTGGTAAAAAAAGGGGCACAGGGTGCCCGCCAGATTACCAAATACATGAAAGAAGGCGGGCATGTCGCGATGCTGGTCGACCAGAAAATGAATGACGGCATTGCCGTCCCGTTTTTTGGTCGTGATGCCATGACAGCCCCGGCATTGGCGCAGTTTGCGCTAAAATATGACTGCCCGGTAGTACCGGTCAGGGTGGAACGACTGGGCGGTGCCTATTTCCGCATGACATTTTATCCGGCACTCGAAATTGTCCCGACCGATGACCGTCATGCCGATATTCTGCGCATCATGACCGAAGTTAATGCGATCATGGAAAGCTGGATTCGTGACCGACCCGCGCAATGGTTGTGGCTTCACAGACGCTGGCCGAACTGATCATCGTTAATCGCACTTGGCATTAACCGAATGGGAACACCCTTGCAGCAGACTGGTGGATACCTCTCCACCTTGTCCGGGGGAAGTTCCCTTTTGCTGCGTTTCGTCGTCCCGCTTTTTCTGATTTTTGTTGGTTCAATGTTTGCCGTCTGGCCGTCATTCGCGCTGGAAGGTGATGTTGGCAAGATAGAAAGCAGTTCAAAGAATGTGCGGATACGGATTGCCGAACTTGATCTGCAATTGCAGACACATCTGCGAGAAGCCGTTGAGAAGTTCGGGGATCGCCAGATCGAGTGCGGCAAGAGTGCCGAGAAAAAGCCGCTGTCTGATTGCATTGCCGAAGACGGTGATGATCTGACCCAAACCAGACTGTCAATCGCGCGCACCAAAGATGGCGACGTGAAAGACGGCCCGCTTGACGAGCTCGCCGCGACCGAAGAACGCTTTGCGGTGTTCATCGAACGCATGAACAAAACCAACGATCTTCTGTCCCGTGCCGGGGCAAAGATGTATCGAACGAGTTTCGATATCACACCGGAAATGGACCAGTTGCGCCGACAGGTTATCGCCTATGTCGAACGCAAACAGGAATATGATCTGCGCCTCAATCAGGCCATGTTGATTGCAGGTGTGACACTTGTCCTGATTGCCATTTTCGCGATGATTTTTTTTGCCACACGACGCATTCGGGGAAATTAACAGCGATCATAATTTGTCGCAGGACAAATTGCATTGATAATGCGATCAATCCCCTTTACCGAGTGGCGTAAGAGCTATCGCCCGAGGAAACCATAATGACACAGGCCTACTGGCAGGACATTCTGGTCGCATTGCGCCAGATCATCCGCGCAACCGATCTGCATTCCAAAAGAATGATGAAAGCCTGTGGCCTGACCATCCCGCAGGTGATGGTCCTGCGCGCGATTGACGAATTGCAGAACGTCACGGTGCGTCGCATTTCCAATCATGTGTCCCTTAGCCAAGCGACGGTTACAACAATCCTGAACCGCCTTGAACAGCGCGGGCTCGCAGAGCGTCGCCGCAGCACCACGGACAAGCGTGTGGTCAATACGGTTCTGACAGAGGCAGGTCAGAACGTATTAAAAGCAGCCCCCACCATGCTGCACGAAGAATTCATATCGCAGTTCGATGCCCTGCCAGATTGGGAAAAGACGCAGCTTCTGTCATCCATGCAGCGGGTCGCGACAATGATGAATGCGGAAAAGATTGATGCGGCTCCGTTGCTTGACGTCCGCCCTGCAGACGAAATTCCGCGTTAAGCTGGTTCAAGCCGGATTACAGATCGGTAATCACAACTTGATGGCCATTGCGTCGGGCATCCCCCACCGCATTGAATTTTGTGCCATCACCACTGACCTTGGCGGCGTGAACACCGCCAAAGAACATATCCTCCGCATCCCAGCGCTGCTGGTCTTCCAGGCTCAGCCCATCCAGAAGCGAACCGTCAAATCCCGGTTCGACGGACAAAAGACTGTCTTCGACATGAAGTCGCGGTGCCGCCACAGCCCCATGCAGGGTCATGTCATAGGCATCGATATTCAGCATCACCTGCAACATGGTCGAACGAATGCGGTTTGACCCGCCAGAGCCAAGTGCAATCGCATCACCATTGCCCGCCAGATACAGGGCCGGGGTCATCATTGACGTCATGCGCACACCGCACGGCCAGTGATGGAAACCGTCAGGCGACAGATCGGCTTCGCCCAGCATGTTGTTGAGCATGATCCCGGTGCCCGGCACCATCCGCCCGGAGCAGGACCCGTTCGAAATTGTCGCGGCGGCAAGATTGCCATCGCCATCAACCACGGAAATATGGGTCGTGCCATTCTGGCTAAGCGGGCGTTCGCCGATCATCGACCGGTAGGATTCGCAGAACTCGTCGGCAAGGATTGCGGGGCTTGCGCCATATTCGCTACGTGCCAGCCCCGTGGCATGAAGAATGCGCGAAATCGCTTCAAGATGACGGGCCGATCCAAATGCCCCGAGCTCAATTTCGCGCGCAAGCTTAAGCCCGAACCCGACCAGAACCCCGCCCGATGCAGGCGGCGGGTTTAAAACAAACCGTCCGTTGCGTCCGGCAATCAATAGCGGATCACGGACCAGAACCCGATATGCCGCCAAATCAGCGCCCGTAAGATAGCCACCATATTCCCGGCATTCGGTCACAAGCGCATGACCAAGATCGCCGTGATAAAAACCGTCCGAACCGGTTCGCAGCAGATATTCGATGCTGTCGGCCATATCTGCCTGACGAAGAATGGAGCCCTCATCCGGCAATTCAAATCGGTCTTCATCCTGATGTTCCGGCGCACCGAAAACCGCCCGGCTGTCTTTGGAAAAGGCCAGAAGCGGGGTTACGATCCCCATGACGTATCGCTGAAACGCATCCAGCCTGACCCCGTCGCGAGCCGACGTAATTGCCGGTTCGGCCAGCATCGCCATCGGCAATGATCCAAGATCGTCATGCAGCTTGAAAATACCGGCAACCACACCCGGCGTTGCAACCGAACCGTATCCACCGTGAAATTCCTGGGTGACGCCACCGGCAAATGTCGCAAACCGGCTTTCAAATTCAAGTTCCTCGCGCGGGCGTTTGGCAAGCGGGGTTTCGACAAAGAAATCATAAAGCCGAGGCGGTTTTCCCGCCGGACGGGTCATGACAAACCCGCCCCCACCAAACGACGCCAGAACCGGCTCCGCCACGCATGCCGTCCACATCGCGGCGGTCACCGCGTCAAAGGCATTGCCGCCAGCCTCAAGCACATCGGCAGCCGCGCGTGCTGTGACATCATGTCCTGCGGCGACGGCTCCGTGCTTTTTCATGGCAGACGTTCCCTATTGTTTATCCATCATCAATTGCTGGCCTTTGCCTTTGCGGCCTTTTGTGCGTCTTCCATCGGCGGCACAAGAAGGGCCGCGTCAACACGCGCATCCCCGACATTGATCCGCCAATCCAGATGCGGCCCGGTTGCCCGGCCGCTTGCCCCGACCTTGGCGATAGGATCACCCCGACGAACCACATCACCAACTTTCACATCGATTTCCGACAGATGCAAAAAGGCTGAAACCATGCCAAGCCCGTGATCAATAAACAGGGTCGCCCCGGAAAAATACATATCGGGATGCGCCAGCGTCACAATCCCGTCAGCCGGTGCGACAACCTGTGTTCCGGTCGGAACGGCAATGTCTATCCCCCAATGCGGGGCACGCGGTTCACCATTCAAGATGCGTTGCGATCCGTATACACCGCTGATCGGGCCGAGAACCGGCCAGATAAAGCCGTTCTTGTAAAATTCCTGGGTAAATCGTTCGACACGTGCTTCGCGGGCCTGACGCGAATCATCCTTGATCCGTTCCATAACGTTCGGGTCCGGTGTCACCATCTTGGGCGGCAGGCCATCAATCCGCTGGATATCAAATTCGCGATCCCCGATATCATAGGCGTATTCTTCGACTGCCCCATCAGCCTTGCGCAGGGTCAGCTTGGCGGAGCCTTCGTAATCGCGTGGAAAGCCAAGGATAAAGGCCCCATCTGGCCCGATCGTATCAATCGCCTTGCCATCCAGAAGGATGCTGCTTCCGGGCTCGGCCTGCCCGAACACGATGCCGCCCTGAACAAACTGGCCCTCATAGGTTGGCTCGGCCGCGATAGCACCGAAACACGATACAATCAAACCGGTTGTTGCCAGAAACGTGGTCATTCCGAAACGCATCACAAAAGGCTCCCTTGCCTGTCATCATCTTTGGGGGCCGGGTCTTTTTTCCGGGCCGGTTTCGGTTTGGATGCGGATTTCGGCGCGACTGTGGCAACCGGTGCCGCCTCGGGCTCTCCAGAGGAATACGTCCCTGCTGTTACATCGGCACGTCCATCCTGCATTTCCAGAATGTAACCCTGCCCGGCAATCAGATCCGACGCCCTGCCGATCAATCCCTCGTCCGCACCGCGCACCACGGCAAAACCGCGTTTCAGAACATTGCGATAGGAATAGCTTTCCAGAAGACGGTCATAACGTGCCAGACCTTCGGCTTCGCGGTTCAGGATATTTTTAACCGCCGCCTGCATCCGACCAGCCAGATCGCCGATCTGTTTGTGATCACGTGCGATATCGCGTTTGGCATTTGCCGGGCGAAGTCCGGCTGCGGCCTGATCAAGGCGGGCCCTTTGCATCTGGATGGCGGACTTGATCGCCCCATCCAGCCGCAGACCAGCATTTTCCAACCGTCCGCGTTTTTCCGAAAGCTGTTCGCGCGGACTGACCAGCCGTGCCCCAGCTTCGTTCAGACGTGCACGCGCCTGCTGTAAAACACTGCCTGCCGCACGCGGCAGTCGATCCGACCAGTTATCAAGGGCCTGACTGCGTTCTTCAAGCATCCGGCGCGGATCGCCAAGACCACGCGCAAGGCTTTCAAGGGCTGTGCGTTTTTCCACGCCAAGCCGACGGACGGCTTGGGTCAGACGAAGGCCGTCTTCCTCGACCTGACCGATCAGATCAAGCCGCACGGGAACGGCCTTTTCCGCGGCCCCCGTCGGGGTGGGCGCGCGCAGGTCGGACACAAAATCAATCAGGGTGGTATCGGTTTCATGACCGACCGCCGAGATCACCGGAATGCCGGATTCCGCCACCGCACGGGCAATGATTTCCTCGTTAAACGCCCAAAGGTCTTCCAGCGATCCGCCACCGCGCGCGACGATCAGGACATCGGGGCGCGGAATATTGCCATAGGGCAAAAGATCATTGAAACCGCGCACGGCCTGCGCGACCTGTTCGGCGGCACCGGTTCCCTGCACCACCACGGGCCATAACAAAACACGGCGCGGAAACCTTTCACGCAGCCGATGCATGATATCGCGGATAACCGCCCCGGTTGGGGATGTTACAATCCCGATGACATCAGGTAGGAACGGGATCGGCTTTTTGCGATCCGCATCAAACAGTCCTTCGGCGGCAAGTTTCTTTTTGCGTTCTTCCAGAAGCTTCAGAAGCGCGCCTTCGCCCGCGACTTCCATCGTTTCGATGACAATCTGGTATTTCGACCGGCCCGGGAATGTCGTCAGTCGCCCGGTCACAATGACTTCCATGCCGTCTTCGGGTGCAAGGCCAAGCTTGGATGCCTGCCCGCGCCAGCAAACACCATCCAGCACGGCCTGATCGTCTTTGAGGGCCAGATACATGTGACCGCTGCTTGCGCGCTTGAAGCCGGAAATTTCGCCGCGCACACGCACAAACGAAAACGCATCCTCGACCGTGCGTTTAAGCGCGTTGGAAAGATCAGAGACCGAAAATTCCGGCAGATTTCCCGGTTTCGCGGGTTCTTCGGGCATGGGAGCGAACGGGTCGAACAAATCTTGCGTCATCAAGGGCACTTTATGCTAAAAGCCCGCATAAATTTTCAAGCGGGATGGGGTGCAAGCCTAGTTCATCCCGTCTGGACCATCAAGCAGTCGGACACGTAATCGAGGTTAAAATCATGAAGGTTCTGGTCGTTGGCGGTGGCGGACGTGAACATGCATTGTGCTGGGCAATTGCCAAGAGCCCGCGGCTGACCAAACTTTGGTGCGCGCCGGGCAATGCCGGGATTGCCGATTCCGCGCAATGTGTTGCCATTTCCGATAGCGACATTGACGGCCTTGTGAAATTTGCCACCGACAATGCGGTCGATCTGGTAGTTGTCGGCCCCGAGGCCCCGCTGGTCGCGGGCCTTGTAGACGCGCTGGATGCGGTTGGCATCAAATCGTTTGGCTGTTCCAAGGCTGCCGCACAGCTTGAAGGCTCCAAAGGTTTCATGAAGGACATGGTCGCAAAGTTTGGCGTGCCATCTGCGGCCTATGGCCGTTTCACCACGCCTGACGATGCGCGGGCCTTTGTTGAAAAGCACGGTGCGCCGATCGTTGTCAAAACCGATGGCCTTGCCGCGGGCAAGGGTGTGACGATTTGCCAGACAGTTGACGAAGCCTTTGCTGCCATTGACGAATGCATGGTTGGTGGCAAGTTCGGCGATGCCGGTGCGGAGCTGGTGATCGAGGAATTCATGACTGGCGAAGAAGCATCCTTTTTTGCCGTCTGCGATGGCGAAAACGTCATCCCGCTGATTGCAGCACAGGATCACAAGGCCGTTGGCGAAGGCGATACCGGCCCGAATACCGGCGGTATGGGTGCCTATTCCCCGGCCCCGGTCTTTACCAAATCTGTTGAAGGCAAGGTCATGGAACAGATCATTGTTCCGACCGTCAAGGGCATGGCCGCCGAAGGCCATCCGTTCAAGGGCGTCCTGTTTGCCGGTCTGATGATTGACGATGCGGGCAATCCGAAACTGATCGAATACAACATCCGTTTTGGCGATCCGGAATGCCAGGTTCTGATGACCCGCCTGAAATCGGATGTACTGGATATCCTTGATGGGGCGGCCACCGGCAAACTCGATACCGTCAAACCCGAATGGCATGATGAAACCGCCATGGTCGTTGTCATGGCCGCCAGGGGGTATCCGGGCAGCTACGAAAAAGGCACCGAGATCAGAAACGTCGCCGATGCGGATGCGATGGACAAGGTCAAGGTCCTGCATGCGGGAACGAGAATGGATGGTGACAAACTGACCGCGACAGGTGGTCGTGTTCTTGGCGTTACCGCACGTGGCACGTCGGTGACCGAGGCGCAGAAACGCGCCTATGAAGCCGTTGACGCCATTAACTGGCCGGGCGGTTTCTGCCGCCGTGATATCGGCTGGCGCGCGATTGCCCGCGAACAGAAGTAAGCCTTTGAATTAAAAAGACCGGGTCATGCAGCCCGGTCTTTTTTCATGCCTGCGTGATAGCGCACCGCACATTCACCATTCGGGCCATGCTCGATGGTTGCCTCGACACCGAACACATCGCGCAGATTTTCCGATGTCAGAATGTCGGCAGGACTGCCAATCCCCACCAGTTCCCCATCACGCATCATGGCAATCCGATCGCAATACATCGCGGCATGGTTCAGATCGTGCAGGGCTGCGACCACGGTAACCGGCAATTCGCGCACCAGTTCCAGTAATCCAAGCTGATGGCGGATATCCAGATGGTTTGTCGGCTCGTCCAGCAGAAGGAATTTCGGTTCCTGCGCCAGCGCGCGCGCAATATGAACCCGCTGCTTCTCGCCGCCCGAAAGTGTATGCCAGAACCGGTCGGCCAGATGGGTCATGTCGACATCACCAAGGGCGCGGTTAACAATCGCATCATCCCGTTCAGACCAGGGTGACAGCATGCTGAGATATGGTGTGCGCCCCAGTGCGACTGCCTCGCGCGCGGTCAGGCGGTCCGTGGTATCGGCCTGCTGTTCGACAAAGCCGATCTGCCGGGCCAGTTTGCGACGGCCATGCTTTTTCATGTCCTGCCCTGCCAACATCGCGCGCCCCTGATCAGGTGGACGAATACCGGCCAAAACCGACATCAAACTTGTTTTGCCCGATCCGTTCGGCCCGATCAGGCCCAGAAACTCGCCCGGTTCAACACGGAGCGAGACATTTTTGATGATCTTGCGAAAACCGGCAGACCAGACGACATCGCACAGTTCCAAACTCATCGCAAAATCCTTCCGTGACACAGGATCAGGGCAAAGGCCGGGGCCCCGACAAGGGCGGTAATCACCCCGATTGGCAAAACCTGCCCCGGAACGATCACGCGTGAGATGACATCGGCACAGACCAGAAACAGTGCGCCAATCAATGCCGATAGCGGTAATAGCAGCCCATGGCGCGTTCCGACAAAAAAGCGCGCCGCATGCGGGATCACGAGCCCGACAAAGCCGATGGAACCAACGATACTGACCATTACCGCCGTCATCATCGCGGCCGCGGCAATCAGGATCGCATAAACCCGCCTGACCGGAACACCAAGCGATGCGGCGGATTCACGACCAAACGTAAAGGCATCAAGTGCGCGTGCATGCCAAAGACACACGACAAGCCCGACAAGAGCCACGGGTAAAGCCAGCCACACATCGGGCCAGCGCACGCCGCTAAGATTGCCCAGAAGCCAGAACATGATGCCGCGCGCCTGCTCGGCACTGGCCGATTTGGTGACGATAAAGGATGTCAGGGCATTGAACATCTGCGATCCGGCAATCCCGGCCAGAATGATCGCCCCCGTACCGCGCCCGGCCTGTAATGCCAGAAGGGTCACAAAGGCGAATGCCGCCACTGCGCCGATAAATGCCCCAAGTGACAGTGAAAGCATCCCGGCCCCAAGACCTAGGATCACGATGCTGACCGCACCGGTCGAGGCACCGGCTGAAATGCCCAGCAAGTAAGGATCGGCAAGACTGTTACGCAAAAGCGCCTGCAGGACCGCCCCGGAAAAAGCAAGTGCCGCCCCGCAGCTTGCGGCGACGATTGCGCGGCTAAGTCGGTAGTTCCATATAATACCGGCATCAATCGCATCCACCGGATACCCGGCATCCCACAAATGATTGGCAATCGTATTGATCACCGTGCCCACCGGGATCGCTGTTTCGCCCACCGATGCGGCAACCGCCAGGACCGCAGCCAGCAACATCAGCGCGGCAAATGCCACGCTGATGCGTTTCAAGAAAACGGGGCTGGAAATGATATTCCCGATCATTGGCCCGATCACTGGGTCGCCTCGAACGCCTCGATTGCCTTGGCCAGCGTTTCAATGCCCTCGATTGTCCGCATGGTCGGGTTCATCGACTGGGCATCCATGACGACAATATTTCCGCTTTTGACGGCACTCATCTGGCTGGTTACCGGATCGGCTTTCAGGAACTGCATTTTCAGTTCCCAGTCATCGGCCGGAAAACGGCGACGATCCATTTTGCCAATCGCAATGATATCGGGATTGGTTCGTGCGATGGTTTCCCACCCGACTGTGGGCCATTCATCGTCACTGTCGATGACATTGTCGACACCAAGGATCGACATGACATAGGCCGGCGCACCTTTCTGACCGGCGACAAACGGATCAACATCGATTTCAGCACTGGAGAACCAGAACAGGGCCGAAATGCCCTTGCCGTTGACGGCGGCGACTTTTTCACGTGCGGCTTTTTCGCGGGCTTTGAAATCGGCAATCAGTTCGGCGCCACGTTCCTCGACATCGAAGATTTTCGAAAGGTCATCTATCCCCTGATAGATCTGATCCATGGAAAAGGCATCGATTCGGGTTCCGTCGCCGCCCGTAGTGTTGTCCTTGCCCATACAATCGGCTGGTGCGGTATAGACCGGGATTGAAAGTTCGGCGAACTGGTCAATCGTTCCGACCTTGCCATTCGGGCCGATATGCCATTGGAACTGGGTTGTGACCATATCGGGTTTCTGGCCGACCACACTTTCAAAGCTGGGATCGTTGTCTGCCAGACGCGGAATGGTGGCGTTGACGTCGCGAAACTGTTCCTGCACCGGGCCAAGCCATACGGCCGTTCCAACCACCCTGTCGGCCAGCCCCAGAAGATAAAGCAGTTCGGTGCTGCTTTGGCCCAGCGATACGACACGGTTCGGGGCCTGATCAAAGGTCAGAGTCCGACCACAATTTTCCAGTGTAAGCGGATATTCCGTCGCAGATGCGTATTGCGCGAAAGAAGCCAGTCCTGCAGCAAACACCCCGACTGCAAGAACCCGTTTGTTAAGTTCGATCACTTTGCGTCCTTTCATGGATATACCGATCCGGAATTTCATTCCCGATCGGGCATATCAAACCAATAAATGTTATGTTATAACATAACAACAAAGTTACTATGGTCAAGAGACTTGCAAAGGTGCTGAAAAATGGCGGGAAATGTCAGAACCCGAAAGCAGGCAGAACGCATTGCAACCTGCGTGAGACGGTGACATGTACCGACATCCTCCGGGGCACCCCGCCCGGTCCGTCGTCGTCATGTCAGCAGGTCTCCTGGCTCGCGGGTCGCTGTGCTTTCCTGCCTTCCCGGGAAATATCCCAGTGGCTTTCAGAAGAAAAACACTCACCGCCTACAGTTGCGGGGGCAGCTTCGGTTAACCGTCCTAGCAGACGGCTTCGAATTCCCTTTATCCTTGTCGGATACTGACATCAATTGATGTCACATAGTCACACAGACCCGTCAAGAGAATTGCAAACCGGTCGCAATCATCAAGGGTCAGGATCTGGTTTCCTAATAGGCGTTCGCTGCCGCCGTACCATCCCCGCCCAGTCGTCCAAGGATGGCCGATACATCACGCATGGGCGGTGCGCCAAACATGCGGGCATATTCGCGACTGAACTGTGATGCGCTTTCATATCCGACTTCATAGGCCGCAGTCGCCGCATCCTTCATTTCCGTCAGCATCATCTGGCGCGCCATCGTCAGGCGAAGGCGTTTCTGATACTGAAGCGGGCTCATGGATGTTACCTGCTTGAAATGATGATGGAAGGAAGACGGGCTCATATTTGCCTGTGCCGCAAGATCATCGACCCGCAGTGGTGCTGCAAAGTCGTCCTTCATCAGACGGATGATCTTGGAAATGCGCTGCATGTTGCTGCCGCCCATTCCGATTTGTGCAATCCGTGCCCCCTGAAGGCCACGCAGCAGGCGATAATGCACTTCGCGCAGAAGCATCGGCGCCATCACCGAAATATCGTCTTTCTGATCGCACAGGCTCAACAGGCGCATCACGGCATCCAGCAAGGTATCGCTGGCATCATCGACATGAAGCCCACAATCGCTTTCGGATGCGGATCCGATCTGAAGATCGATCTGGGTTACAAGGTCACTTAGCATCTGGCCGTCAAGTTCAATCGACAAACTGCGATAGGGAAGTGCTGCACTGGCATTTGTCACACAGCCGACAATGGGCAGGTCAACCGACGCCACCAGATACTTTCCGGGCGCGTAACTGAAAACCGCCTCGCCCAGAGTGACCTCTTTGGCACCTGACGCGATAATACAAAGGCATGGCTTATAGATTGTCGGGACTTTCATCGATGGCCCGGTTGCACGATACAGGTGCATCGCACTCACCGGCGTCTGGGCAACGCCTTCTCCTTCGCAGTATTTGTCAATCAGTTCAGACATCTCTTCGAATACAGACATCACCAAACTCCTTTGTTTCTCTAATATGAACTATACCGATCCGGACTGTACTGAAAAGCGGTTTTCGTACCGTTCGGAGGATCAGGCAATTGATCAAGAGTTCTGTGTATTCATCAAATTGCTGTTTGCACTCACATTGAGCGCCATCAACCAAACACGGAGGATGTCATGTCGCTTATGTCCAGCAATGTTGAAAACAAGGTCGTCGTTATCACCGGTGCCAGCAGCGGGATTGGCGAAGCCACGGCAAAACTTCTGGCTGAAAATGGTGCAAAGGTCGTTCTGGCCGCCCGCCGCACGGCCAAACTCCATTCCATCGTCGCCGAGATCGAAGCCGAAGGCGGCACCGCCACATGCCGCGCGGTTGATGTCACCGATGCCGACGATGTCGAAGCACTGGTCTATTTCGCCAAAAACACCTATGGCCGCGTTGATGTGATGTTTAACAATGCCGGCGTCATGCCCCTGTCGCCACTTGCCGAACTGAAAATCGACGAGTGGAACAAGATGATCGATGTCAATATCCGTGGCGTTCTAAACGGTATTGCCGCCACCCTGCCATTGTTCAAGGAACAGGGCGGTGGTCATATCATCAACACCGCATCGATCGGGGCGCATCTGGTATCGCCGACCGCCGCGGTTTATTGCGCCACCAAATATGCCGTATGGGCCATTTCAGACGGTCTGCGTCAGGAAAGCCGGGATATCCGCGTTACCATGGTTTCGCCGGGTGTTACCGAAACCGAACTTGGCAACGATATCACCGATGACAGCGCCAAGGGGTTCCTCGGTGAATTGCGCAAAACCGCCCTTAGTCCGATTTCGATTGCATGGTCTGTCCTTTATGCAATCGCCCAGCCCGACAGCGTCGATATCAACGAGATCATCGTACGCCCGACGGCATCGGCATATTGATCCGTACCGCCCAAGGAGGCCCGCATGGCACGTCATATGTTTGCGTCTTCCATCACCAGTCTTCTGATGCTGTTTTCCAGCACAGCCACCGCACAGGAGGATACCGTCATGTCCGGTACCGCGTCGAACGATCCGCATCCCTATGTCGGCATGTGGGTCACGGCAGACGGTAACATCCGTCAGGAATTGCTGGCCAATGGGCGTTATGACGAGGCGCGCGGCAATCGTCAGTCCGCCTATCAGGGACGTTACGAAATTTCAGGCAATCACATCGATTACTGGGATGATACCGGCTTCACCGCAGATGGCTATTTCGAAGATGGTGTTCTGTATCACGCCGGAATGGTGATGTATCGCCAGCCGCTGCAATAGATATTCTGATTTCAGAGCCCCACTGCACCGGTTAACCCGATGCAGACCCCGCAAGGAACGGTATCCGATGAATGGATGCCGTTCCTTTTTCATGGGTGAAATCTTTAACGATGATCAGCTCGCTGTCGCGGGCACATTACCGGTCGGGACATTCAATTCGCCAGCGGCTGCAAAGGTGAACAGATCAATCGGTTCGGAAAGCCCGCGCACATCCATTTGCCCGATTTTGCGAAAATTATCCGTAGCAAGATACTTCGTCGTTGTCCCCGAAATCAGAACATCGGTCCCGAGTTCCTTGTTCATGACTTCGAGCCTTGCGGCAAGGTTCACCGTATCACCATGCACGGTGTAGCTTTGCCGCCCACCACCACCGACACTTCCAGCAATCACCG
The DNA here is from genome assembly GCF_017744215.1 of Thalassospira sp. A3_1. Taxonomy (NCBI): domain Bacteria; kingdom Pseudomonadati; phylum Pseudomonadota; class Alphaproteobacteria; order Rhodospirillales; family Thalassospiraceae; genus Thalassospira; species Thalassospira sp. A3_1. Next base: position 500,465 of record NZ_JAGHQQ010000002.1, on the reverse strand, counting down.
TTCCAGTACAGATACCAATCCGGGTTTGAATGCGAATACCGGCAAAATCGCGCTGATGAACAAGATCATTGATCTCGCGTGCGGCCCGGATGGCACATCCGGCATGGTCGTCATCCTCGACCGGGACATTGAATGTCGCCAGAACGGCATCACCCTGAAACTGCGTAATCACGCCATGATGACGGGTGATGATCTGTGACACCGCATCGAAATATGCATTCAGGACTTCGACAATTCCTTTTGGCCCGATAGTTTCTGTCAGCTTGGTGAAATCGGCCACGTCCGCAAACAGGATGGTTGCCTCACGCTCAATCGGGGACAGTGTCCCGCGTTTGGAAATCAGCACCTCGGCCACGGCGGGCGGCACATATTGTCCGAAAATATCGGAAATGGCGCTGCGTTCCTGCTCTGCCTCGATCTGCCGGCGAACCGTATGGCGCGCCCGCCACATGACCAAACCAATCAGAATAGCAACAATAACCAGTGCCAGAGCTTCCTGTACGCGGCTCCAGGCACCGATAAAATCGGGGCTGAAGAAATAGGTCACAAAGGTCTGGGTATCGGGCGATGTACCAATATCCTGCCAGTCATAGGTTTGCGTCATATCGCGGATGGCATAAAGGAACGCGCCAAGCCATCCGGCGGCACCGCAAATACCGGCCCATAAAACAAGCCCCGGTGAAAAGCTGAATGCGGCAACACCAAGAATGATGAAATAAAACGGGAAGATCGGTGTGCGGAAAATCACCGCCTGGGGCAGATCGACATTATCAAACACCGGCTGCGTCGCAATCAGAAGAGACAGGAAGCCGATATCAAGCGCAATGAACAGATACTTGATCCAGTTCCGATCATAGGATGATCCGATAATCCGGTAATGGATAATGCCAAACCCGGCAAAGACACCAAGCGCAATCAGATATTCAATGGCACGTAACGGGTCGCCCGACCGCGACGCCACAAGCCAGACCCCCATCAGGATCAGCGCGACCAGACGCCCCTTGATCGCCAGTCGCAGGCCTTTCTGTTCCGCCTCGTGGAAAATGGCTTTCTGCTCGGGCTTTCCCATAACAGTTTGCTGCATGAACATGCCTTTCTGCGATGGCGATCCCGCCATTTTAATGATTGCAAGTTTATTTAGGCAGACATCGAACATACCGCTATGCGAAAAATGCAGATATTACGATCTTGAATTCGCCATGTTTTATCCCGATTACGTCCACACTGTCCGGTATAGTTCCGGACATCTTAAATTAACGGGACCTGATTGATGACGACTTCTGTGGAACGCAGACGATTTCTGAAATCCATGGCCGCTGCCGGGCTGATCCTGCCGGGTATGTCGCTGGTCAATGGCGCATCGGCGGCCAACGAAAAACTTGATCTTGGCGAACCGCAAAGCTTCAGCTTTGACGCCCTGATCAAACGCGCCGAAGCCATGTCAAAATCGCCTTATGAACCGCCTGTCGCCCCCGATCCCGAAATTGTCGGCAAGATCGATTACGACATCCACGGCAAGCTGCATTATAAACGCGAATTTTCGCCCTATGCCGATGGTTCGGGCACCTACCCGCTGACTTTCTTCCATCTGGGCATGTATTTCGCCAAACCGGTTCACATGCATCTGGTTGACGGTGGCAAATCGCGCGAAGTGGTTTATACGCCCGACTATTTCGACATGCCCGAAGACAGTATCGCGCGCAAGCTTTCGGAAAACAGCGGCTTTGCCGGTTTCCGTCTGCATGAAAATGTCGAACGTGATGACTGGAAGACCCAGGACTGGGCGGCATTTCTTGGCGCCTCCTATTTCCGTGCGATTGGCGATGAAGGCCAATATGGCCTGTCGGCGCGCGGCATTGTCGTCAATACGGCAACGTCCCAGCCCGAAGAATTTCCCGATTTCCGCGAGTTTTATATCGAGCCCGCGAAATCGGCCAACGCCCCGGTCACGGTCTATGCCCTGCTCGATGGTCCCAGCATCACGGGTGCCTATCGGTTCTATCTGACGCGCGGCGAAGGTGTGACGATGGATGTCGAAAAACACCTGTTCCTGCGCAAGGATATCGAACGCCTCGGCATCGCCCCGCTGACCAGCATGTTCTGGTATTCCGAACAGAACAAATCGTTCCGCTTTGACTGGCGCCCGGAAGTCCATGACAGTGACGGGCTGGAACTTTGGACCGGGAATGGCGAACGCATCTGGCGTCAGCTGAACAACCCGGAAATCATCCGTACATCGGCATTTGGCGATAAAAACCCGCGCGGGTTTGGCTTGATGCAGCGGGATCGCGAAGTCAGCCATTATCTTGACGGTGTGCGTTATCACCGCCGCCCCAGCCTGTGGGTCGAACCGCTTGGCGCGTGGGAAGACGGTGCCGTGCAGCTTGTCGAAATTCCGACAGATGACGAAATTCACGACAATATCGGCGCTTTCTGGGTGCCAAATGCCCCGGCCAAGGCAGGCAACAGCTATCAGTTCCGTTATCGCCTGTATTGGCAGGCCAATAACCCGTTCCCGATGGACAAGCTTGCCCATGTCACAGCCACCCGTATGGGGCGCGGCGGCAATCCCGGCACGGTCCGTCCGAAGGATGAGCTGAAATTCTCGGTCGAGTTCGAAGGTGAAATCCTTGGAACCCTTGCCTATGGCGAGTTCCCGGAAGTCATTGTTTCAACCTCGCGCGGGGAAATTGTCCGTACAAAGATCGAGCCGATCATGGATACCCGTATCTGGCGTGCGGCGTTTGACCTTAAAGTCGAGGGCACCGAGCCGGTTGATTTGCGGATGTATCTGAAACGCGGCGATGCACCGCTTAGCGAAACCTGGATGTATCAGCATCTGCCGGGATTGCGCGGACAGACACGCGAATAAGAACAAAGGCCCGTCATTTTGGCGGGCCTTTTACTTTTTATCTTGGGCCTTAGCGTAGTGACCCAAAGAATTCCTTCAGAAGCTTGCCTGCCTCGACCTCGCCGATCCCGCCGTAAACTTCCGGGCGGTGATGGCAGCTTGTGCTTTCGAACACCCGCGGACCATGATCAATGCCACCGCTTTTGGGGTCATAGGCCCCGAAATATACCCGCCGCAGACGGGCAAACGAAATTGCGGCGGCACACATCGGGCAGGGTTCAAGCGTGACATACAAATCGCAATTGGGCAGACGCGGTTCGCCCTTGGCCCCGGCAGCGGCACGGATCACAAGGATTTCGGCATGGGCCGTCGGATCATTGAGTTCCTCGGTCAGGTTACCGGCACGTGCAAGCACCTCGCCACTATCGGCATCGACCAGAACCGCACCGACCGGCACTTCACCACGCCTTGCGGCGGCGCGCGCCTCTTCCAGCGCCATATCCATATAGCTGTCTGCGCTCATGATTTGCTTTCCATCCCGGAATAATGAGTTGGCCACAGCATCATCATACCCGGCCCATCGCACTGTCTGTTGACTGTTTTTCTTGAGTTTAAAGGATATGAGATTGCAATCTGTGCAAGGATCGGTCAAGCGGTGATAAGATCATGGCCGATTGCACATATGCGTGAATTGCCGTTGCCCTTCTAACGCACCGGGGTTAGTTTCCGGCCAAATTCGCTGCATCATATACTGACACAGCCACCACCAACGGGATTTGACAGACCATGAGTGCCAGAAAACCGATCATCGGCATTACCCTTGATTCCGAGGAACCCGGTGGCTATTCCAAATTTCCATGGTATGCGCTGCGTGAAAACTATGCCGGTGCGGTCACGGCGGCGGGTGGCATTCCCATGCCCCTTCCCCACGAGGTTGAACTGGTTCCCGATCTGCTGGAGCTGATTGACGGGCTTGTGGTCACCGGTGGCGCATTTGATGTCGACCCCAGCCTGTTTGGTGCCGAAGAACGCCATGATACCGTGGTGACCAAAGACCGCCGCACCAAGTTTGAATGGGCGATGGCCGAAGGTGCGCTGAAACGCAATATGCCGGTTCTGGGCATTTGCGGCGGGCAACAATTGCTAAACGTGATCCTTGGCGGATCATTGATCCAGCATATTCCCGACAGTGTTGAAAACTGCCTGCCGCATGAACAACCCAACCCGCGTAACGAGCCGGGGCATGATGTGACTGTCGAAGCAGGTACCCTGCTTTCGCGCATTGTCGGCGATGTCAAAAGCCTGTCGGTCAATTCCGCCCATCATCAGGCCGTGGATAAGGTCGGCCCGGATGTGATCATCAATTCCCTTGCCCCTGATGGCGTGATCGAGGGGATTGAACATCCGGGATATCGTTATTGTCTTGGGGTGCAGTGGCATCCCGAATTTCATATCAGTTCGGGCGATGCGAAAATCTTCGACGCCCTGATTTCCGAGGCCCGCAAATGAGCGACCAGACCCCGAACCCGACAGAAGATACCGAAGAAAGCAAACCCGAACGCATTGCCAAACGCATAGCGCGTTCCGGCGTTTGTTCGCGTCGCGATGCCGAACGCATGATCGAGGAAGGTCTGGTGAAGCTGAACGGCAAGGTGCTTGACAGCCCAGCCGTAACCGTCACCGACGAGGACGAAATTTACGTCAATGGCAAACCGTTGCCGCAAAAGGAAAAGCCGCGCCTTTGGCGTCTGTTTAAAAAACGCGGACTGGTCACCAGCCACCGTGACGAACAGGGCCGCGATACGGTTTTCGAACATCTACCAAGCTATATGCCGCGCGTGATTTCGGTCGGCCGTCTTGATCTGAACTCCGAAGGCCTTTTGCTGCTGACCAATGATGGCGAGCTTGCCCGTTATCTTGAACTGCCCGCCACCGGATGGGCACGCCGGTATCGGGTGCGCGTCCATGGCCGGATTGATGAGGCAAAACTCAAACAGCTTGAAGACGGTGTTACGGTTGACGGTATCAATTACGGTTCGATACAGGCCGAAGTTGATGTTCAGAAAGACAGCAATGCCTGGATGACCGTAACCCTTCGCGAAGGTAAAAACCGCGAAATCCGTCGCGTGATGGAACATCTTGGCTGGCCGGTAACCCGTTTGATGCGTGTGTCCTATGGCCCGTTCCAGTTGGGTAACTTGGCACCCGGCGATTGCGAGGAAATCACCGGCAAGGTGATGAAGGAACAGCTGGCTGCGTTCTTCAAAGGCGATTACAGCAAGGTTTCCGAAAAGAAATCGGTCGCACGCGGTGGTACCGGCCGCCCCAAGGCACCGCGCACAGTGTTTGGCAAACCAGCCGCGCCGCGCCGTCGCCAGCAAGGCAACAACCCGAACGCCGTCACCGATGACACCCGGACTGAGAACAGCTTTGAAAACCGGACACGTCCGGGCAACCGCGCCAGACCGGCCGTCGCACGCGGAGAGGTATCGCGTGGTGGTCCCGCACGTGAAAATCGTGAAAACCGCGAAGATCGTAACGACCGCAGCACACGAAACGACCGGGACAATCGTTTTGATGATCGCGACAATACAAACCGCCCGGCCAACAAAGGCCGCGGGCGTTATGCGCCCGGTGGCAAAGCCGGTGGTGAACGTAACAACGATGGAGGAAAGTCGTTTGCCGGTCGCGGCAAGCCGTCTGGCAACCGCGGCAGCATTGCCGATGGCAAACCCGGCAACCGCCCTGCAGGGCGCAGCGGATCGAAACCGGCGGGCAATCGTCCGCGCGGCAAAAAAGGTTAAGGCAGAATGCGGATTGTTGGCGGAAGTCTTCGCGGGCGGCTTTTGACCGCACCAACCGGGCGCGATACGCGCCCGACACTGGATCGCGTTCGCGAAGCCCTGTTTAACATCCTGACACATGCATCGCGCTGGTACGAGGACGACCAGAACCCGCTTTATGACGGGCTGGTTCTTGATGCCTATGCCGGTTCCGGCGCGCTGGGACTTGAAGCCATTTCACGTGGCGCGCAAAAGGCGGTTTTCTTTGACCTTGATCGAGGTGCGCTTGCCGCCATCGAACAGAATATTGCCGATTTGAAATTGGGTGACAAAACCCGCGTTCAGCGCGCAGATGCAACCAAGCCACCGCGCGCGCCAGAACCCGCCAGTATGGTGTTCCTTGATCCGCCCTATCATAGGGAATTGCTGGGACCAAGCATTACGGGACTGGCAAATGCAGGATGGATCAATGCGGAAACGCTGATCATTGCCGAACGCGATCCGCGCGATCCAGTGCCCGAAATTGATGGACTTGAAATCCTCGACAGCCGCAAATATGGCCGTTGCCAGATCGATATTTGCCGCCTTGGCGCAGCGGCTTGAGCCTTTATTGAATTCCCGGCTGTGTTATGGTGGTCTGCCTTTCGAAAAGTCAGGCCGTGTTGAGTGATGAAGTTACTGACCCCGACAGCACCCGATCCTGAATTTGGTCGCCGCCTGCGCCAATGGCGCCGCGAAAGCGAGATCAAGCAATCGCGTCTTGCCGATATTGTCGGAGTCACACAGGCAACCGTGTCACGTTGGGAAAAGGGTTTGCAAACGCCCGCCCCGCTTCAGATCGACCTTTTGCATCAGATGATGACGCGCAACCGCAATTTCCGATTGGATCAGGCGATCAAACGGCTGGTGATCCATTCTCGGCAACGTGTTCATCTGATCGAGGATCGCAGCCATCGTTTGCTGTGCGCATCGGGACCGCGTGAAAAGGAATGGCAACGGGATTCTGGTGATCTTCTTGGCACATCCCTTTGGCGCTTTGCCACGCCGGAAATCGCACAGGCGGAAAAACGCCTGCATCATATGGGCTGGCACGAAGATCAGGCCGATCATCTGACTTTCGAAACATCCGGGCGCGACGGCCCACCGATGCCGATTGTCGATAAATTCATCCTGTGGGAACGTTTTTTCCTGTCCGACGGTACCGCCGTTCGTCTGACCACCGGTTTTGATACATCGCCCGTCTAACCCCTTCACGCATATTTCATACGTGGATCGCCCAAGCGGGTTTCCGGTAAAAGGAACCCGCTATTTTGGTTTGCCCCGACCAAATCGTTTATTGAATTGACGGATTGCGCCCTCATGCCACCGATTTTTGCCATTTGTGTTCTTTACGGTCTTGGACTGACGGCCTCGATGCAGGTTGGGCTGGTTGGGCCGATTGCCCCCGATCTTCGTGCCGGTTTTGATCTTAGCCAGGCGCAGTTCGGTCTTGTCGCATCGCTGATCACGGCGGCGGGTGCGCTGTTTGCCATTCCCGCAGGGGTTTGGGCCGCACAGGCCGGATTGCGTCGCTCGCTGGTTCTGGGCGGCCTGATGATGATCATTGGTGCTGCACTCTTTGCAACGGCATCCAGCAGCGGGATGCTTTATGTCGGGCGTCTTGTCACCAGTGTCGGATATCTTCTGATTGTGGTGGGTGCGCCAAGCTGGATGGCCAACCTGGGCAATGCCAAAACCATTGCCATGGCCATGAGCATCTGGGGCACGTTCATCCCGGTCGGCATTGCCATGGGGAACTGGACCAGTGCCGCGATTGTTGCGTGGCTTGACTGGCGCATGGCGGTTGTTGCCTGCACCGTCCCGGTTGCCGTTCTTCTGCCTGCCCTGATGTTGCTGACCAAACCGCGCGAGCAAAGTTTCAACCGGTCCCTGACATCGGGTATTTCCGGCGTCCTTAAATCCCGCCCGGCGATGCAAATCGCACTTACCTTTGCGGCCTTTGCCGGGGCAACATCCGCATCTCTTGCCTTCATGCCCGCCATGATGGCAGACAATCTTGCGATGAGCATTCCCCTTGCCGCCGCAATCATTGGCATTACGGCAATTGCCGGAAACATCATCGGTAGCGTCGGCGCAGGGATGGCACTGGGTCGCGAGATGCCCGGCCGCATCATGCTTGCGATCGGATTACCGGTCATGGCGGCGGCGATCTTCATCCTGTTTGTCAGCCAGATCATCACCATCAGTGTATTGGCGCTGGTCCTGTTCAATATCGGGCAGGGTGTCGTTGCCGGTACATGCTTTGCACTTTTACCCCGTATTGCAGATCGCAATCTTTCGATGCCTGCCCTTCAGGGGATGCTTGCCCAGTTTGCCGAGATTTTCGTTGTAATTGTTCCACCCGTTGCAGGTGCCATGATCGACTGGGCAAACTGGAAGGGGGCGGCATTTCTTCTGGCCGGTTTCTACCTTGCCGGATTTGTCATTTCGCTTCGGTACCGTCAGGTCCGTATCGTAACAGCGGGTTAGTCCGCCTATACAATCCGCTGTCTTGACCTATCCCGTAAAGCAGGCGACCCTCCTTGCCGGATCAAATGCAAGGGGCAAATAACGCTCTGCACAAGGGAAACGGAATGACCTGGATTAAAGCCACCTTTATCGGCCTGATATTGCTTGGCATTCTGGTAATTTCCGCGTTCTTTATCTGGCTGGCACCTGTGGGGGCAGGTTATACGGCCAAAATCATGTGTTCAGCCATTTTTGTAAATGGCCTGTCCTCGGACCGCGCCCGTGACGAGGATGTACTTGCCGATAACAATCCATTGCTGTCGCTGATTACCGCGAATGTTGATTTGCGCCATCAAACGGTCAGCGCGCATGCATTCGGTTTTCGTACACGTATCGCGGTTTTTCGCCCAAATCTTGGCTGCACACTTTCCGATGATCCGACGCGGATTGAACAGTTGCGCGCGACAAGCCCGCTAATTCGTCCGATCCCGGCACAACCGCTGCGAACGGCATCCGTGCCAGGCAATATTGACCGGCGGGCCTTTAACAATATTCTTGCCGATGCGATGGATGAACCGGGCACGGATATCTCGCGACGTAGCCGGGCAATTGTTGTGTTGCATCGTGGCAAGGTCATTGCCGAACGTTATGCACCGGGGATCAATGCCACCACCCCCTTGCCGGGCTGGTCGATGACCAAAAGCGTGTTCAATGCCCTGCTGGGCCGGATGCAACAGGAACACATGATCCCCGGAATTGACAGTCCGGTTCTGATCAACGAATGGCAATCCCGGACAAACGATCCCCGTGCTGTCATCACCTATGACCAGCTTCTGCATATGAGCAGCGGGCTGGAATTTGATGAAAGCTACTGGAATCCGCTATCGGACGTGGTTCAAATGCTGTTTGTCGAACCCGCCACTGCCGGATTTGCCGTGGCCCGCCCGCTTGAACACAAACCGGGTGAATATTTCTCCTATAATTCCGGGGCGACAAACGTTCTGTCGGCGGCAATGCGCAATATCAGCGGCTCAATCCTTAGCTATCATCATATCCCGTTTGATATGCTGTTCCGGCCGCTTGGCATCCGCAATGCGGTAATCGAAACCGATCAGGATGGCTATTTCATCGGTTCCAGCTTCATGCATGCCTCGGCTCGTGACTGGGCAAAAATTGGTCAGTTATTCCTGCAGGATGGTGTCTGGAACGATGAACAACTGCTACCGCCAGACTGGGTGAAATATTCGGTCACGCCCGCGCCAGCCGCCCCAAACGGTATCTATGGTGCCCATTGGTGGCTTCAATTGCCCGGTTCACGTGACAAAGACGGTAATGCACGCGTCAATGGCCCAACGATCCCGGATGATGCGTTCTTTGCACTTGGTCATGATGGCCAGATCATCAGCGTCATCCCGTCAAAGGAACTGGTGATTGTAAGACTTGGATTGACCAGAGATGGCAGCGCCTTTGACCAACATCGCTTTGTCGGATCAATTTCTGCACTGTTCCCCGATATTGTCGCCCGCAATGGTGATACCACTGTCGAAGTGGAAAATACCGCACAGTCAGCCGAATAAACCCCGGCCTGCCATTCAGACAATCGTACCGGCAACGCCGAAATAGCCCATCACGATACCACCGGTTCCCCCCGCAAGAACCAATGCCCAGACAGGCATCAGCCGCCATTGCAAGATTGTGAATGCAATGATCGCAATCACCACGTCCTTCACGTCATGAATTGATCCGGTCCAGATCGGATCGTACAGAACCGATGCGAGCAAACCCACCACCGCAGCATTGATCCCTGCCAGCCCCGCACGCATTTTGGGCATATGCCGGATACGATCCCAAAACGGCAATAATCCGATCACCAGAAGAAACGCAGGCAGGAAAATGGCGATCAGGGCAATCATCGCCCCTGCGATCCCGCCTGTATCGGTTTGCATCACGGCACCCAGATAGGCAGCAAAGGTAAAAATCGGCCCCGGTACTGCCTGCGTTGCGCCGTAACCGGCAAGGAACGTATCCGTATCGACCCAACCGGGCGCGACAACGGCTTCCTGCAGCAGTGGCAGCACCACATGGCCGCCACCAAAAACCAGCGCCCCGCTGCGATAAAATCCGTCAAATACGGCAAGCCATGATGACGATGTGACCTGTACCAGTAACGGCAACCCGATCAGCAGTACACCAAAGATTGCCAACGCGAACACCGCCAACTTCGGGGAAATACCGGCAGCCAGCTTCCCGTCCAGCTTGACCAGATCAGCCTGCAGGAACAGCGTCCCGGCAACCAGCCCACCGACAATGACGATGGCCTGCATGCCTGCACCACTAAATGCGATCATCAGTGCGGCTGCAATTATGGCAACAACCGCACGCGGAATATCAGGGCACAGGCTTCGCGCCATGCCCCAAAGAGCGTGTGTGACAACACCAACCGCAACCAGTTTGAGCCCCCATATCATGGGGCCCGTGGCGGCGAGGTTGCCGCCAGCTAACCCAAGCCCAAGTGCTACAAGAACAATTGCCGATGGCATCGTAAAACCGATCCATGCGGCAAACGCACCGGGAAATCCGCCCAGCGACATGCCGATTCCCATCCCGACCTGCGAACTGGCAGGCCCCGGCACAAACTGGCAAAGCGCGACCAGATCGCCGTAAGTCGCATCAGAAAGCCATTTGCGGCGGACTACGAACTCTTCACGGAAATAGCTGATATGGGCGACCGGCCCGCCAAAACTGGTTAACCCCAGACGCAGAAAAATCAGGAAAATCTGCCAAAGGCTTAAATCGGGCTTGGCCAGGTTTTGGTCGGTCATGCTTTTCCCGTGCTCAGATCAATGCGTTCCCGATGGAACCAAGCGCGAAGGATAATGGATGCACTGGCGCGGCCAAAGCCCAAAGCAGCCGGTTTTGTCGACTTCATCAAACCATCACAAAACGCCCGACTAAGATATTGAGAAATATACTATTCTTTCCGCGCCGAGCTTTGACTGGGAACTTTTTCCGGTTTTTGGGGAAAAAGTTCTTGATTTGTTCTTTTTGTTGTGGCATAAAGATAAAGTCAACAGGACAAATGGGTCCGGAGACAAAACCCGCAAAGCGTGATTCGCTTTTGCGGGTTTTTTGCGTTTCGGGCGGCAAAAACAGGAATGAGACGATGACGGGACAGCGATCTGATCGGCTGAAAGGACGGCGGCGGTATCGCCAAAGGGCCATCAATGGCGCATGGAAAAGTCATTACGGCGGTGGTGCCTTTGGGCCGTGAGGCCGTCGGAAATTTACAAAAAACTGTGGTTTATCATGACGGGAGAAATGTGCCTTTAGGGCAAGGGCGTTTGTTCGGGGCAGCGAGAGCCGGGGCCAGTTTGGCCCGCTCCAGTTCAGTCCGGGGCCAGTCCGGTCGGTGAAGCGTGAAAATGCCGAGAATCAGCGGGCCCGAATTGCGCCCGGATTGGATAGGCACGGGGTCGGAAGGCGGGTGCCGGGTTGGCTGGCAGGATCGGTTGACAGCGGGCTGGTGGTGCGTTCGGAGATGCCGAAGGCTGATCATCGATGGCGGGATTTGTGTCTGCCATGCGACTACGCTGTGGCCCTTGGGGTGAGGTGTGTTTTGGGACCAACCGAGAGCGACGGGCGTTTGATTGGTCCGTCCGGTCGGTGGCGTTTGGCGATGCCGGGGGCAGCGAGGTTGGTTGGGTTGGCCGGACGGTCGGTCAAATCGTCATTCGGGGCGCAGAGCCGGAATCCACATCCCATCGAAACGTAATGGCGATCTGGTTGGGAGGGCTGTGTCAGCGGTCTGAAACGCCCGCCGCCGTGAGGCAACGGGCGTTCTCGTGAATGTCAGGATAACCTAGCGAAAGGCCGGCTCGTCAAGGGAACGCAGTTTGCGCGAATGCAGCTGATTGACCTCGTTTCGCAGGGTATCGATGGTATCAAGACCGACCTGAAGATGCTGCCCGATACGCTGCCGATAGAAATTGTTGGCCATGCCCGGCAGTTTCAATTCACCATGCACCGGCTTGTCGGAAACGCACAGCAACGTGCCGTAAGGCACACGGAAACGGAAACCGTTGGCGGCAATCGTGGCACTTTCCATATCCACCGCAATCGCCCGCGACTGGTTAAGACGTACGAACAGTTCGCTGTAACGCAGTTCCCAGTTCCGGTTGTCTGTGGTTGCCACGGTACCGGTACGCATGCGCGCCTTCATTTCGCGCCCTTTAAGTCCCGTAATTTTGGTCACGGAATTGGCAAGGGCGACCTGTACTTCGGCAATTGGCGGCACCGGAATCCAAAGCGGCAGGTCCGAGTCGAGAACATGATCGTCACGGACATAACCATGCGCCAGAACGTAATCGCCCAGAAGCTGGCTTCGGCGAAGTCCGGCACAATGCCCCAGCATCAGCCAGCAATGCGGGCGCATAACCGCAATATGGTCGGTGGCGGTTTTCGCATTCGACGGGCCGACCCCAATATTGACCAGCGTCACCCCCAGGCCGTCTTCACGGATCAGGTGATAGGAAGGCATCTGCGGAAGCTGTTTGACTGCTTCTCCGCTTTCCTGCCATGCCTTGGGGGCATTCTTGCGTACATGGACTTTTGGCCCCGGCTCGACAAAAGCAACATATGGGCTTTTGGGGTCTTCAAGCTGCAATTTGGCAAACTCGATGAACTCGTCGACATAGCGCTGATAGTTGGTGAACAGCACGAACTTCTGGAAATGTTCGGGCAATGTCGCCGTGTAGTGGCGCAAACGTGCCAGCGAGTAATCCACCCTTTCCCCGGAAAACAGAGAAAGCGGCTTGGGTCCTTCGGTAATGCCGTAATGTACCCCGTTGGCGATATCGTCATCTGTCCGCGCCAGATCGGGCATGTCAAACACCAGCTGAAGCTGGCGAATATCGGTTGGGCCGATATTATCGGTTGCGGTTTCAACCAGGAACGGTAACGGAATGGGACGATCCGAAACACCGACCACGACCGGGACGTCATGGTTTTTAAGCAGCAGTTCAATCTGTTCTCGGTAATATTGTTCGAACAGATCCGGGCGCGTCAGGGTCGTACCGTAAATGCCCGGGTCGCGCGGCGCGCCATACGACAATGTACTTTCGACATGCAACTTCTCGGGCGGCACCTCAATCCCGAGATACGGGTAATAGGCGCGCACAGGCGAGGATTGCTGACCGTTTCCAAACCGGGTGAATGCTTCACGGACTGCCTCGGCACCAGTGGTATAAATATCCTTGATGCGGGCAAGTGCCCTGTCGGCGTCAGTAAATTCAAACAGATCGCGAACCGATCCGTGGACTCCGGAAACCATAATAAGTTGCTCCTTTTTCTTATTGTTGTATTGAGCGGGAGATTTATCACCGCCTGCCCGGACTCTGGCAACCCCCAATTCATGCATGGCTTGGCACACAGGCAGCATATCAGCCATACACAATATGGCGGATCATGACACACGAAGCGCATAAACCCGCGCAGCACAGCATCATGACTGCTGTATATGTCGGGATTATTTTCAAGAAATCCAAATGACAGTTTTGATGCGCGGGTCATAACCATGACGCGATATTTCCTTGCCAACCGACATGAACATAATCGATTCGCCAAGCAGGAAATCCGGCACCAAAATAAAAAAAGGGCCGAAACCAAGAGGTTTCGGCCTATTTCGGAGAAGGGCCTTAGACGTTGAGGGAAAAGACGATCAACTCCGATACAGACTTTATCTGACCATTGGTCAACAAAGTCAATAAAATTTCGAATCAATGCAGTCTTGCGTTTGACGCATCATTCCTGCAGGAACCCGGCACTGGAAGCCAACGATTTCAGCTTCCTGAGACGACGGTAGTACAGCAGGTCAACTGTCCCTCCGTCACCTAAATGACCTTTTTCGATATCCTGGACAATTCCTGCTGCACGCGGATCGGACTGGACAAGACTTTCGATATCGCTCTTGTCCTCGTCATCAATCGATCCGCGCACGTAATTTACAATGTCGTCCTTGCCATAAACAGCAAGCACATGGGTCATCAAGCTGCCTCCGCCACGAACCGCGACGCGTGCTCCCGTGTTTCAATCCGCCCGACGGAAGAACGCAGCTTCCGGCGTGCGCGACCTACGCGGGATTTGACCGTGCCAATCTCGACATTCATCCGCTCGGCGGCGTCCTGATAGGAAATTTCGTCAACGGCGGTAAGAAGGATCGCCTGACGTTCCTGCTCGGGAAGCTCACCCAAGATGCGATCCGCATCACGCAGCTGCAACCGGGCCATCTGATTGCTGCCATGACCGTAGACGTCACCAAGATCATCCCAGTCGACATGATGTCCACGGGTCTTCTCGCGACGCTTGGACGAGATGAATGTGTTGAACAGAATCCGGTGCAGCCATGCCTTAAGACTGGTGCCTTCTTCGAACTGATCTTTTTTGCTGATGGCTTTCAACAAAGTGTCCTGCACGAGATCCTGTGCACGATCCATGCTGCCCGTCAGCCGATATGCATGGCGACGCAGCGCGGGTACGTGATCTTCAATTTCGTTCATCACTTGCTCAGACATCACAACCTCCGTTTTTGGATGTCTTCACCGTAACAAAAGAAAATAATATTTAAAGTAAAATCGTATGGTTCACTTAGGCAATACAATGAAGTGACTTAACGTGCACAACAACATCAACAAACACAACAAACATAATCACATCAACATGCCCATAATACGCACTTAACATTTAATCATTACTTTACATTACTTGCGCAAGTTGCGCAAAATGATGCAACTGAGCAAGGCAGTTGTAATATGGAGAAAACGCAGGTAACGTAAGTTACTCCAAAATTCTCGGATGCGTTGCATATCAATGGTTTCAGACGCATATTGGAACGTCTGAACTTAATAAGGACCCCCGCGTGCCAACCTCGAAAAGAACTGAAAAGCTTCAGATTATGCTCGACGACGATGAACTGAAGTTCATCGACGACTGGCGATTTGAGCATCGCATGCCAACCCGGGCAGCAGCTATTCGTGAGCTGATTCGCCGCGGCTTGGTCGCCGAGGACGTGGAAGATCCGGAAACCGAAGGTAAAACCACCACCGATTTCCGTATCGAACCGGAATAATTCAAAGAAAATTCTCGGATATCTTGTAAAAAAAGCCCGGCCAATTGCCGGGCTTTGTTATTCATGTGCTCATGTTTTGCCAGATTACGGGGCAGGTTTTCTATCGCCACCCGGCCCTTTTGAGGGCTTCTTGCCTTCAAAAATCCGGGCAATCCCCGCACCAAAACCAAGAACCAGCACCCAGAGACCGTAATAACGCAAGGCGCGTGAAATCCCGATGGCAACCACAAACAGCCAGAAGGGATAAGTCGTGGCCCCCGCAGCCAAGGCTGCAAGCTGCATCGGCACTGGCGTAATACTGATCGCAAAAACAACCCAGAAACCACCGGACTCGAACCGTTGCTCCACCTCTTGGAACTCCTGTTGCCCGCCTGCCATTTCAACAAGGGGCCGGATAAATTCATCCGAAAGCCCATAAGCAATCAGGTATAGAAAAACGGCACCCGCAATGCTGCCAAGCAGGGTAACCGTCGCAACGATGATACCGCGCCGACGCGATGCGGCCATGATGGGGGCAATAAGGATTTCGATCGGAACAGGAATGATGGTGGTTTCAAGAAACGACGCAACAGCAATACCCCCAAGTCCCTTGCGGCCGGCGGCCAGCTTTTCCAACCGCAGTTGCCAGGCACGCCACCACCGTGCAATCCCGCTTTTCCGGCGATTTTTTTGTTCTTTTTCCATAGACACCCTTGACGGAACAGGGTCAAACGAGCAACGGCCCGCCCATATGGGCGGGCCGCCGACACCCGGAACACCACTTCACCGAGTTAAGGTTGTGATGTCTTATTCGGTGGCGTGATCATCCGAGAGCGCCTGCTCGGCATTATCAAGCGCCTCAAGAGTTTTGGCCTTCACGGTTTCCCAGGTTTCAGCCGAAGCATCCTTGGAATCTTCATATGCCTCGTTCAGGTTTTCCTTGGCACCATCCCATGCTTCTGCGAGCTCATCGACTGCATCTTCGCTGTCATCGCTTACACGTGCGGATACCTCGTCATATTTTTCGCCAAGCTGATTGGACTTTTCTTCAACCCAGGCGAGGAATTCATTTTTTTCCTCATAGGTGAAATCCTTGGCATTTTCATATTCGGCCTTGGCTTTATCACCCATTTTTTCAGCATCCGATTTCATTGCGTCGTCGGTTGCCATCGAGCCTGCCTGATCCGAGCTTTTCTGTGCATCTGCATAAGCCGGTGCAGCCACCGCAACAGACATCATAATAGTACCAGCCATCAGAACAGTCTTGCTAAGCATCACAACCTCCTAGTTATTGAACAGCAGCGCTTTTTCTTTGGCACTGCTTATCGTTTCAAACGGGTGGTGCAAAAGAATGTTCCAATTGTGTTGATTTTAATTTCTGGAACTTTTGTTTCCTGGTCACGTTTTTCAAACAAGCGTTCGGGATATGACCGGCAGCCATATGCTGGTTCAGGATCAAAGCGAATGAACGTGAAAAGAAATACAGGAGTTACAAAATGGCACACAGCAGTATGCAGAGCATTGCGAAAGAATTTCCGGTCAAAACCGGTGTCGACCGCAAAGACCGTCGCGAACTGGCCAAGATGCTAACCAAGATCATTGGCTCGTCGCACGTACTGTATGCCAAAATTCGTGGCGTCCACTGGAACGTGGTCGGTCCGGCCTTCTATTCGCTCCACAAGATGACCGAGGAGCAGTATGAAGATCTGAACGAAGCGATTGACGATATGGCGGAACGCATTCGCGCAATCGGCTTTCAGGCACCGACCGGTCTTTCGGAAATGATTGAAAATTCGGTGGTCAAGGATCAGACCAAGCTTCTTCCGGCCAACGATATGGTAAAGGAACTGGTCGAGGATCACGATCATGTGTCGCGCCTGCTGCGCGAAGGCGTGGCCGAGGCCGAAGCCGCCGATGACGTCAAAACAGCCGATCTTCTGACAGAACGCCTTGGCGTTCATGAAGAAGCGGCATGGATGCTTCGCGCAACCATTTCCTGATCGATCACAACCAAAACCGGTGCCAGATTGGCGCCGGTTTTGTGTCTCAATCTTGCCGTTCTGTTTACGCATCCTGTAAGGCAAGACTTCCCGATCCCCATGGCGGAGGCTCTCAGGTGAAATCGACCGAACTTACCGGCAAGGTTTGCATCCTTCTGACACGTCACAAGATGCCCGACGAATGGCGTGACAACGGCGCACAGCCGTTGCGCAGCATTTTCGAGGAAGCCGGCTATACAGCAGAACTCGAACTCTGTGATGATCCTGTCGCCATGAATACCTTTATCACGTCATCCTGCGCGCCCGGCGACGTTGTCGCGATTGGCGGCGGTGATGGCACGATCAACGCCGTTCTCGATACCGTTATCAAGGCTGGTGTGGTTATGGTTCCGTTGCCGCTTGGAACCGCAAACGATTTTGCCCGAAGCCTTTATGTTCCCGATGATACCCTTCAGGCTGCGCGCGCTGCCATCAATGGCCAGATTGCCATGCTTGATATCGGGCGGGTCAACGGACAAAGCTTTGTCAATGCCGCCAGCATCGGGGTCCCGGCCGACGCCCGGAAACGTATTGATCCGAACCTGAAACGCTGGACAGGTGCGATCAGCTATGCCGTGGCCAACTGGCAAAGCTGGCACGAAATGAAGCCGCTGGAACTTAGTGTTACCTGTGGATCAAACCCGCCACAAAACCTTAAACTGCGTCAATTGACCGTAACCAACGGACAGTATTTTGGTGGCGGTTTGCGTCCGCGCGAGAACAAGCGCCTTGATGACGGTAAATTGCATATGTTCGCCATTCAGGCCAATGTCGATACTCTGTCAGGTATGGATATCGCTGCCGAACTGCTGTTTGGATCAATCGATGACAGCAATTATGCCATCAGTCAGGAATGCGATGAGATTCTCATTGAAGGTGCCGATGGCGAACCCGTGCTGGCCGATGGTGAAATCATAAGCAAACTGCCTGCGCGCTTCACACTGGAAGCAAAAACACTGCCTGTCTTTGCACCAAATGCCTTTCACGGCGAAACAGACCGGTCCGCATCATTCCAGGATCAGGAAATCGTCAATGACATTGCATTGGATGCACTTGGCCTTTCGCTGCGGCTGTCGGCCATATATCCCATGGCCACCGATAGTGGCCTGAAGGCCATATGCCACGATACCGCCAATCGCCTGCGCGACATCAATCGCCGCCTGGAATTGGCACTTCGGCCCTATAACCTGCCGACATCGTCACCAGATCCGGATTTACATAGTCTGGAACAGTTACGTGACCGGGCAATGTCATGGATGCTCGCCGATGCGGATCAACGTCTTGCACGTGGCCTGAAAAATCAGGCATCCCTTATCGAAAATGCACTGGGAACCTGTGCAATTGACAAAACCCCTGACGATATATCCACACCACTCATGGATATGAAAAGTCTGATCCGTGACTTGCAGGCGGGCCTGAACGATTTTCAGCCCTAGTCCTCAAGCCCGGCAAGACTTCGCGCAAATGATTTTGCATCAAACGGACGAAGGTCTTCGGCACTTTCGCCAACACCGATCGCGTGAACCGGTTTGCCAAATTTCTCGGCCAATGCGACAACAACGCCGCCCTTTGCCGTGCCATCCAGCTTGGTCACGATCAGGCCGGTAACATTGGTTGCCTCGGAAAAGACTTCGACCTGGGAATGGGCATTCTGTCCGGTGGTGGCATCAAGCACCAGCAACGTATCATGCGGGGCGGTTTCATCGCGCTTGTGGATCACCCGGACGATCTTCTTAAGTTCGTCCATCAGATGCGCCTTGTTCTGTAAACGCCCGGCCGTATCAATCAGCAAAAGGTCATAACCTTCGCGCTTGGCCTGATCAATCGCATCAAAGGCAAGCCCGGCGGCATCGGCACCTGTATCACGCGCAATCACCGGGCATCCGGTCCGTTCGCCCCAGACTTTGAGCTGTTCAACAGCGGCGGCACGGAATGTATCACCCGCCGCCATCATGACCTTAAGCCCCTGATCGCGATAGGTTTTGGCAAGTTTTCCGATTGTGGTGGTTTTACCCGATCCATTAACGCCAACCACAAGGATCACATGGGGCTTTTTGGTCGTATCAATCACCAGCGGCTTTGCCACGGGTTCGAGGATTTTGGAGACTTCGCTGGCGATGAATTCCTGAATTTCAGCGGGCTCGACTTCCTTGTCGAAACGGGTGCGCGACAGTTCCGCACCCAGTTTTGCCGCAGTGGTCACACCCAGATCGGACGTAATCAGCAGATCTTCGAATTCCTCAAGCGCGTCATCGTCAAGACGACGCTTGGTGAAGATATCAGCAATCCCGGTGGTCAGTTTCGAGGAGGAGCGTTTCAACCCGTCTTTAAGTCGGGTAAACCAGCTTTTTTTCCCCTCTTCGCTCATCCCGCAAGCTCCGCTTTCAGTTTTCCGTCTTCAAGGCCGATGACCTTGGCCTTTGCAATTGTGCCCGGTTCTATCACGCGATCCAGCAGAACGGGTGCAAAATGTTCGGTGTGGCCGGTATTTTCCTTTTCCACCAGAACACTCTCGATCATGCCGATCCGTGATTTCAGGAAATTGTTCAGCTGAATTTCCCCGGCATCGCGAAGCGCGCCGGCGCGTTCCTTGCGAATATCTTTTGGCACCTGCGGCATACGGGCTGCCGGTGTCCCCGGACGCGACGAATAGGGGAAAACATGCAGGTAAATCAGCCCGCATTCATCAACCAGACGTAGGGTATTTTCCGCCATTTCATCGGTTTCAGTCGGGAAACCTGCAATGATGTCGGCTCCGAATGTTACATCAGCCCGAAGTCCGCGCACCTTGTCGCAGAAATTGATCACATCCTGCCGCAGATGGCGACGCTTCATGCGTTTCAGCACCATGTCGTCACCGGCCTGAAGACTGATATGCATATGCGGCATCAGACGTGGTTCGGTTTCGATCAGCCGGAAGATATCCTCGTCGACCTCGACCGGATCAATGGATGAAATCCGCAGGCGCGGCAGTTCGGGCACCTGGGCCAGAAGGCGGCGCGCCATCTGCCCCAATGTCGGCTTGCCCGGCAGATCATGACCATAGGAGGTGATATCCACCCCGGTCAGAACCACTTCGCCGTAACCGTTGGCAACCAGTTCACGCACCTGCGTTACAATCTCGCCCATCGGTACGCTGCGCGAATTGCCGCGACCAAACGGGATGATGCAGAATGTGCAGCGATGATCGCAGCCGTTCTGAACCTGCACAAAGGCGCGTGCGCGGCCTTCGAAGCCTGAAACCAGATGGCTTGCGGTTTCCTCGACCGACATGATGTCATTGACGACAACACGTTCATGCTCGGGCATCCGGAAGGTTTCGGCCTTCATCTTGGCATCGTTGCCAAAGATACGGTCGATCTCGGTCATTTTGGCGAATTTGTCGGGATTGACCTGAACAGCACAGCCGGTGACAAAAATCTTGGCATCGGGATTTTCCCGGCGCAGGCGGCGGATGCTTTGCCGCGCCTGACGTTCTGCCTCGGTCGTAACCGCGCATGTATTGATGATGATCGCATCGTCAAGACCGGCGTTTTTGGCATGGTCGCGCATCACCTCGGATTCATAGGTGTTAAGGCGACAACCAAATGTAATAACGCGCGGCTCTGTCATGCTCGCCCTTTTACGATCAATTCCGGTCTGGAAAACACTTCCGTCGGCGCGGCACACTTATTGACCTGCTGCCAGTACGGAAAGTCCGGCAAGTTCAACCTCCTTGCCGGGCGCTGGTTTCATACGCTTTTAGCGGTTTTAATGCAAGTCTGGCCGGTTCATGGCACGCATGCACCGAACGGGACGGGCAGGCTATTCGGCAGCGAAGTTACGATTGCGACCGTTCTTTTTCGCCCGATAGAGCGCATTATCGGCACGATCAACGACCTTGGCAGCTCCTTCGCCCTTCACATATTCGGCCACACCGACCGAAACCGTCATGTGACCGAACGACGTTCCGCTGGATTTGGCACGCACCTCGCGCGCGGCGATGCGCTTGCTCATATCATCGGCCAGCATCATCGCATCCTTAAGCGGTGTCTGGGGCAACAGGATTGCAAACTCGTCCCCGCCATAGCGCGCCACCAGATCGCGGCCCTTGGTGTTTGCCTTGATCATGGAAGCGATCAGGACAAGGATTTCATCACCGATCCGGTGACCATATTTGTCATTCACCATCTTGAACTGATCAAGATCGACCATCATCACGCAAAATGGTTCGTCAATGCTGCCAGTATCAAATTCAACACAGCAACTGGCCAGTGTTTCCTCGAAATGCATGCGATTGGAAACCCGGGTAAGGCCATCGGTGTAGGACCGTTCACGGGTTTCATGCAATTCACGCTGCAGATTGGCAATCTTGTTCAGATAGTCGCCAAGCTGTTCATGCAGGCTTTCGACCGTCGTTTGCATCCGTCCGGTATGTAGTGCAACATTGCGAATGACCTCCGCGACCTTTTCACCAGCCAGCAGAGATTCTTCGGCTTTGCCCAGCACATCGCCATAAACGCGCAGTTCGTCGCGCGTACTTGTCAGGCTGGCATCGCTGTTTTCGACAACATCGGAAAAATCTTCCATGCCGCGCTGAAGAAAATCGGCTGCCTGACGGTCAAAGATATACCGGTAATAAAGTTGCAGCAGCGTTTCTTCGCTGATTGCCTCCCCACTTGCCTTTACCGCGTCGATAACCCGCAGAATTTCGGGGTTTTCTTCTGCGTAATAGACAAACCAGACATGATAAAGTTCGGGGGTTGGTCTCAGGCCATGATCGCGCAGGGCATCAAGCGTTGCCTTGGCATAGTCCCAGTGCTTGGAAACATGATGATCCGTCGTTGTCACAACGGGTGCTCCGCCTTTTTATTTAACCATTATATTTCAGAGCCCTAGGCCCGCAGAGGCGTTTGCTCGTGAAGAACATAGCCTAATCTGCGGGGCTGGACCACTCATCCGTAATGGTAAACTGTCGGCAGTCTACACCTTGAGCGGCTGAAATCAGCCGCCCCTGATCATTGTGCCAGCACCGCGTTCGGTAAACAGTTCCAGCAATACCGCATGCGGGGCACGACCATCGACAATTACCGCGGCCTCGACCCCGTTGCGGACCGCATCCATGCAGGTTTCCGTTTTGGGAATCATGCCGCCCTGGATCGTACCATCGGCGATCATTGCATTGATGCTGTCGATATCCGCATCCCGGACCAGTTGTTTTTCACCATCAAGGATCCCCTTGACGTCGGTCAGCATATAAAGACGGCGGGCACCAACGGCCTTTGCAATCGCACCGGCAGCCGTATCAGCATTGATATTGTATGTCTGACCGTCTTCACCAACCCCTATCGGTGCAATTACCGGAATAATGTCGGTGTTGATAAAACAATCCAGCACATGCGGATTGACTTCGACCGGTTCGCCGACAAAGCCAAGATCAAGAACCTTCTCGATATTGCTTTCGGGATCGCGTTTGGTGCGTTGAAGTTTGCGCGCCTTGATCAGATGGGCATCCTTGCCACACAGACCAACACTGACCCCCCCGGCACGGTTGATGTTCGAGACGATTTCCTTGTTGATCTTGCCGGCCAGAACCATTTCGACAACATCAATTGTCTGCTGGTCCGTCACGCGAAGGCCATCAACAAATTCCGACTGGATGTTAAGTTCTTTAAGCATCTGGCCAATCTGCGGACCACCGCCGTGGACCACAATCGGGTTCATGCCGACCTGCTTCAAAAGCACCATGTCCTGGGCAAACAGGCGGGCCAGTTCCGGGTCACCCATTGCGTGCCCGCCATACTTCACCACAATCGTCTGGCCATTATAGCGTCGCATATAGGGAAGGGCCTCGGACAGAACCTTGGCACGTGCCAGCGTACGGTACGCGCTGGATTCCGAGTTTTCTTCGTCAGAACGGACTTCTTCGTTCATGTCTTTTCCCCAATGTTATACGAGCGCTATCGGGTGATTATAGCAGCGTTGCGATTTCTGCGCGAAGCGCTTCAAGGCCGGTGCCTTTTTCGCTTGATGTCGCGAAAAGCTGCGACAGGGCCGCGGGATGTTTTTTTACCGCTTCGACCACTTCGCGAATGCGCTTTTCCATCTGGCCTTTTTTAAGCTTGTCAGCCTTGGTCAGCACAATCTGATAAGACACGGCAGCTTCATCAAGCATCTTCATCATTTCAAGATCGGCTTTCATGAAGCCGTGCCGGGAATCGATCAAAACAAATACACGCCGCAATGTTACCCGGCCGCGCAGATACTGTTTGATCACATTCTGCCATGTATCAACGATGTCCTTGGGCGCCTTTGCAAATCCATAGCCCGGCAAATCGACGATATTAAGCGCACCATCCAGATCGAAATAGTTCAACTGCTGGGTACGGCCGGGCGTATTCGACGTCCGGGCCATATCCTTGCGACCGGTTATGGCATTAAAAAGGCTAGATTTTCCCACATTGGACCGCCCGGCAAGGCAGATTTCGATCTTGTCTTCGGGGGGCAACTGTTCAAGTTGCGCCACCCCCAACATGAAAGTAACCGGGCGGGAAAACAGTTTCCGCCCGGCTTCGATCTGAGCCGATTCAAATGTCGGAATTGCGGTTGCCGATGGCAATTTTTCTTCGGTCATTGTCGTTCCTTGGCACCCCGCAGGGGCGTTCGCACGCCCTGCGAGGAGGATGGGGGGATCAGACCCCCATCTTGTACATGATGTAACGTTGCTGCGCGATCGACAGCAGGTTGTTCCATGCCCAGTAGATCACAAGACCCGCCGGGAAGCTTGCCAGCATGAAGGTAAAGATCAGCGGCAGGAACATCATGATCTTGGCCTGCGTCGGATCAGCCGGTGCCGGGTTCAGTTTCTGCTGCAGGAACATGGTGATCCCCATGATCAGCGGCCAGACACCGATCATCAGCATCTGCGGCGGATCCCAAGGGATAAGACCAAACAGATTGAACAACGAAGTCGGATCAGGTGCCGAAAGGTCCTGAATCCAGCCAAAGAACGGCGCATGGCGCATTTCGATGTTCACGAACAGCACCTTGTAAAGTGCGAAGAACACCGGAATCTGGACCACGATCGGCAGGCAACCCGAAGCTGGGTTGATCTTTTCGCGCTTGTAAAGCGCCATCATTTCCTGCTGCTGACGCTGACGGTCATCCTTGAACTGCTCGCGCATCTTGGTGATTTGCGGCTGCAGTTTCTTCATCGCACTCATGGATTTGTACGACTTGTTGGCAAGTGGGTACATCACTGCCTTCACAAGAACCGTGAAGATCAGGATGGAAACACCGAAGTTGCCAACCAGATGGTTCAGCCACTGCAGGAACAGGAAGAACGGTTTGGTCAGGAAGTAGAACCAGCCAAAATCAATCGCGAGATCGAAATTCTTGATGCCATAGTCATTGGCATACTGATCAAGAAGCGACACTTCCTTGGCACCGGCAAACAAACGGGTTTCCGAAGCAGCTTCGGCACCGGCCGCAACCGTGCGGGCCGCACCAAGATAGTCGGTTTGATATTTGTCGGCATTTTCAGCAACGTGATGGCTGAAACGGGTGGTCAGTGCCTCGTCAGAGGACGGTGCAAGCGCAACCAGCCAGTATTTGTCGGTAATGCCAAGCCAGCCGCCGGTGGTTTTCTTTTCCACGGCACCGTCTTCGGCAAGATCGTCATAATCGATTTCGGTCAGGGTACCGTCAATGACACCAAGCGGACCTTCATGCAGGATGTAGAACCCTGCCGTAGTCGGCTTGCCCTTGCGCGAAATCAGACCGTAGGGATACAGGGTGACATCCGAACCGCTATCGTTTTTGACCGACTGCTTGATCGAGAACATATAATTCTCGTCGATCGAAATCTCGCGATTGAAGGTCAGGCCGCTGCCATTATCCCAGCTCAATGTGACTGGTTTTGCCGGCGTCAGTTCGTTGGAGCTTGCAGTCCACTGGGTATCGCTGTTCGGAACGCTGACAGATTTGTCGGCGGCAACCCAGCCGAATTCGGCGAAGTATGCATTGTCGCTACCGGTCGGGTTCAGAACGTGGATCAGCGGGCTGTCCGGTTCTTCGGTTTCGCGGTAATCCTGTAACTGGATGTCGTCAATCACGCCACCAACCAGACGGATCGAACCCTCGACACGCGGGGTTTCGATCTTGATACGCGGAGCTTTTGCCAGCGCGGCATCGCGGTTGACGACCGGAGCCGCCGGCGCAGCACCACCCGGTACGCTGGGCACGTTCGAGGCAGTCTGCGGTGCAGTATTGCCATTGACGTCAAGTTGTTCGCGAACTTGCGCTTCTCGATCCTGCGGCGCAGGTTCGGGAGCGAAAAAGAATTGGAACCCGACAAGGATTGCGACCGAAGCTGCAATCGCAATCCACAGGTTACGTTGTTCGTTCATCGCCTCTTTCCGCTTTCGTCCGGCGGCGAAGAACGCCTGACCGGTATTCTATTTACATGACTAAAGCGCCGTTAACCGGAGTTCATCCTCCGACGGCGCTTTGTTTTGTTCACAGCCACATCCGGGCACGGGATCATAACCATGACCACCCCATGGATGGCAACGCATTATCCGCTTAAAACCCATCCAGCCGCCTTTTATTGCCCCATGGCGGGCAAGGGCCTCCATCATATAGGCCGAACAGGTCGGCTGATATCTGCAGGACCACCCGATATAGGGCGATAAAAAGAGCTGGTAGCCGCGAACCGCGATTTGAAGAAGACGCGCCAAGGGGCCTACATTCGATCCGGGAAGGTTACTCATTTGGCAGAGTCTCCTGCCTTCGTCGCACCACCGGAATTTGATCCGCGTCCCTTGCGGGGGCGCTGACCATCCGGGGCGGAAGGTTTGGCATCAGGGATACGCCGCAGGGCAAACCGCATATCATCGACCAGTTTTTCAAAATCCCGGTCAATGGTCTGCTGACGACCGATCACGACATAATCCCAACCGGGCAATGCCATTTCGCTCATCAATTGGTCCGCCACAGCACGCAAACGCCGCCGAACGCGATTGCGAACGACGGCCTTGCCCACCTTTTTGGTGACGGTAAATCCGACTCGTGCGAGTCGATCTTCACCGGCGTATTCTGTGTCCGGTTTGATCCCGGGACGCGGAGCGCCCTGAAGGATCAATCCCTGTGTAACCCATTTCCGGCGGGTGCCTGCGACGCGAAGAAATTCTGCGCGCTTTTTCAAGCGTTCCACCGAAACGGTCACAACATTAGGCCGACAGACGCTTGCGGCCCTTGGCGCGGCGTGCGGTCAGCACACGGCGGCCACCGACGGTCGCGCTGCGGGAACGGAAGCCGTGGCGGCGTTTCCGTACGAGTTTGCTTGGCTGGTAGGTGCGCTTCACTGCACTTACTCCGTTCTAATAAAGGTAATCCGATAAAATTCGAGGTCCGCTGTATAGGACTTCACACCATGGCTGTCAATCGCGACAGGGTGAATTCCCCCAGAAAACCGGCAATGCCGCCGAGATTGCGTCCCGACGGCATCCAAATCGTCTTTTCGTCACCACTCGATACGTTCGACATTGGAAAATGTCAACTCGGTTCCATCAGAAAACACAATGGTTCCCGACGAATCGGTGGATAATTCCATATAGTTGTGTTTCGATTTCGTAATGCTTCCTTCATCAAGAACAAGGGTCCAGTCACTCGAATCGATATTACCGCCATCCGCACCATGCAATTCGATGGTATCGGTAGTCCATCCGTTGGCTCCGCCATCCACATGATCAGAACCATCACCCATGTTGAAAATAAACAGATCCGACCCGCCACCGCCGTAAAGCCGGTCATCCCCGGTGCCGCCGATCAGGGTATCGTCATCATCCCCGCCCAGCAGCATATCGTTTCCGGCTCCCCCGAACAGGGTATCGTTCCCGGCACCACCAGTCAGGGTGTCATTTCCATCGTCACCGTAAAGACGGTCTTTGTCGCCACCGCCATCAATCGTGTCGTTACCCGACCCGCCATACAGCGTATCGCGCCCCCAGCCGGTGGTTAGCGTATCGTTGCCCGATCCACCGTCAAAATAGTTCGACCCGCCGTCCGCGTTCAGGATGTCGTTACCGTCGCCGCCAAGGAAGGTGTCATCACCGTATCCACCATGAATGGAGTCGTTACCGCCTTCGCCCCAGACAGTGTTGTCCCCGCCGCCAACATCAATACGATCATTCCCGTCACCGGATGCGACCGTATCTTTACCGCTACCGGTCGTGATGCTGTCATCACCACTGCCGCTCAGGATGGTGTTCCGGCCTTCGCCACCCGTGATCGTGTTGTTGCCGTCCCCGGCATCAACATAGTCGTCCTTGCTGCCAACACTGATCGTGTCATTGCCGGTGCCCGTCCAGATGCGGTTATCGCCTTCCCCGGCATTGACGATGTTGTTGCCATCACCGCCGACAATGGTGTCATTGCCGCTGCCGGTATATATGGTGTCGTTGCCCGCACCGGTCTGAACGGTATTCGCGCCTTCACCGGCATAGATGATATTGTCACCGCCGCTGGCATGGATCTTGTCATCGCCGCTGCCGCCAGTGACATAGTCATTCCCCTCACCGGCATAGATCGTATTTGTGCCTTCGCCACCATGAACGGTGTCGTTGCCTGCACCGGCATTGATATAATCGTTCCCGCCATCGCCGGTAATGCTGTCATCACCGTCACCGGCATAAATCACGTCATTACCGTTCCCGGCCCAGATCGTATCGTTGCCAGCGTTGGTCCAGATGGTGTCATTCCCGCCCCCCGCACCGATGGTGTCATTGCCGGAACCGGTCTGGAATGTTTCGTTTGCTTCCGTGCCCCAGCGGGTTTCATTCGGATCGGCGACTTCTTCCTCGATTGTAACCAGAAGGATCGCGGTCGTTGTGGCCGTATCGCTACCATCACGCGACTGGGCCGATACCGTCAGTTCGAACGTGCCGAAATAGTTACTTGCCGGTGTCAGGGTCAGGCCACTCAACTGGGCCACGCTCAGCGTCCAGGTACCATTCCCGTTATCAGTCCCGGCAGACAGGCTCGCCCCACCTGGCACACCACTGATGATAATCGTCAGGGTCTCGCTGCTGTCGGTAAGGCCTGCGTCGATATCAAGCGCAACGGCATTGCCTTCGTCCCCAGCGGCATCAGACAGATCAAGTGTCGGCGCATCGGCGACACCGGCAACATCAACCCTAATCGTATCCGTCGCAGTGGCAACATCTTCACCGTCCGCAGATTTCGCGGTCACCGTCAGATCAAAATATCCGCTGAAATCATTCGCAGGCGTGATCGTCAGACCGTTCAGGTCCGCAGCAGACAGCGTCCAGCTTCCGTCACCGTTATCCGTACCGGCAGACAAGGTTGCTCCGTCAGGAACACCGCTAATCGTGACCGAAAGAACTTCGCTGGAGTCCATCAAGCCCGCGTCAATATCGAGAGCAATCGCACTGTCTTCGGATCCACTGGCATCCGCAAAATCAAGTGTCGGATTATCTGCCACACCAGCAACATCAACAGTAATGCTGCCCGTTGTGGTGGCAACATCGTCGCCATCCGCAGACTGCGCGGTCACCGTCAAATCAAACGAGCCGCTGAAGTCGTCCGCTGGCGTGATCGTCAGACCGTTCAGATCGGCAGATGACAGAGTCCAACTGCCATCACCGTTATCTGTACCGGCAGACAACGTCGCACCTTCTGGTACGCCACTTATCGTAACGGTTAGAACTTCGCTGGAGTCCGTGAGACCCGCGTCGATATTCAGCGCAATGACAGAATCTTCGTTGCCAGATGCATCCGCAACATCCAACGTTGGTTCATCGGCAACACCTGCAACATCAACCGTGATCGTATCCGTCGCTGTCGCAATGTCGCTGCCATCTGCCGACTGCGCGGTTACCGTCAGATCGAACGTTCCGCTGAAGTCGTCCGCTGGCGTGATCGTCAGACCGTTCAGGTCGGCAGATGACAGAGTCCAGCTGCCATCACCGTTATCTGTACCGGCAGACAACGTCGCACCTTCTGGCACGCCACTTATCGTAACGGTTAGAACTTCGCTGGAGTCCGTGAGACCCGCGTCGATATTCAGCGCAATGACAGAATCTTCGTTGCCAGATGCATCCGTAACATCCAACGTCGGTTCATCTGCAACACCTGCAACATCAACCGTAATCGTATCCGTCGCTGTCGCAACATCTTCACCATCCGCAGACTGCGCGGTGACCGTCAGGTCAAACGATCCGCTGAAGTCATTCGCAGGCGTGATCGTCAGACCGTCAAGGTCATCCGAACCCAGCGTCCATGTACCGTCACCATTGTCTGTACCCGCCGACAGGGTAGCACCATCCGGAACACCAGAGATCGTGACCGTCAGGACTTCGGAACCATCCGCCAGAGCCGTATCGATATCCAGTGCGATAGCACCGTCTTCGTTACCCGAGGCGTTCGAAACTTCCAGCGTCGGAGTGTCAGCAACACCTGCAACATCAACAGTAATGCTGCCCGTTGTGGTGGCAACATCGTCGCCATCTGCAGACGTTGCCGTCACACCAAGCCCGAAGCTGCCAGAGAAGTCATCCGTTGGCGTAATCGTCAGGCCGTTCAGGTCCGCAGCCGACAATGTCCAGCTGCCATCGCCATTATCGGTACCGGCGGACAAGGTCGCACCTTCCGGAACGCCAGAGATCGTAACCGTCAGGACTTCAGAGCTATCTGTTAGACCAGCATCGATATCAAGCGTGATGGCACTGTCTTCGGTGCCGGACACATTTGACACATCAAGTGCGGGTTGGTCTGCAACACCGGCGACAGCAACGGTAATGGTATCGCTGATCGATGCCGTGTCGTTCCCGTCCTGCGATGTTACCGTGACGGTAAGATCAAAGCTGCCGCTGTAATCACCACTCGGGGTAATGCTCAGGCCTTCGAGATCACTCGCATTCAATGTCCAGCTGCCATCGCCGTTATTGGTCCCGGCCGACAGGCTGGCCCCATCGGGAACACCACTGATGGTGATGGTCATCGTTTCGCTGGTATCTGTCAGCCCCGCATCGACATCCAGATCAATCGCGCTGTCTTCGCTGCC
This sequence comes from Thalassospira sp. A3_1, assembly GCF_017744215.1. Classification (NCBI taxonomy): domain Bacteria; kingdom Pseudomonadati; phylum Pseudomonadota; class Alphaproteobacteria; order Rhodospirillales; family Thalassospiraceae; genus Thalassospira; species Thalassospira sp. A3_1. The sequence goes on along the minus strand of NZ_JAGHQQ010000002.1, from coordinate 470,119 downwards.
CGATGCATCCGACACGGTCAAAGTCGGTGTATCTGCAACTGCACTGACATCAACATTGATGACCTGGCTGGTCGATGCACTGTCATCGCCAGCACTTGAAGTTGCCGTAACGGCAAGATCGAATGCACCGCTGTAATCATCGGCTGGCGTAATCGTCAAACCTTCAAGGTCTGCGGCCTCCAGCGTCCAACTACCGTCTCCGTTATGGGTTCCGGCAGACAGGGTGGCACCTTCGGGCACACCAGAAATGGTGATGCTCAGGATTTCGGTTGCATCGCCAAGCGACGCATCAATATCAAGGGCAATCGCGCCGCCATCCTCGGCACCCGTGGCATCAGCGACATCCAGTGCCGGAGCCTCTGCCGCCGGGTTATAGGACGCACCATCGACATAAATTTCGAGATTCTCGATATTGCTGACCTCGACCCCGAGTGCGTCAAGCATCAGGCTGCCGCCCTCACCGCTTTCGACATGGGCTTTGAGGTCCTGCAATGCTTCAAGAACACCATCGCCTGAAAGCTGATCCGAACTCAGATAAAGCTTCAATGTATCGGTGTTTGAACCACCATCGACAATGCCGGTTCCCTCTGCCCTCAGATCGACGGTGTAATTGATCTCGTCATTTCCGGCCTCGCCATAAAGCCTGTCATCGCCCGACCCTGTCAGCCTGTCGTCCGAACTACCGCCATAAAGCGTATCCGTGCCGTCTCCCCCATCAAGGGTATCCTTGCCCGAACCACCCAGAATGGTGTCATTGCCCGCATCACCATTCACGATATCATTGGCGTTCCCGGCTTCTATGTAATCATCACCGTCGCCACCCGAAATCGTATCTTTGCCGCCGCCACCATAAATAGTGTCGTTGCCAGCCCCGCCATAGACAATATCGTCAGAGTCCCCGGCTTCGACATAGTCATCGCCGGAACCCGCATCAATGATATCCTTGCCACTACCGCCATGGATCGTGTCATCACCTGCACCTGACGAAATTTTGTCATTGCCGCCGGCCGCATCGATATAGTCGTTGCCGTCACCGGTAATGATCGTATCGCGACCACCGGTGCCGATCACCGTATCATTCGGGTTGTCGATCACCTCGACGGTCAGGTTCTGCGAAACACTCTGGCTGTCATCGCCATCAACAGAAGTCGCGGTAACGCTCAGATCGAACGATCCGGAATAACTGTTGCCCGGTGTTATTGTCAGACCTTCAAGATCGGCTGCACTCAATGTCCATGACCCGTCACCATTGTTGGTGCCCGCAGACAAAACCGCACCGTCCGGCACGCCTGCGATTGTGACAGAAAGTGTCTCGGACGCATCCGTAAGGATCGCGTCGATATCAAGGGCGATTGCCGTACCTTCATCACCCGACGCATCAAGTACCTCAAGCAACGGCAAATCGGCAACCGCGGCAACGTTGACCATAATCGTGTCGGAAACCGTCGCAATATCAACACCATCAACAGATGTTGCGGTAATATCGATATCAAAACTGCCGCTGTAATTTTCTGGCGGTCGGATTGCAAGCCCTTCAAGCTCCGTCGAATTCAGCGTCCAGCTTCCATCACCATTGTCGGTGCCAGCAGACAGGGTTGCCCCCTCCGGAACACCAGAGATCGTGATGGAGAGAACTTCGGAACCGTCCGTCAGACCGGTATCGATATCCAGCGCAATAGTCGAATCTTCCAAACCACTGGCGTCAGAAATCTCCAATGTCGGCGCATCGGCGACACCTACGACATCAACCGTAATCGTATCCGTTGTGGTGGCAACATCTTCACCATCCGCTGACTGCGCCGTCACAGCCAGATCAAACGACCCACTGAAATCATCCGCCGGGGTAATCGTCAGTCCTGCAAGCTGATCTGGACTTAGAGTCCAGCTACCGTCACCATTATCAGTACCCGCAGACAGGTTCGCACCTTCCGGAACACCGGAGATGGTCACCGTCAGGACTTCGCTGCTGTCCGTCAGGCCTGCATCAATGTCGAGTGCAATCGCAGAATCTTCCGAACCACTGGCGTCAGAGACATCCAATGTCGGAGCATCGGCGACACCGGCAACCACGACCGTGATTGAACCGGTCGTGGTTGCTACATCAGAACCATCTGCCGACGTTGCGGTCACACCAAGCTCGAAGCTGCCGGAGAAATCGTCTGCTGTCGTGATCGTCAGACCGTTCAGGTCGGTTGCTGACAGCGTCCAGCTTCCGTCACCGTTATCGGTACCGGCTGACAAGGTTGCTCCGTCAGGAACACCGCTAATCGTGATAGTCAGGACTTCGCTGGAATCCGTCAGACCCGCGTCGATATCCAGTGCAATGCCGCTGTCTTCGGAACCAGTGGGGTTCGAAACTCCCAGCGTCGGAGTGTCAGCAACACCTGCAACATCAACAGTAATGCTGCCCGTTGTGGTCGCAACATCGTCGCCATCTGCAGACTGCGCGGTCACCGTCAAATCAAACGAACCGCTAAAATCATTCGCTGGCGTGATCGTCAGACCCTTCAGTTCCTCGGCAGACAGAGTCCAGGTTCCATCACCATTATCGGTTCCGGCAGACAGGGTAGCACCGTCTGGAACACCACTAATTGTCGCAGTCAGGACTTCTGAGCCGTCCGTGAGACCCGCATCAATATCCAGCGCAATAGCCGAATCTTCGGAACCACTTGCGTCAGAGAACTCCAATGTCGGCGCATCCGCGACACCGGCAACATCAACCGTAATCTCTTCGACTACGACTGCGCTATCCGTGCCGTCAATTGTCGAGACAGATACGGTCAGATCGAAGCTGCCACTGAAATTTTCGCCCGGTGTGATCGTCAGGCCGTCGAGGTCGGCGACATCAAGGGTCCAGGTTCCATCACCACTATCGGTTCCGGCAGACAGGGTTGCACCATCGGGCACGCCTGAGATGGTGATCGAGATGCCCTCGTTCGCGTCCAGCAGTTCGGTATCAATCGACAGCGCTATCGCACTGTCTTCCAAGCCAGATGCATCACTGACATCCAGCGTCGCACCATCCGCAACAGCCGCGACATCAACCGTGAAGGATGTGCTTGTGGAGGATTTGCTGCCGTTTGCCTCGGTGCTGGTTGCGGTCACCGAAAGATCGAAACTGCCGTTGTAATTTTCGCCCGGCGTTATCGTAAGACCCGCGAGCTGCCCCGGCGTCAGCGTCCAGATACCATTACCGTTATTCGTGCCCGCTGACAAAACCGCGCCATCAGGCACACCCGAGATCGTGATCGAGAGTGTTTCGTTTCCACCATCAAGGTCACGAAGAGCTGCGGACACGTCAAGCGAGATCGCGCTGTCTTCATCGCCGATAACATCTGCTGCCGACAGGCTGGGTGCATCGGCAACTTTTGCTACTTCGACCTGAGGCTCCTCCTCCAGAGCGTCATTTGCGTCGCCAGAGGCGACCGCGCCTGCAGGTGTCGCGTTTTCGGAAGCTTCTGGCGTTGCCTGCGCAACGAAATCGGGTTCAAAATTTTCTCCCGATCGGCCTCGACCACCTTCGCGCGCGCCGGGAACCGCTGTTGTGTCCGGCGTGGAAACCGGTTGCAGGTTCTGCGGATTGCCTGTTTCACCACCACGAAGGGAGATCGGGTCCCGGCCGGAACTGCCATCAGCGGTTTCAGATCCCTCGCCAACCGTGTCTATGTTGTTTTCAAGTTCTGTGCGCTCGGACTCGGCCAGAGTCTGCTTTTCGGTCGCCTCGGCCTGGATTGTTTCCTCTGCCCGCTTGTCACCGGCATTACGTCGGCGAAACTCGCGCTGCTGTTCGCCTTGCGGGTTATTGACCTGATTGCCGTAATGAACATTGCCAAGCTGTTCGTTGGAACCGGCCCCGTCACCATCCTGATCGCCATGCAGTTCGACATGTTCGTCCGCATCATCGTCACCGCGATCATCACGCATAAGATCATCACCGCCGGTACCGGTGTCTGACCGGTTGCCGCCCAGTTCATTGCGAGTGTCTTCTGCGTCGCGAGGATCGTCCGCCATCTAACCCATTCTCCGAGAAATGCGGGAAGGGAATCCCTGATCCGCATTTCTATACAAAAGTATAGAATTCTCTGTTTTACCAGAGAAACTTGCGGCCAGGCAGTAGAAATGAAACAAACATTTCCAGCGGGACCATTATCAAAACTCAGCGTTCGCTAAATGCCTGATCAAGCGAGACATAAACCGGCTTGAGCAGATATTGCAGCAACGTCCTTTCCCCCGTCTGGATGTCGGCCTGAACCGTCATGCCAGGGATAATCGGCTGAGCCTGTGCACCTTCACCGACACGGTCGGAATCAAGCGCCACCCTTCCTTTATAATACGGTCGGCCTTCTTCATCAACAAAAGTAGAGGCCGATATCGATACCAATTCACCACTGATACTACCATATCGTATATAATCAAACGCACTGACTTTAACAGTCACCGGCTGCCCCAAATGGACATGGCCGATATCCTCGGTCGAAATCCGGGTTTCGGCGACCAGCGCCTCGTCAGTCGGCACCAGTTCCATGACCACCTGTGCCGGAGCAATAACCCCACCAATCGTGGTAAATTGCAGCCCCTTGATATAACCTTTGGATGGCGCGCGAATTTCAAGTCGCGCGACCCTGTCCTTAAGCTTGCGCAGGGCCTCATCAGCCTGGGCAATTTCACCACCAAGCCGCCCGAGTTCACTTAGCGCTTCCTCGCGCTGACTGTGTTCCAATTCATTCTGACGCAAGTTGGCTTCGGCGATGGTTTCGCGTGCACGTGCCATTTCCGCAACCACGCCCGAAAGATTGCCCTGCGCCTCGTTCAGTTCTCGCTGGATATTCAGGAACAGCACCTTGGAGTTCAGGCCCTGCTCATAGAGCGAACGACGCATCGTTACTTCCTGATTGAGCAGATCGACAGAACGGCGCAATGTGGCTTCCTGTTGCTGGAGCTGGGCCAGTTCGGCATTGCGCTCCTTGATCTGGACTTCGAGGATTTCACGCTGGCTGCTATCGAGGTCGGTCTTGATCCGATAGATTTCCTGCTGATTCTTTGCCAGTTCAGGATACCGGTCTATCAGAAGGGTAAAATCGGGTTCACGCGATTCTGCAAGTGCGCGATAACGTTCGGCTTCAAGACGCAGGCTGGCCAGTTTGGTTTCGGCCTGCGACAATTCTGCCTGCGATGCCTCGGGTTTCAGGCGCATCAGAACCTGATCTTTCTCGACCAGATCACCGTCACGCACCATGATTTCGGAAATGATCCCGCCTTCAAGATGCTGGATCTTGTTGACCGCACCGGTCGGCATCACCTGCCCGAAGGTGGTTGCCGTTTCCTTGATCTGGGTGGTTGCCGCCCACGCGACCAGGGCGATGAAACCAACCGAAAGCATGACCATTGCCGAACGGACAAAGACAGAAATTCCGCCTTCTTCCAGCAATACAGCATGTGACAGATAGCGTGCCATGCGGCGCGACTGGCGGAACCGTTCTATTGCTGTGTTCTGAACTGCTTCGCTCATAGGAAACCTCCGTCAAGCACCTGCTGCTTGATGCGTGCAGGCGGTGCATCAGCACGTACCTGCCCGGCTTCAAGAACAATTATGCGGTCGGCCAGATCAAGGTGACTGGGCCGATGGGTAATGAGGAAAATCGTCGATCCACCGCGCAGGCGGTTGATCGCATGCTGGAACGCCCGATCCGCTTTCTGGTCAAGGCCATTGGTCGGCTCGTCAAACAGGATGATCGGAGCTTCGCGGACAAAGGCACGTGCCAGCGCAAGTCGCTGCAGGAAGCTCGCCGAAAAGCGCGATGAATGCTGATCCCCGATCCGGGTTTCAAAACCATCCGGCAATGCCTCGATTTCGGAAAGAATGCCTGCGGACATACAGGCCATCCGCAATTCATCCGGCGATGCAATCGGGTTGGCAAGGCGCAGGTTTTGCGCAATTGATCCGCGGAAAAATTCAACATCCTGGGGCACATAGGAAATCGACTGACGCAGGGTTTGCGGGTCCATCTGGCGAATATCCGCCCCGTCAATCAGGACCGCCCCGGCCTGTGGCTGATACATGCCAGCGATCAATTTGATCAGCGATGACTTGCCGGCCCCGTTCGATCCGACAATCGCAACCACCTGCCCGGCCTTGATATCGAAATTCACGCCAACAAGTGCCGGATCGGAGTCCGGCGTATAACGGAAACTGACACGCGAGAAGGTTACATTGCCTTCGAACCGGCGTTGCCCGACTGTACGGGGCACCAGGTCGCGTTCCGGCGCAAGGGTCATAAGGCGATTGATCTGGCGAACGGAACCTCGCAACTGGGCAAGCCGCGGCATGCCGACAAATGCCTGATTGATCGGACCAAGAACACGCCACGCCAGCATCATCGATGCCACCAGCGCACCGATAGTCATTGAACCGGCCATCACCTGCGCTGCACCAAAGGCAAGAATAAGAGCACCGGCAGAAATCATCAAAATCTGGGCAGACGTGTTGATCACATTATTGACCATCGCCACCCGGAATCCGGCATAGGCCGTATCGGCCGAAATATCACGAAACCGCGACAACCAGCGATGTTCTGCACCGGTATATTTCAGCGCCTGCATTTTACCGACTGTCTCGACAAGGAATTCCTGTCGGTTCGCACCATTGCGGCCAAGTTCCGAAACCCGTCGCGATACGACCGGGAAGGACACCATGCCGATCAGGACAAAAACAACAATCAGCCCAATCGGAATAAGGGCAAGCCAGCCCCCAAGGATTGCCAGCACGATCAGGAAGATCGGCAGGAACGGCATTTCAAGAATGACAAGCGCCATTGGTCCGCTGAAGAATTCACGCACGCTTTCAAAATCACGAATGCGCGATATCTGCACCCCGACCGGTGCCCGTTCGGTAAAGGCCGGAGGCAGGGACAAAAGACGTTCGAAAATGGCACTGCTGACAAGGGTATCAAGGCGCGCACCAAAATGGCAGACCATCTGACTGCGTAAATTGCGCAAGACCCAGTCAAGGATCAGAACAATTCCCATGCCAATCCCGAACTGGATCAGCATCGGGATGGATCGCGTGCCGATAACCCGGTCATATATCCCCATGACAAACAGCGGGCTGGCCAAGGCCATAAGATTGAGCGTCAGCGTAATCAGCAAAAGCTGTCCACCAAGAGCAGAAAACCTGTCCGTAATTCCGCCGAACCAGCCACGCTTGTCATCTTCAAAGAATCGCTCGTTCCTGCCTGCTTGGGTGAACTGGAACAACCGTCCGGGCAGATTGCCAGGTTGGATCACCTTTTCGCGGCTGGTGCCGCCATCAAAGACACGGATGCCAACATTTTCCGGCTTGATCACCACAAGGGCTGTGCCGTTATCGGGCACAAACAGGCAGGGCATCAGGCGATCATCAATCCGGTCAAATGTGGTATCAATCTCGCGCGAGCGGTAATTCAGGTTCGCCAGCACATTGCGAAAATCGGTAAGATCAAGTGCCTCATCCATATGCGGCAATGCTTCGGCAACCTGACGGGGCAGCCCGCGCCAGCCAAGCGCCTGCAATAGCGGCCAAAGACAGGCATCGAAATCCGACTGGGCGTCGTGGCTCGCAAGCCCCATACGGTAGTTCAGCGCGAAATCCATGTTTTCGATATTCATGACCGGGCCTCCGCGCGTTCGACTTCTTCCGCCTCGATCACCGGTTGGGTCCCGCTTCGCCGCAAAACCGGCACCAGACGTTTTTCAATCAGGCGATATTGCCTGTCGGCAAGGGCGATCAACGATGGGCGGTGCGAAACCATCACCAGCGTACAATGCTTGCGAAGTTCAATCAGCAGACCAGCCAGAATGTTATCGCCAGCAATATCAAGCGAACTGTTGGCTTCGTCGAACAGTACAATCCGCGGATAGTCGATCAGTGCACGGGCAATTGCGATACGCTGTTTGACACCGCGCGGAAGGGTTTCGGATGCCTGTCCGCCCACCTCGGTGTCATAACCACTTGGCATACGCATCACGATTTCATCAAGCCCCAGACGTTTGGAAATTTCGACTACGCGATCACTGCCAATTTCCTTGCGGAAAGATGTGATGTTTTCAAGGATCGTTCCCTTGAACATCACACCATGTTGCGGCAGATAGGCAATCTGCTTGCGGATCGATTCCGATGCATATTTCTGAGGATCCCGGCCATCAAGCCGCACCGTACCGCTATCGGGGCGCAAGGCCCCCATAAGAAGCCACAGCAAAGTGGTTTTGCCGGTTCCATTCTCACCGGTGATTGCCACTGACTCGCCCGGCTGGATCGAAAGTGTCAGATTTTCAAAAATTTTCTCCCCGCCAGTATGCGAGAAACTGACATCGTCAAGCTCTATACGTCCGTCAAGCGGCGGCATTTCAGCAGCATCTTCGGCGTCTTCGGGGGGTAACCGGAAAAGTTCGCGACAACGATCACGTGCAACGCGAATATTCTGAAACTGGGTCCAAAGCCCCATGGCACGTTGCAGCGGCTGGATCGAACGCCCGGCCAGCATGGTGCATGCCGCCAGACCGCCGACCGTCAGATCGGCATCAATAACAAGAAGACTGCCAACACCGGCAACCAGGATCATGGTGATCATCGAAAAGCTGGCACTGGAATTGATCGCGGCATGGGCACAGCGCGCCGCGGAAAGGTCATCCTCGGAACACTGGTTCTGCAACTGGTCATGACGACGGATCATCATGTTTTCCATCGCCATTGCCTTGATGGTGTGAATACCGGTCAGGGTTTCGATGATGAAATTGTAACGCCGCTCGTCGGCCTGACTGCGTTCATCAAGAGCCTGGCGCAATCGCCGCCCCAGCACCATCGCCGTCAACATGAAGGCCATCAGAATAACCAGGGGAACAATGACAAGCTTGCCCCCGATAATCGCGATCAGACCAAGGAACAGAGCGATGAATGGCAGATCAATGACGGCCCCGATAGCCTGCCCGGCATAGAAATCACGCAGGACATTCAGACTGTTCAACCGCTGCAGATGCAGACCCGGCGCTGTTTTCTCGTAGTCTGAAAGACTGGTCGCCAACAGATGGCCAACGGCAGATTGCGAACTTCTATGTTCGAACTTTGCTGCGGACAGCGATGAAATATAGGCACGTCCCAGACGCAGGATGGCCTCAAGCGCCAGCGCACCAAACACCCCCAGCACCAGCAGGGTCAAAGTCGGAATGGCATTGTGTGGCAGCACGCGGTCATAGACCTGCAACAGGGTCACGGGCAAAGCCAGCGACAAAAGGTTGATCACAAGTGCCGCGAGCAGAATGGTAAAACGGCCCGCGCCCAGATGCGACAACGTCCCTATATGCAGGCCAGGCTTGCGTTTCATAACGCCGTTATTCTCCAAGTCCGAGCGAAACCATACTAAAGTGGGTATATTATACCTTAATATAGGATCAATAACCCAAGCCTAAGCCCGAGGCAAGAAAATCCTGAAGGTTCTACAACCCGATATATTGTTCGCGCCGTACCTGGCGTTAGATCAGATTACTGCGTGTAAAATACTATTCATCGCCACGCAACCGGTCTGTTGCGCGCCTTTCGGCTTTTGTCGGACGACCGCTTCCGGCTTCACGTTCGGCAATCGGGGCGGTTCGGATATCCGATGCAACTTCCTTTTTCGCCACACGCGGCGGGGAATGATCAACATAAAGCAACTGGGCTTCGGGGGCTGGTCCGCGACGCTCCCCCGGTGCTACCACCTCGATCACCCGCAAATGCGGCCCCTGAAAGAATTGCAGCCTGTCCCCGGCCACAACCGTCACACTGGCCTTGGACACCGATTGCCCGTTCAGCACGATATGGCCCGACTGGCATGCCTTGCTGGCAAGCGAGCGGGTCTTATAGAACCGCGCATACCATAGCCATTTGTCTATACGGACCTTGCCGCCTGTCTGATCAATTGTCATGGATTGTTTTTACCATCCCCAAAGCAGAACGGCGACCCCGCAAAGGGTCGCCGTGGTGCCGAAAACAGTTCGGGGTTACCCCTTTGCGGCCAGCATTTCCTTCAGCTTGGCGAAAGGTGAATCCTCGTTGATCTGGTTGTTTTTGGCCGGGGCGTTATTCGGACGTCCCTGCCTGCCGCCGGAACGGTCGTCACCCTTGTTCGGGCCGCCACGATTCGGGCGCTGCCCCCCTTTACCTTTCGGGGCACCTTTGCCGCGCGCGTCCTGACGTGGTCCACCACGCTGGCCTTTGCCGCTGGGACCACCGCGCTTGCGGCGATCAACACGGACAAAATATTTCACCTCAACGAATTCCGGCTCAGCTTCGGCCTCTCCGGCTTCCGGTGCAGCTTCAGTTGTCGTTTTACTGACTTCTTCTGCAGTCTCGGCAGGAGCTTCTTCCGCGACTTCCGCCGGAGCTTCGGTCTCAGCAGGGCCATCGGCGGTCACTGCAGCAGGATCAGCCTTTTTCGCAGCTTCCTTGGCATCAAGTTCAGCCTTGCTGACCTTGACCACCTCTGCACGCCAGCCAAGGGCGGTGAACACACCTTCTGCCTGCTCGACCGTGCAGCCAAGAAGCGACAGCAGATCCGGATCCGGTTTGACCTTGCCATCATTTTCGCGTGCCTTCTGGCGCAGCAACGCAGCAAAACGTTCCAGCATGTCTACACGTGCGGCAAGCGGGCCAACAGGCATGTAACCTGCCGCCAGATAGAAGCCCTTGGAATTGCTGCGATCATTTGGAACCGACGTCCGGCCTGCCGGCGGCAGTTCCGGAAGCGCATCCAGTTCACGCGAAATCGCCCAAAGAATACCCCGCAGTTCCACAGGATCGGGTTTCAGCGCATCCAGCACATGAACCGTTTCAACGCCCAGACGCACGCCAAGCTTGGCCAGCGCCTTGCGATCCTCGTCTGAAAGATCCTTGATCAGGCTTTCAAGATCGGCACGCGGCACACAGCCCAAACCTTCGTTCAACTGGAACAGAAGACCACGAATCGGGCCTGGCAACTGACAATCGCGCAGGCGGGTCAGCATTTTCAGACGCGCTTCGATATGGGCGTTGACGAAATTCTGAAGACGGGTACGCACGCGTTCGCGGGTCGGACCATCAAAGAACTCGCTGTCAATGACCTGGACATCAGGGCTGAGGACGGTGTCGCCCTTTTTCAGTCCACCAACAACCGCCCCGTTCCACAGGACTTCTAGTTGGCCATTCACCGCGAATTTATCGTCTTCATCGGTTTCCAGTTGTTTGACACGCTGGGCAATTTCGCCAGTCAGTGCACGACGTGCAGCACTGGCGATAGCCTTGCCTTCAAACGCAGCATCGGTTTCATCGGCGATGAAACGGAATCCTTCCAGTCGGCCGACGTATTCACCTTCGACCTGGACTTCACCATTCGCAGTGATGGTAGACATGAGTTCAGACTTGTCCTTGAGACTTTTCAATAAAACCGAAGTTCGTCTGTCAACGAACCTTTGGGTCAGGCGTTCATGTAGCACATCAGAGAGCTTATCCTCAATGGCCCGCGTACGTTCCTGCCAATGATTGGCATCTTCGAGCCAGTGATGCTTGTGCGATACATAAGTCCAGACGCGAATACCCGCCAACCGTGATGACAACTGATCGATATCACCATCATAACGGTCCAGGCGCAAGACTTGTTCTCCTAACCAGTCGACCGGCAGTTTGCTATTTGGTTTTGCCAGATAGCGATAGATGGATGTTAGCAGCCTTGGATGGGCATCGGTATGGATATTTCTGAAGTCCGGAATCTGGCAGACTTCCCACAATAACTGCACCCGATCCGGGGCCGATGCGATCCGCGCGACGTCTTCGTTCTGCGATAAATGCGCCAGCATGACTTCATCGACCGGTTCGCGCGCCAGAACAAGCGTCGGATTGTCCGACCTCTTGCGCAGCGATTTCTGCAGGGCATCGACGGTTCTGAAATCCAGTCGCGCATTGCGCCAGAAGACTTTGGCAAGCGGTTCGAACTCGTGGGCTTCGATTTGTTCGATAATATCGGGGTCAATCCCTGAAAGATTACCCGTAACGCCAAAGGTCCCGTCATTCATATGACGTCCGGCACGCCCGGCAATCTGGGCGGTTTCAGCCGCCGAAAGCCCGCGATTGAACTGACCGTCAAACTTGTGAAGAGCCGCAAAGGCCACATGGTTCAGTTCAAGGTTAAGGCCCATGCCGATGGCATCGGTCGCAATCAGATGTTCGACCTCGCCATTCTGGAACATCTCGACCTGGGCATTACGCGTGCGCGGGCTAAGCGCGCCAAGCACAACAGCCGCCCCGCCCTTTTGGCGGCGGACAAGCTCGGCAACCGCGTAAACTTCCTGTGCGGAAAATGTCACGACGGCGGACTGGGATGGCAGGCGCTGGATCTTTTTCGATCCGTTATAGGTCAGAGTCGAAAATCGTGCGCGCGTATCAAATTCGACATTGTCGATCAGCTGGCGGATCACCGGGCGGATCGTTTCCGCCCCCATGAACATGGTTTCGCTCATACCGCGCGCATGCAACAGCCGATCGGTAAAGACATGCCCGCGTTCGGGATCGGCACACATCTGGATTTCATCGATGGCCAGAAAATCAACCTGCTTGTTGATCGGCATGGCTTCCACGGTGCACAGGAAATAGCGTGCTGATTTCGGAAGAATGCGTTCTTCACCGGTGATCAGCGCCACCGCCCCCTTGCCAACACGGGCGACCGCGCGATCATAGTTTTCCCGTGCCAGAAGCCTAAGCGGAAAACCGATCATACCCGAGGTATGCGCCAACATCCGTTCCATGGCCAGATGGGTCTTGCCGGTGTTGGTGGGGCCCAGTATGGCAAGGATACGGGGACCGGTTCGGGTTGAAATCTGCATCAAACTTTTCCAGCAGGCATCGCGGATGATCTCGCGCGCCTAGTTCAATGCGCTTTTCAACACGCCGCATCGCACAATGTCAAGCATTCTGCCGTATCGGTCAGAGTATCCCAATGCATTCCGTTACGGATCAAGACGTTCCATCTGAGGGTTCGTGATCCTGTATGTCATCAAGTTCAAGCAAACGTGCCCCGGGACCATCCGTTGCCAGTTCATCCGACGGGTTGCGAAGCGGACAGTCGTTGATCGAAAGGCAGCCACACCCGATGCATTTACCCAGTTGATCGCGCAGCAGGGTCAATTGTTCGATCCGGCTATCCAGATCATCACGCCACCGCGACGAAAGCTTTTCCCAGTCCTGTGTTGTCGGCGCCCGGTTATTTGGCAGTCCTGATAACGCATTGCCTATTTCCGCCAAAGGAATGCCGGTGCGTTGCGCCACCTTTATGATCGCGACCCGGCGCAGGACACCGCGCGGAAAACGTCGTTGATTGCCATCCGTCCGGATCGAGGAAATCAGTCCCTTGCGCTCGTAAAAATGGATCGCCGATACCGCAAGTCCGCTTCTTTTTGCGACCTCCCCGACACTCAGATAGCGATGCAATACCCCGCTCTTTTCCATTTCCCTGCCCTTTTGTCATTCTTTTGTGATGCATTTCTGCATTCGAAATCTGCTATTGACCTAAACCAATGTTAAGGTTCTATAGAATGACTCCTTGTTGCGAAATAATCAAGGAGCCACGCCATGAAAGAGTCTTTTAACCTTGCCGTGATCTATGGCAGTGCCCGTGAAAACCGGTTCTGCGATACGGTTGCCGGATGGGCCGTCGAAATCCTGAAAAGTGATCCCGACTTGTCCATTGATGTGATTGATCCCGCCAAACTTGATCTGCCTTCACGCCATGTTGGCAATACGCATCCCGGCGTTGCCGAATTGCAAGCCAGTCTGGCTGAAGCCGACGCCTTTCTGGTTGTAACTCCGGAATACAATCACAGCTTTACCGGCGAACTGAAACTGCTGATCGATTCAGCCAAAGCCGAATGGCGGCGAAAGCCTGTGGCTTTTGTGTCCTATGGCGGAATGTCGGGTGGTTTGCGTGCCGTTGAACATCTGCGGCATGTTTTTGCCGAACTGCACGTCGTGACGATGCGCGACGTCGTCAGTTTCGCCAATGTATGGAACCTGTTTGATCCGGACGGCTACCCAATCGACAAGGCAGGAAGCGAAACAGCCCTGAGAAACATGGTCACCGATCTGAAATGGTGGGCCCGCACATTGCGCGATGGCCGTTACCCCAAGTCACAACCGAATTGCTGGAGGACGGCATCGTGAACAATAGAGCCTTCCCTACCGGTATATACCTCTCTGGCGGTCGAGCAATGTGTAGTAACCTCAACCATATCACGTGAACGGAGCGATCAACTGCCCCTCCAGAGAGGTGATAAACTCACTACTTTTTAAGGCAATGAGTATACCATTTCATAAAACACCTTTTAAACCCGATTTGTTCTTGTCCTGATTCTAGAGCATCCCATGAATATTGGGTCGTTTTCGACGACTGGACTTTGTCGGGACTTTTGATTTTGGGTATGCTTAAAACAAAGAAGCTCATCAGGAAGAGCTTGAGATGATGACACTTTCATTTCTGGTGCCGCCGGATCATTTGCTGTGCAAGATTGATGTGGTGATTGATTTCGATTTCATCCATGACTGTGTCGCGCATTTATACTGTGCTGATAACGGGCGACCGGCCCTTGATCCGGTGATGTTGTTCAAGATGCTGTTTATCGGCCATCTGTTTGGCATTCGATCAGAGCGGCAATTGATGCGCGAGATCAAGGTCAATGCGTCCTATTGCTGGTTCCTGTATCTTCGCCTGACCGAGAGGGTTCCCTATGCCAGTACTACCAGTCAGAATCGGGGCACCGTTTCAACGACAGCGATATCTGTCAGGAGCTTTTCAACGAGACTGTCGAACAGGGGATCCGGGCAGGCCTGATTGATGGCACCGTGCTTTACAGTGACAACTCACACCTTAAAGCTCAGTAAACAACTTGAATATCCACCCAGGATCAATGCCCATCGATGCTCGCAAGGGAAAATCCTCGGTACAACACCACCAACAGGTCCGCATATCAAGAATACAAGAGCACTCCTGCGATCTGCGAAACCTGTCCACTACGCGATGCCTGCACGCAAAGCTGCAATCACACCAAAGTCGTGACAGGCCATGTCTTGCAGCACAGCCTTGAAAAGATCCCTGCCAACCGGCTCAGCCCTTGGGGAAAACGGATTTATGAGAGATACTGATGATCGATATGCGCCCTATTCCGGTGCATATCCGAATGCGGCAGGCGGATTGGCCGCCGTTTCGGTCCAGACACTTTTGGGCTGCATATATTCCATCAACCCTTCCTTGCCGCTGGATCGGCCATAACCACTGGCCCCAAACCCGCCAAAGGGCGACATGACATTGATCGTCTTGTAACTGTTGATCCAGAAGGTCCCGGCCCGCACATTGGCCGCCACCCGGTGCGCCCGATCCACCGATTGCGTCCACACCGCCCCGGCCAGACCAAACTTGCTGTCATTGGCAATCGCAACCGCCTCTGCCTCATCATCAAACGGGATGACGGAAACCACCGGGCCAAAGATTTCCTCGCGCGCAATCGCCATGTCGTTGCGCACATTGCCCAACACCGTCGGACGCAGGAAATAACCCTCGTCATACCCTTCCGGGCGAACGCCGCCGGCCAGCAGTTCCGCGCCTTCTTTCTGGCCTGCTGCCACCAACCGACGCACCGTCTGATATTGCGCGTCATTGTTGATCGGGCCGATCTGGGTTGCGCTATCCATCGGGTCCCCGACCGGAATGCGATTGGCCCCATCGACCAGCATATCAAGGAACCGGTCAACCACATTTCGCTGCACCAGAAGACGCGATCCCGCGACACAGCTTTGCCCCGCGCCGCTAAAGATCGCGGCCTGCGCACCAAGCACCGCACGTTTAAGGTCGGCATCGCCAAACACGATATTGGCCGATTTCCCGCCAAGCTCCAGCACGCAGGGCACAATGTTCTGGGCCGCCTGAGCGGCGATAATCGCCCCTGTGCGCGGCGACCCGACAAACACCACCTTGCGCGTCACGTCATGGGTGGTCGCCGCAACCCCGGTCGTGGTGCCAAGCCCGGTCAGAACCGTGATCACCCCATCGGGCAATCCGGCCTTTTTCGATAAAACCCCAAGGGCCAGCGAGGTCAAAGGCGTCATTTCGGATGGTTTCAGAACCGCCGCATTGCCGGTGCAAAGGGCTGGGGCCAACTGCCACCCGGCGGTAAAGATCGGTGCATTCCACGGCGTAATCTGTGTCACCACGCCATACGGTTCGGGACGGGTATAGTTCAGGTGGCTGGTCGGCACCGGGATCACATCGCCATGCAGCTTGTCGGCCCAACCGGCGTAATATTCAAACATCTCCGCGACTTTAAGCACCTCGACCTTGGTATCGCGGATCGGCTTGCCCGCCGTCACCGTTTCCAGCAACGCAAGCTGTTCCAGATGATCACGCACCTGCTGCCCAATCCGCCAAAGGATGCGGCCACGTTCAGCCGCCGTCATGCCCCACCAGACTTTCTGTCCGGCACTGGCCGCCTGCATCGCCGCATCAACAACCTCCGCCCCGGCATCCTTAAGCGTCAAAAATGCCTTGCCGGTTGCCGGATCGATCAGTTCGAACATATCACCGCGTCCGGGCATCATCGCCCCATTGACCCAGCTTCCGATCTCATCGCTGCCAAAAAACGGCGCCATGGCCTTGTGATAGTCACGCGCCATCATTTTGGAATCACTGCTCATGATTTGGCTCCTTTGTCGGCAGGATCACATTCGGTGATACGGTTGAAATCAGCGTCATCGGCAAGCACTTCGGCACTCGCCGCCCAAATCTGTCCGGCCAATCCCGAAACTGGCAGGGAAACGTCTTTTTCCTTGGCAAGCGCCATGGCAAGCCGCACATCCTTTCGCATCAGTCCCATGGTAAAGCCGCTGTCAAAGGCACCATTCATCACCCATTTCGGATAATTGACCTCGCTGATCGCACTCCGCCCTGATCCGGCATTCAATGCCGCAATCAGGTTTTCCGTCGTCACGCCTGCCGCATTGCCAAGACGCACCGCCTCGCTCATGGTCAGAAGGTGGCTTGCCACCAACATGTTATTGACGATCTTGACCGCATGACCCGCACCGACCGGCCCGACATGGGTAATCTTCCCGCCCAGCGAATTCAGGACCGGCATCGCACGCGCCACATCGGCATCCCCGCCGCCGACCATCATGGTCAGATTGCCGCTATTGGCACCGGCCGGTCCGCCGCTGACCGGCGCATCAATCAGGATATGCCCATGTGTCCGCAGCACCGCATCAAGCTCGCGGGTTACATCGGGTTCCGATGTCGTGGTGTCGATCACAAGCCTTGGGTCCATATCGCGTGCACCAAGGCCCTCATCACCGGTCAGAACCGTGCGCACATGGTTCGCCGTCGGCAGCGACAGGACAATCGTCTGGCACGCTTCAAACAGTTCGGGCAGGCGGGCAACGATGGTCGCCCCGGCGGCGGCAGCTTCGGCCTGACGTTCCGGCGAAAGGTCAAACCCGACCACCGAAAAGCCATCCCGCAACAGGGTACGGACCATGCCCAGCCCCATATTGCCAAGACCAACGACACCAATTGTGCCGGTTTCTGGATTACTCACGATAAATGCCTCTTTGCTTTCAGACAGCCGGGCTCAGCCGGTGAAGGCACGCGCCTTCCCGTCACGGCACCAATGCGGTCCGATGTGATTTTTTGATTTTGCCCCCCCGACTTTCCGGTGGATATCGGGTGAACTCAAGATCAATTGCCGGAACATGTTGTTGCCGAAACAGCAACACATGTGGTCTGATTACGTGATCAGCTTCACAAGCACCAAATATCCGCCACCCCAATCAGGCACCACCACCATGAAGATCGACGATAAGCCGCTGCGTTATTTCCTTGCCGTGTTCGAGGCCGGCTCCATCCGCACCGCGGCAGAAAACCTGCGCATTGCCCCATCCGCCATCAGCCGCCAGATCGCATCCCTCGAAGCCCATCTTGAAACGCTTCTGATGGAACGCACCAAACGCGGCATCATCTTCACGGAATCGGGCCATATGGTTGCCGCCCATGCCCGACGCCGCTTTGAAATGGACGAGGCCTTTTCGGTTGATCTGGCCGCCGCACGTGGCGCCATCGCCGGAACGGTGCGCATCGCGACCGGCGAAGGATTTGTGGTTGATCTGGTCAATCACGTTGTCCGCCCGCTTCGCGATGAATTCCCTGATATCCGCCTTGAAATTGATGTCGCGGGTACTGAAAAAATCACCCATGGCATCCTGCGTGATGATTACGATATGGGGCTTGTCTTCAACCCGCCGCGCAATCCCGATCTGGAATTGCTGGCCGAGGATCACGCACCGCTTTGCGCCCTTGTCCCGCCCGGATTTGATCTGGCGAAAAAGGAAACCTGCACGCTTTCCGATACGCTGAATTACCCGGCTGCCTTGCTGAACCCGCATTTTGGCGTTGCCAAGCTTCTGGCCAATGTCGATCACGGCAACCGGGTAGCGCGTGATGCGTTCCTGACCGCCGATTCGATCAATGTCGCCGTCCATTTCGTGCTATCTGGGGGCGGCATCACCTTTCTTCCGGCCTTTGCCGTATCGCGACAATTACGCAGGGGCGAGGTCGTGGCGATCCCCCTGACCGACCATTTTCTGGCCCGCGTTCCATCGCATCTTCTGGTGCGCAAGGGACGCCCGAAAACCGCCGCCGTGCGGGCGGTTACCGGCATGATCCGCGACCGGATGGAGGCCTTCGGCTCCGCCTGGTATCCCGAAGAACACGCATAGCATCAAGGCACCTGTTGCCGTTCCGGCAACAAAAGCATCCCAAAATGGCACTTGCTCCACCCCGGTCGAGTTTTCATTGTCGGACAAAATCCCCGGCGCCAAAAATGGCAAAATTGTGAAATCTGCCAATGCCGGGATACCGCAGGGATGATGCAACAGTCTGGCCTTTTTGACCGTGGCCATGGTTGCGTCGAACACGCCACGTCAAGGAGATTGGGAAATGAACGCGCTTCGGGGACAATTGGAGCTTTGGCGGCTCCACCTCGCCGTTATCGTACTCGGCGCCATCGCCGAACTGATCGGCATTCAGAAAATTCCGTTGGGCATCGGCGCGATCCTGCTGCTGCCGCTGCTTTATGCCTTCGTCATGGCGGCATTGATGAACCCGAATGTCATGCCGAAATTCGGAAAATTCATCCGCCAGAAGGAAGTTGCCGCCGCATCGCCGCTGATCGTGATTGCGATCATGCCCTTCATTGCGAAATTCGGCACCACCATCGGACCGGCAATCGAAACCATCATCGCAGCCGGCCCGGCCCTTCTGTTGCAGGAACTGGGCAATCTCGGCACCATCGTTCTGGCCTTCCCGCTCGCGGTCTGGGGCCTGAAAATGGGCCGCGAGGCCATTGGCGCAACCTTCTCTATTGCGCGTGAACCCAACCTTGCGATCATCGCCGACCGCTATACCCTCAAAAGCCCCGAGGGCACGGGTGTGATGGGCGTTTACGTGATCGGCACCCTGTTTGGCACGTTCATCTTTGCCATTCTGGCGTCCCTTTTCGCCAGTGCAGACATCTTTGATCCGCGTGCCCTTGCCATGGCATGTGGCATCGGCAGCGGCTCGATGATGGCGGCCTGCACCGGCGCCCTGACCGAAGTCATTCCATCCATGAAGGACGAAATCCTTGCCCTTGCCGGGGCCAGCAACCTGCTGACCTATGCGACCGGGCTATATGCCGGCCTGTTCATCGCCCTTCCGATTGTTGAAAAACTCTATAACGCGACGGCTGGCAAAAACGACATCGCCACCGCAAACAAGAAGGAGGCCTGATCATGTCCGAGAACGCAATTGCAATGGAACGTACCCGTCCGAACATTGATCTGACAGATCACGCCGTTACCCTTGTCATTGTCTGCCTTGTCGGGCTGGTGATGAATACGGTCGGTCCGGCCATCCCGCTTGCCGATGGGTTTGTCGGCATGGTGGTGATTTATCTGATCACCATGGTCGGCCTGCTTCTGACCCGCTTTGCACCTTTCTATCTGCCAAGCGTCGCATGGATTTCGCTGGTCGGTATCCTCGCGACCCTGCCCTGGACCCCGGGTTCGGAATGGATCGTCGAGCAGGCCAAATCGGTCAACTTCCTGGCCCTTGCAACCCCGGCCCTTGCCTATGCCGGCTTTGCGATTGCCAAAAAGGAAATCGAGGTCGCCAGGCATTCCGGCTGGAAACTGGCACTGGTTGCCTGCCTTGTCTTCCTTGGCACCTATGCCGGTTCGGTTCTGGTGGCCGAACTGATCCTGCGCCTGCAAGGCGCCTGATCAGACACCATATGAACGGGGGCGACCACGTCCCCGTTTATCGCGGGGCTCCGATGCCCACGATAAGACCCCCGCTTTTGATATGACACACGACAGAGTATGCAGATGACAGTCTCCGCTTCCTCCCTTCATCCTCGTGCCACCCAACTCGTTGATGAATTTACGGCCTGGCGACATCATCTGCATGCTCACCCCGAAACCGCGTTCGAGGAAAAGCTGACCAGCGCCTTCGTCGCGGAAAAGCTTCAATCCTTCGGGCTGGACGTCAAGACCGGCATCGCCAAAACCGGCGTGGTCGCCACCCTTCAAGGCAAAGGCGGACCCGGTAAACGTATTGGCCTTCGTGCCGATATGGATGCGCTTGATATCCACGAAACCACCAATCTGCCCTATGCCTCGAAACATCCGGGCAAAATGCATGCCTGTGGTCATGATGGCCATATGACCATGCTACTCGGTGCGGCCAAAATCCTCGCCGAAAATCCCGATTTCACCGGCACGGTCGATTTCATCTTTCAGCCTGCCGAGGAAAACGAAGGCGGCGGGCGCGAAATGGTCGAAGAAGGCCTGTTTGACAGCCACCCCGCCGATGCGGTTTACGGCATGCATAACTGGCCCGGTCGCGATGTCGGCACCATGGCAATGAAGCCAGGCCCGATGATGGCCAGCTACGATATTTTTGAAATCGCCATTGATGGCCGCGGTTGCCATGCCGCCATGCCCCATCTGGGTCGTGATCCGATTACCGCTGCCGGTCAGGTGCTTCTTGCCCTGCAAACCATTCCGGCGCGCAATGTCAATCCGCTGCAAAGTGCGGTGATCTCGCCCACCCAGATTTTTGCGGGCGACACATGGAATGTCATCCCCGATACCGCCACCATCCGCGGTACGGTGCGCACATTCGCACCCGACATTCAGGATCTGGTCGAAGAACGCCTTAAAACCGTTGCTGATGCCACCGCGCGTGCCTTTGATTGCACCGCGCGCGTCATGTATCAGCGCCGCTACCCCGCCACGATTAACAGCGAAGCCGAAACCGGCACCGCCTTTGCTGCCGCCTCACGCGTCGTCGGCGCCGATCAGATCGACCAGAACCCCGAACCCTCCATGGCCAGCGAGGATTTCGCGTTCATGCTCAATGCCAAACCCGGAAGCTACGTCTGGCTTGGCAATGGCCCGACCGATGGCAACTGCCTTTTGCATAACGCTGCCTACGATTTCAACGACGCTGCCATCCCTTATGGCGTCAGTTACTGGATATCACTGGTCGAGGAATGCCTTTCCGCATGATTTTCTGACGGAAATATCGCATTTTCAACCTGATCTACAACGGCCAATTTAAAGCCCATATTGTAATCTCGTTGCATCCGCATACTCCGCACTATTGCTGAACTCGACATTGCCATCTACTGTAGGTGATAGCGTATTTTAGGCTGGCACAAAGCATGTCCCTCTGCTGGCAAAGCCCGTTAATGAGAGCACTTCGCCAGCGGCCTGCCGTTTCCGGCAGGCTTTGTTGTTTTGGTGACGTTTCAGGCCAATAAACGGATCAGTCGAACAGGGCGTCGATTTCTTCCTGCGAGAAAATCTGATCGATTTCGTCCTGGCTGACGCGCTCGACATTCTGTGGGGCGCGGGTGACGGTTTTATCGAGATTGTCCTGGCCTTTGGGATCGGCGGGCAGATCGAACTCGCCAAAGTCATCCTCGCCCCAGATTTCGATCACGCGGGTCACGCGTTCCTCGATATATTTCATGGTGTTGACGACTTTGGTGATGCGCTGCCCGGTCAGGTCCTGGAAGTTACAGGATTCAAACACCTTGACCACCAGATCAACGATATCGTCGGCCAGCCCCTGCGTGTAGTCATCCGGGGCGGCGGAGCGGATATTGTGGGCGACCGCATCGATTTTCTCGACGGTTTCAAGGATGTTGGCGGTGGCATCCTCGGTCGCGGCGACAACGGAATCAAGCTCGCCCTTGACGATGTTAAGCCGCGTGCCGCTGCTATCATCCGGTGCGGTATAGAGGGCGGCGATTTCGCGCTTGGTTTCCTGAATGGAATTGGCCAGCGCACGGATTTCGGTCTTGAGCATGCGAAGCTCGTTGCGTGCGTCGTCCTGATCTTCGTCATCGGCGCGCGCATTCAGCTTTTTCTGTTCTTCCATCATGATGCGGATGTCGGACAGAAGTTCCACCTTCAGATCCTCGATCGCATTATGGAGTGAGGACATATCCGCACCACCGGTGGCACCGCCATCGGCGGCCGGTGCCGGTAACGGCATGGATACGATATCACTCATACTTTCCAGCTTGTTGAGCAGCCGGAGCTCTGCGGTGAAAAGCTTTTTGCTTCCTTGGCGGGACATGAGCGAACCTCGATCTGAAACGTCACGGTAATCCTGCCCGGATGATAATCGAGAATTATCGGAAGGACAGGAAAAATAATACTTTCGAATAGAACAGTTCCAGCCAACCGGTCAGGTTGCTGATACCATTCTCCTGATATTGGGAAAAAATCCCGCAATTAAAGGCATATGCGCGTTTTTATGTAGGTTTCGTGTCCCGAAAGCGGAAGCCCGGTGCGCAAGTGATCCGGCAGGTTCCTTGTGCCAACAATCACAGAGATCGCGGCGATTATCAACCTTTGTGCGGTGCATTCGAAAAACTTCATGCGCGATCCGGTTCCTGATGATCGAAACCAGCAGATCGGGGGTAGACCGGTGGCAGGCTGGGACCACAGTGGAAGCAGATCGGGGCGGGCGGGTTTTACGACTCGGTGTTGCGGTAAATGATTGATTGCGATGGCTTTGCCTGTGGATAACTTGCCGGAACCGGGGCCGGTTTCGGGATCAAAGTCGCGTCGTTCGGGGGATGCCGATAAATCCGTACCTAAATGATTATTTTACCTGCGGTTTGTATCGTCTAAAGGATAATTTCCTGCTGTCTGTTGCGTGGCAGCAATCGGGGCTATGATGGCCCGACGCGATAAGGAATGGCAGGATTTCTATCGCAGGGGTAGGGCTCTGGATTTAGAAAAAAATTGAACCAGTGCGCTAAATTCCTGAAAGGACAAGTAATATTTTTGTGCAACGCAGCGAGGTTTTTTCTGGAACAGGTAGTGAAGATAGGCTATTTGCCTGCCATACCGTTGTGCCGCAGTGCATGCGGGTTTAAAAATCAGGTTTGTCTGATGTTGTGTTGTGATCCTGATGGCGTGCCGATTTATGGTTGAGTCATCACGGCATGCCTTTTCGATGAACGAACAACCCGTTATGTTCGTAAGTGTCGATGGTCACGATGTGGCTTTCCTTTGGACAAATTGCCTTGAGATGTAATGCGAGGGGGCAGATTCGCATGTCGATCAAGATGCTGTTTCCCATTCTTTTGCTGGGATTGGCAGTTCTGACCGGACTGGATAGTGCCGCGCTTGCCGCGGTTGGTCAGCCTGAGCCATGGCAACTGGGTCTTCAGCACCCGGTTTCGCCGGTGGCTGTACAGGGCCATGATTTCTTTATTCTTCTGACATGGCTGATGACCGCCGTTACGGTGATCGTCCTGCTGTTGTTGCTTTATGTTCTTTTCCGCTTTAGCCGGAAACGCAATCCCGTCCCGTCCAAGACCACCCACCATACGCTTCTTGAAATCGTATGGACCGTGGCGCCGGTACTGATCCTTCTGATCATCGCGATCCCGTCGTTCCGTCTGCTGTATTATGCAGATCACGTCGAAGATGCCGATATGACGCTCAAGATCATCGGCAAGCAGTGGTACTGGACGTATGAATATCCCGACAATGGCAATTTCACGTTCGATTCCCTTATGATCGACGAGGAAACCGCCGTTGCAGAAGGCAAGATCCGCCTTCTGGATGTGGACAACCCCGTTGTTCTGCCGGTTGACACCAATATCCGCCTGATCATGACATCGGACGATGTGATCCATAACTGGGCCATGCCGTCGCTGTTCATCAAGCTGGATGCCGTGCCGGGCCGCCTGAACGAAACCTGGACCCGCATTCCGGGCGAATATGCAGGCACCACCTTCTATGGGCAATGTTCGGAACTTTGTGGCGTGAACCACGCCTACATGCCGATCGCGGTGAAAGCCGTGACCATGGAAGAATACGAGGCATGGGTCGCAGAGGCCCAGGAGAAATTCGCGTCGGTTGACCTGCCGTCGGCGGTTTCCGTGGCCTCGGCAGAGTGAGGGAGAGATTTATGGCTCACGCTGACACACATTCGCATGATGATCACATGCCCGGTTTCTTTACCCGTTGGTTCCTTTCGACCAACCACAAGGATATCGGCACGCTTTATCTTGCATTCTCGCTGGTTGCCGGTCTGATCGGCGGGGCGTTCTCGGTCTGGTTCCGTATGGAACTGGCCCATCCGGGCACCCAGATCATCGAAGATCACCAGTTCTTTAACGTTCTGGTCACCGCACATGGCATGATCATGGTGTTCTTTGTTGTCATGCCCGCCATGATTGGCGGTTTTGGCAACTGGTTCGTTCCGATCATGATCGGGGCGCCGGACATGGCGTTCCCGCGTCTGAACAATATTTCGTTCTGGCTGATCGTTCCGGCTTTCGTGCTTCTGATGCTGTCTGCCGTTGTCGGCAGCGGTGCCGGGACCGGCTGGACGGTTTACCCGCCGCTATCGGGCGTGCTGGGCCACCCGGACGCATCTGTTGATATGGCGATCTTTGCCCTGCACCTTGCCGGTGCGAGCTCGATCCTTGGGGCGGTGAACTTCATCACCACCATTTTCAACATGCGCGCACCGGGCATGACGCTTCACAAGATGCCGCTGTTTGCATGGGCGATGCTGGTGACTGCATTCCTGCTGCTTCTGGCGGTGCCGGTTCTTGGTGGCGCGATCACGATGCTTCTGACCGACCGCAACTTTGGCACGGATTTCTTCAATCCGGCCGGTGGCGGTGACCCGATCCTGTACCAGCACCTGTTCTGGTTCTTCGGGCATCCGGAAGTTTACATCATGATCCTGCCGGGCTTTGGCATCATCAGCCACATCATTTCGACCTTCTCGCGCAAGCCGATCTTTGGCTATCTCGGGATGGCTTATGCCATGGTCGCAATCGGTGTTGTCGGTTTCATCGTGTGGGCGCACCACATGTATACCGTCGGCCTTGATGTTGATACGCGTGCCTATTTCACCGCGGCAACGATGGTGATTGCGGTGCCGACCGGGGTTAAGATCTTTTCGTGGATCGCGACCATGTGGGGCGGTTCGATCGAGCTTCGCGCACCGATGCTGTGGGCGATCGGCTTTATCTTCCTGTTCACCGTTGGCGGTGTGACGGGGGTTATCCTTGCGAACTCCGGCATGGATCTGCCGCTGCACGATACCTATTTCGTGGTGGCGCATTTCCACTATGTGCTGTCGCTGGGTGCCGTGTTCTCGATCTTTGCGGGCTTCTATTACTGGTTCAGCAAGATGTCGGGTTACGAGATTTCCGATCTCGGCGGTAAAATCCACTTCTGGCTGTTCTTTATCGGTGTGAACCTGACCTTCTTCCCGCAGCACTTCCTGGGGCTGGCCGGCATGCCGCGTCGTTATGCCGATTACCCGGATGCGTTTGCGGGCTGGAACCTGGTTTCGTCCTATGGCGCGTATCTTTCGTTCGCGGCGACGATCTTCTTTGTCGGGCTGGTGGCGCATGCCTTCATCCGTGGCAAAAAGGCCGAAGCCAACCCATATGGCGAAGGTGCGGATACACTGGAATGGACCGTCAGCTCGCCGCCGCCGTTCCATACCTTTGACGAACTGCCGCGCATCAAGTAATTGATCCGATCTTGCGTTCCCCGCCGTGACCAGCCGGTCCCGGCGGGGAACATATGACCGCCCCGAGAAAAGAAGACCAGAATTACATGACCAAGCAGGCCGCCCAGCAGACCCTTGCAATCGATAACATCGCCGCATTACCGGTATCGGAAGTGCGCGACTATATTGCGTTGCTGAAACCCGGTGTGATGACCCTTGTGGTGTTCACCGGTGCCGTGGGTCTTTTGATTGCACCGGGAACGCTTCATCCGTTTCTGGCGCTGGTTGCGATTGCCTGCATTGCCGTTGCCAGCGGTGCGGCGGCATCGATCAACATGTGGTATGACCGCGATATCGACATCCACATGAAACGCACTCAGAACCGCCCGATCCCGGCTGGCCGCGTGCCCGCCGACGAGGCGCTTTCGCTGGGGATTGCGTTATCCATCCTTTCCGTGACCGTCATGGCGGTTGCGATCAATTTTGCCGCCGCCGCGCTTCTGGCGGTGTCGATTGCGTTTTACGTGTTCGTTTACACCATGTGGCTGAAACGCAGCACGCCACAGAATATTGTCATTGGCGGTGCCGCCGGGGCATTCCCCCCGATGATCGGCTGGGCGTCGGTGACCGGCGGGATCGATATCAATTCGATTGCGCTGTTTCTGATTATCTTCATGTGGACGCCGCCGCATTTCTGGGCGCTGGCCCTGTTTCGCTGTGGCGATTATGCCAAGGTCGGCGTGCCGATGATGCCGGTTGTTGCCGGTGAGGCCGCGACCAAGAAGCAGATGCTGATCTATACGATCCTGCTGCTGCCGATCACGCTTGTGCCGGTTGCGACCGGGTTGCTGGGCGTGTTTTACGGTGTGACGGCGGTTCTGACCGGTTTGTGGTTCCTGCGCCATGCGGTTCGCGTGCTGCGCAATGCCGAGGAAAAGGCACCGCACAAGATGTTCGGATATTCGATCCTTTATCTGTTCGTCCTGTTTGGTGCGATGGTCGCCGATGTCTGGATCAAAGGATATCTGGCATGACCGAACCCAAAATGAGCAAAGCCGAACTGGATGCGTTTTACGCCAAACGGCGCAAGAAGAACTGGGCGTTTCTTGCCATTCTTGGCGGGCTGGCGGTCCTGTTTTTCGCCATCACCATTCTTAAGATGAGCTAGGGCATATATGGCTGATCAGAAGCATGCGGACAAAACAAAGGCGCGCAACAAGCGCGTATTGCTGAGTTGTGTTGCCATTGTTGGCGGCATGATTGGTCTGTCCTATGCCTCGGTCCCGCTTTATGCGCTGTTCTGTCAGGTGACGGGATATGGCGGCACCACACAGGTCGCCACCGATGCGCCGCGCGATGTTTCGGAAAAGACCATCAAAATCCGGTTCAATGCCGATGTGAATTCCCGCCTGCCGTGGCAGTTCAAGCCCGAACAGCGTGAAATCACCGTGAAGCTTGGCGAGGACAACCTTGCCTATTACATGGCCGAAAACATGTCGGTCAAACCGATCACCGGTCAGGCGCTTTACAATGTAACGCCGCTTAAGGCCGGGCAGTATTTCAGCAAGATCGCCTGTTTCTGTTTTGACGAGCAGACGCTTGAACCCGGTCAGCGCGTGGATATGCCGGTCAGTTTCTATGTCGATCCGGCGATTGCAGAAGACCCGAATACCAGAGACGTGAAGACCATTACCCTGTCCTATACCTTCTATAAGACCGAGGCATCGGTTGAAGGTCCGGGCGGGGATAAAGGAAAAGGAGGCTAGGGCCTGACCGGTTGGCAGGTTCCGCGTTTCCAATGAAGAGAGCTTTGAAGGTTTCATTTGTGAGGATTGAGGGGGGCGAGGAATGAGTGATCACGCTCAGAAACATCCGTTCCATCTGGTAGACCCGAGCCCGTGGCCGTTGGTGGCCGCGTTGTCTGCGGGACTGTTTACCGGTGGCATGGTCATGTTCATGCATTCGGATCGTGCGCCGACAGATTTCTGGCTGGCCGGACTTGGACTGGCGGGCATCCTGTTCGTGATGTTCCGCTGGTGGAGCAACGTGATCAGCGAGTCCACCATCTACCACAACAAGGTTGTGCAGATCGGCTTGCGGTACGGCATGTCGCTGTTTATCGCGTCCGAGGTGATGTTCTTTGTCGCCTTCTTCTGGGCGTTCTTCCACAACGCGTTCATTATTTTCAGCCCCGGTGTGACCGAATGGCCGCCCGCAGGTGTTGAAGTTCTTGATCCGTGGGATTTGCCGTTCCTCAACACCCTGATCCTGCTTCTGTCGGGCTGCACCCTGACCTGGGCGCATCATGGCTGCCTTGAAGGCAAGAAAAAGGACATGGTGCAGGGGCTGGCGATTACGGTTGCCCTTGGCGTCATCTTCCTGGGCCTGCAGGCTTATGAATACAGCCATGCCGCATTCGGCTTTGCCGATGGCATTTATTCGTCGACCTTCTACATGGCGACCGGTTTCCACGGTTTCCACGTGTTTGTCGGCACCGTGTTCCTTGCGGTCTGCCTTGTGCGGGCGATCAAGGACGGCTTTAAACCCGACCATCATTTCGGTCTGGAAGCCGCCGCATGGTACTGGCATTTCGTTGACGTTGTCTGGCTGTTCCTGTTCTTTGCCGTTTACATCTGGGGCGGCGAATAAAGGATACCGGTCAGCCAATGACCATGGATTACTATCCAGCACTTTCCCCCATCCGCACCGGGCTGGCATGCAAATGCCCCCGCTGTGGCGGGGGAAAGCTGTTTTCGGGCTTTCTGAATGTTCGCGAAAGCTGTTCGCAATGCGGTCTTGATCTTCGCGGTCATGATGCCGGTGATGGCCCGGCCGTTTTTATCATCTTCATTCTCGGTTTTATCGTGGTGCCGATGGCGCTGTGGGTCGAGATGACCTATATGCCGCCTTTGTGGCTGCATGCGGTGTTATGGTTCCCGACCATCATCGGGGTAACACTTGTCTTGCTGCGACCGTTAAAAGGCCTCATGGTGGCGCTGCAATATCGCCACCGGTCGACTTCCGAACAGGATTGAATTGAATAGATGCCGCTTCTGACGACACGCCCAAGCCCCGCGATCAAAATCTGTGCCGGTCTTGCCCTTGTGATCCTTCTGGGACTTGGGTCCTGGCAGGTGGATCGCCTGTTCTGGAAACAGAACCTGATCGCGGAACGCCAGGCGCAGGCGACCCAGCCGCCTATTGCCGTGCCGACAGATGTTGCGCCCGACCCGGCGATGGCATTTCGGGCCGCCTATGCCGAAGGCCATTTCCTGAACGATCAGGAAATGTATCTGATGGCGCGGACCCGGCGGGGCAATATCGGGTTTCATCTGATCACACCGCTTGAACAGGAAGATGGCCGGATCATTCTGGTCAATCGCGGCTGGGTGCCGCAGGATTTTCGCGATCCTTCGACCCGGCCCGACAGCCTGATTGAGGGCAATGTCCGGGTAACCGGCGTTCTGCGCCTGCCGCAGACCCGCCACTGGGTTCAGCCGGAAAACGAACCGCTGGAAAACCAGTGGTTCTTTGTCGATGTCGATGCGATGGCCGAGGATAGCGGGGCGGATCTTGCCAGCCGGTATTATCTTGAACTTGATGAAACCGAAATCCCCGGCGGCTTGCCGATTGGCGGGCAGGCGAAAATCGATCTGCCGAACAATCATCTTGAATATGCGATCACCTGGTACAGCCTTGCGCTTTCGCTGATTGTGATCTTTATTCTGTATCACCGCCGCCCGCAGAAAGATGACGCCGAAAGCTGATCCTTTCTGAAGATATTTCCGACTGCCTGACGGAACGCTGCCCGATACCGGTTGCGGCGTTTCGTTTGCCCGGTTTGCCAGATTTTTCCGGTTCCGTCGAACAGGAGTTCCCATGACTGACGCCTATAAATCGCTTGAAGCCCGTTTTCGCCGGATCAATGTTCTGTCCGATATCGGCGGCATGCTGCATTGGGATATGGCGGCGATGATGCCAAATGGCGGAGCCAATGCCCGGTCCGAGCAACTGGCGACCCTTGATGTCATGGCAAACGAACTGGTCAATGCACCCGATATGGGCGATCTGATCGAGGCGGCGGGGGGTGAAAACCTTGATGCATGGCAGAAGGCCAATCTGGCGGAAATGAAACGCAACTGGGTGCATGGCACGGCGGTGCCGTCCGATCTGGTGGAGAAAATGTCACTGGCGGCGACATCATGCGAGGTCGCGTGGCGCGGTGCGCGGGCGGATAATGACTTTGCCGGGCTTTTGCCGAAGCTTCAGACCGTGCTGGACCTGTCGATCGAGGCGGGCAAGGCCAAGGCCGAGGCGCTGGGTACGTCGGTTTATGATGCGTTGCTGGATCAGTATGATCCGATGATGCGGTCAGATCGGATCGATAGCCTGTTTGCCGAACTTGAAGCGTTCCTGCCGTCCTTTACCGCCCAGGTGATCGAACGCCAGAAATCCGAGGAAGCGCCGATCAGTCCGACCGGGCCGTTCCCGGTATCGGTTCAGAACAAGGTCGGTCTGGACCTGATGAAGGCGGTCGGTTTTGATTTCGAGCATGGCCGTCTGGATATTTCGCATCATCCGTTCTGTGGCGGCATTCCCGATGATGTGCGCATCACGACGCGCTATGACGAAAATGATTTCACATCGGCGATCATGGGGGTTCTGCATGAAACCGGCCATGCGATGTATGAACGCGGATTACCCGGCGCATGGCGCAATCAGCCGGTGGGCAAGGCACGCGGCATGACCATGCATGAAAGCCAGTCGCTTTTGGTGGAAATGCAGGCCAGCCGGTCGGAAGAATTCCTGACCTATGCCGGGCCGGTCTTCAAGGCGGCATTCGGGGGCGATGACGGGGCGTGGACGGCCAGCAACCTGCATCGGCTTTATACCCGTGTCGAGCCGGGTCTGATCCGTGTGGATGCGGACGAGGTGACATATCCGGCGCATGTGATCCTGCGGTATCGGTTGGAGCGCGCCCTGATCGAAGGCGACATGAAGCTTGCCGATCTGCCGGGTGCCTGGAACGAGATGATGGGCAAGTTGCTGGGCATTACGCCGCCCGATGACAGGGATGGCTGCATGCAGGATATCCATTGGCCATCAGGTGCGTGGGGGTATTTCCCGACCTATACGCTGGGTGCGATGGCCGCCGCCCAGATTTTTGCCGCGGCGAAAAAGGCCCGGCCGGAAATCCCCGCGGCATTGTCGCGCGGTGATTTCAGCCCCTTGATGGGGTGGCTTGGCGAAAATATCCATGGCAAGGCATCGAGCAAATCAACCGACGAGATTCTGATTGAGGCAACCGGTCAACCGCTTGGCGTGGCGGCCTTCAAGGCCCATATGGAAAACAGGTATGGCGGGTGAAACTGATTGATTGGCGATAGGTATCTGCTAGCATCAATCATCCTTCCGGCACAGGTGACGGCAGGCATCCGGCCCCACATCAGGATATTTTGATTTAATGTCCATTTTCCCGGAAGCGTCATGGGAATAACCGACGGCAACAAGAAAGTCATGGACCGGCATGTTTATGCCGCCGGTCAGGTCATTTTTCGGGAAGGAAAACCGGGAAGTGCGGCCTTTGTCGTGCAGGAAGGCCGGGTTGAAATCTATAAGACCATGAATGGCGACGAAGAAGTCATTCTGGGCAGGATAGAAGCCGGTGGCCTGTTTGGCGAATTGGCGCTTGTCGATAACGAGCCGCGGATGGCATCGGCGCGCGCCTGCGAACGGACGGTCCTGATTGCGATCAATCGCCAGATGTTCGAGAAAAAAATGGCGGCGTCCGACCGCTTCATCAAGGCGGTCCTGCGGATTCTTTTGAATAACTATCGCACCGTGGTGCGCCGTGCCGCCGTGGCCGAGGCCAAGCTCAAGGAACACGGGATCACGCTTGATTGACAGGCCGTCATTCCAGCCGGTTACGCGATATTGCGCAAAGCACGCCTGATCTGCCTGATTGACCCTTGACTATGGCGGCTGTTCCCCTCACTAACTTTCGGTTTGGAGTGTCTTTGTCCGTTAGGGACAAAGTCGCCTGAATGTTGTGAAAGCCCAGTTCAGGAGCACAGGTCGTTGCGTTATGTCAGCACGCGGGGAACCGCGCCCGTTTTGCAGTTTGATGATGTCCTTTTGGCCGGTCTGGCCCGTGATGGTGGATTGTATGTGCCCGAAAGCTGGCCGACCTTCACTGCCGATGACATCCGTGCGCTGCGAACCCTGACTTATGCCGAAGTTGCCTATAAGGTGATTCAGCCCTTCACGACCGGTTCGGTCGATGATGCGGCGCTTAAGACCATCCTTGAAGAAACCTATGCCGGGTTTGATCACGAAGCGGTCGCACCGCTTAAACAGCTTGGTGCCAATGACTGGGTGATGGAGCTTTTCCATGGTCCGACACTGGCGTTCAAGGATTATGCGTTGCAGGTGGTCGGGCGGCTGTTTGACCATGTTCTGGCCAAGCGCGGCGAACGGATCACGATTGTCGGTGCGACGTCGGGTGATACCGGGTCAGCCGCGATTGAAGCCTGCCGGGACCGGGAAAACATCGATATTTTCATCCTGCATCCGAAAGGCCGCGTTTCCGAAGTCCAGCGTCGCCAGATGACGACCATCCTGTCGGACAATGTGCATAACATCGCGGTCGAGGGATCGTTTGATGATTGCCAGGACCTGGTGAAGGCATTGTTCAATGATCATGCGTTTCGTGACGAGGTTGGTCTTTCGGCGGTCAATTCGATCAACTGGGCGCGGATCATGTGCCAGATCGCCTATTATTTCTGGGCGGGTGTGCAGCTTGGATCGCCGGAACGCGAAATGTCGTTTTCGGTGCCATCGGGCAATTTCGGCAATGTCTATGCCGGATATGCCGCGATGCAGATGGGGCTTCCGATCAAGCAGTTTGTGGTCGGGGCCAATCGCAACGACATTCTCGCCCGCTTTTTCGAAAGCGGGGTGATGAAGATGGAAGGTGTCGAGCCGTCCATCAGCCCGTCGATGGATATTCAGGTCAGTTCGAACTTCGAACGTCTGATGTTTGATCTTTATGATCGCGATGGCCTTGCGATTGCCGAGATGCTGACGAAGTTCCGCGAAACCGGGGTCATGGAAATGTCGCAGGGGCAGTTTGCCCGTGCACAGGAACATTTCGACGGCTATCGGCTAAGTGACGATGAAACCCGGGCGGCGATCAGGGATGTGCTGGCGACCAGTGGCGAGCTTGTCGATCCGCATTCGGTGATCGGTATAGTCGCCGGGCGTCACTGCAATCGTGACAAATCGGTTCCGATGGTGGCGTTGGCAACCGCACACCCGGCGAAGTTCCCGGATGCGGTCAAACAGGCATCGGGGATTTATCCGGACTTGCCGGCACGGCTGTCTGACCTATATGACCGGCCAGAGAAGGCCGAAACCATGTCCAATGATGTCAGCGCCCTGATGGCGCATGTTCGCGCAAAGCGACGTGCGGCCTGATGACGTGCGACTTCGGACATGATGTGAAACACAGGAGTATAACCATATGACAGTCGAGCTTACCCGGCTTGACAACGGGATGATCGTTGCGACCGACCGCCTTGAGCATGTGCAATCCGTGGCACTTGGTGCGTGGGTTGATGTGGGTGCGCGTAACGAAACGCCTGAAATCAACGGCATTTCCCATATGCTCGAACATATGGCGTTCAAAGGTA
This sequence comes from Thalassospira sp. A3_1, assembly GCF_017744215.1. Taxonomy (NCBI): domain Bacteria; kingdom Pseudomonadati; phylum Pseudomonadota; class Alphaproteobacteria; order Rhodospirillales; family Thalassospiraceae; genus Thalassospira; species Thalassospira sp. A3_1. The sequence continues at coordinate 436,308 of NZ_JAGHQQ010000002.1, read as the reverse complement.
CGCGGCGTCGTTCCGCCCTTCAGATTTCCGAGGAAATCGAGAATGTCGGCGGGCAGATGAATGCCTATACCTCGCGCGAGAATACGGCCTATTACTGCAAGGTCCTGCATGAAGATCAGGAACTGGCGATTGATGTGATTGCCGACATCCTGCAGAACTCGACCCTTGATGCGAAGGAACTTGAACGCGAACGTCAGGTGATCTTGCAGGAAATCGGGCAGGCCAACGATACGCCCGATGACATCATTTTCGACTATTTTCAGGAAACGGCCCTGCCTGATCAGGCGCTTGGCCGGTCGATCCTGGGCAGTCCGGAAAATGTATCGTCGCTGTCGCGTGATGATCTGTTTGATTTCATGTCGCGCCGTTACAGCCCGAAACGCATGGTGTTTTCGGCATCGGGCAAGGTTGATCATCAGCAGATTGTCGATCTGGTGTCGGAAAAGTTCGATAACCTTCCGACGCATGAAGATCATGAAATGGAAGCCCTTCGCTATGAAGGCGGCAACCGGATCGAGCAGCGCGACCTTGAACAGGTGCATGTGATTTTCGGCCTGCCGACGGTGTCTTATACCGATGACAGTTTCTATGATCTGCAGGTGTTCAACACGTTGCTGGGTGGCGGCATGTCTTCGCGGCTGTTCCAGGAAATCCGTGAAAAGCGCGGACTGGTTTATTCGGTCTATAGCTTCTCGTCACACTATGTCGATGGCGGGCTGTTTTCGATTTATGCCGGCACCGGGCCGAACGACATTGGCGAATTGATGCCGGTGATGTGTGACGAGCTGGTGCGTGCCACGGTCGACCTCACCGAGGAAGAAGTGAACCGGGCGCGTGCGCAGCTTAAGGCATCGGTCGTGATGGGCATGGAAAGCAATTCCGGCCGTTGCGAAACGCTTGCGCGCCAAATCCAGATTTTCGGTGGCCCGCAAACCATCGAGGAAATCGTTGCCAAGGTTGACGCGGTTGATCTTGAACGCGTGCGTGCGGCGGGCAAGTCGCTTCTGGGCGGGACGCCGACGGTGACGGCCCTTGGCCCGGTCAAGGGCATGCCGGGTTATGATGACCTTGCGGCACGGCTGCGTGCCTGAGAACGGCGTTTTAAGAAGATGAAGGAATGCGGCGCTGCCTTTGGGGGGGCGCCGTTTCTTTTTGCGGCAGATGATCCTGTGGTGTATCCGATAGGAAAGATCACGGGGTTTTGGGCAGACTGGCATGCATTACGCATTTGATATTGGCGGATCGAAAATCGAATTCGGGGCGTTTGACGCCAGTGGTGACATCCGGTCCCAGATCAAGGTGCCGACACCAACGCAGGATCGCGATGCCTTTGTCGCGGCGATTGCCGGGCTGATTGCCGATGCGGACCGCGAATTTGGCGAGAATGCCGATATCGGTATCAGCTTTGCCGGGGGGCTTGACCCCAAGACGGGGGCGGTGATTTCGGCCAATATTCCGGCGATCAAGGGATGGTCGTTTGGCCCGGAGCTTTCGAAAATCCTCAATCGTGACGTGCGGGTCGCCAATGATGCCGATTGCTTTGCCCTGGCCGAGGCACGCGGCGGGGCGGCCAAGGGCGCGCGGACGGTTTTTGCCATCATCCTTGGCACCGGGGTCGGCGGCGGCATTGTGGTGGATGGGCAGTTCATTGGCGGGCGCAGCGGCATTCGCGGCGAATGGGGCCATGGCAATGATGTTTCGGGTGCGCTGATCCGCCATGGGCTTGCGGGTGTTGTGTGCGGCTGTGGCCGGACCGGGTGCCTTGATGCCTGGGGCGGGGCGCGCGGGCTTGAACGGATTTACGCGCAGATTGCCGGGCTTGGTGCCGGACCTGGTGCCGGGCAGGAACGGCCAAGTTACGAGATCACCGATGGCTGGCAGGCTGGGGATGCACTGGCGACCCGCGCGTTGGAAATCTTTGTTGATCTGATCGCGGGGGAGCTTGCATTGATGGTCAATGTGCTGGACCCCGATTGTGTGCCGGTCGGCGGCGGGCTGGCATCTGAAAGCCGCCTGATTGCGATGATCGATGACGCGGTCCGCAAACGGGTTCTGGGCCGCTATGACGCGCCCCTGGTGGTGCCGGGCCATTACAGCCGCGATGGCGGGCTTCGCGGGGCGGCGATGCTGCATCTTCTGGATGGCGGGGCGGGTGTATGACAACCGCAAAAAAGCCGCTTCTGGAAATCTGTGTTGAAAGCTTTGACGATGCGATGGTGGCCGCGCGCGCCGGGGCGGACCGCATTGAATATTGCGCGGCCCTTGCGGTCGGCGGGTTGACGCCAAGTGCCGGGGCGATGGCCCGTTTGCGCGATATTCCCGTACCCTGCCGGGTGATGATCCGGCCAAGGCCCGGTGATTTCATCTATGGCGCGGCTGACGTGGCGATCATGAAACGCGACATCGCCCTTGCCCGCGACCACGGGGCAGAGGGGATCGTGATTGGCGCGGCGACGCCAGACGGGCGGCTTGATCGCGACATGCTGGCCGATCTTCTGTCCGTGGCGGGCGGGCTTGGCGCAACATTGCATCGGGTGTTTGACGCGGTGCCCGATCCGTTTGACGCGCTTGAAGGTGCCATCGGCCTTGGCTTTGACCGTATCCTGACATCGGGCCAGCAGCCGACCGCCGAACAGGGGGCGGACATGATTGCGCGCCTGATCACGCAGGCAGACGGTCGGATCACGGTCCTGCCCGGATCCGGTATTACACCGGAAAATGCGGCAAAATTGCTGCGCACAACCGGGGCAACGGAACTGCATGCATCCTGCAAAAAAGCCAGCCCTGCGGGGGACGGTTATGCCGCCGGACGGGTGGCGACCGATGGGGAAAACGTCCGGGCGCTTAAAGCGGTGATGGCGGGGTTTGCGGTATAAATGAAAACGGCGCTACCCTATTCAGGCTGCGCCGTTTTGTTCAGGCCGGTTATTCCGCTGCGCTGATCGACGGGCCGGGGATATAGGTGCGTTTGAGCGGTAATAACATCTGATAGCGCGGTTCGAACCGTTCATAATGGTTGTAAATCATATCCACCAGACCGGGGCCATCAATCAGGCGCAGGTTCGGTTTGCCGCGTTCAAAGGTTCTGGCGTCGTTGGTATATGTGCCAAGGGTAACGAACAGACCATGTTCACCCGTTTCAATCGCGCCATGAAGTTCCTGTACCTTGGGGCGTCCAACGGTTTCAAGCGTCTGTTTGCATTGAACTTTGATAATGGGTGGTTCAAAGCCGAGTTCATCCTTGTGCGCGATAATATCAATGCCGCCATCTGCTGATTGCGATGTAACCCGCGCAAAGAAGCCCATGCGGGTGAGCAGGTGGGCAACGAATTTTTCAAACTCATACGAGGTCAGTTTTGATTTCAGGCGCTTGATGATGAAGTCCTCGGTGGATTCTTCAACCTGTGTCGAGACTTCTTCGACACTTTCATCGTCCACATCGTTTGCACCTGTCGCTTCACCGGCAAGGGTTGCCATGAATTCTTCGGTGTTGTTGCTGATAGAAAAGAGTGTGATGGCCGATCCGATCTCGTGAAGTGCGGATTGGGAGAATTCGGAGCGAGGAACATGCTTGATCCACTCTACTTCCCGGCGATGCGGGCAGCGATTTGGGGCGTCAGGTCGGAATTGATAATCGCCTGTGATCCTGCCGATATGGATCATGCGGTCCAGTTTGGATGGGTATGCAACCAGATCACCAACCTGCATTTCGTGGGCAAAGCGATAAAGAACACCGGCTTTAACAGGAACGGCTCCTTCTTTTGCAACCGTATCCACCTGTTTGAAGCGTTCTTTGAAAGCTTCGCGCGTTGCGGCGAGCTTTGTCAGGTCGCCCATATTGGGCCAGCCAATGGTGATATAGCCTTGATCAATCGGTGCTGTGCCGTGTGCGTTCGACATATGCAGGCCCCAAAGTGCTCGACCCATTCGAAAACTCCCCCAAACCTTATTCGTTATTCATACAGACGGCGCTGGAAGCCGATAAAGGCATCACGAATGCGCTGGATGCCGCCAAGGGCCGTTGCGCCGTCATTGATGCTGTAATACTTCGCCTTGAGCAGCGTTGGCAGTTTCTCGTTATCAAGCTCACGCTCGCCTTCCTTGACATATTGCGACAGGACGAAATCAAGGAAAGCCTGAAGCTTTTCATCATGTTCGCTAAAGATGTCTGCCCTGTGCGCGTCTACACGTTCCTTGCGGCTGATCGGAACGGATGAATAGGCGATATAAGACAGAACATCAAAAAGATCGCTGTCCTCGGCATCAACCATCTTCTTGATCTCGGACAGTTCATCATTGCCAAAGCCGCGCTCTGCAAGACCCTCTAGCAATGCTGTGCGTGTGTCGGGTTGCCCCCAAAGCTTGCGAAGCTCGTCCTCATCACGAAACAGCTCTGGCAGCTTGCCAAACAGCAGTTCGATGAACTGAGCGGGCGACATCACCCTGCCATCGGGGCCATAGAACATGGTGCTTGCCATGTGCTGAATGGTGCGTTCCTTCCCGTCCGACAGCCTGATTTTGATCTTTTGCGGGCCGGACCCTCCACCGCCTCCGCGACCTCTGCCACCGCCGCCGGGGCCTCCTTCGCCTGAACCATCGCCACCGGGGGGATCTACGATAGTGCCTTCATCCTCATCATCGCCACCGCCTTCTGGTGGGATGATCGGTTCTGGTGGTTCCATCGGCTCCCCATCCCATTCGGGGTCGTTGAAGTGCTCGTAGGCCTTCACGAAGTCATAGATGGTGAAATAGTCCTTGCCATCAAACAGGCGCGTTCCCCGGCCAATGATCTGTTTGAATTCGATCATCGAATTGATCGGGCGCATCAGGACGATGTTGCGCACATTCCGCGCATCCACACCGGTCGAAAGTTTTTGCGATGTGGTCAGGATCGTCGGGATGGTCTTTTCGTTATCCTGAAAAGTGCGAAGGTGTTGTTCGCCCAAGGCCCCGTCATTTGCCGTCACACGCACACAGTAATCAGGATGGGGGCTTTGTTTCATCTGATTGATCAGATTGCGAACCGCAAGGGCGTGGTCCTGTGTCGCGCAAAAGACCAGCGTTTTCTGTGACGGGTTGATCGCATTCAGGAAGATTTTGACGCGATATGCTTCGCGTTGCTCGATCTCGATGATGCGGTTGAAGTCGCCTTCGCGATAACGATGGTTATCTTTTAGCTCCTCAGCACCCTCAATCACTTCATCTTCCGGGGAGTAAACATATTCATCAAGGGTCGTGCTGATCTGCTTGACCCGGAACGGGGTCAGGAAGCCGTCATTGATCCCTTCCTTGAGGCTGTAGGTATAAACCGGCTCCCCAAAATAGGCGTAGGTATCGACATTGTTCTTGCGCTTTGGGGTTGCCGTTAGACCGAGTTGAACAGCGGGCGAAAAGTATTCAAGGATTTTCCGCCAGTTGCCTTCGTCATTGGCACCGCCGCGATGGCATTCATCAATGACAATGAAATCAAAGAAGTTCGGTGGGTAATCGCCAAAGCTTGGCGCGGGTTCGCCATCCTCATCCGTGCCAGACATGAAGGTCTGAAAGATCGTAAAGAAGATGCTGCCGTTTTTCGGGACCCGGCCATGCTTGCGGATCACATCGGGCGCAATACGGACCAGCGCATCTTCGGGGAAGGCAGAAAAGGCATTATAGGCCTGATCGGCAAGGATGTTGCGATCTGCCAGAAACAGGATGCGCGGGCGGTGGCTGGGTTCGCGCGACAGGTTCCAGCGACTTTGAAACAGCTTCCATGCCAGTTGAAACGCGATAAAGGTTTTCCCGGTGCCGGTCGCAAGGGTCAGCAAGATGCGTTCTCGCCCCGCTGCTATGGCTTCTAGCGTCCGGTCAATCGCGATGTCCTGATAATATCGCGCCTGCCATGTGCCGCCCTTATCCTCGAACGGGATGGCGGCAAACCGGTCGCGCCACGCATTGGCGGTGGCAAAAGTCATATCCCAAAGCTGCTGCGGGCCGGGATAGGCGTCGATATAGGTTTCCTGCCCGGTTTCCCGGTCAATCTGATAGATGCCGCGACCATTGGTCGAATAGGCAAAGCGTACCTGAAGCTTGTCCGAATAGGCTTTGGCCTGTCCGACCCCCTCGGTATCGGGCAGGTCGCGACGCTTGGCCTCGATCACCGCCAGCATCTTGCCACGATAGAACAGCACATAATCGGCAATGTCGCGCCGGGATCGCTGCCCGCCGCCCTGCAAGCGGCCATTATTGATGGTGAACTCCCGCCCGATGCGGCTGTTTTCAACGTCACCCCAGCCTGAAGATTTCAGGGCCGGGTCAATCAGTTCCGCACGGGTTTCGGCTTCATTCATGCAGCAATCTCTTCTTGTGTCAGTTCACCCCGAAAGGCTTTGGCAAGGATGGATTGTTTGAGTTCGTGAAGGGCGTCGAGTTTTTGCTGACTAAGGGCCGCTAGACGGTCGCTGCTTTTTTCGACATCCTCGATATTTGCGGCAATCTTGTTTTGGTCCTCAATTGAGCGGGGGTAAAAGATTGGTAGCTGCTTAAGTAGTTTTGCTTTGATGCCCAACACGGTTGCCCCTGTCGCCATTGAGAGTATCTCCTTTTGAATTGGATGAGACATCAAAAGGTATTTGAGGAATTTCTCGGAGAGTACGCTCGGATCAGGCTGCATGGTTATCAACCTCTGGCCAATCACGACTGTCTCTGATGTATCTAACTGAGCAACGTTTCCAAGAGGGGCTTCTGTGGTGAACAAGACATTTCCCATTTGTGGGAACCCTCGTGTCATCCAGTCATCATATGCTGATGGCTCAATAAATTCTTCTGGGTCGGTTTTGATAAATCCCATTTTTACGTTTTTTGCGGTTATCAACCGTATGCCCTTTTCCACTTTGGGCGGTGTTTTGCCTCTGTAGTCAATAAAGCGAACGTTATTATTTAGCTTGTCTTTTATCCAACTTTCGTCTGGATTGTTAAAGACACGCCCAAGATAACTATCAAACAACTCGCGGGCCGCGGCGAGGTTTGCTTGGGTGTTGGCAATGGCCGCGTCGATCCCCTCAAACGCTTCGTCCAAGATGGCGACAATGCGTTTTTGTTCGGGGAGAGGGGGTAGCGAGATCGCTAAATTTGACAGCTTCGAGGCGTTGAAGCCACCTTGTGCGCTCCCACTGACCCCAGCATTAACATGCCTCCAGTATTCTTCTGTTTGAAAATACTTCGCTACGAAATCAGGTAGCACTTGAGGGTCCTTGACTCTCAACCTGATAAGATAAGAAGCGGCCACGGCATTGGGTGGCGCTTTTACGATATAGCTCTTACCCGTCGTCGCACCGGTTCTCGCAAACACGATGTCATCATTCAACAGTTTTTGTTTTGAGTGGTCTTTGTCGCCTATCGAACAGTAGGGAACATCGGTCCATTCTACTCGGTCATTCTGAATGTCGGTAATTCTCAGGAATTTTGGACCAGAGACTTCAAATGACGCTTTCGCGGTGAAGCCATAGCTAACAGAAGCAATATTGCCAACTTTAGTTCTGCGCCAAGTCATCAAAGCATCCCCCGAATACCATTGAGGATTTCCGCGCTTTCCGCATCCAGTGCAGCGATTTCGGCCAAAATCTCTTCAGGGTCGCGCAAGGGGGCTTCTTCAGCCTTGCTGGGGTTTTTGACGGATAGGTCAAAGCTTGCCTTATCAACATCACTGATGTTCAGGGTCCAAGATTTCTCGCTCTCGGCTTTGGTCGCCTGAAGCTTCACGAAATCCTCAAAATCAGCATCGGTAAGGGCCGTGGTTTTGCCAAGGCTGCGGCCCGGATCAAGTTGATAGAACCAGACGTTTTGGGTCGCCGTGCCCTTGGTGAAGAACAGGACGACGGTTTTGACCCCGGCCCCTTGGAATGTGCCGCCAGGACAATCGAGCACCGTATGCAGATCACAGCTTTCGAGCAGTTCCTTGCGGATGGCTTTGGATGCGTTGTCAGAGTTGCTTAAGAACGTGTTTTTGATAACGATGGCCGCACGACCGCCAGCCTTTAGCGACTTGATGAAATGTTGCAGGAACAGGAAGGCTGTTTCGCCGGTTTTGATCGGGAAGTTCTGTTGAACCTCCTTTCGCTCCTTGCCGCCAAAGGGCGGGTTGGCAAGGATGACGTCATAGCGGTCTTTATCCTGAATGTCGGTGATGTTGACGTCTGCGAGCGTGTTGGTGTGCGTGATGTTGGGTGCGTCAATGCCATGCAGGATCATGTTCATGATGGCGATGACATAGGCCAGTGACTTCTTTTCCTTGCCATAGAAGGTTCGGCGCTGAAGTGTTTCAAGCTGATTGGCACTCAGGTTATCTTTGCGCAGATAATCGTGGGCTTCACACAGGAAGCCCGCAGACCCGGCAGCACCGTCATAGATGCGTTCCCCAATTTTCGGATCAATCACCTTGATCATCGCCCGGATCAGGGAACGTGGGGTGTAATACTCGCCCCCGTTGCGGCCCGCATTGCCCATGCGCTTGATTTTTTCTTCGTAGAGCATGGACATTTCGTGCTTTTCCGCCTGAGAGCGGAATTTAAGCTCGTCCACCAGTTCCAGCGCATCGCGCAGGCTATAGCCGCTGCGGAAGCGGTTTTTGATTTCACCGAAAATTTCACCGATCTTGTATTCGATGGTATCGGCACTTTCGGCCCGTTGCTTGAACCCGGCAAGGTAGGGGAACAGGTCATTATCGACATAGGCGATCAGGTCATCACCTGTGACGGCCTTGTCATGATCAAATTCGCCATCGGCGTTCTTTGGGGCCGCCCAAGTGCCCCAGCGATGGGCTTCGTCAATCAGGAAGCTGTAGGGCTTGCCAAGGAGTTCGGCCTCCATCGCGCGGTCGCGTTCCAGATCATCAAGATATTTGAGAAACAGCATCCATGATGATTGTTCCGTATAGTCCAGTTCCGTCGTGCAGCCTGCTTCTTTCCACAGGACATCATCAAGGCGTTTGAAGGTTTGTTCGAACATGGTTTCTCAAATCTTGGGTCGGCCGATGCGGTGCCGTGGCGGCAACGTAAAAGCGAAATTATTGTTGGGGAAACAATGCCAAAGCGATCATCACTTTGCCAGCGTTAAGATGCGTATCGGGGGGATGTTTTGCGGCAGAGATCGAGGGCAATCACCAGAAAAAAGAAAACCGCTTTGAGGAAAACCTCAAAGCGGTTTGTCTTGGCTGGGGCGGTAGGATTCGAACCTACGGTACACGATACCAAAAACCGATGCCTTACCACTTGGCCACGCCCCATCAGCGTGTGTGGCGCGGAAAATAGCGTTCCCCGCGCCGGAGTGCAACCCTCTATTTGAACCTTTTTTTGCCGGGGATTTAGGCCGGGAAGGATGCGCCGATTTGTGCGCGTGCGCGATCGTCCGCGGTTTGAATTCCGGTGGCCTGTACCCACCAGTCGGGCTGGCTTTCGGCAATCGCGTTTGCGGCACGTTCCGCCTGATTTTCGGTGTCGTAAATCGCAAAGCAGGTCGCCCCGCTGCCCGACATGCGGGCCAGTAAACAGCCGTCTTCGCGGGCGAGCGCATTTAGCACATCACAGATTTCGGGCAAAATGCCCGATGCCGGAAGGGTGAGGTCGTTGCGGCAGTCCTGAAGGGCCGCGGCAAGCGATGCCCCGCTGTTAAACTTTGCCGTGCGATCCCACAGGTTTTCATCAGTAAAACCGGCATCGCGCGCAGCAAAGATTTCAGGGGTTGAAACCGCCTTGCCCGGATTGACCAGCACCAGTGACAGGCTGGGCAATTCCGGCAGGTCAATCAGCTTTTCGCCGATCCCCTGCATCAAAACGGTTTTAGCGCGCAAACACACCGGCACATCGGCCCCGAGTTTAAGGGCGAGTTTTTCAAGGGCGTCGGTCGGGATATCAAGCTGCCAGACCCGGCACAGCACGCGAAGGGCGGCGGCCGCATCCGCCGATCCGCCGCCGATGCCCGATGCGACGGGCAGGTTTTTTTCAAGCGTGAGGTCTGCACCCTGTGTCACATTCGCCTCCGCCCGGAGCAGGCGGGCGGCACGCAGGATCAGGTTGTCTTCGATATTGCCATGGCCAAGGTCACCCGCCATCGGGCCGGTGATCGCAAGGGTCAGTTCGGCATCATCGCGGGCGGTTGCGGTAATCACATCGCCGCAATCGGCAAAGCAGACGAGGCTATCAAGCAGGTGATAGCCGTCATCGCGCCTGCCGGTGACATGCAGGAACAGGTTGAGCTTGGCCGGGGCCGGTTCGGTATGGGTCGAAGACATGATGCGGATGCCCTTTATCCCCGATCAATCAGTTTGCGGCAACGTCACCGGCATGGGGTGTTTTGCCGTCAAGCTTGGCCTCGACATCGGCGCGCAATTCGTCGGTCGGGTTGAACGAAAGCGCACGGTGCCACTGGAAGCGGGCCTCGTGGAAGCGGCCGATCTGCCAGTAGGCATCGCCCAGATGATCATTGATGGTCGGATCATCGGGTTTGAGTTCAACCGCCTTTTCAAGCTGTTCGACGGCATCGTCATAACGGCCGAGCTTGTAATAGACCCAGCCAAGGCTATCGATGATGTAACCGTCATCAGGTTGCAGTTCGACGGCACGTTTGAGCATGTCTTCGGCCTGATCGAAGTTTTTGCCCATATCGACCCAGCTATAGCCAAGATAGTTCATGACATAGGGCTGATCGGGTTCAAGTTCGAGGGCCTTGAGGAAGTCGGCCTCGGCCTTTGGCCAGTTTCCGGCGCGTTCATAGGCAATGCCGCGACGATAGAGCAGACGCCAGCCGACAGCATCCGTGCCGCCCAGACGTTCAATCGCCCGGTCATAGGCATTGGCCGCCCCGGCAAAGTCCTGATCGATGCGCAGGATATCGCCAAGCTGGATCAGGGCATCGGGACGGTCGCTGCGTTCATTGACCATGGTTTCGAGCAGGGCAATCGCATCGTCGGTTTTGCCAAGCTGTTCGTAGCTTGATGCGGCGCGCAGGCGCGCGTTCCAGCTATGCGGGGAGTCTTTGGGGATCGATTCATACACAATGACGGCGGCGTCAAAGCGTTCCTGGATTTCCATGATTTCGCCGACCAGAAGGCGGGTGATGTCATCACCGGGACGCAGCGACAGCGAATAGCGCGCCATCAGCAAGGCCGGATCAACCGCGTTTTCCTGGCTAAGCAGGGTCGCGATATCAAGATAGGCCTCGGCCAGACCCGATGCCGGGGTCAGGATGACGCTGGTGGGGGGCTCCCCCTTTGCCAGACGGTCAAGGTGATAGGGCATCGCAAGGGACTGCGGATGGCGGTCCATATAGCTTTCATACAGAAGCGACGCTTTCTGGGTTTGTCCCTTGCGCTCGTAAACGGCACCCAGTGCCTCGGCGGCACGCAAGGGTGCATCGGCCGGGTCGCCATAGGCACTGGCAAGGGCGACTTCGGCGGCGTTCAGGTCATCGAAATAGGCCAGAATCAGACCGCGATGATATTCCGACAGCGGATTGAGCGAGCCGTTGCCCTGCAATTCGTTAAGGGCGGTCATGGCGTTTTGCGGCTGATCAAGGCCGGTATAAAGCCAGGCCTTGGCGAGCGGCACAATCAGCGATGTGATCCCGCGTTGCGGCAGGGTTGATACGGTATCAAGGGCGGCCTGATAATCCTGATCGCGGATTTCGGCATCCATGACGGCCATCACGGCAAACAGATCTTCGGGGTTTTCATCGACCAGAATGCGTGCAATCGGTTCGGCGTCCGCAATGCGGCCTTCGGCGATCAGGGCCAGAAAGGCGCGGCGGCGCAGATCATCGTTGCCCGGGTCGATTTCATGGGCGCGCAGCAGATAGCGCGAAGCATAATCCGTGCGGTTTTCAATCTGGGCGGCCTTGCCGGCAAGGAAGTTGCCAGAGAAGCTGTTGCTTTGCGGATAATCGAACTCGGCACGGTCGGCGCGCTGCGACATGGTGCCACAGGCCGAAAGGGCAAGAGCCGTCATCGGAATGACGATGTTTAACAGATGGCGTTTCAAAAACTTGTCCTGCGTCTGCAATTCGCAACCGGCCGCATTTTTTGCCTTCAATGCGGGCCACTAACTTTTGTTGAGCTAACCCTAACTAGTCGGCAAATATAAGGCAAAACATTTGCCATTTCGCGCAACCGGTCATGCGCCAGCATACGTGATTGTACGATGACTTCCCACAGGTGGTTGCGCAAAGCCAGAAACGTTCTCGTGATGGGTCCTGACCCTAGCAGTAAAGCGGGCGTTTGGCCGGAACATCAAGCTGCGGCACGATGATGTCGCGCGCCTGTTTGGTGAATTGCGATTTCTGGCCGACCGGGGCGACATATTCCAGGATCGACATTGCCCTGTCGGTGCCAAGCGCACGCGCCAGAACCCATCCGGCCAGATATTGCGACGACAGGCAGCCGCCACTGGTGACGATATTGCCCTGCGCGACCAGCGGGCGGTCTTCAAGGACCGTATCGGTGCGCGCCAGAAGGGACCGGGTTTTGGTATCCGTCGTGATGGTTGCGGGCAGAAGGCCCAGTTTATGCAGGAACAGCACCCCGAACATTGCGCGCCGATCATCTGGCGTGACGGATCAAGGTTGATCTGTGCCATCAGGTCGGGATCATTGATATGATCGCGGGTGTGGATGCCGCTGCCAAACAGGACGACATCGGCCGTCGCGGTAAAGGATAACGGTTCCTGTATCCTGACTTCGACCCCGTTCATCGAGGTCACGGACTGGCCCGTGCCGGTAATGACGGCACGAAGGCCATTGCCCCTGGCCCGGTTCAGGATCGAGAGCGCGACAAAACTGTCGAGTTCGTTAAAACCATCAAGCGTTACAATCGCGATTTCCATCACACTTTCATTTCTGGTGCCGCCGGATCATTTGCTGTGCAAGATTGATGTGGTGATTGATTTCGATTTCATCCATGACTGTGTCGCGCATTTATACTGTGCTGATAACGGGCGACCGGCTCTTGATCCGGTGATGTTGTTCAAGATGCTGTTTATCGGCTATCTGTTTGGCATTCGATCAGAGCGGCAATTGATGCGCGAGATCAAGGTCAATCCGTCCTATTGCTGTTTCCTGTATCTTCGCGTGACCGAGAGGGTTCCCGATGCCAGTACTACCAGTCAGAACCGGGGCACCGCTTCAACGACAGCGATATCTGTCAGGAGATTTTCGACGAGACTGTCGAACAGGGGATCCGGGCAGGCCTGATTGATGGCACCGTGCTTTACAGTGACAACTCACACCTTAAAGCTCAGTAAACAACTTGAATATCCACCCAGGATCAATGCCCATCGATGCTCGCAAGGGAAAATCCTCGGTACAACACCACCAACAGGTCCGCATATCAAGAATACAAGAGCGCTCCTTCGATCTGCGAAACCTGTCCGCTACGCGATGCCTGCACGCAAAGCTGCACTCACACCAAAGTCGTGACAGGCCATGCCTTGCAGCACAGCCTTGAAAAGATCCCTGCCAACCGGCTCAGCCCTTGGGGAAAACGGATTTATGAGAGATACCGGGGGACGATAGAACATCCTCTCCCAAAAACACGGTCTCATAAAAAACGAACCCCGACAAAAATAACGGGGTCCGTCCGCAGTCTGAGCGGTCAGCCGACCGCTCCGTCATTTCATTTACTCGCTGTTGTTAACAGGGACCTAGTGGGCGCGCATCCGGTCGACATACTCCTTGAGCTGGCGGCGCGCGGCCTGATAGCTGTTTTTGAGCGCGATATAGACATCCTCATGGGCATGATCGGCACTATCGCGCTTAACCATAATCTCCTTACCCGGCACATTAATTCCGAAATGAACCGCATAGCGGTTTCCCTGTGCGTGGGATGCATGGGGTCTTTCCACGATGACATGACAACTTGTCATGCGGTCGAAGGTTTCTTCCAGTTTTTGCACTTTGAAGCGGATACGCTCGTCCAATGCATCTGATTGATCAACATCACGGTAGGTGATTTGAACGGGAACCTTCATATTGCGGCCTCCTGTTATAGAGCCTGAGACATTCACAAGGCATTGCACCTTGCAATTATCCGAAACGTTTGCCGTTTCGGGGCAGGACAGGACCCAAGACAACTTCCGCAAGCCTCGCGCCCTGTAATGAAACCGTCTTTTTATATACTTAGGATACAGGGCTTGCGCTGCAAGATGCGTTGACGCATATCAAGCACTGCCTGACGGTTGCCAAATCGGGACCCAACAGCGCAAATTGCACATAGTGGATTGAAATTACAGGAGAACACAGAGGTCATGACGGAAGAAAAAATGCGGTTCGAGGCTGAAGTCAGCCGCCTGCTCGATATCGTTGTCCATTCGCTTTATTCGAACAAGGACATCTTCCTGCGCGAGCTCATATCGAATGCATCGGATGCCTGCGACAAGCTGCGCTACGAAGCAATTGCCAAGCCGGAACTGCTCGCCGGTGATTCGGAATTCAAGGTCCGCCTGCTGACCGACAATGTCCGCAATGTTCTAACGATTGCCGATAACGGGATCGGGATGAACAAGACCGACCTGATCGAAAACCTTGGCACGATTGCCAATTCCGGAACGGCAAAATTCGTCGAAGCATTGTCGAAATCTGACAAGGCCAAGGATGTAGACCTGATCGGTCAGTTCGGCGTCGGCTTCTATTCTGCCTTCATGGTCGCGGGTCAGGTCGAAGTCGTCACGAAAAAGGCCGGTGAAGATCAGGCGTGGAAATGGTCATCGGATGGCAAGGGCGAATACACCATCGCCGAAGCCGAAATGGAAGGCCATGGCACCCAGATCACCCTGCATCTGACCGATGATTTCAAGGAATTCACCGAAGAACATCGTCTGCGCCATATCGTCAAAACCTATTCCGATCATATCGGCATCCCGGTTGTGCTGATGAAGGCGGACGGCAATGACGAAACCCTGAACGAGGCATCGGCACTCTGGACCCGTCCGAAGTCCGACATCACCGACGAACAGTACAAGGAATTCTACAAACACAATTCGCATGCCTTCGACGATCCGTGGAAAACCATCCACTATCAGGCCGAAGGTGCGATTGAATATACCGGCCTTCTGTTCCTGCCGACCATGCGCCCGTTCGATCTTTATGATCCGGCGCGCAAAGGCCATCTGAAACTTTATGTCCGCAAGGTCTTCATCACCGAGGGCGCGGATGATCTGCTGCCGCCTTGGTTGCGCTTTGTGTCCGGTGTTGTCGACAGCCAAGATTTGCCGCTTAACATTTCGCGTGAAATGCTGCAACACAACCCGGTCCTGACGAAAATCAAAAACGGCCTGACCAAAAAACTGCTGTCCGAACTTGAAACCGCATCGAAGAAAGACACGGAAGGTTTCGAAACCTTCTGGGAAAACTTCGGTTCTGTGGTCAAGGAAGGCCTGTATGAGGACTACACCAACCGCGACCGTATCCTGAAACTGGCACGCTTCCGTTCCACGCATTCCGATGGCTGGACAACGCTTGCTGACTATGTCACCCGCATGAAGGATGGCCAGAAGGCGATCTACTATATCAGCGGCGAAGACGTCGATGCTCTCAAACGCAGCCCGCAGCTTGAAGGCTTTGCCGCCAAGGGGATCGAAGTTCTGCTGTTGACCGACCCGGTGGATGAATTCTGGTTGCCATCTGTTGGCCAGTTTGAAGAAAAAGACTTCAAATCGGTCACCCGTGGCGGTGCAGACCTTGCCGACGTCAAATCCGATGACAAGGATGATGCCAAAGACGACAAGAAAGACGACGCGGCATCCGATGCCTCACTTGATGCCCTGATTGCCTCGATCAAGATCGCACTTGGCACCAGCATCAAGGACGTCCGTGAATCAGATCGCCTGACCAGTTCTGCCTGCTGCCTGATTGCCGATGAAACCGGTATGGATTTGCGGATGGAACGCCTGATGAAGCAGCACAACCGTGTTGACGAAATCAGCCCGCGCATCCTTGAAATCAATCCGAAACACAGCCTGATCAAAAAGCTGTCGGACATTGCCATCAAGGACGCCAAGGCCCCGATCCTTAATGACGCCGCCCTCCTGTTACTTGATCAGGCTCGCATCCTGGAAGGCGAAGCCCTGCCCGATCCGGTCAGCTTTGCCCGTCGCCTTGATCTCGTGATGGAAAAAGGTCTCGGTAGCTAGGCTTTCCCTGCCCACACCGTACAAAAGATGGCGGCGCGTCGATGGACGCGCCGCTTTCTTTTTGGCTATAACACCGAAACCGGCAAAGGCCATCAAAGGCCGAACAGGGAACGAAGCGACCATGAAACGACTTGAAAACCGGATTTGCATCATAACCGGTGCGGCGCGTGGCATTGGTGCTGCGATTTCAAAAGCCTTTATCAAAGAAGGTGCTGACGTCATAGCGACTGACCGAGACGAAGCCGCGCTTCTGGCATTTGCCAAGGAGACAGGTTGCAAAACCATGCGCCTTGATGTCGGCAACGAGGATGACTGGCAAAAGCTTGCCGATGCCTATCCGGCCATTGATGTCATGGTCAACAATGCCGGCATTACTGGTTTTGAAGACCGCATCGTCGCACATGATCCGGAAAATGCATCACTTGCCGACTGGCGCGCAGTCCATCAGGTTAATCTTGACGGTACATTTATGGGGTGTCGCTACGCCATCAGGGCCATGCGCCAGCGTAAATCGGGCTCGATCATTAATATTTCGTCGCGCTCGGGAATGGTTGGCATTCCGGCTGCGGCGGCCTATGCCTCGTCCAAGGCGGCCATTCGCAATCACAGCAAAACTGTCGCGCTATATTGCGCACAACAGGGTTACAATATTCGCTGCAATTCAATCCATCCCGCCGCCATTCTGACACCGATGTGGGAACCGATGCTTGGCAACGGTCCGGATCGCGACGCCCGCATGGCAGCCCTTGTCGCTGATACACCGGCCAAGCGTTTCGGCACCCCGGACGAAGTCGCGGCACTTGCCGTTTTGCTGGCATCGGATGAAGCCGCTTACATGACGGGAACGGAACTGACAATTGATGGTGGATTGCTGGCCGGTTCGGCGGCAACGCCGGGATAATGTAAACGTGCATGAAATGAAGCATCGTCCGACATTTTAAGCCCGTCACTTTACGATTATGTCATGAAGTTTGCGCCATAGTGCGACACGAACATGTATGGGACCGATAGCCTCAGGATGCAAAACCGATGATGAACTGGCAAAAATTGCTGTCGCCTGAACGTCTGGGCACACGACATTCAAGCGTCGGTGCGTTCGGTCGATCCGATTTTCACAAGGATTATGACCGGATCATTTTTTCGTCGGCTTTCCGGCGTCTGCAACGCAAGACGCAGGTTCATCCGCTGCCTGAAAACGACAATGTCCATACCCGCCTGACCCATAGCCTTGAAGTATCCTGTGTTGCACGGTCCATGGGACTTATGGTCGGCCATCAGTTGGCCGAAAAAGGCCACCTGCCCGACGGGATTGAACCCGATCATATGGCCGCCATTGTTCAGGCCGCCGCCCTTGCCCATGACATCGGCAACCCGCCATTCGGCCATGCCGGGGAATATGCCGTTCGTCAGTGGTTTCTGGATGCCGATCCCAAATATCTTGCGCCGTTGTCGGAGGCCGAACGCGCCGATCTGACCACCTTTGAAGGCAACGCACAGGGTTTCCGATTGCTGACCCATAAACGAAGCGGCCTTTATGACGGCGGCATGCGTCTGACCTATGCGACGCTGGCAAGTTTTGTAAAATATCCATGGTCGGCGATTGGCAGCCCTTATCCCGAAAAAATGAAATTCGGCGCGTTTCAGCGTGAAATGGATCTGTTAACCGAAGTCGCCGATGCCACCGGGCTGATCCGAACCGGTGCACAATCATTTTGCCGCCATCCGCTGGTTTATCTGGTCGAGGCGGCCGATGACGTCTGTTACGCACTGATCGATATAGAAGACGGCGTCGAACTGGAACTCGTCGATTTCAGCGTCTTTGAAAATCTGTTATTGCCCTGCATACTGGGCGACATTCCTGGAGAATATCACCGTGAAACCAACATCCGGCGCAAGATGACCTTCCTGCGCGGCAAGATCATCACGGGCCTGCTCGATGCCCTGACCGATGCCTTTGTCTTGCGGGAGGAGCAGTTGCTGAACGGGGCCGTCGATGGTGATCTTCTGTCCTGTGCCGATGGTCCGTTCAACGAAATGATCGCGACCGCCAAACAGTTTTCCGAAAAGCAGATCATTCTGAACCGACGCAAAGTCCAGATCGAGGTCGGCGCATTTGCCTGCCTTGAAACGTTGCTTGATACCTTCTGCAAGACAGCCCTTGAAATCCATCAGGCCAAGGATGACGCAGAGCTTTCCTATCGGACCGGGCGGGTTCGCGAACTGATCGGCAATGACTCGATGCCGGTCGGCGCACCGCTTTACAACCTGTATCTGACGATCCTTGATTACATATCGGGCATGACGGACGACTTTGCCGCCCGCCTTGCGCGCGATATCGGCGGCGGGCAGCATTGATGCCCGGCAGCAATCCTGACTGCCGGTCGAAAGCATAGGAAAGCGGGGCGATGTGGTTATTTGCACCTTTTATCGGCCGCTATCGCAGGCGTCTGGCTTTTCTGGCGGGCGCAGGACTGGCAGCCATCGTTTACGGATTGGTTGAACAAAGCACCCGACCGGAAGTGCAGGCATGGTACTGGCCCGGAATTGCTGGCTTTGTCACATTTGTGATCACACGCTTTACCGTCTCACAACTGATATCCCGGTTTATCGGCGGTGTTCGCCGCCACATGCATTAATAAAAAAGCAGGCCCGAAGGCCTGCCTTTCAGATGCAATGCGGTTACCCGCCAATCATCAGAACACCTGAACGCGTTGCCGGGATTAACCCTGCCCACCGCCCATGGCCTGACTGATTTTTTTGTCGGTATTGTACTGGCTCAGCGCATAAACTGCCCAGATCGCCGCCGGAATCCAGCCCAGAAGAGTAATCTGAAGGATCAGGCAGATGATGCCGGCGATTGGCCGCCCGATGGTAAAGAACAACAACCACGGCAGCAGAAGTGCGATGAGTAACCGCATGAATTCATCCTCTTTGTTGTGTCGGCTTACATGCCGTCTTCAAATTTGACTGTAACGACCCTGTTGCCCTGTTCGGCGACCCCATCGGCCGTCGGAACCGGTACATTGGCCTCACCACTGATGCTGATGGCAAGCTTGCTTGGGCTGATACCATGATCACGCAATGCCTTGACCACCGCATCGACACGCGATTTGGCAAGCATATCGTTATACATCGCATCCCCGGCACGGTCAGCATATGCCGTCAGACTGATCATTTTCGGATCGTATTTTTCATATGCCTCGACAATTCCGGTCACGACCGGCATTGCCTTGTCACCCAGAACAGCGCTGTCGAACGCGAAATAGATATTCATCGGTTCGGGCATCATCATTGGCGCGGCTTTGGCCATGCTTTCCGATGGGGCTATATCGGCCTGAACGATGGCAAGTGCCTGATAGAAAGCCGCACGGCAATTGTCGATATCTTCCTGCTGGATGTTTTCTTCAAGTTCCTGCATCCAGCAATCGAACCCAACCTGCGTACGCCCGGCCGCCTGTGGCGACTTGTCGCGACCGCCGGCGTCGAATGCTGCCATCATATCGGCACGTGCAACGCTGATTTCTGACAGGCCATTTTCCGGCAGATCACGGTCTGCCAGCGGCTGTGGACCTGTATCCTGTCCCATTGCCGCCATTTTCGCGCGGTTGGTGAAGTAACGTGCATCCACCCAGTCCGCCTCTTCATATTCTGCCTGGGCAAGATCGGAATAACCCTGATGAAGGGCTGCGTCGAATGCCGAACCTTCATCGGCCATCCCGCGAACGCCCGGAATGTCCATATTCGCGCAGGCACCAAGAAATGCCGCAGCGGAAACAGCGAAAAGCAGTTTAGCTCTCATTGGTCTTCACTCCTTGTCTGGATGACGACAATAATGATCCCAATCCCAATCATTTTGTTTTCAGGATGCGCAACCAACCGGTTTATCCGGCTTGATGGCAAACGCCCCTGTGACCGGCGCAAGATGCCGGTCCGTATTTGGCGGTGTAAATCGTTGTCGATAACCAGATCGGAAAAGTGACCTGACCCCGAAAATAACCTTGTTCGGTGCGTTTTACCGAACAGGGCTCCCCAAGACGACACCGGCCTTTGGTGAAATGTTTCCACACCCCAAAATATATGGAAACCAAATTCATGAAAAAAAGCAGGGGGATAGAGAAAATCGCACATCAGTAATATGCGGACTATCCTTATGCCGTGCGGTCAGGCCATGAATTCGTTCCTAAAAAGAAAACGGAAGAAGCGATAATCGCTCCTTCCGCCAAGACATTGATTATACGGATATTATTGAAATATCCCGTAATTCCAGTCCCGAGTCCCGTTATTCGGACGAACCGCCAAACAGTCCCTTGACCGCATCACCAACGGCACCCGCACCGTCCTTGACCACGCCACCAGTTCCGGTGGCAGCACCACCAATCAACCCGGTGACACCTTTGCCAAGGTCTCCGACCCCTTGCAAAAGCCCATCAACATTCAGGCTGGCAACCGATTTGAACACCGCAGTGTTAAGGGCAGTGATGATTTCCTCTGCAACTTGCGCCGGGGTTGCCCCGCCTTCTTCCTTGCCAATGTCCTTCAGGTGAATTTCCGGAAGCCCCGAGGACAGCTTTTTGCCCTTCAGCATCGCAGCCGATACGCTGACATTGCCATTGCGAACATAAACATTGTCGATCACGACCTTGGTGCCGGTGCCATCATCCGCCGCCGTATCCGCGTTACCGCCATCGGCACCGCCCGCCCCCGTCGGGCCGGACATACGCTGGACAAAGCTTTCGACATTACGCTGAATGGTCGCAATATTTGACGATCCCTGCCCCAATTCGTAGGTCACGCTTGGTTCATCAACGATCACCTCGATAATACGAATGGTATCGCTGGTAAGGGTTGAACCATCCAGCCGGACCGAAATATTGCCCAGTGAAAAGGCATAGTCGGTTTCAAAACCATCCGGGTTCCCGACAACCAGCCCGCCAATCGACGCCGTGTTCTGGGTGGTTTCAATCTTGACGTTGTCCACCGTCACATCGGCCAGCGTCACACGTGTGCCCGCCTCTTCAATGGTTGCTTTGACGATACTGTCGAGATTGACATAGACATAAACAAGCCCGGCAACGACCAGCAAAATGATGGCTGCCAACGCGATAAGGATCTTCTTCATTGCCCGTATCCTGCTTTTTGTTTCATCGGGATAAAATTGCTTAAAGAATTGGGGACGGTTGTGTCCTGTTTCAATCGGAAGATTCACCCCGGCAAGCTCCCTGATCAAGTCATTTTAGATGAAAAAACAGCGGACTGGATAAATCCGGCCCGCTGTTTGATGCTGAGAAAAACGGTATTCAGATATTAAATTCGACAACCACCGGTGCATGATCGGATGGTTTTTCCCAATCCCGGGCAAGGTCATAGACCGATGCCGTGCGCACCGTTCCGGCCATATTCGGCGTCATCCAGACATGATCCAGACGACGTCCCTTGTTGCTTGCCCGCCAGTCGCGTGAACGATAGCTCCACCAGCTAAACAGCTTTTCCGGTTCTTCAACGATTTCACGCACCGAGTCCACGAAATCACCGGATTTACGGAATGCTTCGAGCTTTTCAACTTCAATCGGGGTGTGGCTGACAACTTTCAAAAGCTGCTTGTGCGACCAGACGTCATTTTCCGACGGGGCAATATTGAAATCCCCAACCAGAATGGCCTTGCGATCCGGATTGGCAACCCGGCGGTCCGCCCACCAAGCGGTCATTTCATCAAGGAAGGAGAGCTTGTGGGCGAACTTTTCATTGATCGTCACATCCGGTTCATCGCCCCCGGCCGGGATATAGAAATTATGCAGCTCGACCCCGTTTTCAAACGCCACCATGCAATGACGGCGGTCTTCCTTGCCGCAGAAATGCTTGATGTCGACTTCCGCAAACGGTAACCGCGACAGGATCGCGACACCGTTATAGCTTTTCATGCCGTGGTTATGACGATGGACGTAACCAGCGGCTTCAAATGCTTCGTGGGGGAAATGCTCGTCCGGGCATTTCAGTTCCTGAAGACACAGCGCATCGGGTTGTTGTTCTTCTAAAAATTTTATGACTTGTTCGATGCGCAATCGAACGGAATTGATATTCCAACTGACGATTTTCAAAACGGACTCCGTTTCCTGATGGGGTGAATTGGGCCCTGACCCTTTAATCCCGGTATCTCGATATCCTGATGCTATTTCAGCGTGACCGACAGTTCCGCAACACCAGCAATGACAACATCCATGCGATCACCGCGAACCACCTGGCCGACACCTTCGGGCGTTCCGGTAAACAGCAGGTCGCCGGCTTTAAGTTCGATCAGTGTCGAAAGATGCACCAGCGCATCAACCATCGGCCAGATCATCTTGGCCGTGGTATCATCCTGTTTGACCGCGCCATTGACCGACAGTTTTAGATTGGTTGCCTGTGGATTGCCTGCATCTGCCTTGAGGCGAATTGCCGAAATCGCGGCACAATCGTCAAAGGATTTGGCCATATCCCATGGCAAACGACGGTCCTTAAGACCGGCCTGCACATCGCGGCGGGTCATATCAAGGCCCGCAGCATATCCGAAAATGGCGGCTTCAACCGCCGCACGATCAAGGTTCTTGCCCCCCGCACCAAGGGCAACAACCAGCTCGCCCTCGTAATGCAGGTCTTCGGTCCCCGACGGATAGGCAAGATCTCCATTCCCCACTTTGAGGCAGTCGGTCGGCTTCATGAAAATGCAGGGCGGGGTATCGGCGGGGTCGGAACCCATTTCGCGTACATGGTCGGCGTAATTCTTGCCGATGCAGAAGATGCGATTGACCGGAAAAAGCTGATCCGAATTCTGCACCGGAACGGTAACAGGTTTGGCAGCAGAAAAGACGAAACTCATGGTGGCCCCCTTGAAGGAAATCCTGATGGTAATATTGTCCTTACTGATACCCAAGCTGCTGATAAATTGAAATGCTTTGAGTACGGATTTAATCCGCCTCCCTGTCAGAAGCTGTCAGGAGGATACTGCACCATCAAATCAGGTGACCTCAAATGGCCGGTTGCTTGACCGGTCACTGATTTAGTGACCTAGTTTGCTGGTGCCTGCCCGTCTGCTCGTTGCTGGTTGCAAGGGTTTCTGCATGTCCGATCATCATATTCAGCCATTACCGGAAATCCTTGCACATCTGAATGTTTCCCCCGAGATCGGCCTTTCGGAAACGGACGCCACAGAACGCCGGAAGAAATACGGCAGGAACAGCCTTAAGGACCAGAAGCACGTCTCTTTCTGGACCATCCTGATCCGGCAATTTGTGGGGCTGATTGTCTATATGCTGGCCGGTGCCGCGGCCCTTTCATTTTATTTCGGCGACCTGACCGAGGGCATTGCCATCGTCGTGGTGCTGATCATCAATGCAGCCATCGGCTTTACATCCGAATTCAGGGCCATCCGTTCGATGGAGGCATTGCGAAAGCTTTCAAGTGTTCACGCCAAGGTAAGGCGGGATGGGCAAATCCACGTGCTGGAGGCTCGAGACATCGTACCGGGCGATATTGTTATCTTTGAAGCGGGCGACGTTATTCCGGCTGATATCCGTTTGATAGAATGCAGCAACCTGCAGGCAGATGAATCTGCTTTGACAGGGGAATCCGTTCCGACGGACAAAACCATCAACCTGCCCGATGATGCCACAAGCGATGAAAACCTGCCGCTTGGGGATCGCACGAATATGGTGTTCAAGGGCACAGCCATCAGCCGCGGGGACGGATCGGGTGTCTGTGTTGCCACCGGAATGACAACCGAACTTGGTCATATCGCGGCGATGACCGAAATGGCAGAAGCCGAAACATCACCGCTTGAAAAACGTCTTGATACGCTGGCTGGTCATCTTATCTGGGCCACTTTGGGACTGACCATATGCATCGCCATTGTCGGCATTTATGTCGGCAAAGACATGGTGATGATGCTCAAGACCGGTATCGCCCTTGCGATTGCCGCCGTCCCCGAAGGATTGCCGATTGTTGCAACGGTTGCCCTTGCCCGCGGGATGTGGCGGATGGCGAAACGCAATGCCCTGATCAAGAACCTGTCAGCCGTTGAAACGCTGGGTGCGACCACGGTTATCATGACCGATAAAACCGGAACGCTTACCGAAAACCGAATGACGGTCGTAGCCCTCAGGACCTCGGAAAACGAGGTTGATTTTACGTCATCTCCTGGCGCATTGCTGGCAGCAAACAGCCCGGAAGAACTGGCGATGCGGATCGCCGTTTTGTGCAACGACGCAATTCTGCTGCCATCCGGCAGCACGGAAAAGCATATTGGCGACCCGATGGAACTGGCCCTGCTTGAAGTCGCCCGGAATGCAGGCATCGACCAGACAGAACAACAAGCCAGATACCCCGAAATCGCCAAGGAAGCTTTCAGCGCGCAGACCCGCATGATGGCAACCTTTCATCGCGATCAAAACGCCCCCGATAACCTTTTTGTTGCGATCAAGGGTGCCCCCGAGGCCGTCATTAAAGGCAGCACCGACTTCCTTGAAAATAATGGCCCGCGTGAAATGGACGAAAAAGCCCGGCGGCGCTGGTCGGATTTAAGCAATGACATGACGCAAAAGGGCTTGCGCGTTCTTGCCCTCGCCATGAAAAATGCCCCTGCGGTCGATACGCCCCCCTATCAGGATCTGATCCTGATTGGCCTGATCGCCCTTCTTGATCCCCCGCGGGAAGATGTTCCTACCGCAATACAGGCCTGTCATGCGGCAGGGGTTCGGGTCATCATGGTAACGGGCGATCATATCGGCACCGCCAGGAATATTGCGGCGCAAGTCGGACTTTGCGATGCAACGGCATCCGGACTTGAAGGCAGGATGCTTCAGGCAACCGACCTGACACAGAAAACAGAACGTGACCGCATTCTTGCCACCCCCGTTTTTGCAAGGGTCAGCCCCGAAGCAAAATTAAATCTGGTTTCCCTTCACCAGCAGGCAGGTGCCATTGTTGCCATGACCGGCGATGGCGTTAACGATGCCCCCGCGCTTAAAAAGGCCGATATCGGCATCGCCATGGGCAAAAGAGGCACAGACGTCGCCCGCGAAGCCGCAGACATGGTTCTGCGTGACGATGCCTTCCCGTCAATCGTAACCGCGATGCATCAGGGACGGGTTATTTTTGCCAATATACGCACCTTTGTGCTGTATCTGATGTCATGCAATCTCAGCGAGATACTCGTGATCGGCCTTGCCGTGCCAAGCGGGCTTCCCTTACCGCTTCTGCCGTTGCAGATTTTGTATCTAAACCTTGTAACGGACGTGTTTCCGGCTTTCGCACTTGGTATTGGCGAAGGAGACCGGCATGTCATGAACCAGCCCCCGCGCGATCCCAAAACACCGGTTCTGACCAAACAGGATTGGGGCGGCATTCTTTTTTACGGCGCATTGATTACGGTCGGAGTACTTGGTGCTTTTGCCATGGCACTGCATGTTTTCAACCTTGGGGATCAGGAAGCTTTGTCAGTATCGTTCCTGACCCTTGCAACGGCACAGTTGCTGCATGTTTTCAACATGCGGGCCCGATCTTCCGGCTGGATTTTCAACGATGTTACCCGCAACCCTTTCATCTGGATTGCCTTGGGAATTTGCGTACTCCTGATCGGGTTGACGCTTTATGTTCCCGCATTGTCCCGGCTGCTCATGATTGCACCACCAAGCGGCACGGGATGGCTTCTGGTTATCGGGGGAAGTCTGGTGCCGCTGGTTATCGGGCAGGCCGCGAAAATATTCGCCAAACCGGCAAAGCAACCTGTGTCGTTTTAAGACCAATCACCCTACGAAACGCAATGTGCCGGATAACAGTACCCGGCACATCAATTCCCCCACAGGTATCGCCAAAGGATATATCAGGTCCTTACAGAAGCCCTTCAATCACCCGATCCGGCGGCGTGTGACCATCAACAAAGGTCTTGATATTGATCAGGACCTTTTCGCCCATATCGACACGTCCCTCAATGGTCGCCGACCCCATATGCGGCAACAGAACGGCGTTCTGCAATTCAAGCAGTTTCGGGTTCACGGCCGGTTCATGTTCGAACACATCAAGCCCGGCCCCGGCAATTTCACGATCGGCCAGCATCCGGGTCAATGCCGGTTCATCGACAATCTCGCCACGGGCCGTATTGACCAGAATGGCGTGCGGCTGCATCAGTTTAAGGCGACGGGCCGACAGCAGATGATAGGTTGCCGGTGTATGCGGGCAGTTGACCGACACAACATCAACATGGGCCAACATCTGATCCAGGCTTTCCCACCAGGTCGCATCCAGTTCCGCCTCGGTATCGGGATGAACACGACGACGGTTATGGTAATGCACCGACAGGCCAAAACCTTTGGCACGGCGCGCCAATGCCCGGCCGATGCGCCCCATGCCAACAATGCCAAGCCGCTTGCCCCAGATACGATGCCCCAGCATGGATGTTGGCGCCCAGCCACTCCATTCGCCGCTGCGGATCATGCGTTCGCCTTCGGCCACGCGGCGCGATACCGCAAGAATCAGCGCCATCGTCATGTCGGCGGTGTCTTCGGTCAGGACATCGGGTGTGTTGGTCACGGTGATGCCGCGCGACCGTGCGGTTTGCAGATCGACATGGTCAACACCCGTCCCGAAATTGGCGATCAGGCGCAAATTCGGCCCCGCATGGGCAAGCACGGCGGAATCGATCCGGTCGGTTACCGTCGGGACAAGGACATCTGCCTGTTTGACCGCTTCGATCAGTTCGGGCTTGGACATCGGCACATCGTCGATGTTCAGGCGCGCATCAAACAGTTCCATCATGCGGGTTTCAATCGCTTCCGGCAGTTTGCGGGTCACGATGACGAGCGGTTTTTTCTTGGTCATCTGCCGTTCCTATGCGGTCTTTTAACTCTTTTGCTGACAAGATGGGTTTCATGCGCCAAATGCGCTCTTGCCGCAATGCAGTGATGCCACGGCACAGGGTATTAAAGCAAGAATTTTGACGTCATTTTTGTAATTTTATTTCTTAAAGACTGAGGTTCGCCGATTTCCGGCAGCAGAAGAAAGAGCAGGGAAAACCGTCACAATGCCGCGGATCAGCCGTAAATTCCTTCATACTTTTATCGCCATGTTGATCCTTGGCAGCCTTGTCGCGCCGATTGTCGCCAGCGCACAGGAGTCAGGTCTGCCGATCCCGCGCTTTGTTGCGTTGCGATCAGATAAGGTTCACCTGCGATCCGGACCCGGTCTGCGATATCCAAAGGTCTGGATCTATCAGCGCCGCAACATGCCGATGGAAGTCATTTCGGAATTTGATACCTGGCGCAAGGTTCGCGACTGGGAAGGCAGCGAAGGATGGGTACATCAAAGTCTTTTGCTGGGATCACGTCATGTGATTGTTACCGCCGATACCATCACGCTTTATTCCGCCGCCGATGAAAATGCCCGCAAGATCGCCCTGATTTCCAATTCGGTCATCGGCAAGATCGAAACCTGCCCGCGTTCTGTTGACTGGTGCCAGTTACAGTTTGGCGACTTCGAGGGATGGGCACCACGACAGGGTTACTGGGGCATCTATGACGGGGAATATATCGAATAGAGGTCTTTTTACGTCTCTGTCAGGGGCAAGGACAAGAACATCAGGCTTCTATCGACACACGCGATCCGCTGGTCCCACTCGCACCACCTGCCCCGCCGCCTGACGAAGCCCCGCCAATTCCAGTGCCACCACCGTTGCTGTCATAGCCACCAAATCCGGTGGATAGAGGCGGATTACTGTTATTTGTTCGCGCATCCGGCGTGAAGTATTCCGTATCATCCCGGTCAAACGGATCCGCATTTGGATCATAGGCAAACGGATCATCCCGTTCGGTAACAGGTTCTGGCCGCGGTTCTGGCAGGCTGATGCCCCCAACGGTCACGGTCTGGTCCTGCAACCGTGCGGATACCTCGCCAAGATAGCCCTGGAATGCCTCTATAATTCCTGATCGTGCCTGATCGGTGATGTTTGGCTCGGCGGCGGCAAGCTGCGCCTGCAGGATATTATCCCCCGCGACCTGCGAAACGCGGCTGCGATCTGCGGCACCGGCAATGCTCTGACGATCCGCCTGTAATGACAGTTCCCGGCTGGAAAGCGCTTCCTGCGCGGCATCGACAAGATCACGCGCATTCGAAACTGCCGCATCATCCGAAACACCAATGGCGGATAAGCCGGTGGTCAGTCCCTCGGTACCAGATGCAAACAGTTCGACATTCAGGCGATCACTGGATGTCGTGCCGGACCCGATCTGCAATTCAATTGTCCGATCACTATCGAGCAGATTTTGACCAGCGTAATTGCTGCTGGCCGCAATATCGTCGGTCTGTTCGAGATAATCCTGAATCTGTGATGAAATAAATGCGCGCTCGGTCCGCGAAAGCGATGAATTGTTTTCAACGCTGGTGACCAGCGTATCAATCTCATCAAGAACCGAACCGATCCGCGAAAGATCGTTGGCAGCGACATCAAGAAGATCATCTGCTCGCCCAAGTGATCCGCGCAAATCCTGCGATGCCGAACTGCTATGACGCAGGGCATCATTGCTGCGGTTGGTATTCTGGGAAGTACTGCTTTGGATGCTGTCGACGGACGCAAGCAGACGGTTCTGCGGCGCAATCGCGCGCGCGGTGTCAGTATAAACCGGATAGGGACTACCAACTGCCTGCAATACCGTTTCCGCACAAACAAGCCGGTTATGCAGCTACATGCCGCGCGCCGGTCCGAACCACAATGGTTCAAATCCGGGCAGCCCATCCTGGAAGTCCGGCGGAAAAACCTGACACAAGTATAGCGTATTTGAGGTTAAATATTAAACCAAAACAAGCAACTGAAGATGTTCACAACAAAGCCGACTTCGGGCGATGCAAAACAGCAAACAATTCAAGATGCGATGACCATAAAAACTGGTCTACCGGCACCACCTGTTTCAGCTCATAGCCACCATTGCGCAACACCCTGATATCACGCGAAAAAGTTGCCGGATTGCAGGATACCGCAATAAGCCATTCCGGCCCGTCGACAGCAAGATACTCGCACTGCGCCAACGCCCCTGCCCGCGGCGGATCAAACAGCACCAGATCAAGCCCCGAAAGATCGGATTTATCCAGCGGCCGCCGGAACAGATCGCGTTCGACAACCTTGATCGGACTCGACGATTGCCCCACAGCATACTGAAGGCTGCGCACTGCACGTGGATCACTCTCGACCGCCACGACATTGCGTCGATCCCCGCCGAGTGCCAGCGCAAAGGTAAAGCTGCCAATGCCGCAAAACAGATCGGCAACATGGCGGGTCGGAATGCGTTGCAAGGCCGTCTTGATGGCATTGACAAGCGATGCCTCGCCACTTTGCGTCGCCTGAAGGAAACCACCGGGCGGAACCGGGACATCAATCCCCTCGAATGCCACGATCGGCGTACGGCGTGCGGCAACCGGCTCATCATTTGCGTCGCCGACTTTCCAGCTTAGCCTTGCCAGATCAAGATTTTCGGCAAACTCGGCCAGATCCTGCCGCATATCGAGCCCCGGCTCGACCCCCGCATGTATCACCACATCAAGGCCGTTATCGGCACGGGTCGCAAACACTTCCTTGATCGTCTTGGCAGCATCCGGATCACATTTACCAAGAAAGGTTTCAAAGGCATCACGAAACGCCATCAGGTCCGAATGCAAAACCGCGCAGTCGGTAATGTTGACAACAGTGTGGCTGAACCGGCCATGGAAACCAACATGAACACCGGTTGCCCCCACATGAACCGCAAAACCGGCCCGGCGGCGACTTGCCGGCGGCGAAATTTCGACAGCCCCCACCAGTTCCTCTGCCTCGTCGGGATCAATTCCGGCACGCTGAACTGCGATAATTGCCTTCTGGCGCTTCCAGTCGCGATAACTGTCATCATCAAGATGCTGAAGCGCACATCCGCCGCAGCTTTCATAATGGCTGCACCGCGGGGCACTGGCAGGCGCACTGCGCGCGATCAGTTCGACCAGTTCCGCACCATATCCGTCACCGCGTTTTTGGCGCAGCGCCACACGCACTTCATCCCCAGGCAGCACGCAATCGACATAGGCGATGATACTGGAACCATCCGGCCCCGTGATGCTTGCAATACCATCACCCCGCGCACCGATTTCACGGATAGTCGTCGTCGCCTCAAACCCGATCAACGGATCGCGACGCGGCGCGGACTTACGACGCCCACCGCGGGCACGTGGATTACGGTGATGATGTTTCATGAACTCTCTCTTTGGATCGATATTTCTAAGCACCTTGCGGGATGGCGCGTCGGGCATCGACATACACCAGATATGCTATGGCGAACAGACCCGCACAATGCATGGCTGCCCAAAGGCCGGAAATCCGCCTTTCGCTCCGGCAAGTGACCTGCCGGTCAGTTGAAATTTGGCTTTTATTGTCTTTTGCACACGCTCAAACCCTTAAAATCGTGTAAGAATGCCCCCATAAACAGCGTAGTGGATTAATCTGGTGGCCACAAAGCGCGGTGAGGCTATTTTCGATAATCACAAGAACGCCGTCCCGTCAGTGCAATCATTGTGACAGTTGCCCATAGGTGCAATCTGTCCCTTGCGGTCGAGACGCAGAATAATATCACGGTCCGCCATAACCGTGAGACTTGGGGAAGACATGGAAGACGATAACCGGCCAACCGAAGAAACAGCAACCGAGCGTAAAACAGGCATTCGCAAGCAGGCCCTTCTTGCCAGCTTCATGACCGCTGTGCTGCTGGCACTCTCGACCTTCCTGCTCTGGAGCAACGCGCTTCAGAACCGCGATACAATGCTGCTGTCGTCTGCGCGGATCATGTCTCTTAGCATCGCACGGCAGGTCAAACAGATCGTCGATAACAACCTGCATGTGCTGGAAACTTTCGCCGATAACTGGCAGGACGGCGCACCAACGGAAGAACGCGACTATCTGAGCCTCGCCACCCCACTGCAGGCCCGCTTCCCTGCCCTTCAGGCCGTAAACTGGGTCACGCCCAATTACATCATAATGTATGTCGCCCCGATCAAGGGGAATGTTCCGGCAATGGGTGCGGATCTTAAACGCCATCCGCTTGCCGGTCCGGTTCTTGATATCGCACTTGATCAGCGCCGCACACAGATCACCCCGACCCTTGAATTGCTGCAGGGTGGTCGCGGCTTTGCCGTCTATACCCCCGTACTCAGCCGGGATGGGCAGATCATTGGCGTGATCAACGGTGTTGTACGCATCCGGACCATGTTGACATCGGTTATCGATGACGAGGGTATCATCGGTTATTCGGTCCGTGTCCGCGAAGGCGATACCGTCTTGTTTGACCTTCAGGGCGAAGGTGATGATCCCAGGCTGGAACAGACCACCGCCGTCGACATTGCCGGTCGCCAGTGGCATGTCGATGTCACGGCTGATCCGGCTCTAGCAAATCAGGCCATGTTCAGCCCGGAAATGGTTCTGTTTATCGGGGCGGTCATCACGATCATCATGACCATCGTGGTCTTTGTTCTTGCCAACCGGCAACCGCGATCCTCGGGCCGCATTATCCATCACATGCGTGCTCCTGATGATATCAGCGACCTGTCGCTTGCCATCACGCGACTGGACGGTCATCTGAAATCCATGACACCCGAAACCGCAGATTTCTTCGACCTGCGTGAAGAAGACTACGGTTTCATACGGTTCTATAATCTGGCGCCGGAATTCCAGTCCGACGGCACCGCATCACGCCGGGCACAGGAAAAGATGTTATTGGCACTCAGCCGCGGTGACGAGGAAATCCGCCGCGAATGGGTGGTTCGCAGTGCCGAAGGCGTCCATGTCGTTTGCGATCTTTCCATGCGTCCGTCGGTCAATCATGACGATTGCGTGGATATCACCCTGCATCACAATCCGGCGGCCAACGCATCGGTCAATCGCCTGCGCTATCTGGCAACGCATGACCCGATGACCGGCCTTCCCAACCGGGCCCTTTTTGACGACAGGCTTAACCAGGCTGTTGCCCACGCCAAACGCTATGAAAAACTTCTGGCTGTTCTGGTCGTTGATATCGACAATTTCCGTGCGATCAATGACCGGTTTGGTTCTGATATCGGTGATGAAACACTGCGTACCGTTTCTGGCCGTCTGCGGGCGACCGTTCGGGAAAAGGATAGCTGTGCGCGTTTTTCGGGCGATATGTTTGCCGTGATCGCAACCG
The DNA here is from genome assembly GCF_017744215.1 of Thalassospira sp. A3_1. Taxonomy (NCBI): domain Bacteria; kingdom Pseudomonadati; phylum Pseudomonadota; class Alphaproteobacteria; order Rhodospirillales; family Thalassospiraceae; genus Thalassospira; species Thalassospira sp. A3_1. The sequence continues at coordinate 403,955 of NZ_JAGHQQ010000002.1, read as the reverse complement.
ATCTGTCCGAGGCCGAAGGTGCCGCCCTTGTCGCGGAACGGATCGTCGAAGCCATGTCCCAGCCGATTCAGGCGGGTGGCAACGATGAAATCCGCCTGCATGTCAGTGTCGGGGTTGCCCTTTATCCCAACGATGCGCGGGCACCGTCACAATTGCTGGCCAATGCGGATGCCGCGATGTACCGCGCACAAAAATCCGCGGAATCGTCCTATTGCTTCTTTGTGGAAACGATGAACAGCGTCATGCATGCGCGCCTGTCGATGGAAACGCAGTTGCGTCGTGCAGTCGATGAAAAACGATTTATTCTGGAATTCCAGCCGCGCTATCGCACGTCGGACAGGACACTGACCGGGTTCGAAGCTTTGCTGCGCTGGATTGATGAAAGCGGCAAGCGACGCCTGCCGCCCGATTTCATTGCCGTTGCTGATCGCACGGGCCTGCTATCCCCATTGGGGCGCTGGATCATTGAAACGGTCTGCAAACAGATCGCTCAATGGCGGGATGACGGCTACATCCCGGTTCCGGTCGCATTGAACGTATCAAGCCGCCAGTTCATTCAGGCAGACTTGCTCAAAAGCATTGTCGAATTCACCAAGGCCCACGAAATCGATCCCGCAATGATCGAAATCGAAGTATCCGAAGAAATTGCGATGCGCGACCCGGAACGGGCACTTGGCCAGTTCTATCGCTTTGCCGAGGCGGGCATTGGTCTGACGCTGGATCATTTTGCCGCGGCCAACACTTCACTCCGATATCTGAAACGGTTCCCGGTACAGCGGATCAAATTGTCCAAGGCATTGTTCAATATCGCCCTTGATGAACAACCCGAAAACAGCATCCTGCAACCAGCCATCCGGCTGTGCAAAAGCCTTAACCGCAAGGTGGTTGCTGTCGGGGTCGAAACCGAGGACCAGCTTGCCGTCCTGCAATCCGCCGATTGTGATGAATTACAGGGCTTCCTGCTGTCGCCGCCAGTCGATGCGATTGAAACGACCGCACTGCTCAGCCATCAGAACCCGACGGACAAATCACCAGCGCGAAGCTGAATTTCGCGGACTTTCAGGATAAGCCACAAACAACAGGGCCGGGTCAGATACCCGGCCTTTTTTTCACGTTGTTACAGCAGGAAGGTCGCGGCCAATCCCAGGAAGGCAAAGAAGCCAACCACATCGGTAATCGTCGTCAGAAATACCGATGAAGACACGGCCGGATCAATCCCGGCCCGCTCCAGGCCAAGCGGGATCAATGCGCCAAACAATCCCGCAAACAGCAGATTGATGATCATGGCAGCCCCGATAACGGCACCCAGCAAACCACTGTCAAACCAGAACCATGTCACAGCCCCGGTTAACACCGCAAACGCGAGCCCGTTCAGACCACAAACTGCGACCTCCTTGCGAATAACACGCCAGGCGTTGGTGCTGGTCAGTTCACGCGTGGCAATCGCGCGTACGGCAACCGTCAGGGTCTGGGTCCCGGCATTGCCCCCCATCGAAGCCACAATCGGCATCAGAACCGCCAGCGCAACAAGCTGCTGGATGGTTCCCTCAAAAACGCCAATTACCATCGATGCCGCAATGGCGGTAAAAAGATTGACCAGCAACCAGGTAAATCTCGATCGGGTGGTATCAAAAATCGCACTTGAAAGGTCGTCTTCCTCACCAACACCGGCAAGGCGCATCATGTCTTCTTCATATTCTTCATCGATAACGTCAACCACGTCATCGACCGTGATCACACCGACCAACCGACCGCTATCGTCAACTACCGGCGCCGAAATAAGGTCGCGCTGACGGAACAGATGGGCGACGTTTTCCTGCTCCTCGGTCACGACGACCGTGCGCATGTTCTCAGAATCCATGACATCACGGATCAGAACCGGGCGGTTCGTGCGGATAGCCCGTGAAAGCGGAACAATCCCGACCGGGCTGTAGCGCGGATCAACCACGATGATGTCATAAAAGTCATCCGGCAGATTTTTCGCCGAACGCAGGAAATCGATGGTCTGGCCGACCGACCAGTAATCCGGAATCGCCACCAGCTCGCGCTGCATGATACGGCCGGCGGTATATTCCGGATAGGACAGCGCTTCTTCAACGCGCGCACGTTCGATATCGGAAAGGGCCCCCAGAAGTTCTTTCTGGTCCTCTTCTTCCAGATATTCGACAACCTCGACCACGTCATCCGAATCGAGTTCGGAAATCGCTTCGGCCACCGCCTCGGTACCAAGCAGCGAAATGACCTCTTCGCGCAACTCGTCATCAAGCTCGGTCAGAAGTTCCGGATCAAAATCCGGGCGGATCAGATCAACAAGTTTGACGCGCTGACTGCTGCTCGCCCACCCCAGAAGGTCGGCGATATCGGCAAAGTGAAGTTCGGAAATCAGTTCTTCGGCGCGCGATACGTCATCGTCGCCCAGTGCATCAAGAATCTCGCGCGCATATTCAGGAGTAAGATCGACATACTCGTCACCAGACGACGTATTTTCCGCCGGACGTTCCAGTTCTTCGACCTGATCCGTCATCTGCCCCTCCTCTGAATGTGTTGCGCGCTAAGTTCGTTCCTGCACTTCAATTAAAAATGCCGTGCCGGGCCATTTTGCCCGACACGGCTGTTTCTGCGCTATCGGTCAGGCCCGGTCAAGGGCCGCGCGATAGCAATGTGCGGTTAATTGTATTCCTGACTGCGATTGATGGCATCAACCACGGCAATCGCACTCATATTGACGATACCGCGCACGGTGATCGACGGACTGACGACGTGGGCCGGTTTGGCCGCACCGACCAGAATCGGACCAACCGGCAAACCATCGCCCAGCATTTTGACCATGTTGTACGAGATATTCGCCGCATCAAGCGTCGGCATCACCAGAAGGTTTGCAGAACCTTTCAGCATCGAATTCGGGAAAATGCGGGACCGGATTTCTTCGGAAATCGCGGCATCGGCATGCATTTCACCCTCAACCTCAAGGTCCGGTGCCAGAGTACGGATCAGCTGCAACGCATCGCGCATCTTGCAGGCCGATTTGTTTTCATGGCTGCCAAAGTTCGAATGCGAAATCAGGGCTGCCTTCGGCGTGATCCCGAAACGTTTGACCACGTCGGCGGCCATGATCGCGGTTTCCGCAACATGTTCCGGCGTCGGATCAACCGACACATAAGTATCGGTCAGGAAGAATGTACCCTGCTTCATGATCATCATATTGACGGTCGAGAAGTCGGTAACCCCTTTCTGCACGCCAACAAGGTTCCGCACATAGCGCAGATGACGCAGGAAACCACCCTGGCAACCGCACAACATCGCATCCACCTCGCCGCGGCGAAGCATCAGGGCGGCAATCACGGTCGGCCGGGTCCGCACGATGGAACGCGCATATTCCGGGTTGATACCGCGACGGCCCATGATGTTGTGGAAATCCTGCCAATCCTGTTCGAAATGCGGATTGTCTTCCGGATCATGGATTTCAACCTGCTCGTCCGGGATCAGGCGCAGGCCAAGTTCGGCAATACGTTCAAGGATCACATCACGACGACCGATCAGGACCGGATGGCACACACCGTCATCGACCAGAACCTGACAGGCCTGCAGAACACGGCGCGATTCGCCTTCGGGATAGACAACGCGTTTCTTGTGCGCGCGTGCCATGTCAAAGACCGGCTTCATCACCAGACCGGACCGGAAGACAAAGCCTTCAAGCTGCTGACGATACGCGTCGAAATCCGTGATCGGGCGTTTGGCAACGCCACTATCCATTGCGGCCTTTGCCACCCGCGGCGGAATTTCAAGCATCAGGCGCGGATCAAACGGCTTCGGAATAAGGTATTCCGGCCCGAAACGCAGTTCCTGCCCGCCATAGGCAGCCGCCACAATGTCGGAAACCTCGGCAGTTGCCAGATCGGCAATGGCCTCGACCGCGGCGATTTTCATTTCCTCGTTGATCTCGGTCGCACCAACGTCAAGCGCCCCGCGGAACAGGAACGGGAAACAAAGAACGTTGTTAACCTGGTTCGGGTAATCCGTACGTCCGGTCGCCATCACGGCATCCGGGCGGATTTCCTTGACCAGTTCGGGTGACACTTCCGGGGTCGGGTTGGCCAGCGCCATAATGATCGGGCGTTCCCCCATCTTGCGCAGTTCTTCCTCGCCCATGATGTTCGGTGCCGAAAGACCAAGGAACACATCGGCCCCTTCGATCACGTCATTCAGGGTACGGGCATTGGTATCGATGGCATATTCCGCTTTCCACGGATCCATCTCTTCCTTGCGTCCCTTGTAAACAACACCGAACCGGTCGGTTACGGTAATGTTTTCACGCGGCATGCCCATGGAAACCAGAAGGTTCAAACACGCAAGTGCCGCAGCCCCGGCACCCGATGCAACAAGGCGCACCTTGCTGATATCCTTGCCAACAACCCGAAGCCCGTTGCGCACGGCTGCGGCAACGCAAATCGCCGTGCCATGCTGGTCATCGTGGAAAATCGGAATGTTGCAGCGTTCACGCAATGCCTTCTCGATAATGAAGCATTCCGGCGCCTTAATGTCTTCCAGGTTAACACCGCCAAATGTCGGCTCAAGTGCCGCAACGATATCGATGAATTTCTGCGGGTCGGTCTCGTTTACCTCAAGGTCGAAGACATCGATATTGGCGAATTTCTTGAACAGAACCGCCTTGCCTTCCATCACCGGCTTGGATGCCAGCGGACCAATCGGGCCAAGACCCAGAACCGCCGTACCATTGGAAATCACGCCAACCAGATTGCCGCGCGCGGTATATTCGGCAGCGGTTTCAGGGTCTTTGACGATTTCCTCGCAGGCGAACGCAACACCCGGCGAATAGGCCAGCGCAAGGTCACGCTGGTTTGCAAGCGTCGTGGTTGCCGTAACGGACAGCTTCCCCGGGGTGGGATACCGGTGATAGTCCAAAGCCGCTTCGCGCAGCTTGTCATTTCTGTTTGCCATAAGAATACCTTTTAATTTCAGGTATTTGAGCCAAATTAACCTTAAATTGGTTAAATCCTGATTATTTTGTCTTTAAGTGGGGCGCACAGCGTAGAGCACTTTCAAGCCGGTTTGAAGCATTCAGTTCAAAGAAGTACCCAAACACGACAAGGGTCAGCATTGCATAATTTTCAACGCCACACCGCAACTTTCCACGTTCCCGACCCGATAGCGGTCCCGTTTCATATGGGGATCATCCGAAACGAAAAAACCCGCCATCTCTGGCGGGTTCTTTTTCGTGACCCTTCCCGAAGGAAAGATCCAGATAATGGTGCGGTCGAGAAGACTCGAACTTCCACGGGGGTTAGCCCACAGCGACCTCAACGCTGCGCGTCTACCAATTCCGCCACGACCGCATATGTCTTGTCTGCAAACCCATGAGGTAATTTTGCGGGCTTGCCTTGGTGCGGAAAGGGAGATAGCAAAAAGGTTACCCCTGATCAAGGGCTCATTTCACTTATTTGACAGGAAAAATGCAAACCATCGCCCCTGCCGCGCAAATTCCCGACTGGCGCACCGCCTCCGGGTTGGTTTCCTACCCCGAAGCACTGACCGAAATGGAAGCACGCGCCGAAGCCATCCATGAAGGCAAAGCCACGGAACTCGTATGGTTTCTGGAACATCCGCCGCTATATACGGCCGGAACCAGCGCGCATGCCGAAGATCTTGTCGATCCGGATCGCTTCCCCGTCTATGACGCGGGACGCGGCGGCCAATATACCTATCACGGCCCCGGACAGCGCACTGTTTACCTGATGCTGGACCTGAAAAAGCGCGGTCGCGACGTTCGGGCCTATGTCCATAACCTTGAAGAATGGGTGATTCGCACGCTGGCACTGCTTGGCGTTGCCGGCGAACGCCGTGATGGCCGGGTCGGAATATGGGTTACCCGTGAAGGCGGACGCGAAGATAAAATCGCCGCCATCGGTGTGCGGGTGCGCCGCTGGGTCACGTTCCACGGCATTGCAATCAATGTGAACCCCGATCTGTCGCATTTCGGCGGGATTGTTCCCTGCGGTATTTCCGATCACGGCGTCACCAGCCTTGCCGATCTTGGCGTCGATATTTCTATGGCGGAACTCGATAGACTGTTAAAACAGACCTTTGTCGAAGTGTTCCCCGGATTCGCAGATGAGTGACAGCCCGAAAAAGGTTGCCAAAAACAGCAAAGCCAAACCGGGCAATTCCCGGAAGATGGGCGAAAGCATCGCCGAAGTCGGCATGGCCGACGCGGAACGCGATATTCTGGCCGAACTCGACAAGGCGTTAAGCGAGCATATCTCGCTTCTGCTGGGATGGAGCCGTCGCCTTACCCTGCCTGCTGGCAAGACTGGTCCAGCCCCCCTTCACGACCACAGCGATGATCACGATTGTGACTTCGGGGCATGGTATGCGCTTAATCGCCACAACAGGCTCATAGACCAGCCTGCGATGCATGCGCTTGCCGCCACTCATGAACAGCTTCACGCATCTGCCAGACGGCTTCTGGAAGGCCACGAGATCGACGGCGATGTCGACGAAGCCGAATTTGAAATGCTGTCCCTGCGCGCCGAATCGTTTTTTGCGCAGCTTCGCCGCCTTGAACGTGCGTTCCGAACGGCGCGCTCCGATGTTGATCCGTTGACGGGGACCTACAACCGGCAAACCATGCTGGGCGATCTTGGCACCGAACGCGAACGCGCGGTGCGAACCAATACACCAACCGCAATTGCCCTGGTCGATCTGGATCATTTCAAGGCGGTCAACGATACCCACGGCCATCAGGCCGGTGATCTGGTTCTGCAATCAGTTGCCGGTATCCTGCAATCCCATGTCCGCCCGTTCGACAAGGTGTATCGGTACGGTGGCGAAGAATTCCTGATTTGCCTGCCAAATGCCGATATGAAGCAATGCGCACGTGTCCTTGAACGCCTGCGTCGCGTCATCGAAGCATCCCCGGTTACGCTTAATGACGGCACGATTTTGCCTGTCACCGCCTCCATCGGGGCCGCCCCGATGACGAAAACCCGCACCATCGAACAGATCATCGAAAAGGCCGATCAGGCCCTTTATGCCGCCAAGGAAGGCGGGCGGAACAAGGTCCGGGTCTGGCGCAATCCCGATGGTGAAAAAGACACCGGCAAGCCCGACAAATCAAAATCCCGCGACTGAACCCGACACGCCTTTGCGTTTTCCAGCGCAGGAAAGGCCCCTTGTCGCGGGGAATAGCCCAAACCACCTCACAATATCGAAAATGTGATCACCTTCCCAACTAGCATCAAATCGCAGGCACTTCACAAAATTTTCCATATTTTTCATCGGCTAACGCGTAACCCGTGGCAAAAATCCGTCCGGGAAACAAAAAATTCTACTAAAGCGCAATCTTGTCTTCACAAGATGGAAACATATCTGCAAACTATAATAATAAAAGGCAGCAGGGTTCCGGCGACGGGCCTGAAAACGAGAGAGAAGCTGCCAATGGGAGGGAATTCGGTTCGGACAGAACGGAGGCTCCTGATGTCCACTGCGACTGATTTCGTGCCTGGCGATCCCGCCTTGATGTTGACGGTACTACGCGGTGCCGAAGGCAACCTTGACCAAAGCGTCCTTCTTGAACGCATTTTATCCCTGTTTTGCACTGATGATGATGGCAACCAGGTCATTGTCGAAGACACGCCCGATCTTAGGCGGCGGATCAGCATAGCAATTTCACATTTGAAAATTGCTGGTCTGGTGCACACCGAAACGGATGGCAGCCTGTCCATCACGTCTCTTGGCCGTGCCATGATGATGGCCTATCCAATGGGCATTGATGACGGGGTATTGTGTTCGCTACCGGCATTCCGTAATCAGATTTACGACACCAATGCGCCGGTTGTGCATGAACGCCATCTCCCCAATCCTGCTTATGGATCGGGCTTTTCGGCGGGACTGGGTTCCCATCGTCTGACCGAAAACCCCTATCCATCAGACAGTCGCGACCATGAAGACTGGCTGATGGGCTGGGACGAGGCCCTTGACCAAAGCAAACGCGAAGCCGAAACGCTCGTAAGCTAGGGGAGCATCCCGGACGCCCAAGGCGATCCGGCATGAAAGATTTGCGGACCGGCACCATTTGGGGGAACCAGGGCGGTGCCGGAATTGACCAGACCGGTATCAATCCGGTCGGCCCGGATGCCCGTCCGATGGCCACTGACTTGCCCGCCGACTGTGGCATCCGTACCGCCACAGCCAACAGCCGGGCAACGTACCCTCGTCACCCTGTTTTCCCGATAATACGATGCTTGTGATGTTATCGCGTGGCAAGGCGAATCAACCCGGCCACGGTGTCGCCATTTCTAGTCGTTGTCGGGTTTGGAATTCGGATTGGCTGCCCGAAAGAATGAAACCACATTATCCGTATCGGACGACGCGGCATCGGAAGCACCGGCACCGGCACCGTCATCGGCGCGCTCACTATCACCGGCATCTTCGCCGCGCTTGGCCGCTTCGATGTTATCGTCCGTTCCATGGGGCTTGGTATCATCGGCGGGCGACACGGCACCTCGATAATGGCCGTCATGCTGCCTGTCGGCCTTACGGTCCTCGGCGTCCTTTTTCGTACGCTCGCCCCGCGTGCGGCCATGCAGGGCCCGATTGGCATCGGCCTGCCTTTCCTTGGCACTGCGTTTCTTCTGCTTGCGCACCTGCCGCAGATTGACAAGATCGCCCATGCGAACGTCCCCTTTCATCCCGGTCCAAAATGACAAACGGGCACCCCGATTGATCAGGGCACCCGCCTAGAAGCTTGGCAAACCGTTGATAAAACCTGCCTCAATCCGTCTTAGCGGACGAAGACGTGGACCTCGTTGGCCGAAACCGAGGCACTGGTCGCATCAGAAACACGAACACGCGCGCTAGGCATTCCCATATCTGTCAGGGAACGCAGAACCGACTGTGCATTGCGTTTTGATTTGTTGCTGTTCAGCGCAACCTGCGCCGGGGTCCCGCGATTCGGCGTTACCGCAACAACATCAAAGCTGGCCTGCGGGCGACGCTCCAGAACGCGGTTGACCGCGTTATAAAGCGCCTGCTCGTATTTCACGCTCGGGCTGTCGAAACGGATAACGACCAGCGGACGATCGCTGGTCGATGCCATGCTGCTACCGGCGGATGCCGGTGCAGCCTGCGACTGGAAGACACGCTTGGAAAGCGCGTCACCGAAAATCTCGCCATTCTTGACAGCCAGTGCCAGCGCATTGAGGTTCGCACGCTCGTTGCTGACATAAGACGTCTGACGGGCAAGGCCTTCGCTGATTTCATTGAGAAGACGATCAATCAGCACTGTGGTGCGGTTGGTTTCATCTTCCAGCAGAGCGAGCTGACGGTGATCTTCGTCAACCGCGCCGGAAACCTGATAGGCAGACCGGACAGATTCCAGAAGGAAAGTCGACAGCGTCGAATCAGCGGCCACTTTATTGGCCAGCGAATTCATCGCCGCGATATCGTCATTCACACGATCAAGTTCCTGCTGTGCAGTATTCCACTGCTGCACCAGAACCGGGTTGCCCGGCGTGGTACCAACCTGAAGCCGCGCGCTGATCGCTGCCACAGTCCCGTGATAGGCCTGCGAGTTGCGAACGGTCTGCGCACGAAGCTGCTGCAATTCGTTGCTGTGATCACTCAGCGCCGATTTCAGGCGATTGAGTTCGGCCTGCATGTTTTCGACCTTGGACCCGACAAAGGTCCCGGTCTGCGACATGCCGGTCAACGGTTGAGAGCTGCGCGCAACATCAGTCGACGTCGTAGCATCTGCCCCGCTTGTATCAGCCATCGCGGCCGAGTTTTCAGTGCCGGCATTCTCTTCGCCAGCCAAAGTCGGCCAAAGGGCCTCTGAAGAAAAAGAACATCCCCCCAGCAAAAGGGCGGCGCCGATTACGGCGAGGTAGGTTTTACGAACGGCCATTTCGATCTATTACCTAAGTAGGAATAAGCGAATCTCCCTGGGCCTGCTTTTTTATGAATTGAAACAAGCCCCTGCTCCCCCGGGATTGAATGCATCTTAGTCCACGACCACGTGTGGAACAAGACGCATTTGCCCCTTTTTTAGCCATAGTTTGTCATATCCGTGTCAAACGCAACAAACCGGGGCAGAACAAGGCCCTAGCAGCGTGAAAAAACCTGCTGTCGGAAAAAATACGGTTTTTTGAAATTTACCGCTTGCAATGCCCCGCTCGTTTGCATAAGTTCCGCTCCGCCGACGGGGAGCACCAAACGCAAACCGGCGGAAACCAAGGCAAAGCGCCCGTAGCTCAGCTGGATAGAGCATCTGACTACGAATCAGAAGGCCGGAGGTTCGAATCCTTCCGGGCGCGCCATTCAAAGGCCCGACGTTAACGCGTCGGGCCTTTGCCATTTCCGGATCATGCCGCAACGCGCCCCCGCTTTCATCCGATAAAACCGCCGAAATGTGAACCGGATTACACCTTTTGGCCAATTCCCCGCCCTTATCGTGCAACTTTTCCCCGCCATCCTTGCCCCTGCCGATCCCTCAAACATATCAGGGGAACGGCCCCGTAACCCGCAAGGAGACAGGAATGGATATCGGAAAAATTCTCGGTGGCGTACTCGGCTCCGGCAGTACCGGCCAGATCGGCGACCGGATCAAGCAAGCCACTTCCGGCGGATCGTCCGGCGGGATCGGCAAGGCACTGGGTAATAGCGGCCTTGGTGGCGGTCTTGTCGGCGGCGCGCTAAGCGGCGGATTGATGTCTGCGGTTCTCGGGTCGAAAAAGGGCCGCAAGATGGGAGGCAAGGTATTGGCGTACGGCGGCACCGCACTGGTTGCAGGCCTCGCCTACAAGGCATGGCGCGATTACAGCAACCGCCAGAAACCGCAAAGCCATGCCCGTGATACCGATCTTGCCAGCATTCCTGCCGATAGCGGTTTTGCCCCCGAACAGGAACGCGGCGAAGATGATGTTGATTTCCGCCTTGCATTGGTGCGCGCGATGATCGCTGCTGCCAAGTCGGATGGTCATATCGATCAGACCGAACACAAACGCATTGCAGCCCAGATCGAACAATTCGAACTGGGTGCATCGGAAAAGGCTTTTCTGTTTGATGCCTTTTCCGCCGATGCCGACCCATTGGCGATTGCCCGTCTGGCCCGAACCAGCGAACAGGGTGCGGAAATCTATCTGGCATCCAGTCTGTCGATTGATCCCGATGATCAACTTGAACAGCAATATCTTTCAAGGCTTGCCGGATGTCTTGGCCTGCCCGATGAATTGCGCACCCACCTTGATACGCAGGCCGAAGGTGCGCGGCAGGAATTCGCAAAGGCTTAAGCTCAGACAACGAAAAACAGGCCCGAACAGTATCGTTCGGGCCTGCAGTTGCAATATCCTGTCAGCCCGACTCACATCGCAGGCATGATGACCGTATCAATCACGTGAATGACGCCGTTGTCGGCTTCGATATCGGCCTGGGTTACTGTCGCACCATCCACCATGACGCCGCTTGTGGCATTCACATCAATGGTGTCGCCCTGCACGCTGGCAACTTCCATTTCCTTACCCGCGATATCGGTTGCCATCACTTTGCCCGGTACAACGTGATAGGTCAGAATGGCGACCAGCTTTTCCTTGTTTTCCGGCTTCAGAAGGTCTTCGACCGTGCCCGCCGGCAGCTTGGCAAAGGCTTCGTCGGTCGGCGCAAACACGGTAAAGGGTCCTTCACCCTTAAGGGTATCGACAAGCCCGGCTGCCTGAACCGCGGTAACAAGCGTTTTAAAAGATCCGGCAGATACCGCCGTATCAACGATGTCAGCCGCCTTTGCCGGAAGACTTGCCAATGCAAATGCCGCTGCGGCAACGGTTGCGATCACGGTTTTCTTCAAAGCAGTCATGTTTCGAACTCCTGTCCATATATTGTCGGATGTGCCCGACATCTCTGCTGTCGAAAAAACTACGCGCAGTGGCCGGTAAACGGATCCATCGTGATGCTTCATTTAATTGTGATAGCCGCCCTGACATCCACATCAGGCTGGCTTGCGTACAGGAACGCTTGTGCAAGTTGAAAATGGGAAAAAGCCCGTGCCCGGAAGTGGCAAGGAATGCTATGCTTGATGCCATCTGACGACCGCCTCAAGGAGCCCCACGCATGAACGCCAATACGCGCATCACCATTTCCTGCACCGATCGTGTCGGCCTGGTATCGGATATATCCGGTCGTCTGTTTGATATCGGGGCCAATCTTGGTCCGACCAGTTTCATGCTTGATCAGGGACGCGCAAATTTCATTACCACCTGCGAACTTCCCGACACCTGCCCGATCACCGAATGCGAAGCCGCCCTTTTTGAATTGCCGATGGAACAGGCCGAAATCACGGTCGAAGAAATTCAGCCCGCCCCACTCCTGACCCGCGCACCGGGGGCAACCCATATGATTGAGTGTTCCGGCATTGATCAGCCCGGCCTGATTGCCCGGCTGTCGGAAATTTTCATCGAATTCAACGCCAATATCGTGCAACTGGCGGCATCGGCAACCGATGAAAAGGATGCACGCATCTACACCACCCGCTTTGCGATTGCCATTCCGGCTGACCGTGCTGCCGCCTGTCTGGCAACCCTTGCCAACACTGCCGGGTCAATGCGCATGCTGTTCCGGTTTGAAGAACTTTAACAGTGTAGCTGGTTACAAAGTCCCGTAATCATCTACGTCAAAGACCACATTATCAGCGACCAGATCGCCGATCTCAATCCCGTCGATCTGAACGCCATAGCTGTAATGTCGGCCGCCACTGAAATCGACATAAACACCCGTGTCGTTCTGTTCTGCGTGATTGATGAAATCACCAAAATCGTCGATGCCGCTTTTTTCTTGGAATGTTTTGCCAAGCAGAAAGCGATCGCCGTTTTCGCCCGCTTCAAAATCGGTAATACGGTCACGTTCCGCCCCGCCTTCGAACGTAGCCCAGACGAAACTGTCCGACGATTGGCCGCCCGTCAGAAGATCATTGCCATCCCCACCAAACAACAGGTCTTCGCCATGCTCTCCCCTCAGGACATCATGACCGTCCTGCCCCAACATCCGGTCATCATCCCGGCCACCTTCCAGAAGGTCACGTCCTGAGCCACCCGATAGCAGATCCTCCCATTGCCCACCCCGCAAGATGTCCTGGCCATCACCGCCATACATCGCGTCGTCACCAAGACCACCTTCCATAAGGTCGTCCCCGGCACCGCCATAAAGAAAGTCATCCGCATTATTGCCTTTGACAATGTCATCACCGTCACCACCATCGGCATGGGTGCCATCCGGCGGGAAGAGATCGTCCCCGTAATATGTGTAACCGGCGAGAACTGTGTCATTCCCCTCTCCGCCATACAGACGGTCGCCACCTTCATTGCCCAGAATGGTGTCATCACCGCCATCACCGTAAAGGTAATCGCGATCAGGTTGTCCATACTCCGAACCCGAAAGAGTATCGTTACCATCGCCACCATAGGCGGTAATGCCGGTTAACGTGTCGTCACCGCCATTGCCATAGATGGTGTCGTAGCCGAAATAGCCATCAATATTATTATCCTGTTCATCACCGATCAAAAGGTCGTTGTGGCTGGTTCCGAAAATGCCCTCGACATCCGTCAGCACATCCCCGTCCGCATCCCCGCCTTCAGCAATGCCAGCACCAAGGTCGATATGCACACCTTCGGTCGAAGTCTGATAGCTGACAGTATCCTGCCCACTGCCGCCATCAAGGAAATCAGCACCGCTGCCCCCTGTCAGAAAATCATCACCGGCACGTCCCATCAGGGTATCGTTACCGCTATCCCCGGACATTGTATTATCACCGCCCCGGCCGATCATCATATCGTCACCACCGGCACCAAACAGCGTTCCGCCCCGCTCCTCACCGCCAATCAGCAGATCATCATGATTTGATCCGCGTATATTCAGATCGCGCAACTCGCTATCATCGGTAAAGGAAATCACATCCCCCTCGGCATCCCCGCCATAACCGATCATGCTGTCCTGATCGAAATAAATAGCTTCGGGCGAACTGCCATACGCAACAGTCGGCGCATAGCGGGAGTAGGAACTGGGAAATATATCGCGAAAATCAAAGTTGATGGTATCGGCACCGCCGCCACCTTCGACCGCACTTATTTCTCCTTCAAAATAGTCGCCTCCGTCAGTACCAATCACGCCCAACTTCTGGGAAACATGGTCGCCATACTCCCCAACAATCAGCTGATCGCCATCCGCGTCACCACCACTCACGTCAAGCTGCGCGACCTGTTCGCCTGATGGGGCATCTTCATTATTGTAAAACTTGAATGTCAGTGGCTCCTCAGAGGTCGCATATGACAGCACGTAATCGTCAGATAGCCCACTGACGAAAAAGCTGTCGCCCCCGGCCCCACCAATCACCGTATCTGACTGGCTGAAATGGATTTCATCATCACCATCCAGCCCATAAATAATATCACGACCACGAGAGGTATGGTTCAACACGTCGTCTTCGTTTGTACCGATGATCCGTGCCATAGAAGGCCTCCTGTCGTTAAATGAAACGACCCCACGATACGCCCTATAGGTGATTCAAAAAAGAAAAATAAAACCTAAAATATAGTTCTATTTTCAACTGGTAATGCACATCTTCTGCAAAGAACAGCAACGCCGGGCCGTTGCCCTCCTAAACCACAACCCGGTTACGCCCGGCCTGTTTGGCGGCATAAAGTTTTTCATCCGCCTGCTTCAGCACCGCCCAGGGATCATCAGTATCCTCATCCCGTTCCGAAAGACCGACCGAGATGGTGACCGAAACGGTCTTGTTTTTGTCGGGCAGGGCAATTTTGGTTGCGGCAATCCGCTTGCGAAGGGCTTCCAGCGGTTCGTGGGTTTTCTCCGCACTCCGCCCGGCAAAGACAACGGTGAATTCCTCGCCACCATAACGGAAGGCTTTTCCCCCGCCGCCAACGCGTGCCAGTTCGCGCGAAACCTTGCGTAACACGATATCGCCGACATCATGACCATAGGTATCGTTGAATTTCTTGAAATGATCGACGTCGAGCATGGCAATCGCATACTGGCTGCCAAGTTCGGCCAAGGCATGGCCTAATGCCCGACGACCGGGCAAACCGGTCAGATCATCAACAAACGCCATCCGCCACGCTTCCTGCGCCAACCCGGCCAGAACCACACCCGTCGCCGCCAGATAACCGAACTTGATGAAACCCGGGCCCATAACGGTCGCCACCGCAATGGCAATGATCGCGGCGGCAAAGCTGGTTTCAAGCGGCCGATGCAGCGCAAGCAGAATACCGACCGAAACAACCGCCAGAATCAGTGCGGGCTGCGGCATATCGGCCATAAAGGTTCCGGTGTCGACCAGCCGGTAATTAAGTACCTGATAAAGCGCCGCGCCAACATCGGCCTTGCCAGCCAGCATCAGCATGACAAAAAGCTGCAATCCCAGCACCAGCATCCGGGCAATTCCGCGCGGATTAAGAACGCCGCGTTCCTTGGTAAAACCGAGCACCAGCAGATTGACCGGGATCAGATAAAGCGTCGCAATGCGCATGAAGGCAAGGCCATCGGCGGAAAAACCGCCACCATTCCACACCAGCAGCCAGTAGCAGACCAAAAGCAGGATCATGACGAAAACCGCCCGCCCGCGGTTAAACCACCACCCGATTGCACCGCCAAGCACCGCAAGGATGAACGGCCCGTATCGCACAAGCCCCGCCAGTTCACCCGGAACCAGTCCGGGTGACAGCGCAAGCACAAGACAGGCCCCCAATATCAGAAAGGGTGCCAGCCCGGCCGAAACAAGAATGGAATAAGCGCGACGCATGGGCCGTTTGGTTCTGCCTGAAATTCCCCCAAGGATACGGTATCGGGCAGGCCCGATCCGCAATATCGCCGGTAATCTAACCACTGCATGCTTAAGGGGCCATTGCTTTATGCCGTGTTTCTGCGTTTTTTCTAATTCAGCCGCAAAGACCCGTTTCGGTGTTGCCTTCCGATAGGCATCAGACAATGGTCGTGTGCGCAAAATGGCTTGCATCTGTTAGCATACGCACCATAAATTGGATCAAATTCGCTCTATCTCACTGCGGCGCACAATGATCGCAGGCGCAGAATTCTGTCACGGCGGCCACGGTACGATCCCGAAAACGGGACAAAATCATTTAACGCCGGAAGCTTGGCCCAAACACAAACAGGCCGATCCTTCCAGAATGACAGGCTTTGGAGAGACGTTACCATGAGCTTCACCACACCGACCCCGGCACCAGCACGTCTGAACCGGTCCGAACTGGCCGTTCCGGGCAGCCGCATCGAACTGTTTGAAAAGGCCGCCAGATCAAAGGCCGATGCCATCTTCCTTGATCTTGAGGACGCCGTCGCGCCAAGCGACAAGGAACAGGCGCGCAAGAACATCATTGCCGCGATCAACGATATCGACTGGGGCGACAAGGTGCTTTCGGTCCGCATCAACGGCCTTGATACACATTATATGTATCGTGATGTCGTCGATGTGCTCGAACAGGCCGGTGACCGGCTTGACCTGATCATGATCCCCAAGGTCGGCACGGCCGCCGATGTCTATGCCCTTGATATGATGGCAACCCAGATCGAGGCCGCCAAGGGCCGCAAAAAACGCATCGGGTTCGAACTGATCATTGAAACCGCCCTTGGCATGCAGAATATCCACGAAATTGCAGGCGCATCCAAACGCAATGAAAGCCTGCATTTCGGGGTTGCCGATTACGCCGCCTCGACCAAGGCAATGACGACCGGCATCGGTGGACCTAACCCGCATTATGGTGTGCTGACCGACAAGGATGGCGATAATCCGCGCGATTATCACTGGGGCGATATGTGGCACTACGCCATTGCCCGCATGGTGGTGGCCGCACGCGCCAATGGTCTGCGCCCGATTGATGGCCCGTTTGGCGACTTTTCCGATCCGGATGGCTATCGTGCACAGGCCGCGCGCGCCATGGTTCTGGGCTGCGAAGGCAAATGGGCCATCCATCCCAGCCAGATCACCCTTGCCAACGATGTCTATTCCCCGTCCGAGGCCGAAGTCACCAAAGCCAAACGCATCCTTGAAGCCATGGCCAAGGCACAGGCCGAAGGTGCCGGTGCCGTCGCACTTGATGGTCGTTTGATCGATATCGCATCGATCAAACAGGCCGAAGTCATGGTCCGGCAGGCCGAAGCGATTGCCGCACGCGACGCGGGTTAGGCCCAAAGCCAGACAAGATTGATCAAAGGGCCGAACACGCTGCCTCGGCCCTTTGATACATTATGATCACGATGCCAGACGCCGGACCGTCCCGCGCAGGATTTCTTCCGGATCACCAGATTGCACCAGATGCATGCCCGTGCCGCCCGCCCCCTGTCCCAATCCGGGCTTAAGGCGCTGTTGCGCGTCATAGTGACCGCCATTTTGCGCGCGATAGGGGATCCGCGCATCGGTAAACAGGCCCTGCAGGCGCTGCTTTAAATCCTTCACCGCATCATGCCATCCGGCCTCATCCATCCGGTCAGTGTGATAAACCGCGAATGGCGGCATGATATCCATCCCCGGATAAAACAAACCCCCGTGATGGATCGGCCAAAGAATGTCTTCAAGACTGCCATTCACGCCACGTTCACTGTAATGCGGTGCACGGCCGCCAATCGGCACAATCACCATCGCGCGCCGCCCGGCAAGGGTTCCCTCGCCATACCGGTCTCCCCAGTGCTTGTCATTATGCTCCCCCACGCCATAGGCAAAGCCATAAGCAAACACCCGGTCAAACCAGCCTTTCATGATGGCGGGCATCCCGAACCACCACATCGGAAAGCTCAACAGAACCGCATCAGCCCATAAAAGCTTTTCCTGCTCGGCGGCGATGTCCGCACTTTGGGTGCCACCGGCATAGGCATGCTTGGATTCGGCTACATAGATCAGCCGGTCCGGATCTTTCGGTTCGGTAAAATCCGCCTCATCGGCGACGGCCTTCCACTTCATTGCATAAAGATCACTGACTTTAACCTCGTGCCCCTGCTCGCGCAGGTATTCAACAGCAACGTCTTTCAACGCGCTGGTCAACGATTTGGGTTCGGGATGGGCATGAACGATCAGAATATTGGGCATGATACCAGTCCTTTTCCTATGGATCATGTTCGATGCGTGATCATGGACCCGGCATGTGGTATCTTTGAAATTCAAAAATTTTTGTTTTGGTATAAATCAAATGGATGTCAACAAGCTTGATCTCAATCTCCTGGTCACCCTTGATACGCTGCTTGTCGAACGCAATGTGACACGCGCGGCCCAGCGCCTTGGCATCAGCCAACCGGCCCTCTCAACGCGGTTGACCCGTCTGCGTGATCAACTGGGCGATCCGTTATTGCTGCCCTCCCAGCGCGGCATGATCCCGACCGAACACGCGCTTGAATTACAGGAACCCCTGCATGCCGCCCTTGAAGGCGTCCGTCAGGTCGTTCTGCAAAACAGCCGGTTTGATCCATCATCCATCACGGCAACCATCGCCATTGCGGCCAGTGACTATGTCCAGTATTCGGTGCTGATGCCGCTGCTTGATGTTCTGCGCGCCGAAGCACCGGGCATCCGGGTGGCATGGCGCACGATTGATACGGCAAACCTCGAAACACAGATGATCCGCGGGGATGTCGGTCTTGCCCTGACCACGCCGGAAACAGCCCCGGAAACCCTGCGCATGCGCAAAATCTATCGCGAGGAATATGTCACGATTGCCCGGGTCGACCATCCTGCCATTAGTAATGGTCTTGATATTGAAACATTCTGCCAACTCGATCATGTGATCGTGTCGCCCCGGGGCGGCGGCTTTTATGGGCCTGCCGACGAAGCCCTCAGCACATTGGGGCAAACACGACGGGTCATGCTTTCCGCCCCCGGTTTTCTGGTTGTCCCGGAAATTGTCGCACACAGCAACATGATCGCGCTTGTGCCCGGTCGCCTTGCCCTGAACCGGGAAGACCGACTGCAGCAATTTGCACCACCCCTGCCGGTAACCGGGTTTGACATGGCAATGGTCTGGCATGATCGGACCACCACCCACCCCATGCACCGTTGGCTGCGTGACAGACTGATCACATTGGTAAAACAGACCCAATAGCGATCAAAACAGGTCGCAAGGTACATGAAAAAGGCCACCCCGCATTCAAGCGGGGCGGCCTTCGTTTGTTTGATCAACAGGGCCGTGGCCGTTATGCGCCCAAACCGTCAAACGTGATCTTGCCAATCGCCTTGCCGGATTCCAGCAACGCATGCGCCTTGCGCAGGCTTTCGGGTGTTAAGGCCCCAAAGCTTTCATTGGCAGTATTTTTAAGGGTTCCGGCATCAATCAGATCAGCAACGATCGACAGCAGCTTGTGCTGCTCGATCATGTCGGGGGTCTGGAACATCGAACGGGTAAACATGAACTCGTAGGAAAAGCTGGCCGATTTTGCCTTCAGCAGATCGATATTATGGTTTTCCTTGGCTTCGGTAATCGTCGCGATCCGGCCTTGCGGGGTGATGATTTCGGCCATGACATCGAAATACTGATCGGTTTCCGACGTGCACAGAATGTAATCGACATGGGTAATGCCAATTGCCTTCAGCTCGTCATTCAACGGGTTGCGATGATTGATCACCTGATCGGCACCAAGATCTTTGACCCAGTCGATGGTTTCCGGGCGCGATGCGGTCGCGATAACGGTCAAACCGGCCAGTTTGCCAAGCTGAATCGCAATCGATCCAACCCCGCCTGCACCGCCAATCACCAGAAGTGTCTTACCCGCATTGGCATCCTTGGCATTGCGATCAATCATCATACGGTCAAACAGGGCTTCCCATGCCGTAATCGCAGTCAATGGCAATGCCGCCGCATCAGCAAAGCCAAGCGACTTGGGTTTTGGCGCAACGATGCGTTCATCGACAAGCTGGAACTGGGTATTGCTGCCCGACCGGGTAACATCCCCGGCATACCAGACCTCGTCGCCCGGACGAAACAGGGTGACATCCGCGCCAACAGCTTCAACGACACCAGCCGCGTCCCAGCCAAGGATTTTGAAATTGCCGTCATCCGCCTTGCCACGACGCACCTTGAAATCAACCGGGTTGACGGCAACACCTTTGACCCGAACCAGAATATCCCGGCCTTCGGCCTTTGGAACTTCCATATCAATTTCACTAAACAACCCGTCCGTCTCGACGGGGGCAGCTTTATAAAGTCCGATAGCTTTCATTGTCGGCATCCTTTGTGAAAAGGTTTGATTTGCGAATGCCCAAGATCTAACGCATAATACCGACAAACGTAAGTACGCACAATTCAAGCCACTAGTGTCAATTTGTATACTATTGACGTTTTCTGCGGATTTTGAGGAATAAATGAATGGCAACGACATTCAATTGCCCACCGAATCGCAGCCCCGGCTGCCCGGTCGAAGGTACGCTTGATGTGATTGGTGGCAAGTGGAAGGGTGTCGTCCTGTTTCACCTGCTCGACGGCACCAAGCGGTTCAATGAATTGCACCGTCTGATGCCCGGTGTCACACAACGTATGCTGACCCGCCAACTGCGCGAGCTGGAGGCCGACGGCCTGATCCATCGCGAAGTCTATGCCGAAGTCCCGCCACGCGTGGAATATAGCATGACCGCAAAGGGCGAAACGCTTCGCCAGATCATCCTTGCGCTAAAGGATTGGGGCGAAAGCCACGTGCCCTATTATGCAATCAAACCCCAAACAGACGTCGCCTGATTACCGGTGTGATCAGGCCGTTTTTGCCAACTGTAAGGGCCGCGCCATTTTCCAGAATGTCGTGCGATCATATCCATCATGAACGCCTTCACCGGCGATTTCAAAACCGCGCGATTTGAAAAAGGCAATATTGCCAGTCAGTTCGACCCGAACATGAAGTCGCATGTTTTCCTTGCCCGCACTTCCGGCATGGGCGCAGGCAGCCTCGACCAGCGCCTTGCCGATGCCACCACCCTGAATGGACGGATCGACCGACAATTTATAAAGATAGGCGTCCTTACCGACATCCTCGACCCAGACCTGACCGATAACACGGCCTGCTGAATCATGCGCCAGAAACAGCGTATCACGGGCAAACCGCCATTGAAGTTCGGCAATATTGACCGATTTTGCCGAACTTGGCGGATCGACGATATCGTCCTGAAAGGCAAAGGCGGCCAGCAGGATTTCAACAAGCCGGTCGAACGGAACAAGGGCTGGATCGCGGGGCGATGTGATCTCGATACTGGATGTCATGGATTTCCGTATGCAAAACTGTCACTGTGCAGGATGAAATATACGATATAACCCGTGTATCGATGGAATTTATATGCGTATCGGACCTCAACCCTTGACGTGACGGGGTGATCTACTATGTTCCGCCTCATTGTTTCCCAGCCGGATATGATGCCCTGATGCATAACTTTCTGGATTTTGAAAAGCCGATCGCCGAACTCGAAGGCAAGATCGAAGAATTGCGCCACCTGACCGGCAATGATGAAGTCAACATCGCCGACGAGGTTGCGCGCCTGCAGGACAAGCTGACCAAGCTGCTGCAAAGCACCTATGGCAAGCTGACCCCGTGGCAGAAAACACAGGTCGCCCGTCATCCCGACCGGCCGCATTTCACCGACTATGTCGCCCACCTGTTCGAGGGTTTCACCCCGCTTGCCGGCGACCGCCTGTTTGGCGAGGACGAGGCCATCATTGGTGGCCTGGCGCGCCTGCAAGGGCGTAGCGTGATGGTGATCGGCCACGAAAAAGGCCGCGATACTGAATCGCGTGTGAAACACAATTTCGGCATGGCCAAACCCGAAGGCTATCGCAAGTCGATCCGCCTGATGCGGATGGCCGAACGTTTCGGAATTCCGGTTGTGACGCTGGTCGATACCGCCGGTGCCTTCCCGGGTGCCGACGCCGAGGCACGTGGCCAGTCCGAAGCCATTGCACGGTCGATCGAAGCCTGCCTTGATATCAAGGTGCCGCTGATTTCGATCATCATCGGCGAAGGTGGTTCTGGCGGGGCGATTGCACTTGCCGTTGCCAACACCGTCATGATGCTTGAAAATTCGATCTATTCCGTCATTTCGCCGGAAGGCTGCGCCTCGATCCTGTGGCGTTCGGGTGACGAAGCCAAAACCGCTGCTGATGCACTGCGCCTGACGGCACAGGATCTGCACCAGCTTGGCGTCATTGATGAAATCATCACCGAACCGCTTGGCGGCGCACAGCGTTCACCCGTTGATGCCTGCAAACGCGTTGGCGATGCCATCATCAAGGCACTTGAATCGATGGACAATGTCGAAGGCGGTGTGCTGAAGGCACGTCGTCGTGACAAATTCCTCGATATGGGCCGTCACGGCCTGAACTGATTTCGCAGGGCGCAGTCATCAGCACGTCTGACCTGCGCCCTGTTTGTGTTTTCTTTCCGGCGCTGTCCCGCCCGTCGGTGAAAACCCCGGTCGCTGCGCCTTTTGAACCGGCACCCGCCGGGAGGGCCTAATGGAAAAGCTGCGCCGGATTGTCGAATCTTCAAAGTTCCAGAATTTCATCACGGCCGTGATTGCGATCAATGCCGTTATTCTCGGACTTGAAACATCCCCGACTGTTATGAATGCTGCCGGATCGATCCTGCATCTGCTTGATCAGATCGCGGTTGCGATTTTCGTTGTCGAACTTCTGATGAAACTTGCCGTATATCGACTGGGCTTTTTCAGGCGTTCCTGGAACATCTTTGATTTCACGATTGTTGCCATCACCCTGCTGCCGATGGGACAGGGTGTATCGGTCCTGCGTGCGCTTCGCATCCTGCGTGCCTTCCGGCTGATCTCGACCGTATCGTCGATGCGTAAAGTCGTCGAAGCCCTGATGAAAGCCATCCCCGGCATGGTTTCGGTTCTGACCCTGCTGTCGCTAGTATTTTACGTTTCGTCCGTCATGGCAACCAAGCTGTTCGGATCGGGTTTCCCCGACTGGTTTGGCACAATCGGCGCATCGCTTTATTCCCTGTTCCAGATCATGACGCTGGAAAGCTGGTCAATGGGAATCGTCCGCCCGGTTATGGAAATCTATCCACTGGCGTGGATGTTTTTTGTGCCTTTCATCCTGGTTACGACTTTTGCCGTCCTCAACCTGTTCATCGCCATTGTCGTCGATGCGATGGCGACCCATGTTGACGTCGAAGAAACGCAGACTCGCAGCGAACTTGGTCTTGATCACCATGAAATCCTTGCAGAACTGCGGGAATTGCGCGCCGAAGTCACCCGGCTTGCCGATGGCAAAAAAGACGTCGACACGGTTCGCCAACCCGGCGAATAGCGCATAATATCTTGCTGAACGACGGGTCATCCCGCGGCTTTTATCGGGAAAATTAGCATTTCTCTATCAAAGGGGGTGGTTCTTTGCCCCAAACCTCGTCTAATCTTTCGGCAAAATGTCGGGAGATCGGGGAATGAAGCTTACTTTTGCGGGGACAGGTTCGGCATTCTGCATGGCGGCTGACAATTTCCAGAGCAACATGGTTCTGGAAGCAGTTCAGCCCGGCAGTGACCAACCGGCGCGCATGTTGATTGACTGCGGTTCAGATGCGCGGCACTCGTTGCGCAATCTGGGTCATATGCCCAATGACTTTGATGCTGTCTATATCAGCCACCTGCATTCGGACCATATTGGCGGTCTCGAATGGATGGCGCTTGCCAATTATTTCATTTTCGAAGGCCACCGGGTCAAACTGCTTGCGGTTCACGACCTGATCGAACCGCTTTGGGAACACAGCCTGCGCGGCGGCCTGCAAATCAGTGATACGGGCAATAGCAGCCTGTCATCCTATTTCGACATCAAGGAACTCAGCCCCGCCACGGGATTTGACTGGCAGGGTGTGCATTTCGATGTCATCCCGGTTGAACATGTCGTTACCGCGCAAAACACCATGCTGTCCTATGCGCTTTTCGGACATGGAAAAAAACAAAGCTTTTTCCTGACGACAGATGCGATTTTCAATCCTGATGCCCATATGCCGTTGTACCAAAAAGCAGATATCATCTTTCAGGATTGCGAACTTGGCCCCCGCCATTCCGGCGTTCATGCACATTACGAACAACTTGTGACCCTGCCCGCCGATATCAAAGCCAAAATGTGGCTCTATCACTATCAGGCCTATCCGAGGCCCGATGCGGTTTCTGACGGCTTCTGCGGATTTATCGAGCCCGGTCAAAGTTTCGAGCTTGGCTAACGCCTTACAGGCCGGGTACATTTTGCGCCAAACGAGCAATAGGAACATGCGATAACGCGCGTTCCGACAAAAATATGGGACCCGTGAATGCCGAAGTCGGTTTTTGCCTATATCTGGCGCCACAGCAGTATGCAGCAGATCATCCTGACACTGGTCACGATGATCTCCTTTCCTTTTCTGTATTACTCGCTGGATTTGCCGAAACTGATCGTCAACGAGGCGATCGGTGGCGCAGGCGAACCTTATGACGTTCTCGGGATCGAACTGAACCAGATCGAATACCTGTTCACCCTGTCTGGTATTTTCCTTGCGCTGGTTTTCATCAATGGCGGGTTCAAATATTTCATCAACGTCTATGTCGGCGTGATGTCCGAACGGCTTTTGCGCCGGTTGCGCTATACCCTGTTTGAACGGGTTCTGCGTTTTCCGCTGCCGCATTTCCGGAAAACCAGCCAGGGCGAAATCGTTTCAATGATCACCGCCGAAGCAGAACCGCTTGGCGGTTTCTTTGGCGAAGCGTTTTCGCTGCCGCTGTATCAGGGCGGTATTCTGGTCACGATCACGGC
This sequence comes from Thalassospira sp. A3_1, assembly GCF_017744215.1. Lineage (NCBI taxonomy): Bacteria > Pseudomonadati > Pseudomonadota > Alphaproteobacteria > Rhodospirillales > Thalassospiraceae > Thalassospira > Thalassospira sp. A3_1. The sequence continues at coordinate 379,152 of NZ_JAGHQQ010000002.1, read as the reverse complement.
CTTTATCTTTATCCAGGACCCGTTGATGGGGCTGGCCGCGATTTCGTTTTATCCGTTGCAAGGCTACCTGATCCCGAAACTGCAACGTCGCGTAAACCAGCTTGGCAAACAGCGCGTGCAGAATGTGCGCCGGATGTCCGAACATATCGGCGAAGTCGTCGCCGGTGCGACCGATATCCGCGCCCACGAGACCCAAGGATACGAACTTACCCATTTCACACAGCGGATGGGCCGGATTTTTGAAATCCGCAAGGAAATCTATTTCCGCAAATTCTTTATCAAGTTCCTGAACAACTTCATCGCCCAGATCACGCCGTTCTTCTTCTATTCCATCGGTGGCTATCTGGTGATCATGGGGGATCTCAGCTTCGGTGCGCTGGTCGCAGCCCTTGCCGCCTACAAGGATATGTCCGCCCCCTGGAAAGAGCTTCTGGCATATTACCAGCGCCTTGCCGATGCCCGGATCAAATACGAACAGCTTCATGAACAGTTTGAACTGCCCGATCTTGGCCGTGAACACGAACTGATCGCGCCGAAATCCGAACACCTGCCCGGACCGCTGGATGTCGCGGCCCTGTCGTGGGTTGATGATGACGGCACCCGGGTTGTTGAAAATGTGTCCTTCAACATGGCACTGCCGGGGACGGCCCTTCTGACGGGCTCGGCCGATAGCGGAAAGTCACAACTCGCCCGCCTGATCGCCCGGTTGCTGACACCGACCGGTGGCCGCATTCAGTTTAATGACCGCAACGCCGAAGACCTTCCGGCATCGACACTGGGGCAACGCCTGGCCTATATCGGCAATGACGCCTATCTGTTTAATGGTACCATCGCCGACAACCTGTTTTACGGGCTGAAACATCGCCCGATCCTTGCCTCCCGATCAGATGACGGCGATGACGGCTCGGAAAACCTGAAACTGCCATTGCCGAAATTCGTCGATAATGTCGAACTTGCCGACCCGGCCGATCTGCCATGGCGTCTGACCGACGAGATGTACGACGAAATCAAGCGTTCGGGAAATATCCCCTATGACCCGGCAGCGGAATGGATCGACTATGTCGGGCCCGGCTTCAATTCGATTGATGAATTGAAGGCCGAACTGATGCGCCTGCTCGAAGTTGTTCAGCTTGATCGCGACATTTACCGCATCGGTCTGCAACGCCGCATTGATCCGAAGGAACGCCCCGATCTGGTCGAGGCCGTTCTGGTTGCGCGCCCGAAACTGAAGGAAATTCTTGCGGAACGCGGCCTGTCTGATCTGGTCGAACCCTATGACATTGACCTTTACAACGACAACGCGCCGGTCGGTGTAAACATTCTTTTTGGTGCCCCGGCCCGATCCGATTTCGAACGCACGGCATTCCTGTCGCATCCCTATATGCAGGAAACCCTGCGCGAAACCGGGCTTTACGAAGTCATGATCAGCATCGGTCGCGATACGCTTGATCTGATGATCGAACTGTTTACCGGCCTGCCGCCCGGACACGAATTCTTTGACCGTTACAGCTTTATCTCGGCCGACGAACTGCCCGAGGTCAAAAACATGCTGAAACGGACCGACGGGGTCGCGATCAAGGATATGCGTGCCGAGGATAAGCTGAAGCTCCTTGACGTCGCCATGAACCTGACCCCGGCACGCCATCGTTTGCGCGTGATTGATGACGAATTCCGCCAACTGGTTTTGAAAGCACGACCGAAATTCTACGGCAATCTGCCCGACGATCTCGCTGAAATGATCGATTTCTTCAAGGTCGATGAATATGCCGCCGCCGCCCCGGTCATCGATAACCTTCTGTTCGGTCGTTTTGCCTATGGCCGTGCAAATTCCGAAGAACGCGTCGGCGAAGTACTGTTTGAAATCGCCCATGAAGGCGGCCTTTACGAGGCGCTTGTCGCACTCGGCCTTGAAAGCCAGGTCGGTGTTGGTGGCAGCCGCGTTTCGCAAAGCCTGCGCCAGAAAATTGCGCTGGTCCGTGCCCTGATCAAAAATCCCGACCTGATGGTCGTGGACGAAGCCCTTTCGGCACTGGACCGTGAAACACGCGAACAGGTCATCGCCTGGCTGACCGGACAGGCCGAGCATCGCAGCGTTATCTGGGTCGATGGCGATGACACCGACAGTCAGCGTTTCGGGACTTATCTGCACATGGCGAACGGCAAGATCGTCAAACGCCAGAGCCATGCAATCGACGACGCCACCGCCGAAGAGGCCGAGGAAGAAGCAGCCGAAGCCGCACCCGATACAAGCGATGGCAGCATCGAGGAAGAAGTCCGGTTGCTTCGGACCATTCCGCTGTTTGCCGGTCTTGACCCGAGCGTGATCAAGCTGCTGGCCTTTACCAGCCCGCGCCTGACCTTCAAACGTGGCGAGGTACTGGTCAAACAGGGTGATCCGGGGGATGCGGCCTATATCGTGATTTCCGGTCGGGGCGAAATCTGGCTGACGACCGAGGAAGCCCAGACCATCAAGCTTCGCGATGTCGAACCCAAGGAAGTCATTGGTGAAATCGCCCTTCTGGTCGATGCGCCGCGTTCCGCAACCATTCGCGCGGTCGAGGAAATGACAGTCCTGAAACTCGATAAAAACGAGTTCCTTGGCCTTGTCCGACAGGACCAGGCGGTTGCCGTCCAGTTGATCCGTGTTCTGGCACACCGCGTTGATGTCACCACCAAACAGCTTACCAGCCGGAATAACTGATTGATTTTCGCCCTGTCTGATCCGTCATGAACAAGATTGCCTCCATCATTATCGCCGCCGTTTTCGCCATCGCTTTGCTTGGCGGAATGGCGGCAATGATCGGTGGCGGCCTTCTGGGGGCAATTGTCTTCATCATCGGCATCCCGGTCGCCTTTCCGATGTCAACCAGCATCGTTGTCCTGTTCTTTGCCGTGATCATCATACGCACCGTCATCCAGAAACGGCGCGAACGCCGCGAAATGCGGGCTTTTCTCAAAGATAACGCCGACGATTGAATATCCCCACGGTTGGCCAGCAGAAAAAACATCTGCTTTCGACTACGGCTTGCCAAAAAAACCGCATCAAATCGCATCGAGTTCGGAAACCTCCTCTGCCAGCTTGTTGATAGCCTGCTGGCAGTTCAACAAACAGGCTGACGCCTTATGCGCGGCCTTGTTTCAAGGAGGTTTTCATGACGGCACAACTCAAAGAACAGCGCTGCGTGTCGTTAAGCCAGTTGTCCGATCTTCGGCTTCTGCGCGAACATGCCTATATCGACGGGCGCTGGTGCTCGGCCGACAATCGCCAGGTTATCGAAGTCACCAATCCGTTTGACGGTGCATTTCTTGGAACCGTGCCCAATATGGGCATTGCCGAAACCCGTAACGCGATTGCCGCGGCCCATGCGGCCTTTCCGGCATGGGCGGCTCTTCTGCCGCAGGATCGTTCGGCACGTCTGCGCCGCTGGTTTGACCTTCTGATCGAAAACAAGGAAGACCTGGCTCTTCTGATGACGCTTGAACAGGGCAAACCGATTTCAGAATCGCGTGGCGAAATCGACTACGCCGCAAGCTTCATTGAATTCTTCGCCGAAGAAGCCAAACGGGTGAATGTCGAAAACATTTCGTCTCATCTCCCGGGTCGCAATATGACCGTCAAACGCGAACCGGTTGGCGTCACCGCAGCAGTAACACCATGGAACTTCCCCTGTGCGATGATCACGCGCAAGGCCGCCGCCGCACTGGCGGCGGGTTGCACCATGATTGTCCGCCCGGCCACCGAAACGCCGTTTTCGGCCACCGCCCTTGCCGAACTGGCCGAACGGGCCGGTATTCCGGCCGGTGTGTTTAACGTCGTGACCGGTGATCCCAATCCGGTGGTCGGCGAGCTTTGCGGCAATCCGGTTGTTCGCGCCCTGTCCTTTACCGGTTCGACCGAAGTGGGCCGGTTGCTTCTGTCGCAGGGCGCACAGACCGTCAAAAAGATGTCGATGGAACTGGGCGGACATGCACCCTTTATCCTGTTCCCCGATGTCGATCTGGATGAAGCCGTCAAACACGCGGTTGGTGCCAAATTCGCCACCAGCGGGCAGGATTGCCTTGCGGCAAACCGCATCTTTGTCCATCGCGACATCTATGACGCTTTTCTTGATCAATATGCCAAGGCGATTGGCGAACTCCGCGTTGGCAACGGACTTGATGAAACCACCGAAATCGGTCCGCTGATGCATGACCGGGCGGTTGCCAAATGTGATGAGCATGTTGCAGATGCCCGCGCCAAGGGTGCCCGTGTTCTGACCGGTGGCAAGAAAATGGGCGGGCTTTTCTATGCCCCGACCCTTCTGGCCGATGTGACCGAGGATATGAACATCTATCATCAGGAAACTTTTGGTCCGGTTGCACCGGTGATCCCGTTCGATACCGAAGAAGAAGTGATCAGCCGCGCCAATGATAGCGAATATGGCCTTGCAGCTTACGTCTATACCAGCGACCATGATCGCGCAGCGCGTGTTTCGAACGCACTTGAATACGGCATGGTCGCGCTGAATTGCGTGAAGATTACCGGCGCCCCGATCCCGTTTGGCGGGGTCAAGCAGTCCGGCCTTGGCCGCGAAGGGTCGCGCCACGGCCTCGAAGAATTCACCGAGCTTAAATATGTCTGCGCCGCATTCAAACCGTAACGCGCGCAGTGGCCACCGCATTCACATGGGAGAAGCACAATGAATGTCATCAAAAACACCACCGCCGATCTGCAGGAAATGGATCGCGCCCATTTCATGCATCCCTCGACCCATATGCGCCAGCACGCGGCGGGTGAAACCCCCAACCGCATCATCAATGGCGGCAAGGGCATTTATATCCATGACACCGAAGGCAAAGAGTCGCTTGATGCCTTTGCCGGTCTCTACTGTGTGAATGTCGGTTATGGCCGCACCGAAATCGCCGATGCGATCTATGCCCAGGCCAAGGAACTGGCCTATTACCACACCTATGTCGGGCATGGGAACGAGCCGGTCATCCGCCTGTCGGATCGTATCGTCAAATCGGCACCAGAAGGCATGCAGCGCGTCTATTACGGCATGTCGGGTTCGGATGCGAACGAAACCAACATCAAGCTGATCTGGTATTACAACAATATCCGCGGCCTGCCGCAGAAAAAGAAAATCATCTCGCGCTGGCGTGGCTATCACGGCTCCGGCATCATGACCGGCAGCCTGACCGGCCTTGCCGCCTTCCACAACGCGTTCGATCTGCCACGCGCGCCGATCCTGCACACCACCTGCCCGCATCACTACTGGAATGCCGACGCGGGCGAGACAGAGGCCGAATTTGCCAAACGCTGTGCCGATGATCTCGAAAAACTGATCCTGCGCGAAGGCCCGGAAACTGTTGCTGCCTTTATCGGCGAGCCGGTCATGGGCACGGGCGGCATCATCACCCCGCCCGAAGGATACTGGGCCGCGATCCAGAAGGTGCTGAACAAATATGATGTGCTTCTGGTTGCCGACGAGGTCGTCACCGCATTCGGCCGCACCGGGTCCTATTTCGGTTCGCACCATTACGACATCAAACCCGACCTGATCACGATTGCCAAAGGCGTGTCTTCGGGCTACCTGCCGCTGTCGGGTGTGATCATCGGCGAACGCGTCTGGAAAGTTCTGGAACAGGGGTCCGATAAAATGGGGCCGATTGGCCATGGCTGGACCTATTCCGCGCATCCGGTCTGTGCCGCTGCCGCCAATGCCAACCTTGATATTGTCGATGGTGAAAACCTGACGGGCAATGCGGCTGATACCGGTGGCTATTTCCAGAAACGCCTGCGCGAAACCTTTAACGAGCATTCGCTGGTTGGCGAAGCGCGCGGTGTTGGTCTGATGGCGGCACTGGAATTTGTCGCTGATAAAACCAAAAAGGAACGGTTCGATCCGAATGCGAAAATCGGCCCGCGCGTTTCGGCCGCCTGCCTTGAACGCGGCATGATCGCACGTGCGATGCCGCATGGTGATATTCTGGGCTTTGCCCCGCCGCTCTGCATCACCAAGTCCGAAATCGACAAGGTCATCGACATCGCCAAACAGGCCGTCGATGCCGTTGCCGACGAAGTTGCCGCTGGCAATTAAATCTCGCGCGCTATTCTGATCTCCACCGCGTCATACCTTCTTCCCGACGCGGTGCACACAGGGGCCGGGCCCATGACCGACCCCTGTGTCTATATTAGGCGGCGCTATTCACCGAAGCCCCGCCCGACCATAATTACGCCCAGGGATTACTCAACAGGGGACTGGAAACCATTTCGCCACGAGATGCCAACATCCACTGACTTTATCAAAGTAAATATCCAACAGGTTCAATGAAAAGGTCAGTCAATCCAAGTGTTCCTCGGAAAGCGCTTGAGCTACGGCAGGTCGTATCTTCATGTGATCAAAATAGTTCCGCAGTGGTGTCGGCAACTCGACGCCACTCCTGGGCGCGACCATGAGCACCCAAAACAGATAGCAGTCGGCGATCGTGATCTCGTCGCCCACCAAAAACATCTTGCCTCCTATCTGGTCGGATAGAATGGAAAAAGCCTTTTTCAGCTTTTCGCGTGCGCGCTCTTTCTCTGGTTCCGAGAAGTTTCTGAAAAACGGCTGATAACTCCCATGTATTTCGGATGCCATGAAGGCGAGAACCTCGAGCACCTGCCATCGAATGCCCTCCTTTTTTGAAAGAAGCTTGCCACTCTTCTCGGCAATATAGTTCAGAATAACTGGATTCTCCGTAAGGACAGTACCGTCTTCCAGTTCAAGAGCCGGAATATAACCCTTTGGATTTATCGCGAGGAAGTCACGGCCGTCGGCGGTCTTCTTCTCATGATTGATACTGACCAGTTCGTAGGGAAGTCCGGTCTCGATGAGGGCGATGTGATTAGCCAAGCTGCAAGCGCCCGGATAGTAAAAGAGGATCATGGTGGTCTCCGTGTTGCGTAGACCTCACGAATTTCTATCGAAATTTTAAGTCTACTTTATTGACCACATCTATTTATGAGGCTTAAAAATACCCGTCAAAAGCATATCTTTGGGAGTTGGTCAGATGGATGTGACTATGTCCCACGCGGAAGCCGACTGCAGAGGCGTAAGTGAAGTCCTCAACCGTGTTGGCGACAAGTGGACGATTCAAGTGGTCGTTGCACTTCGGCTGGGTTCGCTGCGTTTCAACGCCATTAAACGGCAGGTTCGAGGTATCTCGCAGCAGATGCTGACGAGAACGCTTAAGGCCTTGGAGCGTGATGGGATGGTCGAACGGACAGTTCACCACAGTACGCCGCCGCAGGTGGAATACAAGCTAACGGCGCTTGGACTGTCCTTGTCAGAGACCGTGCGGCAACTCGCGGAGTGGGCGAAAACCAACCGGAAACTAATCGAGGAAAGCCGGCTCGCCTACGATAAACGACGCTGAATATGAGACATAGTCCCATGCCAGCCTCTGTTTTTTATACACAGCGGCCCGCAAGTCTGTCTGGCCCGCTTTAAATCACGGCGGAAAACCGACCGCGTTTACCGCGTCCTCGATCCGTTTGGCCATGTCATCCTGCTCAAGCACGACCGGGCCTTTGCAGAAATAGCCAAGCTGGATGCTGCCGGTCAGCATGTTGATGAACAGTTCGGCAAACTGTCGCGGGGCAATCGCGCGCAGGTTTGACGGCAAATGGGTTTGCGTCATCAGCTTGGCCGCTTTTTCATAGGTTGCCTCCGGCCCGGCATTCCAGAAGATTTCCCCCAGTTCCGGGTGGGTCGGGGTGCGCGCAACAACATAACGATGCAAATCCATCACCGGAGCACGTAAAATGCCATCCGCAAAGGCCGTGGCTATGGCGATCAGGGTCGCGCGCGGATTGTATGGCCAGACGGTGACCCCTTCCAGAGGATCGCGGGCACGTTCGCACAGCCACGCTACCATGGCGCGTTCAAGCCCGATCTTGTCCCCGAAATACCGATAGATGGTCGCCTTTGACGTCCCGGCTCGCGTGGCTATCCGATCCACCGCCGTGCTGTCATCACGCATATCAAGCAGTTCGGTTGCGGCCGCCTCAAGGATCCGGGTGCGGCGTTCCTGCTGCTTTGGGGTCAGGCGTTCGGCAGACATATAACCGGGTTCCTTGTTGCTGGTTTCGTCATCGTCATCGGCATCGTCACAGACATCAAGCGGGCGGGCTCATTCCGTATCGGAAATTCCCCAAGCGCGGCGAACCGCCAAACAGAACTGTACGGTTTCGTTTCACAGCTATCCGCTTTGTAAATCCCTGGACACGATCAGACCACATTTTTCATTTGTCAAAATTGAAACTGTACCGTACAGTTTCGTTTTGAGGGATCATTCTTAACATATGTCGGGGAAACCGCGATGAATAATTTGCCACGCATTTGCTGGACAGTTTCCGCCTGTCTGGGGCTTGCAGGTATGGTTTGGGGCATGCAGATGGCCGGAAGCAGCGATCACAGCAATCTTGCGGCGCACGCCCATCTCAATCTTCTGGGCTGGGTCGGTCTGGCGCTGTATGGCACCTATTACCGGCTGATCGGACTGACACGCTCTAAGGTCGCCAGCATACAGGTTGGCTGCGCAATCGTCGGATCGGTCATTATGGGCATCGGTATTCCCATCGCCCATCAGGGCGGCACCGAAGCCATCGCCATCATCGGATCGCTCCTCACACTGGCGGCGGGTGGGCTATTTGCCGCCATCACATTCCAGCGTCCGCTTCGGATCAATAGCGGCCTGTGACCGGCACCCCACCCCGCCAAAAGCAGGCAAAAAGAAACCCCTGCGGCCAACATTGCAGGGGTTTCAGATATCATCCCGCGAAGGGGAATGGCGTCAGAGACGATTACATCTCGGTGCCAAATTCCTTGCGGAGCGCATTCAGCACTTCTTCGGTGTCACCACCGACTTCGCTGACAAGGCTGTCGCCGATACCGGCCGATGCCTCTTTGAAGGCAGCGCGCTGTTCTTCGTTCAGCTTGATGACTTCGATGCCCGGCTTGGCTTCCTTGATACGGTCAAGTGCCTCGGCATTTGCCTTTTCCTGGGCTTCATAGATGAAGTCGTCCAGTTCGGATTTCACTTCCTTGAGCATCTCTTTGCGCTCGTCCGACAGACCTTCATAGAAGGCCGCGTTCGACACCACGGTGGTGGTGTATTGCTGCTGACCGGCATAGATCAGATAGTCGGTCACTTCATAGAATTTGGCACTTTCGATGAAGAAGATCGGGTTGACCTGTGCGTCAATCACGCTGGTCTGAAGGCCGGAATAAACTTCACCCCACGGCAATGCCACCGGATCGGCACCGAAAGATTCATAGCTTTCGATCAGGATCGGCGATGTCATGACACGGAATTTAACCCCGTCAAATTCGGACGGCTGGGTCACCTTTTTCTTGGTGGTCCAGACCATCTCGCCTTCCGGATACATGGTGTAAAGCTTAAGCCCCTTGGACTCGAAATCCTTCGCCAGACCATCATAGATCGTCGGGCTGCTCGACAGGACTTCCTTGTTCACCTCGTTATCCTGCGACAGCAGATAGGGAACACCGAAAACCTGGATTTCCGGAACAAAGGTGCCAAGGTGGCCCGGCGACGCGTTCGAGAACTGGACAGCCCCCGCCGCAGTCAGCTCGGTAATGTCGTTTTCGGTACCCAACTGGCCATAGGTGTAGATGGTGACTTCGACCTCACCATCGGTTTTTTCCTCAACCAGGCGTTTGAATTCCTGTGCATACAGATCCTGCACATCGCCCGGGCTTTCCTCATGCGCAAATTTCCATTCTTCGGCATGGGCGGCTGTCCCGGCAACCGCAAAGATTGCGGCGGCAGACAGGGTCGCCTTGAAGAGCTTGTTCAAACTCATATCGAAGTCTCCCTTATTATGCCGCGACGACCGGGATTGAACCCTGGACCGGCGGCGATTAGTTGGCACATCAATGTCATGAACGCGCAAAGTGTTGAAATGTTCCTGCATCAGGTCAATGTTAGTTTTGTATCATGACAAAATAACATTGACGTCTACACATTAACCCACAGGTCATGTTAGGGTCGGAAAAACCCCCAAGGGGCACGAGGGTAGACAAGGGTAGGAATCGACAGGATGTGGCTGCCAAATATTGACCTGAGCGGCGATACGGGACCTAAATACAAGGCCCTTGTCGAAGCAATCATCACGGATATCGAGGCCGGACGCCTTCGGCACGATGTCCGGATGCCGACCCATCGTGAACTGGCCTATCGGCTGCATGTCAGCGTGCAAACCGTCAGTGCGGCCTACAAGGAAGTAGAACGACAGGGTTATCTCAGATCGGAACGAAGAAGGGGCACATTCGTTCAGGCACGCCTGACAGATCGCGCATCGACCTTTATTCTGGATAACCGTCAGCCCGACCTGATCGACCTGTCGATCGTGCGCACGGCCTATACCGATTTCCACAATGATCTGTCGCGCCAGATACACAGCAGACTGGCCGAAGAAACCCACCATAACTGGATGGAAAGCTGCCGCCCGGTTGCCGGTTTTGAATATCACCGCGAAATCGGCAGCAAGTGGCTGGAATCCATGGGTATTTCGGCCGATCTTCCCAATATCCTGATCACCAATGGTGCCGCCCAGGGGGTGTTTACCGCCCTCGCAACGGTGGTTCAGCCAGATGATGTCGTCCTGACCGAAAGCCTGACCGATCATGGGGTTATCGGCACCGCCAGCATCCTGCGGTTCAAGCTGGGCGCGTTGCCCACCGATGACGAGGGCATCCTGCCTGACGCGTTCGAACGCGAATGCCGCGCGCGCCATATCCGCGCCCTAGTCGTCACGCCGATCTATACCAATCCGACCAACTGCCTGATGGGGCTTGAACGGCGCAAACGAATCGCCGAGATCGCCGAACATTACGGCGTTTACGTCATCGAAGACGATGTATACCGCCCGCTTCTCGAACAAAACCTGCCGCCGATCACAAGCTTCCTGCCGCGTCTGGGCTTCCATGTTTCCAGCCTGACCAAGATTGTCATGCCGGGGCTTCGCACCGGTTTTCTCATCGTGCCGCAGCATCTGTCGATCCGTGCCAGCAGCGTTCTGCGAGTCACCGGCTGGATGGGCACACCATTAATGGCCGAGATCGGCGCACGCTGGATTGCCGATGGCACCGTCGATCAGGCCGTAACGGTCCAACGCGCCCTGATGCGCGAAAGACAGACCCTTGTTGCGGAAATACTGGGCGATGCCGTGGTTCGCCACCACCCCACCTCGCTAAGCGCCTGGGTGCGTATTCCGCATCACTGGCAGGAAGAATGGTTTGCCTCGGAACTGCGGAAAAACGGGGTTGCCGTGACGATTTCCGATCCCTTCATGACCGTCAAGGTCCCCCGCCCGAATGCCATCCGGATTTGTGTTGGCGGGGCGGTTGATACCCCGTCACTGCATCACGGCCTGATGCAGATCCGTCACACGATGGAACAGATGCCGGGTGTGCATGCCTTCGACGTTATGTATTGATTTTTGTCTCATGACAAAAATCTGATTGAACCGTCACAAACCGTTTTTATTCTGGCAGTCTGGCGTGAAGCGAGCAGGAAAACGTGTGGGAGGGAACCAACAACCACACACAACGTTCAGCAAGAATGTCTCGCACGCGCATCATGGAGGTCGTATGTCGGATTCTAACGGGGAGGCTCCCGCGCCGAAAGGCGGGGTGCTGTCGGTGCTGAAACGGCTCGATGATGGATTATCTGTCGTCGAACGTCAGTTGCTGGGGTGGAGCATCGTGATCATGGCCGTCAATACGGTCGCCAATGTGATCATGCGTCTGGGTTTCAGTTCGAGCATCTTCTTTTCCGAAGAGCTCAATCAATTTCTGATCATTCTTGTCACATTCGTCGGCATCAGCGAGGCCGCCCGCATGGGGCGCCATATCCGCATGTCGGCCTTTACCGATATGCTGGGCCCACAGGCCAGCAAGATCATGATGATCATCATCACGCTGGGCACGGCGGCCCTTCTGTTTCTTCTGGCATGGTATTCTATCGGCTATGTTTCATCGCTGATCCAGTCCAACCGCCTGACGCCTGCCCTTCGCATCCCATACTATCTGACCGTCCTCATCGTACCCTTTGGCCTGACCGTCACGGGGATCCAGTTCGTACTTGCCGCGGTAACGAATATCGTCAGACCCGGAACGCATCTGTCGTACCGGGTTGAAGATACGTTCTCCGAAGCTGACGACCATCATCTGTAGGGGGACGGAAAAATGGATCTTGGAACCACAATTCTCATTGTGATGCTCGTCCTTCTGGTACTGGGCTTCCCGATGATGGTGCCGCTGACCATGGCCAGCGTCGTCGCCTTTACCTTCTACATGCCGATTGATCCCAAAATTCTGATCCAGCAAATGGTGACCGGGATTTCACCGGTGGCACTGATTGCCGTGCCAATGTTCATCTTTGCCGCCGATATCGTGACAAAGGGGCATACGGCCAACCGGCTGATCGATCTTGCCATGACCTTTGTCGGTCATGTGCGCGGCGGCCTTGCGGTTACCACCGCCCTTGGCTGTACGCTGTTTGGCGCGGTATCGGGTTCGACACAGGCAACCGTGGTGGCGATGGGCGGACCATTGCGCCCGAAAATGCTTAAGGCAGGCTACAAAGACAGCTTTGCCATGGCCCTGATCATCAATGCCAGTGACATCGCGTTTCTGATCCCGCCCTCCATCGGCATGATCGTGTTTGGCGTGGTCGGCAAGGTATCCATCGGCGAACTGTTCCTGGCCGGGATCGGCCCGGGCATTCTGATCCTTCTGATGTTTTCGGCCTATTGCGTCTATTACGCAAAAAAGAACAACATCCCGACCATCCCGCGCATGAGCTGGGCGGAACGCGGCAAGGCCGTTATCAATGCCGGCCCGGCCATCATGTTCCCGGTTCTGATTGTTGGCGGCATCTATCTCGGCTGGGTCAGCCCGACCGAAGTCGCCGCCGTTTCCGTGGTCTATGCCATCATTCTTGAGGTTCTGATCTTCAAGTCGGTGAAATGGTCGGAAATGCTGGAAATCGCCCGTTCGACCGGCCTGATTACCGCTGTGGTCTTCATCCTTGTCGGCGCGGGCACAACTTTCTCCTTCGTGATTTCCTTTGCCCAGATTCCGCAGCACGTGATCGGGGCATTGGGTCTTGAAGGCGCGAACAGCTATCTGATCCTTGCCGCAATCTGCATCGCCTTCTTCATTGGCTGCATGTTCGTTGATCCGATTGTTGTCATTCTGGTGCTGACACCGATCTTCATGCCGCTGGTACGTGATGCCGGGCTTGATCCGGTGCTGGTCGGTACATTGGTGACCCTGCAGGTCGCCATCGGGTCGGCAACGCCACCATTTGGCTGCGATATTTTCACCGCCATCGCGATCTTCAGGCGACCTTATTACGAGGTCATCCGCGGAACGCCGCCCTTTATCTTCATGCTTCTGCTGGCCGCCGTGATTCTGGTCTTTGTTCCGCAGATCGCATTGTTCCTGCCGACCATGGCTTTCCGTTAATCGGCAGGTAACCGGGATCGTCCCGGAAAGAACAACCACAATATCAAACCGGGGTGCGGGCATTCATTGCCCCGCCCCATCAAGGAGTTCAGGACGATGTCCGTTGCCCCCGCGGTCACGCCAGAGCCGGTAGACCTGTCCTATTTGCCCGATCCGGTTGCCCCGGCCGGGCGGATCGGGCTGATTACGCTCGCCACCGATTTCAACAGCGAGGATGACCTGCGCCGCATCATTCCCGATGATGTTGGCCTGTTCACCACCCGCATTGAAAATGCCAATCCCATCACCGTCGACACCCTGCGCAGCATGGCCGACGATCTGCCGCGTGCCGCACGCACACTGTTGCCGGGCTATGGCGTGGATGTCGCCATTTTTGGCTGTACGTCGGGAACGGCGGTCAATGGATCGGACCGGATCGAAGCCCTGATCAACAAGGGAATGCCGAGCACAGCCGTGACCAATCCATTGCTGGCAACAGATGTCGCATTGCGAACAATCGGTGCGCAAAAAATCGCCGTGGTCGCCCCCTATGTTCTGGATGTCACCCGATCCGTTGCCGAACAACTGATCGCGCGCGGTTTCGATGTGACCCGGCTGATGGGGTTCGGGCTTGAAAACGATATTGATATGACCGCAATCCCGCCCGACGCCCTTTTGGCTGCGGCCCTGCAGGTCAATAGCCCGGATGCCGACGCCGTGTTCATTTCATGCACCGCCATCCGGTCTGCCGAGATTGCCGAACGTGCGGAAAAGCTTCTGGGCAAGCCTGTGATTACTAGCAACCAGGCCATGATCTGGCACGCGCTGCATCTGATGAAATACGACAAACCGGTCGCGGGGTTCGGAACCCTGTTTGACCACGCCCCACACAAATCGTAACGAGGTCGCCATGAAGGAACCCATCACGCTTGGTGATGTGCTTTCTGCCCGCAAAACCATCGCGGGCCACGTGATCCATACACCACTGCGCCCGTCTGCCAGCCTGTCTGAGCAGATCGGATCGCCCGTGTGGCTGAAATGCGAACACCAGCAATATACCGGCAGCTTCAAACTGCGCGGGGCGGCAAACGCCGTTCTGAAACTGTCACCCGAACAGAAGGAAAAGGGCGTTGTCGGCGTATCGACCGGCAATTATGGCCGCGCTCTTGCCAATGCGGCACGCAATGCCGGGGTGCGCGCCGTCATCTGCATGTCCGAACTGGTCCCGAAAAACAAGGTCGAAGGCATCCGCGCCCAAGGGGCTGAAATCTGCATTTCCGGCACCTCTCAGGACGAGGCGCAAAAGGAAGTCGACCGTCTGGTATCGGAAAAGGGCATGACCATGCTGCCCCCCTTTGACCATGCCGACATCATCGCCGGTCAGGGAACCCTTGGCCTTGAAATCCTTGAACAGCTTCCCGAAACCGACACGCTTCTAGTGCCCTTGTCGGGGGGCGGGCTTCTGGCCGGTGTGTCACTGGCGGCGAAGTCGATCAATCCGGCCATCCGGGTTGTCGGCATTTCGATGGAACGCGGCTGTGCGATGATCACAAGCCTGCAGGAAGGCAAACCGACCGCGGTTAAAGAACTGCCGACACTGGCCGACAGTCTGGGCGGCGGCATCGGACAAAACAATCAATACACATTCGATATGTGTGCCGATCTGACAGATGACTTTGTTCTGGTGAACGAAGTCCAGATCGCGGACGGCATTCGCGCGGCCTATCACGATGACCAGCAGGTGATCGAAGGGGCCGCTGCCGTTGGTATCGCGGCCCTTCGCGCCGGATTGATCGACAATCCGGGCACCACGGTCGTTTTGTCGACCGGCTGCAATATCGATATGGATTTGCATAAACGCATTGTCGGCGGCGAAGACGTCGACCTGATGGCGGAGTAATCATCATGCCCAACATCAGAATTCTGACCGAAACCGACCTTCGCAACGTGATCACCCTTGATACCGATGCGATTGCCTGTATCGAAAATGCCTTTCTGGCCCTGGCGACCAAGGATGTGCGGATGCCGCCGATCCTTCGGCTTGATATCGACGACCACAATGGCGAGGTCGATGTCAAAACCGCCTATGTCCCCGGACTGGACAGCTTTGCGATCAAAATCAGCCCCGGTTTCTTTGACAATCCGAAACTCGGCCTGCCATCGGTCAACGGATTGATGAACCTGTTTTCGGCCAAAACCGGCCTGCTCGAAGCCGTGATGCTCGATAACGGTTATCTGACCGATGTGCGCACGGCTGCGGCGGGTGGTGTCGCCGCCAAACATCTGGCACGCAAGGATGCAAAACATGCCGCGATCTTCGGGGCCGGTGTGCAGGCGAAATTGCAGCTCAAGGCGCTTAAACTGGTACGCGGCATCACATCGGCCACCATCTGGGCACGCGACATGGCCAAGGCCGAACTCTGTGCCGCCGCCTGCGCCAGCGAACTTGGCCTTTCCGTAACCGCAACGCCAGATGGCCGGGCCGCGGCACAGGATGCCGACATTATTGTCACCACCACGCCTGCCCGCGAACCCGTCCTTTTGTCGGACTGGGTCAAACCCGGTACCCATATCACCGCCATGGGGTCGGATGCGGAACATAAAAACGAAATCGACCCGGCATTGATTGGCCGGGCAGACCTCTATGTGTGCGACAGCCTTTCGCAATGCCGGATTCTGGGCGAACTGCATCACGCCATTGATGCCCGGATCATCAAGGCCGACCGCACATTTTCAGAACTGGGTCAGGTTATCGCCGGATCGGCATCTGGACGTACGTCCGATGATGCGATCACGGTTGCCGATCTGACCGGTACGGGTGTCCAGGACACCGCAATCGCCACCCTCACCCGCGCCCGCTGCGACGCAGCCAAGGCCGGGACCGAGATCACGTCGTAATAACAAAGGGAAACAGGGTCAGGAAAAACTGAAACCCCGCCTTTTTTTGGAGGCCTGCGATGAGCCAGGTTGAATTGAATTTCACGCGCGAGGAATATGCCGAGCGTCTGGAAAAAACAAAAAAAGCCATGGTGGAAAAGGGGCTCGATCTTCTGATCGTGACCGATCCATCAAACATGGCCTGGCTGACCGGCTATGACGGCTGGTCGTTTTATGTTCACCAATGCGTCCTCGTTCCGATCGAAGATGATCCGATCTGGTTCGGCCGGTCGCAGGATGCAAACGGGGCAAAGCGCACGGTCTATATGACCCATGACCGCATCATCCCCTATGCCGATTATTATGTGCAATCCACCACCCATCATCCGATGGATTACCTGTGCGAGGTGATCGAATATCGCAATTGGGGCACGCGCAATATCGGCGTGGAAATGGACAATTACTATTTCTCGGCTAGATGCTATGCGCAATTGCAGGCCCATCTGCCCAATGCAAAGTTCCATGACGCCACGGCACTGGTAAACTGGCAGCGCGCTGTAAAATCCGAGACCGAGATTTTCTATATGCGTCAGGCGGCCCGCATCGTTGAAAACATGCATGAACGCATTTTCGAAGTTGTCGAACCGGGCATGAAGAAAAACGAACTGGTTGCCGAAATCTATCGCTCCGGGATTGCCGGCATTGACGGGATCGGCGGGGATTACCCGGCGATTGTGCCGTTGCTGCCATCGGGTGCCGATGCCGGTGCGCCGCATCTGACCTGGGATGACAAACCGATACCGGGCGATGCCGGGACGTTTTTCGAGATTGCCGGTTGCTATAAACGCTATCATGCGCCGCTATCGCGCACGGTTTATCTGGGGCAGCCCGAACAGCGTTTCCTTGATGCCGAAAGTGCCCTGATCGAAGGCCTTCAGGCCGGGCTAGAAGCCGCCAAACCCGGCAATGTCTGCGAAGATATCGCCGTTGCCTTCTTTGGCGTGCTGCAAAAATACGGCATCCATAAAGACAGCCGGTGTGGCTATCCCATCGGGCTTTCCTATCCGCCCGACTGGGGCGAACGCACCATGAGCCTGCGCCCCGGTGATCGCACGGTTCTTGAACCGGGCATGACATTCCATTTCATGCCCGGGCTCTGGTTTGATGACTGGGGGATCGAGATCACCGAAAGCATGATGATCACGGAAACCGGCAGCAAGACACTGACCAGTTATCCAAGGCAGTTATTCGTCAAAAACTGACGCAAACAACGCCGATCAAAATCGCATCGCAGATATATGCCGGTGCAAGACTGCCACGCAGGATATCGACGGTCGCGGTATCCTGCCTTTATGCAAGGAAACGGCCATGACAAAGAAATCCCCGATTACGCCAACGATCCCGTTCGATCAGGATGGTGTTCATCACGGCTTTTTAAAGCTGCCCTATTCGCGTGATGATTCCGCGTGGGGGGCTGTGATGATCCCGATCACGGTCATTCGCAACGGCAATGGCCCCACCGCCCTTCTGACCGGCGGCAATCACGGTGACGAATACGAAGGTCTGGTATCGCTGTTCAAACTGGCGGGGAAGCTGTCGCCTGCTGAAATCACCGGGCGGGTCATCATTTTACCGGCGATGAATTTCCCGGCATTCCTCAATGCGTCGCGGACATCCCCGATTGACAAGGGCAACCTTAACCGCAGCTTCCCCGGCAAGGCCGATGGCACGGTGACACAGAAAATCGCCGATTACGTCCTGCGCCATCTGGTGCCCGAAGCCGACATCGTCCTTGATCTGCATTCCGGCGGCAAGACGCTGGACTTCATCCCGTTTGCCGCCGTCCACGTCCTTGGCGACAAGGAACAGGAAGCCCGTTGCGTAAACGCGATGAAGGCCTTTGCCGCCCCTTATTCGATGATGATGCTCGAACTTGATTCGGTCGGCATGTTTGACACCGTGGTCGAGGAAGCAGGCAAAACATTCGTCACCACCGAACTGGGTGGCGGCGGGTCGACCACGGCCGAACGGGTGGCAATTGCCGATCGCGGGGTGCGCAACCTTCTGATCCATGCCGGTATTCTGACCGGTGAACCGGACGTCCCCGACGATAGCGGCATCATGCTGGATATGCCGGATGGCAACTGTTTCGTTGCGTCGGTTTCAGGCGGCCTGTTCGAACCCTGTGTCAATCTGGGGCAGATGGTCACGCGCGGCGATCTGATTGCGCGCGTTTACGATGCCAACCGGACCGGCGGGGTGCCAACGGAATACAAGGCACCGCGTGATGGCATCGTCGCCTGTCGCCATTTCCCCGGCCTGATCAAAACCGGTGATTGTCTTGCCGTCATTGCCGAGGTGGTCGGGAAATGATCAGGCTGGATGATCAGGATCTGAAAATCCTGCTCACGCTGCAACGCGAGGGGCGCATCACCAAGGTCAAACTGGCCGAGGCGGTGAACCTCTCGCCAAGCCCGTGCTGGGAACGGCTCAAACGCCTTGAGGACCTTGGTGTCATTTCGGGCTATCACGCCCATATCAATCTGGAAATGCTGGTCAAACCGACCCTTGTGATGACCGAGGTAACATTGCGCCATCACCAGCACGAGGATTTCGCGATTTTCGAAAAGGCCGTTCAGGACATCCCCGAAATCGTCGAATGCTATGCCCTTGGCGGCGGGGTCGATTATATGCTCAAGATACTCTGTCGTGATGTCGATGCCTATCAACGCCTGATCGACGGACTTTTGATCGCAGGCATCGGTATTGACCGATATTTTACCTATATCGTGACAAAAAAGGTCAAAACCACACCGGTCCCGCCAATCGACGCCCTTTTGGATCCCTCGATCCGGAAATAACGGCCGACTGGCAGCATCCGGAAAGGCAAAACGGGGGTCATTGGCATGAAGGATGTGATGGAAAGCTGGCAATTATGGGCTGCCCTTGCCGCCTGCTTTGCTGCACTGACCGCGATTTTTGCCAAGGTCGGGATTGAAAACATCAATTCCGACTTTGCCACCTTTATCCGCACCGCAATCATTTTCATCATGGTCTTTGCCATCCTGATGATTGGCGGTCACTGGCAAAACCCGGCAACCGTATCGGCCAAAACATGGTGGTTCCTGATCCTGTCCGGGCTTGCGACCGGGGCATCGTGGTTATGTTACTTCCGCGCACTCAAGATTGGCGAGGCCGCAAAGGTCGCCCCGATTGACAAGCTCAGCGTCGTACTGGTTGCGATCTTCGGCGCAGCATTTCTTGGTGAAAAACTGTCCCCCGCAAGCTGGCTTGGCGTCGTGATGATCGGCACCGGTGCCGCGCTTATTGCCTGGAAAGGCTAAATTTAAACGCTTCCCAACCTGCCAAAGTTGTGGCGAAATCGGTTTTATCATTTGGCCTATGGGGGAATGGGTGATGAAACCGGGCGTTACCATGATCAGGACCGTGACGATTGGCATTCTGGGCATAAGCCTTTCTGCCTGCCAGACAGTCAATACAGCGCCCGCTCCCTCGCCCGCACCATCGCAAACATCCCTTGCCCCGGCCAGTGTTTCCGATCCCGGCAGCATCGCATTCCGGATCAACCCATCAGGTAACGGCGCTTATTACGGCTGGCAGATGCAGGTCGTAAAGGCCTCCCGCAACAAGGGGTTCAAGCCCTTCACCACCGAACAGCTTTCCGCCGGACAAATGAAGGAATACACCCTGTGGCCAGACAGCTACCTGGTCAGGGTCTCTCGACTGGGCGAATTGAAATCGGAAAGCTGGGTCGATGTCTTCCCCGGCGAGGTCACAGTGGTCTATGCCGATTACGGCCTGTTTTCCGAAGACGTCAAAATAAGCCGCGAACCCGATCCCGCCCGGATTGACCCCAATATCGACACCACGATATGGCGCATACCGATCACCACCACCTATGGCCCCGAAGTCATGTTTGCCCATGACGGCTACCGAGCGGAATATACCGGCCCGCAAAATAACGGCAATCCGGTCGGCACCGGCACGGTCGAAATCACCCGCAACGAACAGCCCTTTGCCGAAATCGACAATGCCGACATTACCGGCGACAAAATCACCGGTGACATCGAATATGCCGATGGCCGCGAGGTGAACGGCGAATATCTAAGCGACAGCCGCCAGATCGAACCGGGCAGCACGACAAAATGGCCCGATGGCACAAGCTTTACCGGCACCTATCGCGTATTCGATCCGCGTGAGGGTGAATTACGCATGGCGGACGGCAATGTCTGGCAGGGGCCGGTACGCGAACGCAAGCCCGCCGGTCAGGGTCGCCTGACCTGGTGGGAAGGCGGCTGGATGGAATTGCCCGAAGGATCGGTATTCCCAAGCCAGACCGGCCAATTCGTCTGCGGCGGTGAAACGGTCGCGGCCGGTGATTGCTATTACTATGGCGGCAAAAAGCTTTCGGGGCCGGATGAACTGGCCACCCTGATGGAACGTGATCGCCAGCTTGCCGCAAAAGCCGCTGCCGAAGAAGCCGCCCGGAAAGCCGTATCCGAAACCACCCAACCGCAGGCCACCGCCCAAAGCGGCTGCCGCAATGCCAGTGGCACATTCCGCGACAATACCGGTAATTCCACCCTTAAACTCGACTCGCCCGGTCAGGGGAATGGTAATTTCGTCAGTTACACCTATGGCAGCGCGCAAAAATTCCGGTTCGAAATCGGCTTCACCTATGTCACCACGCCCGACAGCATTTCGGTCACCTATGGCAACGGGACCTATAGCGATGCGGCAACCGGACAGGTTCTGCAACGCATGAGTGCACCGTCAGGCACTGTTTCGTGCCGGTTTGACGGTAATCTTCTGGTCATGGACGGGGTGGAATACCGGCAGTAATCAAACAAACAAACCGCCGAAAAACATCCCTACTTACAATTAAACTCTTGGGCGAAACAAAGGCGAAAAGCGGCCAAACCGCCCCAATCCCCTTGATACTGGCCGTAAATTTGCCCGGAGGCCCGCGTAACCTTTTTGTCAGATGACAAGGAGATTACCGCGTGCCTGCACCTCAACAGACAGATGAATCTGCGGAAAACAACCGCGGCGATAAAATCTTTTTTGCTGCCTTCATGACCGGCGTTGCCGCGATCAGCTTCGGTATTGGTGCGTTTGTCATACTGGCCGAAGTACCGCCCTATCAGTCGATGAAAAACGCGTGGCGTGCGGGCACGGCCCTGTGGGAACAACGCACCAAATACAGCAGTGTCGAACGGCTTGATTTCTGGTCCCCCGCCCGGACCGAAGAAACCGGTGTCACGATCAATAAAGCCGACAAGACCCAGAAAGGTCTGACCCTGTATTCATCGGGTGATGGGCCGCATGCGGTGCTGGTCGATATGGACGGCAACGTCGTCCATGAATGGCGCATGCCGTTCAGCGAAATCCACGATGAAACATCGCCTATCCCCAACCCGCAAAAAGACGATTTCATGCATTGGCATACCGCCAAGATGGCACCTGATGGTGACCTGATCGTGCAATATACCGCGGCGGGCGACACGCCATATGGCTATGGCATGGCCAAGATCGACCAGGATTCCAAACCGGTCTGGAAATATCTGGGAACCGCACATCACGATTTTTCGATTGCGCCCGATGGCCGGGTTTATGCCCTGACCCAGGAATTCCGCTTTAACACATATGACAACCGCAAACAGCTCACCCCGCCGCGGCTTGATGATTTCGCGGTGATCCTCTCGCCCGAAGGCAAGGAAATCAAACGTGTCTCAATCCTCGATGCGCTGATCAATTCCAGCTACGCCAACATGGTCGATTTCGCGCCCTATTTCTCGAACGAGGATGTGTTGCACACCAACACGATCCAGTTGATTACCGAAGAAACGGCGCAAAACTTTGAACAGGGCAAGGCGGGCGATGTTGTTCTGTCCTTCCGTGATCTTGGCATCATTGCCGTGCTCGATATGGATGCCGAAAAAGTCGTCTGGGCAACCCGTGGCCCCTGGCTGGGGCAACATGACCCGGATGTCCTGCCAAACGGCGACATCCTGCTGTTTGACAATCAGGGCCAGCTTGCCGACCCGGACGCCGGTCAATCCCGCGTGCTGCAGATTGATCCCGCAACCAACGGCATCACCTGGGAATACAAGGGCACTGCCGAACACAGGTTTGACAGCAACATCCGTGCTGATCAGCAACGCCTTCCCAATGGCAATACGCTGATTACCGAATCATCGGGCGGACGCCTTTTCGAAGTCACCCCGGAAGGCGAGATTGTCTGGGAATACCACAACCCGATCCGCCGTGATGATCCCGACAACCCCGGCCAAAAACTGATCCCCGTCGTATCGCAGGCCGAGCGCATCAGCGATGAACGCGCAGCCCTTTACAGCGATACCAACTTCACCCCGACCTCCCCTGATGGAGAAAAGCAATGAAACAGAACATGAAACTGCTTTCGATTGGAACCGCGACCATTGCCGCCGCAACACTTCTGACGGCCCTGCCTGCACAGGCATATGTCGGACCGGGTGCCGGTCTTAGCCTTCTGTCTGCTTTGTGGGCGGTTCTGGCCGCCGTATTTGTCGCGGTTGGTTTTGTCCTGCTGTGGCCGATCCGCAAAATGATGCGCAACCGCAAACGTGCGCAGCAAAACGGCTCTGGCACCACCTCGCATTCAACGCATTCGGCGCATTCGCACCAGCCGAAAGCCTGAACGGTCAACGACCAACAGGAACGATGACGCATGGGAATACTCGATTGGCCCGCCCCCGCCTTTAGCACCCTTGATGCCCTGATGGCAGATGCCCTCGGACCGTTTGGACGCGTCCTGATCTGGGCGCTGGTCTGTGCGGTGATTTCGATGCTGCTTTATAAGGTGCTGTCGCCGCAAACACGCATCAAGGCGATCAAGGAACGGCTGAAAGAAGCCCGCAAGGCCATGGCCGAAGACGATGGCGAGGATTTCGGCGAAGGCATGAAGCTGGCCAAGGCACAGCTTGCCCAGTCGCTGAAACTTGTCGGTTTCGTCATCGGCCCGGCGGTTGTCGCATCCCTGCCCGCCCTTGCGATGATCGTCTGGCTGGACGGGCAATACGGTTATAGCTGCCCGGCACCGGGGCAGCAGGTCTCCATCAGCGCCCAGCCGGAAAATGTCGCCATCGAACAGGTCGGCATCAATCCGACCGGATTGGAAGACGGTGCCTGTCCTGTTGTTCAGGTGCCCGGTGCCAGTGACGGAGAAACCTATCTGGTGGCACCGGCCGCCGCCATTCCCGTGATCCATCAAAAACAGTGGTGGAACCTGATTATCGGCAATCCGGCGGGCTATCTGCCCGACGACAGCCCGGTAACACAGCTTCGTTTCGAATTGCCAACCCAACAAATCATCAGCGCCGGCCCGGATTGGGCACGTGGCTGGGAACTGACTTTCTTCCTTGCCCTCGTATTGGGGTCGCTGGCGATCAAAAAAGGATTTCGCATCGAATGACTGGCCAAACGACATCCGAAAAATCAACCACACCCGCGTCTAATGGCGCAGCCTTCCATGTATCGGGCTGGGATAACTGGCTAAGCGGCCTGATTGCCCGCCATCCGATGCAATGGATCAGACTTGGCAATTTCGAAACGAAACTTGCCGGTGATACGATTGAAGATGTCCAAATAGAAAAGCCGGTCTTTGTCGCAGGGCTCGCCCGATCCGGCAGCACGATCCTTCTGGAAACGCTTGCACGGCATTCCGATGCGGCAACCCATCGCTACCGCGATTATCCGCCGGTTTTCACGCCCTATCTGTGGAACAAGTTTGTCGATCTTGCCCCCAAGGGCAAGGAAGTTGCGGTTGAACGCACCCATGCGGATGGCATCAACATCACGCCTGAAAGCCCCGAAGCGTTCGAGGAAATGATCTGGATGGCGTTTTTCCGTCATCTGCATGACGTCAATGAAAGCAACGTCCTGGACGGTCAGATAAGCAACCCGGCATTCGAGAAGTTCTATCGCGATCACATCCGCAAACTGATCCATGTGCGCGGCGGCAAACGCTATATCTCCAAGGCGAACTATCTGGTCACTCGGATGGAATATCTGCTGTCGATTTTCCCCGATGCCAGGTTCGTTCTGCCGGTGCGTGATCCGCTTTGGCATATCGCATCCCTTGCCAAGCAGCACGACCTGTTCTGCAAGGGCGAACAGGATAACCCGCGCGCAGTTGCCCATATGCAGCGTGTCGGCCATTACGAATTTGGCCTTGATCGCCGTCCGATCAATACCGGCGATCTGCACGCCACCCGCCAGATCATGAAACACTGGAACGAAGGCGACGAAGTCGCCGGCTGGGCCCATTACTGGAGCGACCTTCACCATTACATCGCGGATCGCATGACCGTGAACAAGGCGCTTGGCGATGCGACGCTGGTGGTCCGTTACGAGGATTTCGTCGCCGACCCGGCAAATCAGTTACGCCGCCTGTTTGATCATGTCGACCTGCCCGACGCCGAACCGATCATCAATGAAGTCGCCCCGACCATTCACGCGCCGACCTATTACCGGCCGAAATTCAGCGACGAAGAAATTGATCTGATCCGTGATGTCACGGCAATTGCGGCCGCCCGTTTCGGATATGACAGCAAACCGGAACAAGCTGCCCACATGGCCAAAACAAAACGCGCCTAGGGATTTTGAAATCCCCGGCGCGTCCCGAAACAATTGGCGTGAATTAAAAGCGATCAGTGATGGTCGCTTTTTCGCCCTGTGGCCATATGCCAGAAATCCCACGCACACAGCGCCAGCGTGATCCCTACCATGATGCCAAGATCCCAGCGCGTGACATAGCCAAACAGAATGCCAAGAAAGCCCCCAAAGACGATAAAGGCCAAAATCGCCATTGCCTGATCAAGACGTGACGGTATCATGACGATGCTCCTTCATTTTCAGAATTCGTAACAAATTCAACGAGCCAGCGCGCCGTTCGAAGCAACCGGGCATCATCACCGCGCCGCCCGACAAGCTGCACGCCCATCGGCAACCCGTTTTCCGCCCAAAGCAACGGCAGCGTAATCGCAGGCGTCCCGCACAACGTCCAAAGACCGTTGAAAATGGCATTCCCGGTCGTATCAAGGTTTCCGGGGGCCGGGCCCGGTGCCGCCGGGGTGATGATCACATCACAACGCTGGAACACTTCATCAAGCGCAACATTGTAAAGATCGCGCCAGTCCAGTGCGGCAAGATAGTCCCGCGCCGTGACCTTGTTCCCCGCGTCAAGCGCCTCTGTCATCTGCGGGGATAATTGATCGCGTCCGCGCTTTTCATAGCTGTAATAACATTTCGCCATTTCGGCGAAATTGATCTTTGCCCGCAGGTCGGCGGCATCATCAAATGCCTTGGGCAGGGGTGCTTCAAAGCACTGTTCGCCCAAAACACTCGTCAATTCGCGAAATGCCATGACGGTATCGTCATCGGCCACACTGTCAAACTGTGGCGGGCGTACAAAGGCCAATGTTGGCGTTACCAGCGGCGTCGATTTGGCCGCTTCCTGCAAACGCGGGGTGGGTTGCAATGTCGTCGCCCGGTCACGCGCGTCATGCCCGAACAGGATTTCGGCAATCATCGCCGCCCCTTCGACGGAACGGGCAAACACACCAATGGTATCAAGCGACGGTGACTGGGCCAGAACCCCGGTGCGCGAAATCGCGCCAAAGGTCGGCTTTAACCCGACCACACCACAAAACGATGCCGGCCGGATAACCGACCCACCTGTTTGTGTTCCTACGGCAAGCGGCACCATTGCCGCGGCAACTGCCGCCGCCGATCCGGCCGATGATCCCCCCGGTGTGTGGGATGTGTTGTGCGGGTTGCGTGTTTTGGACGGGCACATGAAGGCCATTTCGGTCGAAACCGTCTTGCCCATGATGATCGCGCCCGCCGCACGCAGCTTTTCAACCAGTACCGCATCCTCTGTCGGCACCCGTCCCTTATCAAGCGGCGTGCCATTTTCGGTTGGCATCCGGGCCGTATCGATAACGTCCTTCAGCCCAACCGGCAGACCATGCAACGGGCCGATCGGCATGCCCGACTGGCGGCGCGCGTCAAGCGCACGTGCCTGTGCCAGGACATAGTCACCATCAAGATACGCCCACGCCTGAATTTCCGGTTCAAGTGCCGCGATCCGCTCGAGGCAGGCCTCGGCATACTCGACGGCCCTCACGGCACCGGATGCCAGCCGGTCACGCAGTTCGACCACGTCAAGGTTAAGCAGGGGATTAAGTGTCATACCGACGGCCTCCTAACGTGCGCCATAGAACAGATCCGGCAGATGGAACACGATCTGGGGGAAGGTATACATCAGAACCATGCTGACAATCACCATGAACAGGAACGGCATGATCCCCTTGAAGATATCCGTCAGCAAAATACCCGGAGGCGAAACCCCCTTAAGGTAATAGGCCGACATCGCCATCGGCGGCGTCAGGAAGGATGTCTGCAGGTTCAGCGCAACAAGGATACCAAAGAACAGCGGATCAATATCAAACAGCGGCAGCAGCGGCAGGAAGATCGGCACAAAGATGATGATGATTTCCGACCATTCCAGCGGCCAGCCAAGCAGGAAGATGATCAACTGCGCCAGCAGCAGGAACTGAAGCGGCGTCAGGTCAAGCCCGCCAACGAACTCGGCAATGACATGCTCGCCACCAAGATACGAGAACACCGACGAGAACGTATAGGACCCGACAAACAGCCAGCACACCATGGCCGATGTCCGCACCGTCAGGTAAACGGACTCGCGCAGCCGGTCAAAGGTCAGCGCACGATACGCCAGCGCCAGAACCATCCCGCCCAGCGCCCCGATGGATGCCGCCTCGGTCGGGGTTGCCAGACCAAACAGGATCGACCCCAGAACCGCCAGAATAAGGAACGCCAGCGGGAAGAACGACGTCCCCAGCATCCACAGAACCTTGGGCAGCGGCACATCAGGAATTTCATCGGATGTCGGACGCGGTGCGGCTTTTGGCTGCAACAAGGCACGCCCCACGACATAAAGCAGATAAAGCCCGACCAGCGTCAGGCCCGGCAACAGCGCACCGGCATAAAGGCGCACGATCGACACACCCGATGCCGCGGCATACACAATCAGCATGATCGATGGCGGGATCAGAATGCCCAGCGTCCCGCCGGCACAGATGATGCCGGTGGCAAAGCTTTTGTCATAACGGGCCTTGATCATCGCGGGCAGTGCCAGCATCCCCATCAGGGTCACCACCGCACCGACAATCCCGGTCGCGGTCGCAAACAGCGCACAGGTCACAAGGGCGGCAACGCCAAGCGACCCGGGGACATTCTTCGCCGCGATATTCAGTGTCGAGAACAACCGGTTGACGATATTGGCGCGTTCAACGATGTACCCCATGAACAGGAACAGCGGAACCGCGGTCAGGACCTCGTTCGACATCACCGTGTATGTCTGGTTGATAAACAGATCGAATATTCGGTTATTCACCGCCCCTTCGATCCAGGTTATCGCCGATGTCAGGGTATCGCTGTCCTCGGCCAGACGGTCAAAGGCACGCCACATGCGTCCTGCGTCAAAATACGCGTAGTAACCAAAACCAATCCCCAGCGCCATCAGCGTAAACGCGACGGGAAAGCCAAGGAAAACAAGCATAATGAAGATGCCAAGCATCATCAGGGCGACATGTGCGTCAATCACGTTTGCAGCTCCGTTCGGACCGGTTATCGCGGGTTTCGATTTGGTTAGTTGTCTTTTGCGACATGCTGCTTCATCAGCAATTCTTCGGTTTCTTCGACATCGTCATCGGCACCGCGCCAGTATCCTTCGCGCATGCACATGATGCAGCGCATGACCTGGGCAATCCCCTGAATGAACAGCAGAATCCCCGCAGCCACCATAATGGCCTTGAACTGAAAGATCGGAACGCCCGCCGGGCTGTTCACACTGACTTCCCCGTATCCCCAGGACCGCGATGAATATTTCCAGCCCGTCAGGATCAGGGCCGTAATGCCGGGGAAGAAAAAGAAGATATAAAGCACAAGGTCGACAGTCGCCTGTGTTCTTGGCTTCCAGAGACGGTAAAGGAAATCACCCCGCACATGGCCCCCGCGCGACAGCGTATAAGCCCCGCCCATCATGAATAACGAGCCATACATGATGAAGGAAACGTCGAGCGACCATGTCGTCGGCGCATTAAAAACATAACGCGCCATCACTTCGTAACTCATTCCCAACGTCATCAGGATGATGAGCCACCCGAAAGCCTTGGCAAACCAGGCCGAAAGCTTGTCCGCGAATTCAATAAAGCTGATCATGAAGTCTTTTCCGTTACCGTAGCAACCGCCCCGGAGGCCATATGGCCTCCGGGGCAGCCTTTGGGTCAGACAAACCGTATGAAACCAGAAGGTTTCATTACAGTTTCAGTTTGCCCGGGAAGTAGTGGTCATAGGCAAGCTGATAATCAGGCGAGTTCATCAGTTCATAATAGGTCACGCGCTCAACCCAGGCACGCTGGCTATCAAGAACCTTCTTCATGAACGGATCTTCTTCAAGCTGCGGGATCAGTTTGTCCCAGGCATCAAGCTGGGCAGCCAGAATTTCCTTCGAGGTACGATGGATGGTAACGCCTTCGTCTGCAAGTTTCTGCAGGTCGGACGAATAATTGTCCATCGCAAGTGCGGTGTTCGACGTCGAAGCCGCTTCCACGCCATAGCGCAGGATCGCCTGCAGATCAGGTTCGAGGTCTTCATAGAAATCACGGTTGAAGATGAACTCGAAGCTTTCGGATGCCTGATGATAGGACGACAGATAGTAGTTCTTCGCCACATCCTGCGCGCCAAAACGCATATCCGAAGACGGGTTGTTGAATTCAAACGCGTCAATCACGCCGCGTTCCATCGCCGGGACGATCTCGCCACCCGGAAGCTGTGCGACCGACATGCCCATCGATTGCAGCAGATCGGCAGCCAGACCCACGGTACGGTATTTGAAGCCCTGGATATCGGCGACAGAATTGACCTCACCCTTGAACCAGCCGAACGGCTGGGCCGGCATCGGGAAGCCAAGAAGACCAATCACGTTCAGCCCCATAACGTCCTGGGTCAGTTCGCGATAGAATTCTTCACCGCCACCGGCATAGAACCAGCTCAGCATGGTGGTTGCAGAACCACCAAACACCGGACCGGTACCAAACAGCGACGCCGCCTTGTTCTTGCCGTACCAGTAAACCGGCACGGAATGGGCGATATCGATCACGCCGTCATTGACGCCATCGAGAACCTGGAACGCGCCGATAACGGCACCGGCTGGCAGAAGGTCAACCTTCAGGCGACCACCCGACATGGCTTCGACACGATCCGCATATTGCTTGGCAAATGTCATCCAGATATCGGATGACGGCCAGGACGTCTGCATTTTGACGACCAAAGGTGCAGGTTGTGCATGAACTGCCGGGGCAGCGAACAGCCCCGAAGCAGCAGCGCCACCGGCAACAACACCGGTAGCACCCTTGGTAAGGAACGAACGGCGGGACACTTGCTTCGACTTCACGTCTTCAGGCGTAGGTATCTTTTTCATTACTTCCTCCCAGAATTATCGCCGCACCCGACAACTAATTGGCGGAAAATAGGCGATGATTTTCAGCCTTACATAGGCCCTGACCTGATACAAGGGACATCGAATATTTGGCCTTCCACCATGTGGAAAACTTTTTTCGATTATTATTTTCCGAAACATGACGTGTTCCGGAATTTAGCAAGTTCTTGTTTTTGGCGCGCCGTCAGGCAACGCGATCCTGCGGTTGCCCGCCGGAAAAGAAGGCATCAAGATTATCCAGCGCCCGAAAGCCCATGGCATCACGCGTTTCTTCAGTCGCAAAGCCTATATGTGGCAACAGGAAGACGTTTTTCAACGACGACAGATCGGGGTTTCCACCGGGTTCCTTGCGGAACACATCAAGCCCGGCCGCAAACAGCTTCCCGCTTTGAAGCGCCTTGATCAGGGCATCCTCATCAACCAGATTGCCGCGCGCCGTATTGACCAGAATGGCCCGATCCGGCAGCAATGCGATGGTTTTCTCATTGATGATGCCGGTCGTATCGGGCGTCGCCGGACAATGCAGCGACAAGACATCCGATACCGCCAGAAGCCCCTCGACCGTGTCGTGGAAAACAGCCCCTTTTTCAAGGTGACCCGGCAGACGGGTGCGATTGTGATAATGCACTTCCATGCCAAAGCCGCGTGCGCGCTCGGCGGCAACCTGCCCGACGCGGCCCATGCCCAGAACGCCAAACCGCTTGCCTGTCACCTGCCGCCCGACCATAAAGGCCGGCGACCAGAAATCCCATTTCCCGGCCCGCACCATCGCATCACCTTCCGCACCACGCCGGGCCGCACCCAGCATGCACAGCATGGCGATCTCGGCCGTCGCATCGGAAAGCACATCGGGGGTATTGGTGACCGTGATCCCGGCCTTCTTTGCCGCCTCAAGATCAACATGGTCAACACCGACCGAATGATTGGCAATGATCCGCAACCGATCACCAAGATCGGCAATGACATCGGCACTGAAATGTTCGGAATGGCAGGGAAGAACCGCGTCAACATCCTGACAGCGCGCAATCAGCTCATCACGCGAAAAGACGTGATCCGCGTCGTTCAGAATGACCTGATAATCACGCGCCGCACGCGCCTGGACCGCATCGGTCAGGCGCCGGGTGATCAGTAGCACAGGCTTCTCCGCCATCGTCTACTCCCTGTTTCCTGCATGGATTGCAGTTTTCTTTATACCGCATTGAAACACTTTCGCGGCAGATAGAACAATAGCATATCAACCCAACAGGGTGACTTTTCCACCAGATGGAATACCAGACCGCCTTGCCCGTCATCGCAAAATCCCCGGACGCCCCCTTTCCGTAACGGCACCCGGCCCAAAAAAAGCAGGCGGTCGATCACAAGGATCACTGGCTGAACTGAACTGCACTACGGCCTCGACAAATTTCATGTCGTTGTGTTTGCCTTTGCCTCTTCCCCAATTCACCCTTCTATGCACAAATATTGATATGTTCGATCTGCATTGGGGGGGATCTATGCAGAAAGCTGTTTTCAAAGCACGCCGTATGTCACATGCAGGCACCCTGCTTGTCGCACTCATTGCCCTTGTCGGCTGCCAGACGACCGACATCACCACTGCGACCAGCGACTTTTTCAGTACGCTCACCAATGCGAGCGAAACTTCAGGCACTGCGCCTGCAACAAAGCGGGCGGCCTCCGGTGAATCGACTGCCGCGTCTGCAACGCCTGAAAACACGATAAAAAAGTCGCCATACAAATGGGGATTACTGACCCTCCTCGTTGGCGGGGGAGGACCAAGTGGGGACGATTGGTATCTTTTTGTCTATCCCACCGCCAACACCCAAAATTTTGTTGGCGTCAACGGGCCAATGCTGACCATCGCCAATACGCATAGCGTTCAACTATGGCCCGGCGATTATCGTGTCATCGTCCGACATAATACGGTCGATAAATTCGACAAGGTCGTTACGATTTCGGCCGGAGAAACGCTGCGCCTGACCGGGGAATACGGCTATTTCTCCAACTCCGTAGAATCCGAACGCTTTCCGTTTTACAACGAAAACCAGCTCCTGTTGGCCACTGTACTCAACAGGGCCGAAGACATCTTTCTGCCTGTCGTCGTTGCCTGGAGCGGGCAATGGAAGTTCGAGTTTTTCGGCCCGCAACTCAATGGTGAAGTCAACGGCCCCGGACCCGTTCGGATATCGAAGGATGGCAATGAAGAAGCCCGCATCATCGAGGCTGAAGTCACCCCCGAAAGCATCACGGGCACGTTCGAACTGTCCGATGGCGGCAGGTTTGAGGGAAGCTTTGACCAGTCAGAATTCAGGCTGGACCCCAGCCCCATCGTAAAATGGAAGAATGGGGAAACTTTCGAAGGCACATTTGATGTTGTTGTGCCCAAATCAGGAAAACTTACCCGCCGAAGCGGCTCGGTCTGGGAAGGCGAGATCGCCAAGGGCAACCCGACGGGCAAGGGCCGCATGACCGCCCCCGATGGTCACTGGGTTGAATACGACAATTATGAAATGAAAGAAAATTTCATCGGATTGCGGCCCTGTGGTTCGGTCTCGCAGCCTGATGGAACCTGTCCATATTACAAGGGCAAGGAACTGGCATCAGAAGCCGAACTCAACGCAAAGATTGCCGAAGACAAACGCCTTGCCGAAATTGAACGCCAGAAACGCGAAGAACAGCGCAAGGCTCAAATGGCCGCCGCCGCTGCGGCAGCAGAAGCACAACGCAAAGCCGCTGCTGAACAGGCCGCGCGCGAAGCCGCCATGCCCCAAAAGGCTGATGACTGCACCACCGCCACCGGCACCTTTAGCGCCGATGGCAACCTGACCACCTACACCATGAACGGATCGGGCAGCGGCAGCGGGCATTTCCGGCAATTCACCTATGGCGGCGGAGCACAGTATCAATTTGATATCGATTTTCGATTTGATACGACCCCGGACAGCATCACCTTCCAATATGATGAGGGCATATATCGCGATGCATCAAGCGGCGCGGTTCTGCAACGCACCTCGATCCCCGGCGGCAGTGCACGATGCAGCTTCAATGGCCGCATTCTGACCATTGATGGCAAGGAATTTGTGCAGAACTGAAAAATATGGGCCGCTACCATGCTGGCGGCGGCCCGATAGCCTGGCACAGGATCAGACGGGAAGAACCCAAAAACGGAAACAGAATGTCTGGTTTATTTTCCCGGATAATACCCGGGCAATAACCGTTTAAATCTTGGTCCAGACCGCGCCGCTCTTTGCAGAACGTACCACTGCCTCGACAAATTTCATGCCTTTGACACCTTCATTAATGCCCGGGATCAGCATCGATGCCGGATCGGCCTTGCCATTGGTAATCCGCGCGATCAGTTGATCGGCGAAATCGGTGTAAAGATTGGCAAAGCCTTCAAGATAACCTTCCGGGTGGCCCGGCGGCACACGCACGCCGCGCAAACCTGCCGATCCGATTCCCGCCCCGCCGCGGGTCATCAGCTCCGGGCGACCATCAAGCGGGCGGAAATGCAGGTGGTTCGGATGTTCCTGCGCCCATTCAATGCCGCCCTTGTCGCCATAAACCCGAAGCCGCAACCCGTTTTCATGGCCAATCGCCACCTGGCTTGCCCAAAGCATCCCGCGCGCGCCATTGTCGTATCGCAGCAGGATCTGGACATTGTCGTCAAGCTTGCGGCCCGGCACGATGGCATCGATATCCGCACACAGTTCCGAAATCTCAAGCCCGGTGACAAAATCGGCAAGGTTATGGGCATGCGTTCCGATATCACCCAACGCCCCGCCCATCCCGGCCTTGGCCGGATCGGCACGCCAATGGGCCTGCTTGTTGTCGGTATCCTCGACACGCGTTGCCATCCAGCCTTGCGGATATTCAACCTGCACCAGACGGATATCGCCAAGCTTGCCATCACGCACCATCTGACGGGCTTCGCGCACCATCGGATAGGCGGTGTAATTATGCGTCAATGCGAACAGAAGGCCGGTTTCGCGCACCTTGGCCGCCAGCAATTCGGCCTCTTCAACATTCAGGCAAAGCGGCTTGTCGCAAATCACATGAATACCGGCATCCAGCATCGCCATGGCGGCCGGGAAATGCAGGTGGTTTGGCGTGACAATCGCGCAGGCATCAATGCCATCCGCGCGCGCGGCTTCCTGTTTGGCCATGTCGGCAAAACTGTCATAGGACCGGTCCGGTGCAATAAACAGTTCCGCCGCCGACGCGCGCGCAATATCGGGCTTGGACGACAACGCCCCCGCAACCAGTTCATACCGGTCATCCAGACGCGCCGCAATGCGATGCACCGCGCCGATAAACGCCCCCTGCCCGCCGCCAACCATGCCAAGGCGGATGCGCCGCGCCGGATTTTTCGTCTCAGTCATGTCAATCTCCGTCCTGAATGGTTTTCTGCCCCCGACTTAATCAAGCCCCAGCAGACGCCGATTGGTGGCCTCGTCAGCACCGCCATCGGCGAAATCGTCAAACGCCTTTTCGGTCACGCGGATAATGTGGTTGCGAATGAAATCCGCCCCTTCGCGGGCACCGTCTTCGGGATGTTTAAGCGCGCATTCCCATTCCAGCACGGCCCAGCCATCAAAATCAATCGCCGCAAGCTTCGAAAAGATCGCGCCAAAATCAACCTGCCCGTCGCCAAGCGACCGGAACCGCCCGGCACGCCCGACCCAGCCCTGATAACCGGAATAAACGCCCTGCCGCCCGGTCGGATTGAACTCGGCATCCTTGACGTGGAACATCTTGATCCGGTCGGCATAGATATCGATGAAATCCAGGTAATCCAACTGCTGCAAAACAAAGTGGCTCGGATCATAAAGGATGTTGCACCGCGCGTGGTTCTTGACCCGCTCAAGGAACATCTCGAACGTCACGCCATCAAACAGGTCCTCGCCCGGATGGATTTCATAACAGACATTGACGCCATTTTCCTCGGCCACATCAAGGATCGGCAACCAGCGTTTTGCCAACTCATCAAACGCGGTTTCAATCAGCCCGGCCGGGCGTTGCGGCCACGGATAGACATAAGGCCAGGCAAGCGCACCTGAAAATGTCGCATGATCGCCAATGCCCAGATGGCGTGACGCCCGGATCGCGGCCTTGACCTGATTGACCGCCCATTCCTGGCGCGCCTTCGGGTTGCCGCGCACTTCGGGGGCGGCAAAACCGTCAAACATCTCGTCATAGGCCGGATGAACCGCCACAAGCTGCCCCTGCAGATGCGTCGAAAGCTCGGTAATCTCGATACCATGCTCGGCCAGAATGCCCTTGGCCTCGTCACAGTAATCCTTGCTTTGGGCAGCCTTTTCGACATCGAACAGGCGCTTGTCCCAGCTCGGGATCTGCACCCCCTTATAGCCAAGCGACGCCGCCCAGCGTCCGATATTGGAAAGGCTGTCAAACGGGGCCTCGTCCCCGGCAAACTGGGCAAGGAAAATCGCCGGTCCCTTAAGCGTTTTCATACTGACCTCGTGTGGTTTTTTCCGGGTGGCCCGGATGTCATCTGGTGACGAAAGTGATGTAAAATTCGAACCCCGCCCGGCCTGTCGTGACAGGGCGGGGTTCCTTCTGCTTGCTCGCGTTTATTCAACAACGCCAATTCGCATCAGAACGGCCGGATCAGAACGGGCTATCCGGGAAATAGAAGTTCTCGGCATTTTCCTGGGTCACGACGGTCGCGCCCAGAATGTAACGGCCTTCGACCGCCGCATTGGAAACGAACTTCATCGCAGTAATATCCATCGCGGTTGCGATCATCGATGGCGGATACAGAACGTCAATCGGGGTCAGTTCATCGCCATCCATCACGCGTTTGATGATGTCCTTCATGCCAGCCCCACCCACGATGAACATTTCATCGGTCCGGTCGGCCTGCTTGACGGCTTCGATCACGCCAAGCGCGATGTCATCATCCTGCGCCCAAACAGCATCGATTTCCGGAAAACGCGACAGGAAGTCCTGCATGACTTCATACCCGTCATCGCGGTTCCAGTTGGCGTGCTTCATATCAAGGACCTCGATATCCGATCCTTCGATTTCCTTCATGAAACCTTCGACGCGTTCTTCGTCAACCACGGTCGGAATGCCGCGCAGGATAACGATCTTGCCTTTGCCACCCAGACGATCCTTGATGTATTCGCCCGACACACGGCCGAGTTCCGGGTTGTTACCCGCAACATAAACATCCTCGATCCCCGGCAGGGAAAGACCACGGTCAACCACGGTGACAAACTTGCCCGCTTCCTTGACCTGCTGGACCGGCACGGTCAGCGGATCGGATTCAAACGGCAGAACCACCAGTGCATCGATATTCTGAACTGATACCAGATCTTCGAGATCGTTGGCCTGTTCGCCCGCACCATTGGCGGTAACAACGATGATATCAAGGTTCGGATAGGTCGCTTCAAGGCGCTTTTCGGCCTGTTCCGCGTGGTAGTTCAGACCACCGGCCCAGCCATGGGTCGCCGCCGGGATCGAAACCCCGATCTTTACCTTTTCCTGTGCCAGTGCCGTGGTCGATGCCAAGGTCGATGCAAGACCAAGACCCACAACGCAGGCCGCCCCGAGAAACTTTGTAATCGTTTTCATTCAAGCTTCCTCCTGATCAAAAAATGATTCTGTACGTCATCTTGAGCCGGACGTTGATCGCCGGTTATTTGCTTTTCTTGCGTCGCCAGTCCCCGCGTTGCAGGAACACGGCAACGATAATGATCAAGCCCTGAACAGCCCCGTTCAGGTAATTGCTGATCGCGTCAGTAAGGTTAAGGATATTGCCAATCGTGGTCAGCATGATCGCACCAACCACCGTGCCCCAGATGCGGCCATAACCACCCTTGAGCATCGTGCCGCCGATGATCACGGCTGCGATGGCTTCAAGTTCCCAAAGAACACCGGTCGAACTGGATGCGGAACCAAGGCGGGGCACATAAATGATGGTCGCAATCGACACGCAAAGCCCCTGAATGACATAGGTCATCGTCTTGACCCGGTCGACATGGATCGCGGAATAACGCGCAACCTGCTCGTTCGAGCCGATGGCAAAACATTTCCGCCCGAACGGCGTCATGTTCAGCAACACATAACCGGCAACCGCCACCGCAAGGAACACCAGAACCGGCACCGGAATGCCCAGCAATTCGCCGTAATAAACCGGGCGATAGGTCCCGCGCACCTCGAAATCCAGCGAAAGCGTGCCGCCGTCGGCCATATAGGTCACAAGCGATCTGTAAATCCCCATCGTGCCAAGCGTCACGATAAAGGCCTCGATCTTGCCCTTGGTACTGACCAGCCCGTTGACCGCCCCGGCCCCGATGCCAAGAATGATGCTTAACACGATCCCGATCAGAACGGTTTCAAGCCCCGGTCCAAGCGTTTCGACCAGCGTATTCATCACGACAATCATCGCACCGGATATGAACGCCGCCATCGACCCGACCGAAAGGTCGATCCCGCCCGCCGTGATCACAAAGGTCGCCCCGACCGCGATAATGCCGATGAAAGCCGCACGGGTGAAAATATTCGAAAGGTTGCCACCACTCAGGAAGGCGTCATTGATCGCCGTTCCCAGAACAAACAGCACCACAAGGGCCATAAACGGGCCAAGTGCCTTGAAATCGATGGAAAAACGGGGCGAGGCACTTGCCTCGCGGCGCTCAAGGCTACTCATGAACAGACACTCCCTCCTGGCCTGATATTCCTGTCGCGTGCCGCATGATTTCATGTTCGTTGCGGTCGTTTCCTTCAAGAATGCCGGTAATGCGTCCGGCCGCCATGACCGCGATGCGGTCCGACAGGCCAAGCATTTCTGGCATTTCCGACGACAGAAGAATGACGGATTTTCCGCGATCGGTCAGACCGCCAATAAAATGGTAAATCTGGCTTTTGGTGCCGATATCGATGCCGCGTGTCGGCTCGTCGATAATCACGATATCCGGATCGGTTTCCATGACCTTCGCCAGCAAAAGCTTTTGCTGATTGCCACCGGAAAAATCACCGACCTTTGCCTTGCGATCCGCCGCCCGGATATCAAACGCCTCAATCGCTTTTTCAAGCGCGGCTTCTTCCGCCTTGCGATCAACGATCACGTTTCCGAATTTTTCCAGCGCCAGCAATGTCAGGTTGGGCCGCATATCCATATTCAGCAACAACCCGCTGCCTTTCCGGTCCTTGGTCAGATAGGCGATGCCGCTGTTTTTGGCATCCTGCAAACTTGTGATCCGAACCGGCTTGCCATCGCGTTCAATCGTCCCCGACGATCTTTCGCGAAGGCCGATGATGGCTTCCATCAGGGCGGTCCGCCCCGCCCCGACGATCCCGGCGAAGCCAAGAACCTCGCCCTTATGCAGGTCGAAACTCGCATCACGCACCTGTCCGGGCACCGAAAGATCGCGCACCGATAAAACAATCGGCGCGCTGGTATCCGATACCCGATGCGGGAACATCTGTTTGATGTCGCGTCCGACCATCAGGCGCGCCATGTCATCCTTGCTCAGGTCAACCACCGGCTCGGTCACGATGTGGCGGCCATCGCGCAGCACGGTGACACGGTCGGCAATGGCTTTGATTTCATCAAGCTTGTGGGAAATATAAAGGATCGCGACACCCTGTTCGCGCAAACGCCGGATCTGATCAAACAGGATTTCAACCTCGCGCCCGGTCAGAACCGCGGTCGGTTCGTCCAGGATCAGGATATCGGCCTTTTTGCTCAGCGCCTTGGCAATTTCGACCATCTGGCGATCAGATACCGAAAGATCACGAATACGGGTACGCGGATCGACATCGCATTGAAGCTGCTCCAGAAGCTTTTTGGTCTCGGCGCGCATCGCGGTTTTATCAAGGAACCAGCCGCGTTTGATTTCGCGACCCAGGAAAATGTTTTCTTCAACGGTAAGCTGCTCGGCAAGGTTCAGCTCCTGATGGATCAGGATCACCCCATGCCCTTCACCCGCCTCGCTATCGGCAAAACTGATGGATTTGCCATCAAGGACAAGCTCGCCCTCGGTCGGTTCGTGATAGCCCGAAAGGATTTTAACCAGTGTTGATTTGCCGGCACCGTTTTCGCCCAAAAGCGCGTGCACCTCACCCGCATGCAGATCGATGGACACATCGAAAAGCACCTGCGCCGGGCCAAATGATTTGCAAATCTTCCGGCCGGAAAGACGTACCTCGCCCCCGATACCGGGATTAACGGCATGAACAGCCGCATCCGTCATTTATGTAGCCTCCCTAGCGTCGCATTGATGCGATCAACTTTTGATTGCCTCTTGTGTAAACGTTTTCATTCATTATGTAAACCTTTACATTTTTCATATGGTGATGAAAATCACACCGGTTATCAGGGCCATTACCGCGCCATCAATGCCGCTGGACAGCTTGCAAGCGGCAGAGTAGGAAGAAGAATGATCGAAAAAATCGCGACGATTGAAGATGTTGCCGAACATGCCGGGGTATCCATTGCCACCGTCAGCCGTGCCTTGCACAAACCCCATGTGGTTTCCGAAAGCACGCGCGAAAAAGTGCAAACCGCCATCGCCGCGACCGGTTATACCGCCAATGTCATGGCCCGAAACCTCCGCCTGAACCGGTCTGGCATGATCCTTTTGCTGGTCCCCGATATCGGAAACCCCTTCTTTTCGGAAATTCTGTCGGGAATCGAACAGGGCGCCAGCAAGGCGGGCTACAACGTCCTGATCGGCGATACCCAGAACGAACCCGAACGCGAAGCCACCTATGCCGCCTATCTGCGCAGCAATCAGGCCGACGCCATGATTCTGCTGAACGGGCGCCTTCCGGCACCGCTTGCCAATACGCCGCGCGGGATCATTCCGCCCGTGGTCATTGCCTGCGAACGCATTCCGGGCTGCAACCTGCCGACCGTGATCATCGACAATGAAAAGGCCGCCTATAGCGCGACAAAACATCTGCTGGACCTTGGTCACAGCCGCATCGCTCATATCGCAGGCCCCGCCAGCAACATCCTGACGACCGACCGCGTTGCCGGTTATCGCCGCGCGCTTTCCAGCAGTGGCATCGAAGTCAACCCGTCCCTGATCTATCGCGGCGATTTTTCGATTGAATCGGGGATTTCGGCGGCCCGTGCCCTGCTTAAAGACAGCAAAAACCGCCCGACGGCATTTTTCTGCTCATCGGACGGTATGGCAATCGGCGTCATTGTCGCGGCCAAGGAACTCGGCCTTCGCGTGCCCCACGATGTATCCGTCGTTGGTTTCGATGATATTCATCTGGCCGCCAATTACGACCCGCCGCTCACAACCGTGCGTCAGCCGCGCCGACGATTGGGTGAACAGGCGATTTCGCTGCTGCTTGCCCGGCTTGATAAAACCGGAACCATCCCGGAACCGGCGGAAAATCCGGTCATTGTGCCAACCGAACTGATCGTCCGCCAAAGCACCGGCCCCTGCCCCGCCTGATCACAAAACCGGATCAGCGATTGGCGATCTTCTGCCATTCTTCATAAACCGAACGTGCCCGATCTTCGTGATCGTCACTGTATTTCGGCTGATCGGCGGCAAAGATTTCAAACCGGATGCCGTTCGGATCACGGATGAACAACCGGCGCGATTTCCCGTCATCCTCGTTATGGTAAACCACCTTGTGCTGGAACAAATGGTTCTGCCAGGCAATCACATCACGCGGCGTATCGCACCGAAGCCCGATATGAAACACGTCATTGGGCATGTCGGGATCATCGGGATACGGTCCCGTATCGGCTGGCCAGTCAAAGAATGACAGCCGCGTTCCATCAGAAAGCGCAAAGGTGATCAGCAGAAAATCGCTTTTCCACGACGGACTGTAACCGCTTTCGGCATGAACCAGCCGGGCCTTCAGAACACGGGAATAAAAATCATCCGTCGCCGCAAGATCGCGGGTCGGAAAGGCCAAGTGATCGACACTGACGGGTGCAGGCATGGACGCCTCCTCATTTGTCGCTTGGGTGATTTAAATCATTATAAAACTTAGTCATCGCATCCCGATGATCAAGGGCCGCACGGTCGGCAATTTGTCATTTTTTGATACCGTGATGGTATCACACCCCGTCAGGATCCCGTGTGCCCGTTTCCCAGATCGCGCCCCTGATCCGGCCCCGCCAGCAACCCGGTTTCAACCCGCGCCATGGTGCGCTCAAACACCGCCGTATCGTCCAGCGCGCGCGATAAAACAAGCGCCCCCTGGATCGATAAAATCGCATCTTCGGCAATGTCCGATGCCCGGTCCGCATCATGCCCGATCCGCACAAGCGCCTGCTGCAACGAACGCTGCCAGACCGCAAAATAATCGCGGATTGCGTCTGAAAAACGGTCACGCACATTATCAAGCGCAAACGCCCCGATCAGGCATACCCGCTTTCCCGACCAGAAATAGGTCGCAACCGAACGGCACATTTCCAAAATCGCCGCCCGTGGGTCATCCCCGTCACGCAGCGGCTTGTAAACCGCGTCCTCGAACCAGCCATCGATCTCGCGAAGCACTTCGGATGCCATCT
This sequence comes from Thalassospira sp. A3_1, assembly GCF_017744215.1. Lineage (NCBI taxonomy): Bacteria > Pseudomonadati > Pseudomonadota > Alphaproteobacteria > Rhodospirillales > Thalassospiraceae > Thalassospira > Thalassospira sp. A3_1. The sequence goes on along the minus strand of NZ_JAGHQQ010000002.1, from coordinate 337,682 downwards.
GCTCTTTGCCACCGGGAAAGAAATGATAAAGGCTGCCCTTTCCCAGACCCGTCCGGCTGGCAATCAGCGAAAGGCTCGCCCCTTCATAGCCATACTCGCGGAAAATCTCCGCAAGGACGGGAATAACATCGGAACGCTCCGCGATAATCTTTGGCATGGCTTACTTATAATCCCAGATCAGACAGGCCCGGATGATCGGCCGGGCGCGGCCCCGAACGGTCCCAGAAGAATTTGCGGTCTTCTTCGCGGATCGGCATGTCATTGATGCAGGCAAACCGGCGATGCATCTGGCCATTCTCGGCAAATTCCCAATTCTCGTTGCCATAGGCCCGATACCAGTTCCCGGAATCATCGCGATATTCATAGGCAAAACGCACCGCGATCCGGTTGCCGTCATGCGCCCACAACTCTTTGATCAATCGATATTCCAGTTCCTTGTTCCATTTGCGGGTCAGAAAGGCAATGACCTCCTCACGACCATTGGCAAATTCCGCACGGTTCCGCCAGATCGTATCGGGCGTATAGGCCAGCGACACCCGCGCCGGATCACGGCTGTTCCAGCCATCTTCGGCCATGCGGACTTTCTGGATTGCGGTTTCCCGCGTAAAGGGCGGCAGGGGTTGGCGTAGCTCACTCATCGTCGGCTCCATCAGCTTTATTGTACCAATCGGTAAACAATTATCCATTCGGTACAAAAAAGCAATAGCACAGATGCCATCGCGGGCTTTTTGCCCCGCAACCATGCAAAATCCGTGATTTGGTGATAGTGTTGGAAATCCGGCTTGCGCAAAGCCCCACCGGGCAGGCCCAAGTTTCACGAAACGGAAACCTGCATCTGATCGCCGCCTGTTTCCCTATGGAATCAAACTGTTACCCTTGCAAATCCTGCATCAAAAGGCCCAAAGGCCCCGGTAATTTAAAGGCCACGCGATCAGACAATGTGGTCACACTGTTGACCCGTATGCGCCCCGCTGCTATTGGGTCGCGGCGCATGCGATACAGGCACAAAGTGCCTTCGCATCGATGGTATGAAATTCGTTGGCGCAAACCGGGCTTGAATGCCGAACCTTGCGGGGAATGTTTGCCGGTCGACGGACGTTTTCCGTGTTGTCTTTTCGGTCCCTGAAAACAGGGCCTTCGGTCGAGGAACCAGAATACGATGCCGCATACGCCTTATTATCTGATCGATAAATCGAAACTGCTGCGCAACATGGAAAAGATCGCCTATGTGCGCGAACATTCCGGCGCAAAGGCGTTGCTGGCATTGAAATGCTTTGCGACCTGGTCGGTCTTCGATTTCATGTCGGACTATATGGATGGCACGACGTCCTCGTCGCTGCACGAAGTCAAACTGGGCCGCAAGAAATTCGGCAAGGAAACCCATGCCTATAGCGTGGCCTATGCCGATTCCGAAATCGACGAAGTGATCGAAAACGCCGACAAGATCATCTTCAATTCGATCAGCCAGCTTAACCGCTTTGCCGATGCTGCGTCCGGCATCGTGCGCGGTCTTCGCCTGAACCCGCAGGTTTCAAGTTCCAGCTTCGATCTGGCCGATCCGGCCCGCCCGTTTTCGCGTCTTGGCGAATGGGACGTCACCAAGGTCGAGGCCGTCATGGACCGCATTTCCGGCTTCATGATCCACAATAACTGCGAAAACGCCGATTTCGATCTGTTCGACAAAATGCTGGGCGATATCGAAACCAAATTCGGATCGCTTCTCTCGCGCGTTGAATGGGTCAGCCTCGGCGGCGGCATCCACTTCACCGGTGACAATTACCCGCTTGATAAATTCTGCGCCCGCCTCAGGGCCTTCTCGGAAAAATACGGCGTTCAGGTTTATCTCGAACCGGGCGAAGCCTCGATCACCAAAAGCACCACCCTTGAGGTCACCGTGCTTGATACGCTGTTTAACGGCAAGAACCTTGCGATTGTCGATAGCTCCATCGAAGCCCACATGCTCGATCTTCTGATCTATCGCGAAACCGCCAAGATTGAGCCGAACACGGGCGATCATGCCTATATGATCTGCGGCAAGTCCTGCCTTGCCGGTGACGTTTTTGGCGAATTCAATTTCGCAAACGAGATCAAGGTCGGCGACCGTATCTCGGTACAGGATGCCGCCGGTTACACCATGGTCAAAAAGAACTGGTTCAACGGTGTCGGCATGCCGTCCATCGTGATCAAGGAACTCGACGGCAGCGAACGCGTTGTACGTGAGTTCACCTTCGATGATTATGTTTCGAGCCTTTCGTAAAAAGGCGCTTTGGGTTTCATCTATTCGTAAAAAGGGAGTTTTTGGCCCGAAATGAAGAAGAATGTTCTGATTATCGGCGCAGGTGGCGTCGCACAGGTGGTCGCGCATAAATGTGCACAGCATAATGATGTGCTTGGCGATATCCATATTGCGTCGCGTACTGCGGAAAAATGCCAGAAAATCATCGACAGCATTCATGAAAAGAAAAACCTGAAGAATGCCGGCACGCTCGAAGGTCATGCGCTTGACGCAACCGATATCGATGCCACCGTCGCATTGATCAAGAAAACCGGCTGCGAAATCGTCATCAATGTCGGCTCCGCCTTCATCAACATGCCGGTCATGTCGGCCTGCATCAAGGCGGGCGTTGCCTATCTCGATACCGCCATCCACGAAGAACAGGACAAAATCTGCGAAACCCCGCCATGGTACGCAAATTACGAGTGGAAACGCCGTGAAGAATGCGAAAAGGCCGGTGTCACCGCGATTCTGGGCGTCGGTTTTGACCCGGGCGTGGTCAATGCCTATGCCAAACTGGCGGTCGAGGATTACTTCGACAAGATTGACTCGATTGACATCATCGACATCAATGCCGGCAGCCACGGCAAATATTTTGCCACCAACTTCGACCCAGAAATCAATTTCCGCGAATTTACCGGCACGGTTTATTCCTGGCAAAACAACGCCTGGCAGGAAAACAAGATGTTCGAGGTCAAGAAAATCTGGGACATGCCGGTTGTCGGCGAAAGCCAGACCTTCATGACCGGCCATGACGAGGTTCATTCCCTGTCACAGAACCTTGACGTCCCCAATGTCCGTTTCTGGATGGGCTTTGGCGATCATTACGTCAATGTCTTCACGGTCCTGAACAATATCGGCCTGCTGTCGGAAAAACCGGTCACAACGGCCGAGGGCCTCGAAGTCGTGCCGCTCAAGGTCGTCAAGGCCTGCCTGCCGGACCCAAGCTCGCTGGCACCCGATTATACCGGCAAAACCTGCATCGGCGATCTGGTGAAGGGCAGCAAGGACGGCAAGGAAACCGAAGTCCTGATCTATAACGTTGCCGACCACAAGGACGCGTACGAGGAAGTCGGAAGCCAGGGCATTTCCTATACCGCTGGCGTTCCGCCGGTCGCAGCCGCCATGCTGATCGCCACCGGCGAATGGGATGTGAAAAAGATGGCCAATGTCGAAGAACTGCCATCCAAACCGTTCCTGAACCTTCTGAACAACATGGGTCTTCCGACCCGCATCAAGGACGCCAATGGCGACCGTGCGCTTGATTTCGCCTAAGCCATAATCCTGATGATCCAAAATGCGAACGGCGGGCTTTGATGCCCGCCGTTTTTATTTAAGCGACCCCAGAACCGCGAGGCTCTCATAGCGCTTGATATAGGGTTCATGAAAAACCCGGTCCACGAACGCGCTATATTCATCCATGTCGGCAACCTGAATGCGCAGGACAAAATCATGCGCCCCGGTCACGTGATGGCATTGCACGACTTCGGACATTTTGCCGAATTCCTCGCGCATCAGCATATAGCGATCCGGCCGGTCGCGATCCATGGTCAGCAACACGATGATCATCATCCGTTTGCCAAATACCTTGGGCGACACAATCGCAACGTCGCGTTCGATCACACCGGTTTCGCGCAAACGCTGCACCCGGCGAAGACACGCCGCCGATGACAGCCCCACCTGTGCCGATAATTCGGTTCCCGTCAGACGACTGTTCTGCTGCAACAGTTCCAGCAGGCGATAGTCGAATTTATCAAGTTCAGTCAAAATGCCCCTGCCCCAAACGCATGGTCGTCAATACGCCCGAAACAATGACCGAACCGGGCCGATAAGAAAAATCGTTTTTACGCAAAATTTGCGGAAATTTCGCACGCTTTTGCGATCTTTGCGCACCGAAGTCGTCAAAGGCGGGCTAGTTTTTACCTGTGTTCGAAACCGATTTCGAACCTCATTAGCAAAGCAAACTAGCGAGCCAGCATCATGACAATGCACATCACGACCAACTCCCTCGCCGCCACCGCCCCCCATGCCGGGTCGACCGCGAATGCGTCGTTCGGCAATGTTGTCTGGCGCTGGCTCGTCCTTTCGATCCGCCATATCGCAACACAGCGCAAAATCGCGCGTGACGCCGCATGGCTGCGCCAGTCCCCGAACGCCATTCTGCGCGATATCGGCATCAATCGCGACGAGATTGATCAGACCTGCCGACATGGCCGCCTGAAATAGCGTCTTGCTGCCGGGCCGGATCCACGGCACCCTTGCTGTCAAAATAAATGATCAGTCAGGGAAGCTAGGGAAGCCAGATGTCCGATTTCATCTTCGAAACCACCCCGCGTGCGATCTGCCGGTTTGGCGGTGCACAGGAACTTGGTAAACTGTGTGCCGAAACCGGGGCAAAACGCGCCTTCATCCTAAGCGACCCCGGCCTTGAAAAGGCCGGGCTGACATCGGGCCCCTGTGCGTCGCTTCGCAAGGCCGGGATTGATTATCTCCTCTGGACCGGTGTGCAGGCCGACCCGCCCGAGGAAAGCATCCTTGAAGCCACCCGCCACGCACAGGAATTCGGTGCCGATATTATCATCGGGCTGGGCGGCGGCAGTTCGATGGATACCGCCAAGCTGGTGGCACTTCTATGCGGCAAACCGCAAAACCTTGCCGATATTTACGGGATCGGTCTGGCGACAGGCCCGCGCCTGCGTCTGATACAGGTCCCGACGACGGCTGGCACCGGGTCCGAAGTCACCCCGATTTCCATCGTCACCACGCCGACATCGGAAAAGAAGGGTGTCGTCTCCCCCCTGCTTTATCCCGATCTTGCATTGCTTGATGCCGAACTGACCATGGGGTTACCAGCCCCGATCACGGCGGCCACGGGCATTGATGCCATGGTCCATGCGATCGAGGCCTATACGACAAAACACAAAAAAAATCCCCTGTCCGACAGCCTCGCCATCCGGGCATTACAACTGATGACAGCCCATATCGACGACGCGGTTTCGGCCAATCCCGGCCGTGCCGCGCGCGAGGCAATGTTGCAGGGATCCATGATGGCCGGAATGGCATTCGCCAATGCCCCGGTGGCGGCGGTCCATGCGCTGGCCTATCCGCTGGGCGGGCATTTTCACGTGCCGCACGGATTATCCAATGCCCTCGTCCTGACCGAGGTCCTTAAATTCAACCGCGATGCTGCGATGCAGCATTATGGCGAACTCGCCACTGCCGTCATGCCGGACCAGCGTTTTTCCAACGATGCCGAGGCCTGCGACGCCTTCATCGCCTTTATCGCGGCAATGGTCGCGCGCATGCCGTTTGCGCAAAAACTGCGCGATGTCGGTGTCGCACAATCCGACCTTGATATGCTTGCGACCGATGCGATGAAAGTCGAACGGTTGCTGATCAATAACCCGCGCGAGGTCACGTTTGACGATGCCCGCGCGATTTACGCCCGCGTTCTTTAGGGGCTGCCTCTAATCCTTCGGCTTTGCAAGATCGGGATGGGCGCGGGCAAACGCCAGGCACCGTTCGGCAATGGGATTGATTATGGTCAGGTGACCTAAAGCCATGGACTGTGGTGGAACACGACACTGTCAGCGTCTTCTAGATCTGAGAGATGATGTTTCGCAACCCTCATGGATTGAGGATGGGCATCAGGGTTATTCGTCACAAAATCCAAGAAATCATCCAGCAAAAGCAATTCTCTCTCACAATCAAAAGCAAAATACTTTGGGATTTTCACCCCCTCGTCTCCTGCTTCGAGATGTGAAACTAGACCATTAATGTAGCCTGTGATGTAAGCAACATTTGAAAAGTTGTTATGCTCCTCATTTTCCAAGAGTATTTGCTCATACTTTTCAACAAGGGAGCACACCCTTGCGAAGTTAGAATACTCACCAGAAAAGCGCATTTTCATGATTCGCTGAAGTGCATGAATCACACCATCTTGATACGTTAATGAGTATATAATTTGCGGATGAACTGATGGCTTAACATTTTTACATGCATTGTCGTGCTCTTCTAGGAACTCGTATAAATTATTTGCTGACGATAAATAATGTTCGTCTGGTATCAAAATCCCTTCTTCAATAGCCCGCTCTTTAAGAAGCTCAATGAAGTAGGTGCCATCAGTCACAATTGGTATCAGGCCATCCTTGAGAAACTTCTCAGCCTCATCTTCGAACGGGGTAACTACATATGCTTGACGGTGGAAATCAGCCATCTGCTTCTTTACAAAGCCGTATAGCTCTTGAAAATCGCTATCGCGCAGCGAGTATCCAACAAAGATAAAAGTTTGGGTCGCTAATAAGGTCTTTAACAAACCACCGATCAACCCCTTACCAAGAGACTCTGCTCGCGCTTTGTAATCATCTTCGGTGGCCACGATAGTTGAGAGGTTCTCAATCGAGCCGTGAATTTTCAACACTCGCCGTTCTGCTACTTCCCAAAATGCTAGATCTTGATCGAGTACAAATGGCGTAGCGTGGCTGAATTGCTCGAAGTAACTATCCCAATTTGTTGTAACAATATTTGAGATTGTGAATAGCGTACCAGTTTCCTTGTGAAATCGTGTTGCACACCCCTGAATCTCTGGAAATGCATCAACATTCTTGAACCGATCTCGGACCTCTTGAAGGAGCTTAATCCTTCCATTCGGTTTTTGACAAAACCGTTGCATTACCTCTGGAAAGCTCAGTTCTTCATCTTCTAGCCCAAGCTGACTTCGAATTTTTTCGAACAAGCTATACGGTAGAACGTTTTTAGATTCTGTACTAATACCAGCCCCAGCAAAAAGAGTTACCTTTCCACTCAAGACTTCCTCGACTAAGTCTTCGGGGAGGCTAACGTCTTTCTTTCGCTGACATTCAACGCAATCGCATACCTTCTGATGTCTCGCCAAATTGGTTCTCCCGACCTGTGGCGCCAATTCAGCGTACTTCATCACGGATACTGTGAAATGTCACTTATCCGATGAAATGCAGATTTCTAAAACTGGAACAAGTTATCGCGGGCAGCGGTCTGGATGGGCGCGTGCAAACGCGTCCATCGCAAGGCAGCGCTCGGCAATCTGGTTGATCATCGGAAGGTGGCTTAAATCGACCTCCCACCGCCGCGCATTATAAATCTGCGGAATCAGACAGATATCGGCCATTGATGGCCGATCCCCATGGCAAAAGCTGCCCGTGCCCGGATGGTCCAGAAGCCGTTCAAACGCTTCAAGCCCCTCGCCGATATATTTCCCCATCCATGCCAGCCGCACCTTCGCCGGGTCTTCCCCGTGGGCTTCGGCCTGCTTCATGATATTGCCGACAACACCCAGATTACAGACCGGGTGAATATCCATCGCAATCGCATGTGACAACGCCCGCACCCGTTGCCGCCCCACCGCATCCTTCGGCAGGAAACCCGCATGGCTGCGGGTCTCATCCAGATATTCGATGATTGCGAGTGACTGCGTCAGCACAAGCCCGTCAATCTCAAGGGCCGGTACCAACCCCTGCGGATTACGCTCACGGAAATCAGGCGCTTTATGCGCCCCCGCCAAAAGGTCAACCGCAACGGATTGATACGCCATATCCATCAGCGAAAGCGCAATCCTGACCCGATAGCTGGCCGAAGACCGCCAATAATCATACAGGATGACGTCGCTCATGCTTCGTACTTCACAACGCTCTGGTCAATCGCGCCAAAAATTGATTGGCCGCTGGCGTCAAGCATCTCGATCCGCACCCGGTCGCCAAACTGCATGAACGGCGTTTCCGGTTTGCCGTTTTCAATGGTTTCGATCATGCGGATTTCAGCAATGCAGGAATATCCCGCCCCGCCCTGTGCCACCGGCTTGCCCGGCCCACCGTCAAGCTTGTTGGAAACCGTGCCCGACCCGATGATCGATCCGGCACAAAGCGGGCGGGTTTTCGCCGCATGTGCGATCAATTGCGCAAAATCAAAGGTCATATCGACCCCGGCATTGGCGCGCCCAAACGGTTTGCCATTCAGATCAACACAAAGCGGCAGATGAACCTTGCCCCCATCCCACGCATCGCCAAGTTCGTCCGGCGTGACCGCCACCGGCGAAAAGGCCGAGGACGGCTTGGACTGGAAGAAACCAAACCCCTTGGCAAGCTCGCCGGGGATGAGGCCCCGCAAAGACACATCATTGACCAGCATGATCAAACGGATCGCATCACGCGCCTGATCAATCGATGCGCCCATCGGCACGTCACCCGTGATGACGGCAATCTCGCCTTCCATATCAATGCCCCATGCCGTATCGGCCATGCGGATATCATCACGCGGCCCCAGGAAACTGTCCGAACCGCCCTGATACATCAGCGGATCGGTCCAGAATGTTTCGGGCATTTCCGCCCCGCGCGCCTTGCGCACCAGTTCGACATGATTAACATAGGCCGACCCATCCGCCCACTGAAACGCCCGCGGCAGGGGTGAATGCAGCTTGGTTTCATCAAGCGCGAAACGTTTGGCAATCGTCGATCCGGCGGCGATTTCATCGGCCAGTTCGCTCAGTCGCGGCGCAACTTTATCCCAGTTATCAAGCGCTGCCTGCAATGTCGGCGCAATCGCACTGGCATCGACATATTCGCCAAGGTCTTTGGTCACCAGAACAAGCTGGCCGTCACGGGTGCCGTTTTTAAGGGTTGCAAGTTTCATCGGTTTTTATGCCTCCGGCATTCCTGTCGTTAAGTCCTGTGATGTTCTTTTTACCGGTCGCCGTTTACGGGCGACCTTCCGGCGTGCCATCAAATTTGCGTTCCAGCCCGTCCCAGCACTCAAGATAATCATCCTGAAGGGTCTCAAGCTCGGCGGCAAATTTCGTCAATTGCTGCGGAAAACGGGTTTCAAACATGAAGGCCATGGTGCCATCCAGCTTCTGCGGGCCAAGCTCCCCGTTTGATGCCTTTTCAAACCCGAACGCATCGGGCCCATGCGGCAGCATCATGTTATGCAGGCTCATGCCACCGGGGACGAAACCCTTTTCCTTGGCATCATACTGACCACAAATCAGCCCCATGAATTCCGACATGATATTGCGGTGATACCATGGCGGGCGGAAGGTATGCTCCGCCACCATCCAGCGCGGCGGGAAGATGACAAAATCGATATTTGCCGTTCCGGCCTCGCCCGATGGGGCGGTCAGCACGGTAAAGATCGACGGATCGGGATGGTCAAACAGGATCGCACCCACCGGCGAAAACGTCCGAAGATCATATTTGAACGGCGTGTAATTGCCATGCCACGCCACCACATCCAGCGGCGAATGCCCGATCCCGGTTTCATGGAACTGCCCGCACCATTTGATCAGGATACGGCACGGCGTTTCCTTATCCTCATAGGCCGCCACGGGTGTCTTGAAATCACGCGGATTGGCAAGGCAGTTGGCGCCAATCGGCCCGCGTTCCGGCAGGGTGAATTTCGCCCCGTAATTTTCGCAGACATAACCGCGTGCACCGCCCTGAATCCCGGGGGTCAGGATCGACACCTTGAACATCATGCCACGCGGGATCAACGCGATTTCAAGCGGCGCGACATCCATGATGCCAAGTTCGGTAAAAATCCGAAGCGTGCCGCTTTCGGGCACCACCAGCAATTCGCCATCCGCATTGAAAAAATAGTCATCCACCATATCGGTGTTGCACACATATACGTGGCTTGCCATGCCGGTCTGGGTCATGGCGTCCCCGGCCGTGGTCACCGTGCGCATACCGGAAATGAAATCGGTGGGTTTGCTTGGCATCGGCACCGGGTCCCAGCGCAACTGACCCAGTGCAAGGCTATGGTCATTCACGCACGGGGCCGTTTTCCATTCCGGAAGGGCAAAGGATTTGAACCGCCCGTTATGGCGAACGCTGGGCCGCATGCGATACAGCCACGACCGTTCATTGGTGCCGCGCGGCGCGGTAAAGGGTGACCCCGAAAGCTGTTCGGCATAAAGGCCATAGGCGCATTTCTGCGGGCTGTTCTGCCCCTGCGGCAAGGCACCGGGCAGACTTTCGGTTTCAAAATCATTGCCAAAACCGGGCATGTAACGCAGATCGTTCGCAACGCCGTTTGCAGCATTTCCGGCGGTTCCAGTCGTAACCTTGTGATCCGTCATTGCCTTTTTCCTACCAGTCTTCGATATAGTTACATCCGTAACTGTAATTTTTGTAACTATCAAACAGCCTTTTAAAGCCATGAAATCCGAAAAATCCGAATTCGATCTGCACCGCTTTCTGCCGTTTCTGATGCATCACGCCAGCGAAAAGGTCAGTCTTGGCTTCCGCGATATCTATCGCGACCGATACCGGATGACGCGATCCGAATGGCGGGTTCTGGCAACCCTTGGGCAATATGGCCGACTTACCGCGACCGAAATCGTCACCCATACGGGCTTGCATAAAACCAAGGTATCACGTGCCGTTTTTTCCATCGAACAACGCCGCTGGCTCCGACGCGTTCAGAACGAAAATGATCGTCGCGTTCATCGCCTTGAACTGACCTCGCAGGGCCAATCGGCCTTTCAGTCACTGTGCGAGGCGGGCATTGCCTATGACAAAAAGGTCCGCGATTTTCTGGGCGATGCGGATTTCAAACGCCTTTCCGACCTCCTGACAAAGCTGAACGATCTTTGATGGTCCCTGTGACATTTCCTGTGACAGTTGCTGTTTGACTGTCGTCGGCCTCATCGCGCGGCTGTCCGCCCCAGCTTTGGGTGAAATCGGCAATCGCGCGCAAAAACACGTCAAAGGCCGGTTGCCCCGGCTGAAAATAATTGGCCTTGGGATTCATCAGCGTCACACAACATGCCACCGCCCCGTCCAGATTATAGACCGGCGCACTGATCGCCGATAAACCCGGCACGATATCGCCTTCGATCACCGCCGCACCGCGTTCGCGCGTTTCGATAATCAACCGATCCACCGTGGCATCATCCCAATGCAGGATATCCTGCTCGGCCCGGATGACATGCTCAATCGCCCCACGCGGCATGGTCGATAAAAACGCCTGCCCGGTGGCCGACCTCAATAACGGCATCACCGTACCAAGCCCCATGGTCGATATGATCGGCGGCCCGCCATGTTCGGTCCGGATCAGGACCGGCCCGCGTTCACCCCAGATCGCCAGATGCCCGGACGACCGCAAATCAATCGCCAGATTGCGCAAAAGCCTTCCGGCGCGCATGACAACATCATTGCGTTCAATCGCCGAAATGCCCATCCGCAACGCCATCGGCCCCAGGCCATAAAGCCCGGTCAGATCATCCTGCCAGGCAAGACCGATCCGCACCAGGCTCGCCAGATAGCGATGAACCTTCGCCGGTGGCATATCCACCGCCGCCGCCAGATCCTTTAACGGCACCGGGAATTTGAAGTCGCACAATGCCGCAATGATCACGCCGCTGACCTCGACCGACTGAATGCCCTTGCGCGTATCCGCCGCATCAACCGCGTCCGAAATATCGATGTCGCTATCGGCAACCGGGATGTTTTTCGATGGGGCTTTGGTCAAAATTTACCTGCATAAATTTCATATTGCGTAATTGATTATATATATCATAATTCCAATTCAAAGAAAAAACAGCACTCCACACCGATGATCAGAAAGTGGAAAGCCCATCAGCGGCCGTGATGCGCCCTTGGCACCGGACCGATCAAAAGCACGATCAAACACATGATCAGAAAACAGGGAGAGGAACATGAAACCGATGAAACTTCGCAACACACTGCTTGGGCTTCTGGCCGGGGCAACCATTCTGGCCGGTGCGGGCATGGCCCAGGCCGCCGACATCACGCTGAAGGTCAGCCACTATCTGCCGCCAAGCCACGGCTTCCAGAAAGACTTCCTCGAAAGCTGGGGCAAGGAACTGTCGGAAAAAACCAACGGCAAGGTCGAAGTCGAAATTTATGACGCGACATCGGCCTTTGGCAAAATCGACCGTCAGGCCGATCAGGTCCGCGCGGGCGTGATGGATATGGCCGTGGGCCTGAACGGTATCCCGCGTGACCGCTATCCGGCCGCCTCGATCATTGAACTGCCGTTTCTGGTGAAATATGCCGATTCCGGGTCTGAAACCCTTTGGACGCTTTACAAGGAAGGCCTGCTTGGCAGCGACTATAAAGACTTCAAGCTCCTTGCCCTGTTCACCCATCCGGGCGGCCTGATCCACACCCTTGATAACCCGGTTCGATCCCTTGACGATCTCAAGGGCCTGCGCCTCAGAACGCCAAGCCCGGCGATTTCGGCGATGCTGGAATCCTTTGGCGCATCCCCGGTCGGCCTGCCGCCATCGGCGATTTACGAAAACCTGCAAAAGGGCAATATCGAAGGTCTGGTTGCCACCTGGGATCTGGTCAACGCGGTCAAGGCCAACGAACTTCTGAAATATCACACCGATGCTGCGGCCTATACCGCCGGCTTCTATTTCGTGATGAACCAGAAAAAATATGACAGCCTGCCCGAAGATGTCCGTGCCGCGATTGACGAAATTTCCGGCGACGTCCTGGTCGGCAAATTTGGCGACTGGTGGACCAAATGGGAAGCCGTTGGCAAGGCCAACGCCGAACAGCACGGCAATGAAATCATCACGATTGATGACGCCACCCGTGCTCAATGGCAGGAAGCATCCCAGCCGATGATCCAGGAATATCTGGCCGGGCTGAAGGAAAAGGGCGTGTCCGACCCCGACGCCATCTATAAACGCGCGCAGGAACTGATCGCGGAATTTGATGCCAAATATCACGCTGGCGACAAATGACGCATCGCGCTGAAAAATCCGGTGGATCGCGGCTTTATGCCGCGGTTCACCAAATGGATCACTTGATGAACCGGCTGACCGACATTCTGGCCTTTGTCGGCATGGCGGCCCTGATCGGGGCGATTGCCATTGTGGTGATCGATATCATCTGGCGGCGCATTGGCGGGCAATCGCTGGTGGGGGCAGTCGACCTGACCCAGTTTTGCGTCATGGCCGCTGCATCATGGGCGATCCCCTATGCCTTTAGCGCGCATGCCCATGTCACCGTCGATCTGATCGGCAAGAACCGCCTTCGCATCCTGTTTAAAACCATTGATCGATTGATCCCGCTTTTATGCGCCGGGCTGATGGCCTTCCTGCTTTATCTGTCATGGGGCCGCGCGATGGAACAATGGACCTATGGCGATGTATCGCAAAACCTTGCGATCCCGATGATCCTGTTCTGGGCCTTCCTTCTGACCGGCATGGCGATATCGACACTGGTGTGTCTTGTGCAATTTCTAAAACTGCTTTTAACGGACGAGAAGAACTGATGGCGACGGAATGGGCGGGACTGATCGGGTTTGTGACGGCTCTCGCACTGGCCCTTTTGCGTGTACCGGTCGCGGTCGCAATGGCGGTTGTCGGCATCATCGGCACCCTGCTTCTGACCGACTGGATGTCGGCAAGCTACGTCATGGCAAGCCTCCCGTTCGAGGCCATATTCCCCTATGGCCTTTCGGTGGTGCCGCTGTTCATTTTCATGGGCGTGTTTGCCTCCCATTCCGGTCTCTCGGGCAATCTGTTTCGCGGCATCACCGCATTTTCCGGCCATCGTCCGGGCGGCCTGGCCGCGTCCAGTATCGGGGCAAGCGCGGTATTTGGCGCGATTTGCGGATCATCGCTTGCGACCTGTGCGACCATGGGCCGGGTCGCCCTTCCTGAAATGCGCCAACGCGGCTATGCCAAAAGCCTTGCCGGGGCATCGATTGCCGCGGGCGGAACCCTTGGCGTTCTGATCCCGCCTTCGATCCTGCTCGTGATTTACGCGCTCATGACCGAACAATCCATCGGTGCGCTGTTTGCCGGTGCAATGATCCCGGGCCTTCTGGCAACCGTGCTTTACATCATATCCATCCGCATTCAGGTCATGCGAAATCCTTCATTGGCCCCGGTCAGCGACTATGTCCCATGGTCACAGCGTTGGGGCGCCTTGCTGCGCATGTGGGATGCCATCGTCTTGATCGTTCTGGTGATCGGCGGGATTTATGCCGGCCTGTTCTCCCCCACAGAAGCCGCGGCTGTTGGTGCCGGTGGCGCATTGCTGTTTGCGTTCCTGCGCAAACGGCTGAACTGGACGGTTTTACGCACCGGCATTCGCGAAACCGCCGGCATGACCGGGATGATCTTCCTGATCCTGATCGGGGCGGCCCTTTTCAATTTCTTCATCGAAACCAGCGGCCTGACCCAGACACTGGTGGACTGGATCACCACGCAAGGGTACTCACCGCTGGTCGTGCTGATCGCCCTTCTGGTGTTTTACGTCGTACTCGGCTGCTTCATGGACAGCCTGTCCATGATCCTTCTGACGGTGGTGCCGGCATATGGCGTGATTACCGGCGTCGGCTATGATCCGGTCTGGTTTGGTGTGGTTCTGGTATCGGTCGTTGAAATCGGCCTGATCACGCCCCCGATTGGCATGAACCTGTTCATCATTCAGGGCGTGTCATCCGACATGACCATCACCACCCTGTCCCGCGGCATCCTGCCCTTCCTCGCCGCCGATTTCATCCGCGTCATCCTGATGGTCGCCATCCCCGGTCTGGTCCTGTGGCTGCCGCATCTTCTGGGGTTTGGCGCTTACTAGGCTCACACCCCGGTGTAACCGCTTTCGACCCACGCCGGAAACCCGCCCCAACCCCGGACAAGGACAACAGCATCATCGATGGCAGGACACACCCAACCGGATCGTCATTCCCGCGAAGGCGGGAATCCAGCCTCTTTCAATGGGCCATGGATTCCGGGTCTACGCTGCGCTTCGCCCGGAATAACGATTTGATCAATCACCAAGCCAATCCAGCCCCCCCGCAGCCCCCGGCATCGCCAAACGCCACCGACCGGACGGCCCCCACTGCCCCGAACAAGCACCCGCCGCTCTCGGTTGCCCCCCCGAAACGCACCTCAAAGGGCAACGGCGTTGTCGCATGGCAGACACAAATCCCGCCATCGATAACCCACGTTTCGGCATCTCCGAACGCACCATCGGCCCGCTGACAAAGCACTTTCAACAAGATCGTCATTCCCGCGAAGGCGGGAATCCAGTCTCTTTCAATCGGGCACGGATTCCGGGTCTGCGCTCCGCTTCGCCCGGCATGACGATTTTGATCAACCACCAAACCAATCCAGCCACCCCGCAGCCCCCGGCATCGCCAAACGCCACCAACCGGGTGGGCCAGACGAAAGCGGACAGGACGAGACGGGAATGAACTGAACCGGGCAGCACCAGACCGGCCTTGCCCCAGTCCCCGCCGCCCCAAACAAACACCTCTGGCTTTCGATGAACACAGAAAACGCACCTCACCCCAAAGGCAAGAACGTTGCCGCATGGCAGACCCACGTCCCGCCATCGATGATCGGCCTCTTGGCATGTCCGAACAATCCATCGGCCCGCTGGCAACCAATCCCGGCACCCCGGCCAGCCGATCCCGTGCCGATCCAATCCGGGCGCAATTCGGGCCCGCTGATTCTCGGCATTGTCACGCTTCACCGACCGGACTGGCCCCGGACTGAACCGGACCGGACGAAGTTGGTCCCGGCCCCCGCTGCCCCAAACACACACCCTTGCCCTAAGGGCACATCTCTCCCGTCATGATAAACACCCGTTTTTCGTAAATTTCCGACGCCCTCACGGCCCGGATGCACCACCGCCGTAATGACTTTTCCATACGCCATTGACGTCCCTTTGGCGATACCGCCGTCGTCCTTTCAGACGATCAGATCGCTGCCCCATCATCATCCCATTCCTGTTTTGCCGCCCGAAACGCAAAAACCCGCAAAAGCGAATCACGCTTTGCGGGTTTTGTCTCCGGACCCATTTGTCCTGTTGACCTTATCTTTATGCCACAACAAAAAGAACAAATCAAGAACTTTTTACAAAAATCCGGAAAAAATTCCCACCCAAAGCTCAGCACGGCTAGAATGTTATTTTTTTCAATAACTTGGGCAGGCGCAATTTAATCCGCCTGCCCTGCTCAACTGCCCTACTCCGCCGCATCGACTTTCAGAACGCCGCGACGGATCTGGTCTTCTTCGATGCTTTCAAACAGGGCGCGGAAATTGCCCTCGCCAAAGCCTTCATCGCCCTTGCGCTGGATGAATTCAAAGAAGATCGGGCCGATCACGGTTTTCGAGAAAATCTGCAACAGGATTTTGGTCATGCCACCATCCACAACGCCCTCGCCATCGATCAGGATGCCATGGGTTTTCATGCGCTCGATCGGTTCGTCATGCCCCTGCACGCGGTCATGGGATTTTTCGTAATAGGTATCAGGCGGACCGGGCATGAATTTAAGGTCATTCGCCGCAAGCCTGTCGGTCGCGTCATAGATACCGTCCGTACCGACCGCGATGTGCTGGATGCCTTCACCGTTGTATTTTTTGAGGTATTCCTCGATCTGGCTTTTGTCATCGGTTGATTCGTTTAACGGAATACGGATCTTGCCGCAGGGCGATGTAATCGCGCGGCTGACCAGACCGGTGATTTTACCTGCAATATCAAAGAAGTGGATCTGCTTGAAATTGAACAGGTCGCGATAGAAATCCCACCATTTATCCATATTGCCGCGATAGACATTATGCGTCAGATGGTCGAGATAATAAAAACCAACCCCTTCGGGTTTCGGGTCGCGTTCGCCCAGCCAGTCAAATTCCGCGTCATAGGCCGAACCGGTTTCACCATACGCATCGATGAAATACAGAAGCGACCCGCCAATGCCGACAATCGCCGGGACATCAAGGGTTTTGTCACCCCCCAGATACGGCTCCGCCCCCTTGGAAACCGCGTGATCAAAGGCATATTTGGCATCCACTACACGCCACGCCATCGACGGCGCACAGGGGCCATGCTTTTCAACAAACTTCATGCCGTGCGAACCGGGCTTGGCATTCAGGATGTAGTTGATGTCACCCTGACGCCAGACAGTGATGTTTTTTGATTTGTGCTTGGCAACCGGCGTATAGCCCATGCGCGTAAACAGGGTTTCAAGCTTTTCGGCCTCTTCATGGGCGAATTCGACGAACTCAAAGCCATCCGTTCCGGCCGGGTTATCGGCAGTGATCGTTGCGCGGGGGGCATCATGTGGAAACGGTCCCATCGAAGGCTCCTTGATCTGGAATTAGAAAGGTTCTTGTTATGAACCTATCTTGCGCCAGATCGGCCGCAATGTGCGTGCATTCACGGTTGATTTTCGGTATTTCATACACATATCATGCGCAGATTATCAAAATGGTGCATGAATGACGCAACTTGATAAACTTGATCTGAAACTGCTTGCCGAATTGCAACGCGACGGGCGTCTGACCAACAATGATCTGTCAGAACGGATCGCATTATCGCCGTCGCAATGTTCGCGCCGCCGCGCCCGGCTCGAGGCCGAAGGTTTCATTCGCGGATACCGCGCCGACATTGACCGGCAAAAAATGGGCCTTGGCCTGATGGTGGTAATTTCCGTGACCCTGGCCACCCACAATCGCGATAATGCCAAACGGTTTTCCGAACTGCTGGCCAACCTTCCCGAAGTACTGGAAGCCTATTCCCTGACCGGGGAAATGGATTATCACCTGAAGGTCGTGACCAGGGACCTTGCCGCCCTTTCTCATTTCGTGAACGAGGTTTTGCTGCCCCACGATTCCGTGCAGCATGTCAAAACATCGATTGTACTTAACGTGCTCAAGGACTTCGAAGGGCTGGCCGTTGAAACCGGCTAGGCACGTCCGCCGACGCAATCAGATACATTCAAGCCATGACGTATCGGTAATTTCGGTTTCACGTGGCAGGGTCAGGGTGAACCAGCCAGTTTGATTGCGGCAGGCAATGGTGCGGAATTGCTCGAAATTACGATAATGGATCGTGATAAAGGGCGGTTCTTCTATCAGCTCTGCCACCTCGAAAACCGGAAGCGGCACCATCAAGGCAGTATTAAGCGTTTTGCCAAGGCTTTCCTTGCAGCTCCAGAGAAGCTGGGCCGCATCGCATTCCGGCAGGTCAAGCTTTGCCATCACCGCAAGTTCCTCGCGGGTCAGTTCCGCCTGCAATAATGGCATCGCATCTTCGTCAATGGGCGCAAGATCAATACCCATCGGATGGGCCCGGTGATAAGCCATCGCCATGGAAGCATCTTCGCTGTGCGCGATACTGACACAGGGAAGCTTATGCCCCAGCCCGGAACCGATTGCCGATGTGCCATCAATAAAGGGCTGCCCGAACACCCCCGGCCGCACCCAGAAACGATCCGGCTCATCGGTCGCAAGCCAGCTGGTCAGGGAAATTTTGGCGGCAACCCGCCCGGCGATATAGCTGGTACGGCGGCCATCGTGGCTCATACGACGTGCCAAAGACAGTTCTTCGGGATGGAGCCAGTTTTCAGCATCCTCGCCGGCTTCGCCTTCGTTACACACAGCCACATGCGCAAGCGTGGCACGCAGCAGCCCGATGGCGATATCAACTTCGCCCATATCATCACGCGCCAGATCAATATGCCCGGTTCCGAGGACCCGAATATTTTCCATACGTGCTTCCGCTTGCTGTTTGGCAGCCCGTCATGAAGCCTGTCTGCAGCATCCATTGTGCACCGGGAGCCCGCAATTGTGAACCGGCTATCTGCGGTTGGCATATAATCGGCAATACATGAATACGGAAAAGGCCGCGCACAATGGCGCGGCCTTTTGACATCCCGGCACACCCTTACCCAAAGATGCCGGGATCCTCCCCCTGTCAGGTCAAAAATCAGATCGCAAGATACTGATCACGCAACTCGGTATCATCGAGAACCGCCTGGGCTGTACCATCAAACACGATCTGACCGCTATCCATGATGATCGCGCGATCCGCAAGCTTGAGTGCGGCAATCGCGTTTTGTTCGACAATGATGGTGGTGATGCCAAGCTTTTTGACATTCTGAAGCGTCTTTTCAATCTCCTGGACAATCACCGGCGCAAGACCTTCATACGGTTCATCAAGCAACAGCAGCTTGATATCACGCGCCAATGCCCGCCCGATCGCCAGCATCTGCTGCTCCCCGCCCGAAAGGGTGATCGCTTCCTGCTCGGCACGTTCACCAAGACGGGGGAACAGCTCGTAAATGCGCTGGATCGACCAGCCAATCGGCTCGGCAATCTGGGCCAGTTCAAGATTCTGCTCAACCGTCATACCCGGAATGATGCGGCGATCTTCGGGCACAAGCTGCAGCCCCAGGCGGGCGGCCTGCCATGCCTTCATGGTGTGAAGCGGCTGATGATCGAGCCAGATTTCACCATGCTTGAGTTCCGGATCGGCCATCCGCGCAAGCGCACGCAGGGTCGATGTCTTACCGGCACCGTTACGCCCCAGAAGGGCAAGAATTTCACCCTCGCGAATGTCAAAGCTGACCCCCTGCACGATATAGCTTTCGCCATAATAGGCATGCAGATCATAGACCGAGAAGAAGGCCGGATCACCGCCCTGTTTCATGACGGGTTTGGTTTGCGGGACCGCGTTCATACAGTTTCCCCTCCGAGATAGGCTTCCTTGACCTTGGGATTGTTGCGCACCTCTTCCGGGGTGCCTTCGGCGATGATCGCGCCCTGCGCCAGAACACTGATGCGGTCTGCCAGACTGAACACGACATGCATGTCATGTTCGATGATCACCTTGGTCATGCCGCGTTCCTTGATCCGTTTAAGCAGATCAATCGTGCGGTTGGTGTCATGTCGCGACATACCGGCAGTCGGTTCATCCAGCAGGAACAGTTTCGGCCGCTGGCTCAGGCACATCGCCAGTTCAAGACGGCGTTTATCCCCGCGCGACATTGATCCTGCCAGATGATCCTTGTGTTCGATCAACCCGACATCCTCAAGCATGTGTTCCGCCTGATCGCGAATTTCGCGTTCCGAGAACAGGCTCTTGAGAAAGCTCAGGTTAAACTCGCCATCACGCTTGGCCAGTGCCGGTACCATCACATTTTGCAGCAACGACAGTTCCGGAAAAATTTCCGGTGTCTGGAAAACACGTGCGACACCAAGCTGGTTGATCTCATACGGGTTTTTGCCGGTCAGAACCTCGTCCCCCAGCAACACCCGCCCGCGATTGGGCGCAAGACGCCCGACAATCACGTTAAGCAGGGTCGATTTCCCCGCCCCGTTCGGGCCGATGATGGCATGAACGGTGCCTTCCTTGACCCGAAGATTGATGTCGGACAGGGCCCGCAGGCCGCCGAAATGCTTGTCGACATCGGTAACATCAAGAATGTATTCGGACATCGATCAGACCTCCCTCGTCGAAGGTTGTTGTTCTTTTTCGTTATTCTCGAAGGATGTTGAACGGTTCCGGATCAGACGCCACAGGCGATTGATCCCTTCCATCACCCCACCGGGCAGGAAGATCACGATCAGCATGAAAACAAGACCAAGTGTCAGGTGCCAGCCGTCCCCGACGAACAGACCTGCAACCGATGCCACCGCATGGCCAAGCCAGTCGGGCAGGAAGGAAAACGCATTTTGCAGAACCTGATCGTTAAAGGCCGAAAAGATGTTTTCGAAATACTTGATGATCCCCGCACCCAGAAGCGGCCCGATCAGTGTTCCCGCACCACCAAGAATGGTGATCAGAACAACCTCGCCCGACGCCGTCCACTGCATGCGCTCCGCCCCGGCCAGCGGATCGGTCACCGCCAGAAGCGACCCGGCCAGCCCAGCATACATGCCCGAAATGACAAAGGCGGTCATCAGATAGGGCCGGGTGTTATATCCGGTATACCCCATGCGGTTCTGGTTCGACTTGATGGCACGCAACTTCAACCCGAAGGCGGACCGGAAGATGCGCAGATAGATAAAGAACGAAATGATCAGAAGAACCGCGCAGATGTAAAAGCCGGAATATCCGATCCCCTCTATTCCGAACAGGTTCGGGGTCGGCAATGCCGCCGATGCTTCGATCCCGGCCATCCGGTCAAGAACCCTTGCATCACCCTGCGTCAGTTGCAGGCCGGTTTCACCGTTCGTGATCGGCGTCAGAACCGAATAGGCCAGATTGTAGGACATCTGCGCAAAAGCCAGCGTCAGGATCGAGAAATAAATCCCCGAACGACGCAACGAGACATAGCCGATCAGAAGGGCAAACAGCCCCGAAAGCGCAACGGCAAAGATCATTGCCGGCAGGACATTCATTGACAGCAGCTTGAATGACCAGACGGCGGTGTAGGACCCGACGCCCAGAAACGCCGCGTGACCAAAGGAAAGATAACCGGTCAGGCCAAACAGGACATTGTAACCGATGGCAAAAATGCCAAAGATCATAAATTTCTGCATCAGATCGGGATAGGCCGCACCGAAAGGCTGCAACCAGATCGGCATGGTCAGGACCACAACCGACAGAACCACCATGTAAATCAGGTCCTGCTTGGGCGAGACGATTTGAGTATTTGACATATCAGCTCTCCATCACGCCCCGTCGACCCATCAGACCACGCGGACGGGTCAGCAGAATCACGACGGCGACAAGGTAGATGATGATCTGGTCGATACCGGGAAAGATGTCTTTCACTTCGGTCATCGACGAGAAGGATTGCAGAATACCAAGCAGGAAACCCGCCAGTACCGCTCCGGGAAGCGACCCCATGCCGCCGACAACAACGACGACAAAGGACAGGACAAGGAAGTCCATCCCGAGATGGTAATCAGGCGGCAAGACAGGTGTGTACATCACACCGGCAAGCCCTGCGACCACTGCAGCCATGCCAAACACAATGGTAAAACGACGTTCGATATTGATGCCAAGCAGCTCGACCGTTGCACGGTCAGCCATGCCGGCACGCACCACCATCCCGTAAGTGGTGAAATGCAGGAACGAGAAGACAAGACCGATAATTGTTGCCGAAAACAGCAGGTAAATCAGACGCCACCACGGATAAACCACGGATTCCCCAAGGCCGATCCATGCCCCGATATTGGCGGAACCGGCAACAATTTCCGGTGCGCCTTGCGGGATCGGGTTTGCCCCGAAGAAGGATTTGATCAGTTCCTGCAACACGATCGCAAGACCGAATGTCACAAGAATCTGTTCGGCGTGGGAACGTTTGTAAAAATGCCGGATTAGTGCGCGTTCCATAATCACGCCAATCGCCAGCATAACCGGAATGGCAAGGATGATTGATAACGGCACAGACCAGTCAATAATCGCCGTGCCGGTATCGCCAAACCAGACTTCGAGATAAGGCGTTTCCTTGTAGGCGTCAAAGAAGGTAACTGACTCGTCCTTGACCCGGACAGAAAGCGTCAGGATTTTTTCCAGCGTCACCGCACAAAAGGCGCCGATCATGAAGATGGCACCATGGGCAAAGTTCACCACGCCAAGCGTGCCGAACACCAGGGTCAGACCAAGGGCAATCAGCGCATAAGCGCCCCCCTTGTCCAGACCATTCAGGATTTGAAGAAATATAGCGTCCATTGATTATCCGCCGCGTGTTCAAAAGGGCTTAACGAACAGAAAGCCAAAGCATTTGCCAAAAGCATTGCCCATCGGGGCAGTTGGGCCGACCGTCAGATGACAGTCGGCCCAGCCTGTTACGTTACAAGGGGATCAGACCTGATACGGACCGAGTTCCCCGCCAAACATGTCGGCCGGATATTCGACCTGTGCGCGCGGAACCTCTTTGACCACTTCAAGAAGGTCGAAGTTGGACTGCGGCTCCTGCTTGCCACGCACGACCAGAACGTCTTTGAAGCACTGGTGATCTTCTGCGCGATACAGGGTCGGGCCATTGCCCGCACCATCGAACTCGAAACCTTCAAGCTGCTTGATGACTTCCCAAGGCGCGAAAGTACCGGCCATTTCGCAGGCATTCGCATAAAGCAGCGCCTGGACATAGCAGGTGTGTGCGGCCTGTGACGGCGGGAAGCCGTATTCCTGACCGAACGATTTCACAAACGCCTGCGAACCGGCATCCTGCAACGACCAGTGCCAGTTGGTGGTCCCCAGAATGCCTTTTGCGGCATCACCGGCACCCTGTGCCATCAGGCGGGAATACAGCGGAACCACAATTTCGAAGTTCTTGCCATTTACCTGCTTGTCGCGCAGGCCGAACTGAACCGCCTGTGTTAGCGAGTTGACCATGTCCTTGCCGTAGTGGTTCAGGATCAGGACATCCGCGCCCGAGTTCAGAACCGGCGTGATATATTGCGAGAAGTCACCTGCACCAACCGGGGTGCGAACGGTATTCACGGTTTCCCAGCCGATATTTTCGGTTGCGGCCTTGATCGATTCTTCCTGGGTCCAGCCCCAGGTGTAATCGGCCGTCAGGTGATAGGCACGACGATCGGTGCCATATTCTTCCTTCAGGATCGGCGCAATCGCCTGACCGGACATGTAAGCGTTGAAGAAATGACGGAAGCCATACCGCTTTTTGTCCTTGCCGGTGGTGTCATTCGAGTGCGTCAGACCGGCCATGAAGATCACGCCCATTTCCTGACACAGCCCCTGAACGGCCACCGCCACACCGGACGATGAACCGCCGGTGATCATTGCAACATTGTCTTTTTCGATCATGCGCTTTGCCGAAGCACGCGCCGCATCGGATTTGGTCTGGGTGTCACCGGTCACGAATTCGACCTTCTTGCCCAGAACGCCGTTCCCCTTAAGCTCCAGCGGTTTGATGGTATTGAGCATACCGCCATCGCCTTCGCCGTTCAGGTGTTTCACAGCGAGCTGATAGGCGCGCAATTCATCGGCGCCCTCATCGGCATACGGACCGGACTGCGGAACGTTAAAACCGAACTTGACGCTGCCCGAGCTACCCGGGTCGCCCCGGAAAGTCTGTGCATGTGCATTTTTGATGAAATGCATCGGGAATGATGCGCCGATCAGCGCAGCCCCTGTCGTCGCAGCCGTTCCTTTAAGAACCGTACGACGAGATACATTTCGGGTGTTCTTGGTCTCCGACATGGTTTTCCTCCCCAATGTCTTGGGATGCGTTTCAGAAAAATCTGAGGCCGCGTTTTTTGATTAATGTTTTTGTCGACCTGTCAAAACAATGGGGACTAGTTGAAAATGAATCAATATGTGATTGAACAAGAACAGTTTTTTTGTAAATATATGAACAACTCAAATGAAAATTTGTAAATTTTGTCAAGAAAAGGGCACGCCATGTCCCGTCAGGCACCCATCGGACACCGTATTCGCGGACGCCGCAAAGACATCGGCCTGACGCAGAATGCCCTGGCCAAGGCCGCGGGAATTTCGCCCTCTTATCTCAATCTGATCGAACATAACCGCCGTGCGATTGGCGGTGGATTACTGCTGCGCTTGGCAAGCGCACTTGAAATTCAGCCCCATGCCCTGTCAGGGTCGGAAGAAAGCCGACTGCTTGCCGATCTTGGCGAAGCCGCAACTGATCCGGTTTTTCGCGAAACACCGCTGATCCCCTGTGAATTTCCGGCAATGATCGCCGCAGCACCGGGCATGATTTCCGCCTTCCTGTCGCTTTATCGCGCCTATCGCAACGGGCTTGAGGAAATTGACAATCTGTCCGAACGGCTCAGCCACGATCCGTTCCTGGCCGAGGCCAGCCATTCAATCCTGACCCGCATCACGTCAATCCGGACAGTTGCCGAAATCTTTGACGATTACGATGATCTGCCTGCCGAACAACGGGCGCGCTTCAACGCCACACTGGTCCGGGAATCCCAAAGACTGGCAGAATCAGCAACCGAGATTTTCAGCTTCCTTGAACGCGGTGATGCCGGACGCCCTGCCGCCAGCCCCGCCGAGGAAGTCGACGACCTGCTTTATGACAATGCCAACTATTTCCCGACACTCGAAGATCGGGCCGATGAAATGCGGGCTGTCATTGATCCTGCAGGCGGATTGTTTCTGACCGACCTGATCAAGCATCTGGAACGACGTCATCAAATCCGGGTTGATCGTTTGCCCCCCGAAGATTTGCCCGCATCGGGGTTCGACTGGAACCGCGCGGATTCCCACCTCAGATTTTCGCGCGCGATGCCGATCACCTCGACACGCTTTCATGCTGCACGGATCATTTGCCGACTGGAAGGCGAGGATACGGTCAATGACATCCTGGACCGCGCCAACCTTGGCACCGATGCCGCCCGCCAACGCGCAGGCGAGGCCCTGATATCCTATTTCGCAGCGGCCCTTCTGTTCCCCTATGACAGCTTCCGGGCCGAGGCCCAGATTTTGCGGCATGACATCGAATTGCTGCAGCAACGCTTTGCCGCAAGCTGGGAACAGGTCTGCCACCGCCTGACGACCTTGCGCCGCCCGGGTTCAGAAGGCATTCCTTTCCATTTCATGCGCACCGATATTGCCGGCAACATTTCCAAACGTTTTTCGGCATCCGGCCTGCAATTGCCACGTTACAGCGGCGCCTGCCCCCGTTGGGTGGTCCACGAAGCCTATTTGACGCCAGAACGGGTAATACCGCAATTTGTTCGCCTGCCCGATGAAAGCGAATATCTTTTTATTGCGCGTGCGGTGCGTACTGGTGCCGGAGGGTATCGGGTGCCGCAATCGGTTTATTCCGTTATGATCGGTTGCGACACGGCCTTTGCCCGTGACATTGTTTATGCAGACGGATTGCCGCTTGATACCCCGCAGGCAGCTGTTCCGGTTGGCATTGGGTGCCGACAATGCCCACGTGAAGAATGCATGCAGCGCGCCTATGCGGTTGCCGATACAGGGCACGAGATCCATACCACCCCAAAGTAGCATTAAAACTCGCGCAATAACCGGTTAGGATCGAATATATAATAATTCGAATATTGGGGAGAACGTCCGTGACGGAGAGACCGAAGGTCCTGATAGCCGAGGACGAGGAAACCATCGTCGAATCGCTTAGCTTTCTGATGGAGAAGGAAGGCTATGACGTCAGCGTTGCAACCGATGGCCAGATGGCCATCGCAATGATTGTGCGCGACCTTCCTGACATGGTTCTGCTTGATGTCATGATGCCGGGCTGTGACGGTTTTGATGTTGTCCGCGCCGTTCGCGAAAATCCGCAAACCCGTCCCGTTCCGATCATGATGTTGACGGCCAAAACCCGTGAAGTCGACCGACGCAAAGGACTTGAGCTTGGCGTTGACGACTTTGTCACCAAACCGTTTTCCACCCGCGATGTGGTTTCACGCGTCAAAGCCATGCTGGCTGGCGACCGGAACTAGGCGCAAAAAGGCGGGAGCTGGCCAATGACCCCACCCCGGAAACTTACCGAACGCGCCTTTGTTCTTGCCCTTGTTGCGTTCTTTGCATGGATCCCGCCTTTGGTCGGGGTCTTTTCTCTTGAAGGAACCCTGTTCGGGTTACCCATCCTGTTCGTTTATTTCTTTGCCGGTTGGGCCTTGCTTATCGGCTGCTGTGCGCTCATCACACGCGCCCTTCGTCACAGCATCCAGGCGGAGGAAAGGGAATAGGCATGCTGTCCTCCGAACTGGTGATCACGGTTTCGCTTGCTTATGTCGGATTGCTTTATGCTATCGCATGGTGGGGGGACAAACGGGCACGCGACGGACGATCATGGGTGCGCAATCCGACTGTCTATACCCTGTCCATTGCGGTCTATTGCACATCCTGGACATTTTATGGCGCGGTCGGGTCGGCTGCACGGAACGGCCTTGAATATCTGACGATCTATCTCGGACCGACGGTCATTTTCCTTGGATGGTGGTTTTTGCTGCGCAAGATGCTACGCATCTCCAAGGCGCATCGCATCACATCCATCGCCGATTTCATTTCATCGCGTTATGGCAAAAGCACGCAATTATCGATGCTGGTTACCCTGATCACGGTGATCGGAACAACGCCATATATCGCGCTCCAGCTTAAGGCGATTGCCACCAGTTACACCGTTCTGACCGTCTGGGGCGGGGCGATGACCGGCCCGGTCGTCAATCAGGTGCCCATGCTTGCCGATAGCGGCTTTTGGGCGGCCCTTGGTCTTGCCCTGTTTGGCATTCTGTTTGGCACCCGGTTTATTGACGCGGATGAACATCACGAAGGCATGGTCGCAGCCATCGCCTTTGAAAGCCTTGTCAAAATGTTCGCCCTGCTTGCTGTCGGCATTTTTGTCTGCTTTTTCATGTTTGCCGGATTGGGCGATCTGTTTGATCAGGCCGCGGCAAATCCACAAACCGCATCCTTGCTGCAACTGCCCGAAAACGGCAGCGCACGCTGGATGACGTTGATGATGCTGTCCATGGCGGCAATCCTGACATTGCCGCGGCAGTTTCAGGTCATCATCGTCGAAAATGTCGATGAACGCCACCTGTCGACCGCAAGCTGGGCCTTTCCGCTTTATCTGCTGGCGATGAATTTGTTCGTCCTGCCAATTGCCTTGGCGGGCCTTGGCGTTTTGCCAAGCTGGGCCGATCCGGATTTCTTCGTGATTTCCGTACCCCTTTTTGAAGGTCATTCGCTACTGGCCCTGATTGCCTATGTCGGTGGATTATCCGCCAGCACCAGCATGGTGATTGTTGCAACGATTGCGTTGTCGACCATGGTCTGCAACGACCTTGTCGTTCCCGCCTTGCTGCGCATTCGCTGGCTGCGCGTCACCGAACGCGATGATCTTACCGGTCTTCTGATTTTTATCCGGCGCGCTTCCATCGTGCTGGTGGTATTTATGGGCTTTGCCTATTACCGGTCGGCCGGAGCCAGCGATGCATTGGCTGAAATTGGCCTGATATCCTTTGCCTCCACCGCACAATTCATCCCGATCATGATTGGCGGCCTTTATTGGAAGGGGGGCACCAAAACCGGTGCGCAGGTCGGCCTTGTGATCGGCTTTGCCATCTGGGCCTATACCCTGCTGCTGCCATCGCTTGCCGATAGCGGCTGGATGAACCCGACACTGATCGAACATGGTGCATTTGGTCACCCTTGGCTTCGACCTGAAAGCCTGTTTGGTTTAACCGGGTTCGAGCCACTCACCCATGCCCTGATCTGGTCCATCACACTCAATACAGCGGCCTATGTCCTGATCAGCCTGTTCACATCGCCAAGCGCGTTGGAACGCATTCAGGCCACCCTGTTTGTCGATGCGTTTCTGCGCAAAGGTCAGGAAACCGTCATCTGGCGGTCATCAGCAACGATTGACGATCTGTATGAACTGGTTGAACGTTTTCTGGGCCGTGAACGCGCGTTTCATTCCTTTCGCGATTTCGGCTGGACGCGCGAAACGCCCTGGCGCGGCAAAGGCGAAGCCAATGCCGACATGATCGCCTTTACCGAACGGCTGCTTGCCGGGTCCATCGGGGCGGCGTCGGCGCGCGTAATGGTTTCCTCGGTCGCCAAGGGGGAAATGGTCAGTCTTGATGAAGTCCTCGAAATTCTCGAGGAAACATCACATGTGATCGAATATTCCCAGCGCCTTGAACAGAAATCACACGAATTGGAACGTGCCGCAGCCGAACTTCGCGCTGCCAATGAACGGCTTAAGGAACTTGATCGCCTGAAAGACGAATTCCTGACCATGGTCAGTCACGAATTCAGAACGCCGCTGACCTCGATCCGGTCCTTCTCCGAAATCCTTGTCGACACACCGGAACTTGATCCGGAACGCGCCGAACATTTCATGGGAATTATCGTGCGCGAAAGCGAACGCCTGACACGTCTGATTGACGACCATCTTGATCTTGCCAGGCTTGAGGCCGGTCATTCCGACTGGCGCCCGGAAAATGTTGATCCGCGGTCCGTCCTTGACGAAAGCGTCGAAGCAATCAAAGGGTTGCTCGACAACAAGGGGGTTGATCTGGAACTCGACTTGTCGCCCGCGACTGTCACGCTGCATGTGGATCGCGACCGGCTTACACAGGTCTTTATCAACCTGTTGTCGAACGCCGCAAAATTCTCCGCAGCCCGTGATCCCAGCGTAAAGGTCCGCGGTGAAGTCATGGATGGCGGTTATCTTGTTTCGATCACCGATAACGGAAACGGCATCACCAAAGACGAACAGGCGGTAATCTTCAATAAATTTGCCCGTGGCGGCAAATACCCCGATGACAAACCCCGCCCGTCCGGTTCCGGCCTTGGTCTGGCTATCGCCAGACATGTCGTGGAACACTGCAAAGGCAAGATCTGGGTTGAGAGTCCACCGGGTCGTGGTGCGACCTTCAGGGTGTTTGTTCCCGCCGCCTGATTAGCAGCCCACCCCTCATTTTAACCATTCCAATTGGCGTTTACCCATCGGTTACCCCCGCTCATCAGAAGATAAATCACTGTTTATCGAGAGAGATGAGGCGGTCATGCAGTATCAGCTAAAAATAAACGGAGAATCCCGTACCGTCGAAGCAGAACCTGGCACCCCGCTATTATGGGTTCTGCGTGACGGACTGGAACTTACCGGCACCAAGTTTGGATGTGGCGTTGCCTATTGCGGCGCCTGTACCGTTCACATTGACGGGTACCCGACCCGTTCCTGCCAGACCTTTATTGAAGACGCTGTCGACAGCGAAATCACGACGATTGAAGGCGCAACCGACAAGATCGCCCAAGCGGTCCAGGCCGCATGGCGCGAAAAGGACGTCGTACAATGTGGCTGGTGTCAATCCGGACAGATCATGTCGGCCATCGGCCTTCTGACCGAAAATCCGAAACCGACGGATGATGAAATCAAGGAATACATGTACGGCAATGCGTGCCGTTGTGTGACCTATGTACGCATCAACGAAGCCATCAAACTGGCGTCTGAAAAGCTGGAGGCATAAGTCATGACAATCAATGTATCACGTCGCGGCTTCATGATCGGATCAGCTGCCGGTACCGCCGCCCTTCTGGTCGGCGTCAATGCCAAGGGCGTTCTTGCAGCAGGCAGCAGTGTGGCTGCTGCAACCGACCTTAACCCGTTTGTCAAAATCGATGCCGATGGCACGGTAACCGTCATCATCAAACATTTTGAAATGGGCCAAGGCACGACCACCGGCCTGACGACACTGGTTGCCGAGGAACTCGACGCCGATTGGGCGACGGTTCAGACGGCATTCGCCCCTGCCGACAATGAACGTTATGCCAACCTGTTCTTCCATGCACAGGGAACCGGTGGCTCAACATCCATCGCCAATTCCTTCATGCAATATCGCGAAGCTGGTGCTGCAGCGCGTGATCTTCTGGTCCGTGCGGCTGCCCAGAACTGGGGTGTCGATGCCAGCAGCATCACCGTTGAAAACGGTATGCTGAAATCCGGCGGCAATTCCGGTCATTTCGGAGAATTTGTTGCGATTGCAGCAACCCTTGAGGCGGTTGAAAAACCAACCGTTAAAACCCCGGATCAGTTCAAGCTGATTGGCAGCGACAAACTGCATCGCAAGGACAACACCGACAAGACGAACGGCACCGCAATCTTTGCAATGGATGTCAATCTGCCGGGGATGATCTATGCCGCGATCATGCGCAGCCCGAAATTCGGTGGCACCGTCACCTCCTTTGACGACACTGCGTCCAAAGATGTTGCAGGGTTCATTGCTGCACAAATTCTGCCGAACAAGGCAGGAGTTGTGGCGTTTGGCAAAAACACCTGGGCTGCGTTTCAGGCACGTGATGCCCTTTCTGTTGAATGGGATTTCAGCCAGGCCGAAACACGCAGCACGGATGCCATGATTGCCGATCACAAGGCACTGCTTGATGCGCCGCAGTTTGACGCCAATCATGAAGTCCCGCTGGCATCCGTTGAACCGCTTCTGGCCAATGCCACCAAAACCATTGACGCAGAATTCACCTTCCCGTTCCTGGCTCACGCCCCGCTGGAACCGGAAAACTGCATTATCGAGCCAACCGAAAATGGCGTTCGCCTCCATGATGGCTGCCAGTTCCCGACCCTGACCCGCCCAATGGTCGCAGCCGCCCTTGGACTGGAACCGTCACAGGTCGAGATCAGAACGCTTTATGCCGGCGGTTCGTTCGGTCGTCGTGCCAACGGCGCCTCCGACTATAATGTCGAAGCCGCCATGGCCTTTGCCGTTTCGGGCCGCAAGGTTCCGGTCAAACTGGTCTGGAGCCGCGAGGACGATATTCGCGGCGGTTATTACCGCCCGATGGCCGTACACCGGGCAAAAATCGGTCTGGATAGTGATGGCAAGATTATTGGCTGGGATCACCGGATGGCTGTCAAATCCATCATGAAGGGTGGGCCGATGGAAGGCATGGTACAGGATGGCATCGACCCGACATCGGTCGAGGGGGTCACCGAAAGTCTTTATACCATCCCCAACCATGGCATCGGGTTAAGCGATTTCCAGACCCCGACCCCCATATTGTGGTGGCGTTCGGTGGGACATACCCACACCGGATATGTCATGGAAACACTGATGGATATGCTCGCAACCGAAACGGGGCAGGACCCGATCGAAATGCGCCTTGCGATGCTTGATCCGGCAGGCACCAATCAGGCCCGCATGATCGAAGCCATCAAGCTTGTCCGCGAGATATCCGGATGGGAAAAGGGCGACAAACGTGGTTTTGCCGCGCACCTCTCGTTCAATACCTGCGTTGCGGTTGTTGCCGACGTCACGGTCGAGGACACCAGTGTGCATGTGAACAAACTGTTCATGGCGGTTGAATGCGGGGTAGCTGTTAACCCCGATGTCATCCGCGCACAGATGGAAGGCGGTGCTGGTTATGCATTATGTGCCGCCTTCCGCAACGAAATCACCCTGACGGATGGCGAAGTCGACCAGTTCAACTTCCCGGATTACGAACTGCTTCGAAATGCCGAAATGCCTGCCATCGAAGTGGCAATTGTTCAATCGAACAATGCCCCTACGGGCGTTGGCGAACCGGGCGTCCCCCCGACCGCTCCGGCTGTTGCCAACGCCATTTTTGCCAAAACCGGAAAACGGATCACGGATCTTCCGATGACCAAAGCCGGTTTCGACTTCGTGTAAGGCATGTTGCCCGGGGGGCATTTTCGGGTCCCCACCCGTCCCCCGGGCAGCCCCTTTTGCGGGAGCACATCATGAGTAACCAGTTATCGGCCATGCTACGCGTCTGGCAGGAAAACAAGACAGATACTGAATGGGTTTTGGGTACGGTTTATCGCACCGAGGGTTCGGCCTATCGCAAGGCCGGGGCCATGATGCTGATTAACGGGAATGGCCAGCAGTTTGGCCTACTGAGCGGCGGCTGCCTTGAAGCCGATATCATTCGTAACGCAAGGCGCGCCATGGTTACCGGCAAAACGGTCATGCTGGTTTATGATGGCAATGACGAAGACGACCTGTCATTCCGGCTTGGTGTTGGTTGCGGCGGCAAGGTGTTTATCATGCTGCAACCCCTTGACCACTCAAACGATCTTGGGCTTTCCGACCTGTGCGATGCTTTGATGGTGCGCCAAAGCGGTCTGTATTTTCAGAAAGTCGGCGACACTCGTGGATATTTCAAACGCACGGATCATAACGGTCAACGCAATGCCTATATCGAAAACCGATCGGATGGTGACTGGCTTGTTACCCCGATTGTGCCCGAACCACATATCCTGATTGTCGGGGGTGGACTGGATGCCCGGCCTGTCGTCTCCATCGCCCATGAAATGGGCTGGAAAACCACATTGGTGGACCCCCGCCCGGCAAATGCCCGCCCGGAAAATTTCCCCAAGACAGACACCATCCTGCGTCAGATCGACACAACAATGGTTGATTATGTTGCGCAACATCGTGTCGATGCGGCAATCCTGATGTCGCACAGCATTGATATCGATGCCAAGGCGCTTCAGATTCTGAAATCCAGCCAGCTGCGTCATGTCTCCATGCTCGGTCCGCGGCATCGTTTTGTCGATGTTCTTGAACGTGCGGAAATTGCCGAGCCTGCCCTGCCCTTCCCGGTAGCCAGCCCCGCCGGGATCGATATTGGCGGACAACTGCCCGAAAGCATCGCACTTTCAATGTTATCGGGTATTCATGTGGCACTTTACAAATTTGATGCCGCCCCGGCACTCGCTCAGGCGGCTGAATGATGAAAATTGCCGGTCTTATCCTTGCAGCGGGTGAAAGCACACGATTTGGCGGACGCAAACAGCTTGCAGATATCGATGGCAAGCCGATGCTGGAGCACGCCATCGATCAGCTTCGCCCCATTTTCAACGATGATCTTTATGTCGTGCTGGGTGCATTTCGCGATGAAATCCTTTCGGTGATCGGCAATCGCGCAAAAACCATCACGAATGATAATTGGCAATTTGGCATGGGATCATCGATTGCAGCAGGCATTGCCGGAATTTGCGCCGAAGGAACATATGACGGTGTTCTAATCTCCCTTTCGGATCAGATCGGGTTAACCGGCAACGACTATCAGAAACTTCTTAATGCCTTTGACGGAAGCCACGTCATAGCATCGCGGTATAAGGAAATGAACGGCGTCCCCGCCCTGTTTCCAGACGCATATTTCCCGGAACTTTCCAAGTTGGACGGCGCCCGCGGCGCACAACAGGTGCTCAATAGCAGCAGTCACGATATCAGTGCGATCGCCATGCCAAATGCAGCGTTCGACATCGACACTCAGGATGATCTGAAACTGTTTGCCAACCGGCTTTTCGAACCGGGCTGACCTTTCACCGCTTTTAGGGCAATCTGGTATCTTCAGCATCTGGCAAAAACGCCGAAACCGGAACCACAAACACATGAAATCAACCGCCAACATCATGGTCCTTCTGGTCGAGGACAACATGGATATTGCCGGAACAATAAGCGATTACCTGACAATAGAAGGCATCGAATGCGATCACGCCTTTGATGGGGAAACGGGTTTTCAGCGCGCACTGACTGGCGAATATGATGTGATATTGCTTGATATCATGTTGCCGTTTCGCGATGGCATCAGCATCTGCAACGCCTTGCGCAACGAGGGGATCGATACCCCGGTTCTGATGCTGACAGCGCGCGATACACTCGCAGACAAACTTGAAGGTTTCAGTGCCGGGGCGGATGATTATCTGGTCAAACCTTTTGCGCTTGAAGAACTTCTGATGCGTACAAGGGTTCTGTCGCGCCGCCGCAGTGGCGAAATCCGACGCTTTTCGCTTGGCGATCTGATCGTTGATTTTGAAAACAGACATGTTGCGCGATCCGGACAGGCAATCAATCTGTCCCCGACAAGCTGGACCATTCTGGAAGTTCTTGCCCAGAACAGTCCGCATGTCGTGACACGGTCACGATTGTCGATGGCATTGTGGCAGGGCGATCCGCCAGATACCAATGCGCTTAAAACGCATCTTTACAAATTGCGGATGCGCATCGACAAACCATTCGATCAAAACCTGATACATACAGTTGCCGGCCAGGGCGTGGCCCTTCGCGAGTAAAAGAAATGCATTCCTGCGCACCAATCCAGAAAACTTTTTCCCGCTTTGTGCGGAACTACGTTTTGCTGGCACTTGTCATTACACTGGTGATCTATACCGGTGTCGTTAATTTCTACATGCTGTACGGCAAATGGATGGTCGCGAGTTTCCAGTTGCAGACCATTGCCGATCAATATGATGAAATGCGCAGCAATGATCCGGCGGCCCCACTTCCCAATGGCTTTAACATTCAAACCTTTACAGACTACAACGAATTGCCGGAGCTTCTGCGCAACCGCTACAAACCCCAGGATATTGATCCGGGCGAGCTTTATTATCTGAACACCGATAAATATGCTGCGCAAAAAGATCCGGATAATCCGGTCTTTCTGGTGTTCCCCCATATTCTTGCCGACGGCACGCAGATCATGCTGCTACAGACCTATCACGCGGGGGATGAAGACAGCGTCTATTTTGCGCGCCTTCACAAACTGGCCCTTCTTTCCATCCCGTTTGCACTCGGAGTTATGGCGATATTTGCCTATGTGCTTTGGCTGATCGGCAAACGCATGACGCAGCCATCGGAAAACCTGCAAAGCTGGGCGAAAACCCTGTCACCCGAAAACCTTGACCAACCGGTACCCGATTTTGGCTTTACCGAACTGAATGATGTCGCCAGCGAACTGCATCAGTCACTGGTAAGGGTCGACAGGTTCGTGACACGCGAACGCGAATTCCTGCGTCAGGCCAGCCATGAACTGCGAACCCCGGTAACGATTGTCAGCGGCAATGTTGAACTGCTTGATAAAACTCCGTTAAACGAAATTCAGGTTCGTCTGGCCGCACGGATCAAACGCGCCAACCGCAATATGCAGCAACTGATTGAAACCCTGCTTTGGCTCGGGCGCGAAGCAACGCCTAACGGCATACACGAAAAGATCGACTATCCGGCTTTCGTGCGCGAGGCCATCGTTGATCTTGCCTATCTGACCGACGGCAAGAATCTGACATGTGAATTCAGTGCTGACGCAGAAAGCGGCGAGATCGAAGCATCACCTGCAG
Source organism: Thalassospira sp. A3_1 (assembly GCF_017744215.1). Lineage (NCBI taxonomy): Bacteria > Pseudomonadati > Pseudomonadota > Alphaproteobacteria > Rhodospirillales > Thalassospiraceae > Thalassospira > Thalassospira sp. A3_1. Next base: position 302,086 of record NZ_JAGHQQ010000002.1, on the reverse strand, counting down.
CGCTGATGATTGTCGTATCCAACCTGATCCGTAATGCGTTCGAACATACGCCCAAAGGGCAGGTTACGGTCCGGCTTGAGGCCAACAAACTGGTTGTCGAAAACAACCTGATGACCTGTGCCGGGGATTGCGCCCGCGATCAGGGTGAAGGCATCGGCCTGCATCTGGTGCGCAGTATTTGCGAACGCTGCAACTGGCATTGCGAGACAGCTTTCCTTGCCTCTGGCGGCATGCGCGCAATTTTCACCCTTTCAGACGCGTGATTGCTGCATCTTTATGGATGCAGCAATCTTGGCGCCGGATGTTCGAACGTTACCCGTCCATCCTTCATGCCCCAGACCGGGCGACTGATTTCGGAAACCACCTGTGCCCGGCTTTGCGCAGGTAATGCAATAAAAGTCGCAGCCCCGCCAATCATGATTTCGGTTGGCCGCCCCAGAAGCTTTGCCGGGCTATCGGCAACCATCGCAAAGCACATTTCAAGTTCCTCGGTCGTGCTCAGCTGACTGACATTGGCATAAAGATTTGCCATCCGTGATAACGAGCAATCCCCGAACGGCGTGAACGGGTTCAGGACATTGTTGGTTGCGATGGTACAGCACACACCCGCACGCGCCAGACTGTGCGCCGGGGCGACACCCCGCGGGACCGAATGTTCGCAATTACGTCCGGTCAGGAAAAGATCGGTCGATGGCAACACCGTCAAACCAATCCCGGCCTGTCGCATCAGGGCGGTTGTATTGGCCAATTGATCCTTGGGCAAAACAGACAATTTGGTCACATGACCAATCATCACCCGCCCCTGCCAGCCAAAGGCAATCGTCTGACGCGCGACTTCATCCAGATGTCGCCATGTCGGGTCGAGATCGAAATCCAGATGAAAATCCAGATCCACATCATAATCGCGCGCCATTTCAAACAGGCGTTTGATCTGTCCGACCGGATCGCTATCCATATAGGGGCAGCCCCCCAAAAGGTCCGCACCGTTATCAAGTGCTTCACGCAGAAGCTCCTCGGTCCCCGGATAATTCAGAAGACCTTCCTGCGGGAAAACGCAAATCTCGACATCCATCGCCCATGCATAGTCGTGCTTCAGGCGTTTGATCGCCCGAAAGCCGGCCAAACCGATACCCGGATCGATTTCAACATGGGTCCGGATGGCGTTCGTACCCTGTGTGACGGCTTTCTCAATGACTTTCGCCCCGCGGGCATAAACATCATCTTCGGTAAAGCCGCTTTTGGCCTTTGCAACAGCACTTATTGCGCCTTGCAACGTACCGCTTTCGTTTTTGGCACGATCAAGAATGCAGGCCTTGTCGAGATGCAGGTGACTTTCAACAAAACCACCGGTCAGAAGATTGCCACCGGCGTCAAAGGACGGCGCCTCGCTCGCAATCGATGCCGCAATATCGGCGATTATTCCATCCTTTATCGCAATATCAAGAAGACCGGTTTCGCCATGCAGGCAGGCGTTCCTCACCACATAATCAAGCATGTTCGCTGATCACCTTTTCATTTTTGGACTGATCCGCACCACCGAGATACGCATCAATCAATCGTTCATCTTTCAGAAGGTCTTTGGCGTTGCCTTCGGCAACGACCTGCCCCTGTTCAAGGACATAGGCATAATCGGCAACCGACAGCGCCATGGTCGCCATCTGATCCACCAGAAGGATCGTGACCCCGTCATCCCGTAATTCACCCAGAATGGTATAAAGTTCTTCGACCATGGCCGGCGCCAGACCAAGGGATGGCTCATCCAGAAGCAACGCCTTTGGCTTGGCGACAAGTCCGCGCGCGATTGCCATCATCTGCTGTTCCCCACCCGACAGAAGACCAGCCTGACTGTTGATCCGGTCACGCAGTCGCGGGAAACGGGTCAGGATAGCTTCAAGTTCGTCACGGCTGACCGGTTTGGGTTGTTTGTAAGTCCCCAGTTCGATGTTTTCACGCACCGTCAGTTCGGGGAAAACCTGCCGTCCTTCGGGCACAAGGATCAGTCCCTGTTCGACGATCTGATGTGGCGCCAGATTATGGATATATTCGTCATTCAGAATGATGCTGCCTGAAACAGGGCGCAGCAATCCCGAAAGCGCCATCAGGAAGGTCGATTTTCCTGCCCCATTGGCCCCAAGCAACGCCACCATTTCCCCCTGCCGGACCTTGATATCCACCGACTTCAATACCGGGGCCGCCCCATAACCGGCCGTCAATCGCAGTGACGCGATAACCGGTGTTTCGCTGGTCACAAGTGGTGTCGCTCTTGGATGCGCCTTGCTGTTGCCATCGCCAAGGTAGGCAGCGATGACACGCGGATTTTTCTGAACGTCCTGCGGATTGCCAAGGGCAATCGGTGTTCCGGCATCAACCGCCAGGATCAGGTCCGAAATGCCCATGACCATTTCCATGTCATGTTCGACCAGAACCACCGCAATCCCGGCATCCGCCAGCTTGCGCAGCAATCTGGCAAGTGCAACCTTGTCGGCATGCATCAAACCCGCGGCCGGTTCATCAAGCAGAAGGACACCGGGCTTGGTCGCAAGCGAGCGGGCGATTTCGACCAGACGCCGATCCACATGCGGCAAATCACCCGCACGTGCATCAGGATCACCAAGATATCCGCAAAACTGTAAAAGCCCTGCCGCAAAATCGCGATTTTCGTCTGATGCGATGCGTGAAAATGGCGCCCCGAACCGGCCCAATGAAATGCCCGCAATCACATTGTCGACCACCGACATGTTTTCAAAAAGACGGGTCGCCTGATAGGTGCGTGCAATACCGTTACGCGCAGCAAAATCGGTGGCCTTGCCTGCGATATCACGATCACCGATGCGAACGGCTCCCTCGGTCGGTTTGTAAAACCCGCTGATGATGTTCAGTAACGTCGTTTTACCGGCACCATTGGGCCCAATGATTGATGTCACCTGCCCCGGTCGGGCCGTGAAGGACACCTGATTAACTGCCTTAACACCACCAAAGGCAATCGATACATCATCGACCAGCAAACCATAGGATTTGGGATAATCAGCAAACCAGGCTTCGATCTTTTCGGGGGGAACCGGTGTCACCTTCTGCCGCACCAGCGGTATGAAACGGGCAATCGTGCCGACAATGCCGCGCGGCGCAATCAGCAGAACCGCAACAAGAAGTGCACCGAAAATCAGCAACCGGTATTCGGCGAAGTCCGAAAGCAGCTCCGGCAGCAGGACGGAAACAGACGCCCCAACCAACGGCCCCAGAACGGTTCCGGCTCCGCCCAGAATAACCGCAAACAGATACAGGATGGATTGGCTGAGCGGGAAGTTCGAAGGCGCGATAAACATCATTAACGGTGCAAACAACGCCCCCGCTAATCCGGCCATTGCCGCCGCAATGGCAAAGCCCGATGCCTTGACCACAAAGGCATTATAACCAAGCGAACTTGCGGCGATTTCCGCATCCCGCATGCTGGTCATTGCCATGCCCCAGCCACTAACCGCCAGACGCCGGAATGCCAGAAGTGCAATGCCGCCGAGCAACACACACAGCATCACCAGATCACGTTCAGAAAAGACATATGATCCGATCTGTGGCATCGGGAAACCCATCAGACCGTTTTGTCCACCGGTCAGGTCACGCCATTCAATCGCCCCATGTTCAACGATAAAGGCAAAGGCAATGGTGACCATTGCCAGAAACGGTCCCGCCATCCGCACGGCAGAAATCGCCAATAAACATCCGGCAATCCCGGCAATGATGGTGGCCGCCAGCAAACTGACCCAGAAGTTAAGCCCGGCAAGCATCAAGATCGCACTGGCATAGGCCCCGATGGCAAAGAAGCCAACCTGCCCCAGTGACACCAGCCCGGTCAGACCATAAAGCACGTTCAGGCCCACCGTCAGAATGACGGTCATCGCCACCAGCCCGATAATGAACTGCGTATAGCCGCCAGTGAACAATACGGCGACAAGTCCCCCGGCCATCGCAGCAACAATGACGCTGTCGAGTGCTACCGGCTTGTTCAGTTTCGGGATCGGATTTTTGAATTTCACGGACAGTTTCATCCCTACACCTTCTTGATGGCAGCACGGCCAAACAGGCCACTTGGCTTGATCGTCAGAACCGCGATCACCAGTGCAAAGACAACGATGAAGGTATAGGACGAACCGAGATAGGTGGTCACAGCGGCCTCGACCATCCCATAGATGAACCCGGCCAGCATGACACTATAAGCCGATGTCATGCCGCCTAGAATGGCAACCGCAAAGGCCTTCAGGCCAAACAGCGTTCCCATGTCTGAATGCACGGAAAAAAGCGGTGCGATCAAAAGTCCGGCACACCCGGCCAGCATTGATGATATGGCAAAGGATCCGGTCACCATGACCGTGGTGTTGATCCCCATAAGCTTCGCCGCTGTCTGGTTTTGCACGACTGCCAGCAACGCCCGGCCCTGTCGGGTATGACGAAACAGCGCATGCAATCCCAATGCGACACCAATTGCTGCAATCGGGATCAGGATTTGTTGCGGATAAACCCCGGTGCCAAGAATATTCCAGCTGTCTTCCACAAGAACCGATGGCAAGGTTCTGGGTTCATTTCCGAAGGTAAACAGCACCGCGTTATCAAGCAAAATACCGCCTGCCACGGTTGCCATCAGCCACGCTTCGGAATTGCGAACCGCAAACGGACGGACAAGGAAAAATTCAACAAGAACCCCCATCACGCCACAGCACAGAATGGCCAGCGGATAACCTAAAATCACCGGCATTCCATACTGCTGACAGAAAACAAAACCCAAAACAGCCCCAAGCATGACCATGCTGCCCTGGGCAAAATTGACTTTCGATGAAACCGAATAAGTGATCTGAAAGCCAAGCGCGATCAGGCCATACATGCTGCCCAAACCGATACCGGTAATAAGGGCGGCCATTAACAAGGTCATTGCAAATTATCCTTTGCACGAAACCGCAGCAAAATGGCGCGCGGTTTCCCTGCGGCCACAACAGGCAAGGCAGGGCCGCAGGGAAAATCGGAATCAGTCAGTGATCGGAATGATTTCGCCTTCGACAAACTTCGCGAAGGTGTAGTCTTCCGGACCAAGCGCATCCTGATCATCCGGGGTGAAAGGCTTGTCATAGGTTTTGATCATGCCTTCGATCCCGCTGATCTCGTACATTGCCTGCCGAACAGCCGGGCCTTCGGTCGAACCAGCCTTTTCGATAGCTGCGGCAATCAAAAGGGTCGCGTCATAGGCATTGGCGATACCGGTCGCTGGGGTAACGTCGGCCAGTGTTTTGATCTCCGGGAATTTTTCCTGAAGCTTTACAAACATCGGGCTTGAGGCATCGGTAAAGAGATAGGTCTGGATGAAATGAACCTTTTCGCCACTGGCACCGGCAAGTTCGGTAAAGCGACCCCCAGCCGGCCCCCAATGCGATGAAATCGGAACATCCCAACCCATGCGATCAAGCGATTTGACGACCTGTGCGGTCGGGGCCACGTTGGCAACCACAAACAGGGAATCTGCCCCGTTTTCCTTAAGGCGTGTCAGCTGCGGGACAACATCAACATCGTTTGATTCAAACTTTTCAATCCCGGCATTGGGCATGCTGCGTTTTTCTAGCGCCTTTAGAAGCCCCTTCTCGTTGGACTCGCCCCATGGGTTGTTGATCAGGATCATGCCAGGCTTTTTAGCACCGTATTTCTTGACCAGATATTCGGTGATCGCTTCGTCGACATATTCATCCACGGCGGAGACACGGAAAACATAGTTTTCTTCCGCACCGTTTTTGGTGATCGGCGTACCGGCAGCCCATGGGCCGACAAACGGAATTTTCTGCTGATTGGCAAACGGCACGATGGCAAGCGATACAGGCGTATCCAGACCACCAATCAGGGCAGCAACCCCTTCGCGCTGCGCCAATTCACGCGCCGCGACAAGGCCCTTTCCCGGGTTGCTTTCATCATCACGCGACACAAGTTCCAATGGCTTGCCAAGGACCCCACCCTCGGCATTGATCTTGTCAATCGCAAGGGTAATGCCACGCGTGATGGCCTCACCCGACTTGGCCGACTGGCCACTCAGGGCTGCGACAAGACCAAGCTTCACGGTATCCTCGGCACGTACAGCGGTAACCGGCAATGCGCTGGCAAGCATCAGCACAGCAGCTGCCCCCAAAAGCGCGGCACGCCGTGTCAGTTTCGGGATAGGCGAATAAGCAGACATGTGAGACTCCCTGATTATTTTGAAGTGCCTGTTGGCCTTCGCAGTGCAGCAAGCCATGTGCCAAGAATCAAAATCGTTTTAATTCAATGCATTATCAGATTTGAACCCAGACTTCCAAATTGGATTGCCTCATGTATACGCAAATTGCATGCAATTATTGCATAAAATTAGTGCATGCAAAAAATCTGCCGCCGTATTATGCTGATCAAAGATCAATCGCACGAAACGAGGATACAAGATGACCGCCACTCTTGCTCCGGATGCTCCGGAACTATTGTCACCCGACGCTCAGATTGTGCGCGATTTTCTGGACGCATCGATGAAGCCCGATCCGGAAAAGGCCGCGACCTATATGTCGGACGATGTTGTCATCACGTTTACCGACGGCGCCAAATACGACCACCCGTCAGGCACAACCGCCTTTAACGCGGCACGTTATAAATGGGTGAAAAAGAAGTTCGGGCAGTTCGACGTCGCACCGGGAAAGACCGAAACCGTGGTTTACAGTGTAGGCACGCTATATGGCGAATGGCCGGATGGAACATCGTTCGACGGCAACCGCTATGTTGACCGCTTTGTCATTCGTAACGGCAAGATCGTCAAAATGGATGTCTGGAATGAAAGTGCGGAACGCATTCTGATCCGTCAGGGTACAAGGGCCTAATCGGGTGCCACAGCTTTTACGGTCGGATGCACCTCCGTGTGACGGTCTATTCCTGACCGTCACGCACTTTGCGTGCATAGGGTTCAAGCGCATCAAGATACACAAGCGGCCCGGCTTCCTTGCGCGTGATCAGCGCCCGGTCAGCAACCGCCGTCAGATGCGATCGCATCAACTCACGCGCCTTTTCCTCGTCCCCGCAAGCAAGGGCATCAATAATCTGGCGGTGTTCCTGAATGCCGCAATCGGTGGAATGCGGCCGCGCATAAAGCGACAATGTCAGTCCGCAGCGATATCCGATTTCTTCGACATAACGCAACAAAACCGGGCTTCCGGCCAGCTTTGCCAGAAGGATATGAAACTCGGTCGCAAGCCGGATCGAAATCGGCTCGGACGCATGTTCGGCTTCAACTTCCTTGGCAAGATGGGCTTCAAGTTCCGCAAGCTTTTCCGGGGTCATTTCCTTGATCACACGGCTGATCACAAGGTCCTCGATCTGGGTACGCAACTCGAATATATCGCGGGCTTCTTCAAGGCTTGGCTTGGCAACCATCGCCCCGCGATTGCGCCGAAGTTCCACAAGCCCTTCGGCCGCAAGCCGTTCAAGCGCCTGACGGATCAAAGTGCGACTGACGCCGAACCGTTCACCAAGGGAATCTTCGGGCAGCTTCATACCGGGCAGCAGAACACGTTCAAGAATGGCGGACCGCAATGCCGAACTGATCAGTTCATTGCGATGCTTTGCTTTATCAGAAGCCTTCATAAGATCCCGGCAACAATGATGATGAATGCAACTCTGTATAGTCGATTGCATGCAATTGCGCCACCGCCGATCCACACAATCTGATCGTTCATTTACATCCAACCATCCATTACGAAAGATGCCGATATGAGTGCTGCCAACATTTCCACACCCTATCGCGCGATGGTCACAAGTCCGAGTATCGCCGCCAGCGAGGCAGGCGCCCAGATCCTGCGTGATGGCGGCACCGCAATCGAAGCTGTTGTGACCACCGCATCGGTTCTCGCCGTGACATATCCGCATTTTTGCGGCATTGGTGGTGATGCTGTCTGGATGGTTGCCGACAGAACCGGCAAGGTTTCATCGTTCCTTGGTATCGGACAGGCCGCGCTTGATGCCAAATGTGATGCAGGCGTCCCCATTGCGTTGCGCGGACCGGCATCAACCCTGACCACGGCCTGCACGGTCGATAGCTGGCAACACGCGCTTGATCATTCGGCGCGCAATTGGGGCGGAACGCGCAAGCTTGCCGATCTGATCGAACCGGCGATTACGCTGGCCGAAAATGGCTTTCCTGTCAGCAAATCACAATGTTTCTGGCTGGATTTCCGAAAAGATGATTACCGCAACTGGGCGGGCTTTGCCGATATCTTTGCTCCGAACGGGCGGATGCCAAAAGCGGGTGAAAGGTTCGTTCAACCGCGCCTTGCCGAGAGCCTGAAACTGATTGCCAGAAACGGCGCACGTGATTTTTACGAAGGCGAACTGGCAGCCCGGATTACCAAGGGGCTTGGCGATGTCGGCTCCCCTCTCCAAGCCCGCGATCTGGAAATGACCCGCACCCGGACGGCGGATGCCGTTTCGCTTGAATATGGGGATGTTACGCTGTTTGCCCCGCCTGCGCCAACACAGGGGCTGGCAACATTGATGACCATGGGCATCCTGCGTGAATTGGGGATCAAGGATTGGGACGAAAGCAATCCGGACCATTTCCATCTGGTGGTAGAGGCCATCAAACGCGCCTTTCTGGAACGTGATCGGATTGGTGATCCCGACGGTACGAACCTTGATTTCAGTGATATGCTCGGCACTGACATGCTGCGCAAAAATGCAGCCGATATTGCAACAGACCTCGCAATGGAATGGCCCTATCCGTTCCGCCACGGCGATACGGTTTTCCTTGCGGCAACGGATGCACAGGGGAATTGCGCCAGTGTCCTGCAAAGCACCTATTTCGATTGGGGTAGCGGCGTTGTCGCAGGCGATACCGGCATTGTCTGGCAAAATCGCGGTGCCGCATTCAGCACGATCAACGGTCACCCCAACCAGCTTAAACCAGGCAAACGACCGTTTTATACATTGAACCCCGGTCTGGCTTTGCGGAACGGCAAACCCTGCCTGCTTTACGGAACGCAGGGCGCCGACGGGCAACCCCAGACACTGGCCATGCTATTAACCCGATTGATTGATTTCGGATTATCCCCGGCCGATGCGCTTTCCCGCCCCCGTTTCCTTCTGGGGAAAACATTTTCTGATTCCCGTGACAGCCTGAAACTCGAAGCAGACGCCGGACCAACCGTCTTTACCGAACTGGAAAATCGCGGGCACATCCTGCGTGAAATCGAGGCGCAAAGCGCACTTGCCGGACAGGCAGGTATCATCCGGATCGCGCCTGACGGCAATGTTGACGGTGCCCATGATCCACGTAGCGATGGGGCTGCCATTGGCATCATTTAATTCCCCCGCAACCCTCCTCTAAAAAGCATCCCGACCACGTCCAGGCCGGAAATTTTCCGCGCCCGGGTTTTTCGCCTTGTTTCAAAGGCTTCGCATTTATGCCGTTGCTTTGGCATGGTCTGCCACCGGATATTGTATAAATTTACCCCTCGACTCTTTAAAAAGAGTCCGGTAGCGTATGATTAATCGATTAACCAGTTAATCAATGTTGCCAGATCACATCTTTTGGATGTTTGACGGGGGTATTAAGTGGCTTCACCGCGTTCCGGACCGAATATGAGCATGATTGCCGACGCCTTGGGCGTGTCTTCGGCAACCGTATCGAACGCACTGTCGGGGAAAGGCCGGGTATCGACCGATCTGGTCGATAAAATCCGCAAGAAGGCCGACGAACTTGGTTATGTTCCCAGTAATGCGGGTCGCGCACTGCGCACAGGTCGATCAAATGTTCTGGGGCTTGTCCTTCCCGATATTTCCAATCCGCTGTTCCCGCAAATTGCGCAGGCCATGGAAGCGGCAGCATCAAATATCGGATATGGGGTTCTGATTGCGGACTCGCGTGGCAAGGTCACCACCCAGACACAGGCCATCAGCCGCCTGATCGAACGTGGCGTTGACGGTCTGGTCGTCATTCCGCGTCGTGGCACACGGATCGGTGATGTTGGATGTCCTGTCGCAATGGTTGATACCCCGTCCACACCGGGAAACACCGTTTCGGCGGACCATTGGGAAGGCGGGGCGAAGGTTGCGCGCCATCTGGTCGATCTGGGGCATAAGAATTTTCTTCTGATCGGGCATGATCCGGCATCAAATGTGCAGAATGACCGCATCGGCGGCATGAAGTCGGCCCTTGGTCGCAATACCCGTCATACGACGATCTGGCTTGAAACATTGATGCACGAACGTGGCGAACGGGCATCGCTTGGCCTGATTGACCACGTTAAAAACGGTGTCACCGCGATTGCCGCCGTTTCGGATTTGCATGCTCTTCGCGTTCTGACCGAATTGCAGACCGCCGGGATCAAGGTCCCTCAGCAGGTCAGCGTGACCGGTTTTGACGATCTGATTTTTTCCCCCGTGGTGACCCCTTCGCTAACCACGGTGCATATGGATATGGCCCGGATTGCCGAGCTGGCCATCGCCGCCCTTGTCCGTGAAATCGAACAGGGCAAATCCACCATTCAAAATGGCAAGACGGCAAAACAGACCGTCACCGCCGATACGTCGAAGGTTTCGATGAAACTGATGGTCCGCGCGTCAAGCGGACCGGCGGCTTCCCCTGACGCACCCTTCCCAACCGGAGAAACGCTGTGATGCCGATCAAAAAACTGCTTATGGCTTCTGCTGCCCTTTTGCTGTCCGTAAGTGCGGCAAAGGCCCAGGAAAAGACCCTGACCATTTCGGTCTATGGTTTCGCACAGGATGAATTCAAGGAACTCCTGTACGACCCGTTCGAAGAAAAATGCGGTTGCGAACTGGTTGTTGAAACCGGCAACTCGGTCGAACGTCTTGCTAAAATCGAAGCCAACAAAGCCGATCCGGTCATCGACCTTGCGGTTATTTCCATGCGCGATGCACTGGCCGCTGCCAAGGATGGCCTGACCGACAAGATCGATACGTCGAAGCTGTCGAACTTTGACAAGCTTTACGACATTGCCAAAGACCCGAATGGCGATGGCATGAGTGTTGGTTACACCTTCTATGCCAGCTCGATCGCCTATCGTTCTGACAAGATGACAGTCGAAAGCTGGTCGGACCTTCTGGCTGATGACGTGGTTGATCATGTCGCCCTTCCGAACGTCACGACCACACAGGGCCCGCTGACCCTTTATATGCTGGGCAAGGCACTTGGCGATGAAGACCCGTCGCTGAAAACCCCGATTGCTGCCGTTGGCGAAAAGAAGGACGAGATCGTCACCTTCTATGTCCGTTCTTCCCAGTTGGTGCAACTGATGCAGCAGGAAGAAATCTGGGCCGCACCCATCGGGCGTTTTGCATGGTCCGGTTTTTCGAAAATGGATTTGCCGATCAAATGGGCAACCCCGAAGGAAGGTCAGTCCGGCGGCATGAATGTCATGGTCCTGACCAAAGGCAGCAAGAACCGCGATCTTGCGCTTGAATTCATGGATTTCTGGCTTTCGACCGAAATCCAGACGGCATTGGCAGAAAACCTTGTCGACAGCCCGGCAAACAAGGACGTCAAGGTTTCCGACGAGATTGCCGAAAATCTGACCTATGGGGCCGATACTGTTGCCAACCTGCATCTGATCCCGTCACAGGTTGCCATCGACAATCAGGAAACCTGGCTGTCGGAATGGAACAACAAGGTCGGCCAGTAACCGACACCGAACCCATTATCGGATCGGGGCATGTCGCCATTTACCCCGATCCGGCGAGCCTCGCTCGCGCCACCACTTATTGACTTTAACCGACGACAAGGTTGCCGAGATGTTTCAGAACCGGGCCGAAGCCTTTGCGCTGGTCCTCCCTGCCGCGATCTTTGCCGCTGTGGTCTTTCTGGCCCCGGTTCTGATTCTTCTGTCCGAAGGTTTTCGATCGGGCGACAGTTGGACGATACAGGCCTATATCGATTTCTTCTCCCAGTCACTGAATCAGACGGTCTTTTTGCGCACGCTTAAACTTGCGGCACTGGTCACGGCCGCCTCAGCCGTGATCGGCTATGCAGCGGCTTTTGCAATCGTGAACCTGCCGCCGAAGGGCAAGGGCCGGATCACCGGCCTTGTTGTCTTGCCGCTAATGATTTCACCGGTGGCGCGGACCTATGCGTGGCTGGTGATCCTTGGCCGAACCGGTTTTGTGAACAAGGCACTGGTTGCCGTCGGGCTATCGGATGAACCGATCCGTTTTCTGTTCACCGAAACAGCCGTTTTCATCGGCTTGCTGCAACTGTTTCTGCCGCTGATGATCATTTCGCTGATCAGTGCGCTTGAAAACATGCCGCGCGATGCGGTGCCGGCTGCTCGCGTTCTTGGCGCCAACTGGTTGCAGGTTTTCACCAAAGTCATCCTGCCGCTAACCAAAGAGGGCCTTGTGATCGGTGGTACGCTGGTCTTCACCGGATCAATGACCGCCTATATCACCCCGGCCATTCTGGGCGGCTCCAAGGTTCTGATGCTTGAAACCCTGCTGTATCAGCGCGTGACTGTTGCCAATGATTTCGTATCGGCCAGTGTGATCGCCCTGATCCTGATCGTCATGGCATTTGCGGCCAATCTTCTGCTCAAACGCCTTGCCACCGCGAGGAACAAGCGATGACCAACAAGCTGTTTTCTCCGATCATTCTTTTACTGGTACTGGCCTTTCTGATTGGTCCGTTCCTGATCATTATCGCGGCATCGCTGTCGGCCGGCGAAACGCTCGCCTTCCCACCACAGGGGCTGTCCCTGCGCTGGGTGCTGAAAGTCTTCGAGGTCGAAAGCTTCCGTGCGAGTTTCGGCATCTCGATGTTTCTTGCCATCGGCGGCACGCTTGCCGCCCTGATCCTTGGCATTCCGGCAAGTTATGCGCTATCGCGCTACAAGGTCCCCGGTGCGGAAACCATACGGACCATCGTATCGTCACCGATCATTGTGCCGGGCATCATTGTCGGTCTGGCACTGCTGCGTTACTTCGTCGTACCTTTCAATTTCGGCATTCTGTTTGCACTGTTTCTGGCGCATACAGCGCTGATCCTGCCCTATGCGGTACGCGTGGTGTCGGCCAGCCTGAACAATTTGCGATCCGACATTGAAGAAGCCGCCGTGCTTTTGGGGTCGTCGCGGATTGGTGCCTTTTTCCGCGTGGTGATGCCAAATATCCGTGGCGGTATTCTCGCCGCCTTCATTCTGGGCTTTGTCACCAGCTTCAATCAGGTGCCGGTTTCCCTGTTTTTATCCGGGCCCGGTGTCCGAACCCTTCCAATCGACATGCTCGCCTATATGGAAATCACCTATGACCCGTCGGTCGCAGCCCTATCCGCGCTGCTTGCCTTCATGTCGCTGGGCATTGTCTTTCTGGCCGAACGTTTCCTAGGATTTTCCCGCTATGTCTGATGCCCGCTTTCTCTGTCTTGAAAAACTGACCCTGTCTTACGGTAAAAATGTTGCCGTACCGGAAATGGATCTTGATATCGGCAAGGGAGAACTGGTTGCCCTGCTTGGCCCGTCGGGCTGCGGCAAGACCACCACCATGCGCGCCATTGCCGGGTTGATGGAGCCATCATCGGGCAAAGTCATCCTTGATAATGTCGACATCACCCGGACCCCCGCCAACAAACGCCCGGTCGGGCTGGTGTTTCAGTCCTATGCCCTTTTTCCGCACCTTAACGTCTATGAAAACGTTGCCTTTGGCCTGAAGCTGATGGGAGTTCGCGGCAAGGAACTGGACGACAAGGTTCAGGAAGGCCTTCGTACTGTCGGGCTGTCCAAATTCGCCACCCGCAAACCCGCCGAGCTTTCCGGCGGCCAGCAGCAGCGCGTTTCGCTGGCGCGTTCGATGGTGATGGAACCCAAGGTGCTGCTTCTTGACGAACCGCTATCAAACCTTGATGCCCGCCTGCGCCTTGAAATGCGGACCGAATTGCAGCGCGTGCAAAAGGAAAGTGGTGTCACGATGATCTTCGTCACCCACGATCAGGTCGAAGCCCTTGCGATGGCGGACCGGATTATCGTGATGCTTGATGGTCATATCGAACAGATCGGAACACCAGAAGATATCTATAACCGCCCTGTTTCCGATTTTGTTGCGGACTTTGTCGGGTTTGGAAATGTCTTCGCGCTTGAAAACGGCAAACTTAAAACCGCAACCGGGACTGTCGAACTGTCGGGCACGGCCCCTCTTGATGCCAAAGGCCTTGCCTGGCGCCCGTCCATGGTCACCCTTGGCGATGGGCCGTTCGAGGGCACGATACGCGGTACGTCTTTTGCCGGAGGAACAAGGGAATATCTGCTTGATACCCCGCTTGGCCCGATCAAGGCGGAATGCGATGCCAGCCTTCCGGCCCATGAATTCGGTTCTGTCCTGAAATTCGATCTGCCTGTATCGCGGGCCGCATCCCTATCGCGCGTCGGGAGCCTCTGATGGGACTGTGGATCGACACCGATATGGGCTTTGACGACTTGGTCGCCGTGCTGGTTGTCATCCATGCCAGAAAGCATATCGACGGGATGTCGCTGATTGCCGGGAACTCCCCTCTTGAGCGCGTGCGCATTAATGCTGCCAGTGCCGCGCGCCAGTTTGACTGGGATTTCAAAATCTATACCGGTCGCGAAACGGCGGTTATGGGTGGGCTTGAAACCGCCGAACGGATTCTTGGGCCCCTTGGCATGCAATCAAGCGGCGTACATCTTCCCGATTGCCGCCCGATTGCAGAATGCAGCGCGTTCGACGGTCTTTGTAACTGGCTTGAAAGCAAATCCGGACCGGATGATGAACGCCATATTCTGGCCCTTGGTCCGCTTGGCAATATTGCATCGCTGGTTCTGGCGCGGCCTGATCTGGCGCGCAAAATCGACTGCGTGACCTGGATGGGAGGTGCCGTAACGCGCGGCAATCACACCGCCCTCGCCGAATATAATGCCTTTGCCGACCCCGAAGCGGTCGCCATTACCCTGTCCCATCAGGTGCAATTGCGCATGGTTGATCTCGACCTTTGCCGACAGGTGCTTGCCACCCCGGATGATGTTGCACCTATACGCAATGCTGGTGGGAAAAATGCGGAACTTCTGGCCGATCTGACCGAAGGATACATCAATATCGCCCTGTCACGCGGGCGCGATGCGATGGCGGTTTTCGATCCTTGCGCGGCGGTCGCGGTGATTGATGAAGATGCGATCAGCTTTGCCGATGCACATATCGAAGTCGTGACCAGCCACGGTCCTTTGCGCGGGCAAACCATTGTTGACCCAAGCTCGACCGCGATCAAAAACGCGCAATATGCCGTTTCTGTTAAAACGGAACGCGCGCGCAACCTGATCTTTTCAGCTCTCAAGGCGGAAGCAGCGAAATGAATAACCGCACGACAGAACCCGGCGATCTGACCTGCCATAAATTGCGCACACGTGCCGTCGCCGCCGCACGCGGCGATGAACCGTTCGATATCCTGATTACCGGTGGCAAGCTTGTCGATATGGTGACCGGTGAAATTCGCAAGGCCGATATCGGCCTGATCGGACCAATGATCGCAAGTGTTCATGAACCGGCAACCAGAAGCGACGCCCGCAAAATCGTCAGTGCCCGGGGCGGTTATGTCAGCCCCGGCCTGATCGACACGCACATGCATATTGAAAGTTCGATGGTCACACCGGCGGTCTATGCCGAAACGGTCGTTGCCCGCGGCGTCACCACAATCGTCTGGGATCCGCATGAATTTGGCAATGTGCGGGGGCTTGATGGTGTCCGCTGGGCGATTGATGCGACACGTGACCTGCCATTACGCGTTCTGGTTCTGGCACCGTCCTGCGTTCCCGCCGCCCCCGGCCTTGAAATATCCGGTGCTGATTTTGACGGTGATGCCATGGCCGAAATGCTGTCCTGGCCAGAAATCGCCGGGGTTGCCGAAGTCATGAATATGCGCGGCGTGATTGATCGCGATCCCCGCATGACCAATATCATGCAGGCAGGGCTTGCATCGGGGAAACCTGTCTGCGGTCATGCGCGAGGCCTCGAAGGACCCGATCTTGCCGCCTTTATGACCGCCGGGGTCAGTTCCGATCATGAACTGGTTTCAAGCGATGATCTGATGGCAAAACTGCGTGCCGGTCTTTCGATTGAAATGCGCGGATCGCATGACCACCTTCTGCCGGGCTTTGTCGAGACGCTCAATGTATTGGGTTTCCTGCCGCAAACCGTCACGCTTTGTACCGATGACGTATTCCCCGATGACCTGTTTTATGCCGGCGGGCTTGATGATGTAGTGCGTCGGCTGGTCCGTTATGGCATGAAGCCAGAATGGGCGTTGCGGGCGGCAACCCTGAATGCCGCAATGCGCCTTGGCCGTTCAGATCTTGGTCTGATTGCCGCCGGACGGCGTGCCGATATTGTCGTCTTTGACGACCTGACTGATTTTCAGGCGCGCCATGTCATCGCAAATGGCGAGACTGTTTCCGAGGCCGGTAAAATGACGGCGAAAGCCGTTTCGATTGATCCCGCCCCCCTTTCGGACACAATGAAAATGGATGTCCTGACCATTGATGATTTTCGCGTGCCTGCGTCCGGGGATCGCGTCCGGATTGCCATCATCGACCGACCGCGCTTTACCCGCTGGGCGACGGCTGACACCGATGTAAAAGACGGCTATGTTGTGCCACCTTCGGGCACGACCATGATCGCGGTTGCCCATCGCCACGGAGAGGCAGACAGCAAACCACGCGTCGGCTTCCTGACCGGATGGGGTGACTGGAAAGGTGCTGTTTGCACCACCGTCTCGCATGACAGCCACAACGTTACGGTGTTTGGTGGCAACCCGCGCGACATGATGGTGGCGGCCAATGCCGTCATCCGTGCCGGTGGCGGTATGGCGGTGGCATCAAACGGCAAACTTGATGCGCTTCTTCCGTTGCCACTTTGTGGGTTGGTGTCCGACGCACCGATGGATCATGTTGCGCAGCAATTTGCCGATATCCGAACCGCGACAGATGCAATTGTCGACTGGCAACCGCCCTATCTGGTTTTCAAGGCCCTGTTCGGCGCAACATTGGCCTGCAACCCCGGCCCGCATCAAACCGACCGCGGCATCGGCGATGTCACGACCGGGCAGCTTTTGAGCACACCGGTTCTAGAAATCATTTAGATCGCAAAATACCCTGCTATATCCATCATGATATAGCGGGGAATGCGGTGTTACTTTGCCCGGTTCAATGATGCGAAATAGCCCGGCTGATAATCGATCGGCAGGAAGCGTTCATGCAATTGGCGGAATGTTTCGTCGGGATCAAGGTCAGGAAACAGGTCCGGATGGAACCAATTTGGCATATGCTGGATTGCAAAGAACTGGGTTAAAGTCACGCGTCGATCTCGTGCCTGATGGCGGCATCGGCACCGTCCGACATTAGTATCGACAAGCGTTTAATCACGGCTTCACGCCAGAACGAGCTATCCTGCAACTGTTTGGGCATCCAGCCCTTAAGACTGGAAAGTTTTTCGTATATCGCGGTTGCATCCTGATGATCCGCCAGTGCTTCCATGATTTCGTTTGCACGTGGATCATTGAGCAGTTCGGCGGCTCTGTCTGGCGCTGTATTGACGCGCTGGAGCATCACAGCCATCCACGCCGCAAAACAAAGGGCAAACGTACCGATCTTCTTGCTTTCCCGCGGCAGGTCACAGGCCGGGGAGAAAATCCGCTGCGGGAGTTTTTCCGTGCCATCCATGGCAATCTGACGGGTTTCGTGTGCGATTTCGGGATTGCGGAAACGTTCGACTAATTCGACCCCGTAATCGGAAAAATCAATCCCGGCAAGCGGTGCCATCGTTGCGGCAGCATTTTCCATATGTTGCGCAACAAGTTGCGAGAAGGCCTCATTTGCCATTGCGTCACGAACATAGCGGTAATCACCGACTTGCCCCAAATAGGCGATCAGGGAGTGGCTACCGTTAAGCATACGAAGTTTCATAAGTTCGTATGGCTCGACATCGTGAACCAGAATCGCACCGGCCTCTTCCCAGGCGGGCCTGCCATCGGGGAAATCATCCTCGATAACCCACTGCGAAAAGGGTTCGGTTTCAATCGCAGCCGGATCGTCCATGCCAGTCAAACTTTTGGCATCTTCAAACGTGCGAGCTGTCGCCGCTGGCGTAATCCGGTCAACCATCGTCGAAGGGAAGGAAACATTTTCCTCGATCCAACCCGCAAGATCCGGGTCGACACGCGTGGCAAAGTCAATCACACCGTTGCGCAATAACACTCCATTCGATGGCAGGTTATCACAGGAAACGATTGTAAACGGTCGAATGCCGGCCTGTTTGCGGCGCTTCAGCCCGGCAACCAAGATCCCGAGAAGCCCGGTTGGCGTGGCGGAATTTGCCAGATCGTGTTTTACAGCCGGATGTTCCGCCTGAACCGCCCCCGACACCCGATCAATGCCGTATGCCTTTTCGGTAACCGTGATGGTCACGATCCCGATTGCCGGATCGGTAAGCGCGTCCAAAACCGGTGCAATATCACGCGAAGCCGCTATTGCCTTTGAAAGGCTGGTGACCCTAAGGGCTTTGGGGCCGTCGGGATGACGTTCAATCACCGTAAAGGCGCAGTCCTGCGCATTCAAGGCATCGACAATGTCAGTGCTGCGCAAACTGACACCGATAATGCGCCAGTTCCCGCCTTTGGCCTGCATCGCCACGTCGGTATAAACCGCCTGATGGGCCCGGTGGAAGGCACCGATCCCGATATGAACGATACCGGCCGTTGCCCTATCTGCGCCGGGTGCAGCAGCGGAACTATCGGAAGATGTCATTTTGGGACCCCAAGCAGATCAAACCTTGCCGAAAGTGCCGTCATTACACCGCGCAACTCGGCAAGGCCCTTGAGGCGCCCAATCGCCGGATAACCCGGCTGCCCCTTGCGGTTCAAGTCATCAAGAATATCCTGCCCGTGATCCGGACGCATGGGAATGTTCCAGTCTAAGCGTCCCGCTGCTTTGCGACGTGCCTCTTCGCGCAGGATTTCCTCGATCAGATCGACCATGTTGGTATCGCCATCCAGATGCTCCGCTTCGTGGAAGCTGCATGGCAGACCTTCGCTTTCGCGTTTTGTATTGCGCAGATGAATGAAATGCACACGGTCACCCAAGCGTTTCATCATCCCCGGCAAATCATTTTCCGGATGTACACCCAGCGACCCGGAACATAGCGTTATACCATTTTCCGGAAGATCCACCGCCTGCATGATGTAGGCATAGTCGGCCTCGGTCGACATGATCCGCGACAATCCCAAAAGGGCAAAGGGCGGATCGTCGGGATGGCAGCACATGCGAATACCAACCTCGCGTGCGACAGGTACGACTTCCTCAAGGAAGGCAACCAGATTGCCACGAAGCGTATCGGCATCAATATCGGCATAGGTTGCGAGCAACACGCGCAAATCATCCAGCGAGAGATTCTCGACCGAACCGGGCAAGCCGAAGGCAACCGTCCGTTCAAGTTCACTACGGCGATCTTCGGACATTTGTGCGAAACGACTTTTTGCATCCGCAACAATTGCGGCCGGATAATCATCGGCAGCACCATCGCGGTTCAGAATGAACAGATCAAATGCAACAAAGTCGACCAGATCAAATCGCATGCAGGTTGCGCCGTTTGACAGACGCCAGCTCAGATGGGTTCGGGTCCAGTCAAGAACCGGCATGAAGTTATAGCAAACGATGCTGATCCCGGAATCGGCAAGGTTGCGAAGGCTTTGCTTGTAGGCTGCGATATGATCGCGCCACGGACCTACCTGCCGTTTGATCGATTCGGAAACCGGAAGACTTTCGACGACATCCCAGGTAAGGCCCGAAGGCGCCCCATCCTTCATGGTCGCGATTTCGGCCTGACGTTTGGCAATCTCATCCGGCGTCCAGACAGCACCACTTGGCACATGATGAAGGGCGGAAACCACGCCATGTGCGCCAGCCTGGCAAATATCGTCAATGCTGACCAGATCGCGCGGGCCGAACCATCTCCAGGTTTGCTTCATGTGTTTCTCTCTGTATTGGTGTGGTGTCTTCAACACCGACTATAACGGTTAGGAATAATATCACGTCATAATTTTGTTGACTAGTATGGTAGTATGCATCATGACTCAGAAAAGCAAGGAGAGATTGATGGGCGATCCCGAACAAAATGACTGGGAAATCACACACGATCAGGCCGTAGGCCCACAGATCCATCGCATTATTCGCGAACGGATCGTGTGCACGGATCTGCTTCCCGGCGTGCGCCTGTCCGAAGCCGAACTTGCCAAACATTACAATGTCAGTCGCCAACCCGTCCGCGAGGCCTTCATCAAGCTTGCCGACGAAGGCCTTCTGGAAGTTCGCCCGCAACGCGGAACCTATGTCCGAAAGATTTCCGTCGCCGCCGTTCTTGATGCGCGTTTTGTCCGCGAAGCCATCGAGGCCGACATTGCCCGTTTCGTCGCAACCAAGCCCGATGATGCATTTCTGGCACGCCTTGAACAACTGATCACCGATCAGCGCAAGGCCATGGAAGGCGATGCGCGTGCATTCCTGAAACTGGATCATGATTTCCATCGCTGCCTCGCAGAAGCGGCAGGCAAGACATACGCATGGAAGGTCGTCGAGGATGTTCGCGCCCAGCTCGACCGGGTGCGCTACCTCAGTTACTTCCAGTTTCCGATGAACGAGATCATCGAACAGCATATCCGAATTGTTTCCGCGATCACATCCCGTGATCCCGAAGCAGCCAGCGCAGCCATGCGTGAGCACCTCCGTGAGATTCTGCATACGCTGCCTGATATTGCCCGCTCCAGAACGGAGCTTTTTGACAACGCAAATTCCACGTTGTCGCCCTAAGGCATCAACCGAACAGGGAGGAAAAGATGCTTAAAAAAACGACCAAGAAACTGATGATCGCCGGTGTAGCCGCCATGATGATGGGTAACTCTGCGATTGCCGCAGAAATAACCCTGAAACTTGGTCATCTCGCCAATGAACAGAATGCCTGGCACAAAGCTGCCGTGAAATTCGGCGAAGAACTTTCGACCCTTACTGACGGCCGTATTGATGTGCAGGTCTTCCCCAACGAAACACTCGGCAAAGAAATCGACCTGATCAACGGCATGCAGCTTGGTTCGGTTGACATGACCATTACCGGTGAAAGCCTGCAGAACTGGGCACCGATGGCGGCCCTTCTGGCTGTTCCGTATGCCTATCAGACGCTCGAAGACATGGATGCGGTTGCCAGTGGCGAAATCGGCGACAAAATCGAACAGCAGATCGTCGAGAAAGCCCGCATCCGCCCGATTGCCTATTTTGCCCGTGGCCCGCGCAACCTGACATCAAATCGCGAAATCAAAAGCCCGGACGATCTGAACGGCCTGAAACTGCGCGTTCCGAACGTACCGCTTTTTGTTGATGTCTGGAAATCGCTTGGTGCGCAACCGACACCGATGGCGTTCTCGGAAGTCTTTACCTCGCTTCAGGCAGGCACCATCGATGCACAGGAAAACCCGCTGGCGCTGATTGATTCGGCAAGCTTCAACGAAGTGCAGAAATTTGTGAACAAGACCGAGCATGTCCGTTCATGGATTTATCTGACCATTTCCGAAATCACCTGGGGCAAACTGTCGGATGCCGACAAGGAAGCCGTCATGGAAGCCGCAAAACGAGCGCAAGCATATGAGCGCGACCTGTTTAGCGCTGATGAAGAACGTCTGACGAAGGAACTTCAGGCAAAGGGCATGACCTTCGTTGAAGTCGACACGCAGGCCTTTGCCCAGAAAGCAAAAGACGCTGTTCTTGCAAATGTTTCCGACGAAATCCGTCCTGTCGTCGAAGACCTTTTCGCAAACTGATTGCTACCGGTTCGGTTGCGTACGCGTGACCGAACCTTTTTTCGACGGGGAAGTAACGTGCTTTCTGCCAGATTATACGCATCCATCATTGCACTTTGCCGGATCGGAACCGGTGCCGCTTTCGGCATTCTGATCGGCACGGTCCTGATACAGGTTGTGTCGCGAACCTTTTTGACCAGTTCACCGGTATGGACCGAAGAACTTACGCGTCATGCGCTGCTGTTTCTTGCGGCTTTTGGCGTCGGGCTGTCTTTTCGCAATGGCGAACTGGTTAATGTCGACATCGTTTGCGAAATGCTGCCTTTGCGTATTCAGCGGGCATTGATGTTCATCTCGGCCGGGCTGACTGCGGCATTTTGCCTGATACTGCTATCCCCTGCGTGGATGTTTGTTTCAATCGGCGTTCTTCAAACTTCACCCGCTTTAGGCGTCCGGATGGACTTCATTCACGCCACAGTTTTCATTCTTCTTGCCGTTCTCGGTCTTTTCGCGGTCCTGCGGATGATACGTGTCATCGCCGGGGTTTCTGACGGAAAAGCTGAAGATACGACGAAGGACTTCCCATGAGCCTCGCAATTTTACTTGGCGTTTTTGCCCTCGGCCTCGTCATCGGCCTTCCGGTCGCCGTGACACTGGGTCTGTCCTCGCTATGCTATTTGCTGCTGGAAGGCATTCCTCTTGTTGTGATCCCGCAAAAAATGTTTGCCGGGATGGATGTGTTTGTCCTGCTTTGTATTCCCGGCTTTATCCTTGCCGGGAACCTGATGAATGGCGGGGGAATTACACCGCGTATTGTGCGGTTTGCCAATGCGATGGTTGGATGGATGCGGGGTGGCCTTGGCCTGACCAATGTTACCGGTTCCATGCTGTTTGGTGGCATTTCCGGAACCGCTGTTGCCGACGCGGCATCAATCGGCGGCATGATGATCCCCGGCATGGTCCGCGCCGGATACACGCCTGCTTTTTCCGCCGCTGTTACGGCGGCATCATCAACGGTCGGACCGATCATCCCGCCAAGCATGCCCATGATCATCGTTGGTGCATTGTCTGGCATTTCTGTCGGCAAGATGTTCATTGCGGGTGCTATTCCCGGCATCCTGATGGGTCTTGCAATGATGGTCACCTGCTACATCATCGCGGTCCGACGTAATTTCCCTCACCAGCCGTGGCAGGGATTTGGTGAACTGGCCCGATCCTTCGTCGGCGCCTTCTGGGCACTTGCCATGACGGCCCTGATTGTCGGCGGTTTGCTGAGCGGCATCGTCACCCCGACTGAAACCGCAGTCATTGCCAGTATCTATGCCCTGATTGTCGGCTGTTTCATTTATCGCGAACTGCCGCTGCGCAAGGTTCCGAAAATCATCATCGATAGCGCGGTGACCGCCGCCGCCATCCTTGCGCTTGTCGGTCTGGCAAACGTGTTTGGCTGGATCCTTGTTTCCGAACGCATCCCGCAGATGATTTCAAACGCGGTACTATCGTTCACCGATAACAAATATGCCGTGATATTGCTGATCAATCTGGTTCTGCTCATTGTTGGCATGTTCATGGAAACGATTGCGGCATTGATCATCCTGTTTGTGCCGCTTCTGACCCTTGCCACCAATGTCGGTGTCGATCCGATCCATTTCGCGGTGTTTGCGGTTCTGAACCTGATGATCGGTTTGACGACTCCGCCGGTAGGCATTTGCATGTTCATCTGTGCGAACATCGCCAAAGCCCCGGTGACCACGGTTATCAGGGCGCTGATGCCGTTCCTTCTGACCAATATCCTGATCCTGTTCCTTGTTTCCTATATCCCGGCGCTGTCAACCTGGCTGCCGTCCCTGATGGAGTAATG
Organism: Thalassospira sp. A3_1; assembly: GCF_017744215.1. Classification (NCBI taxonomy): domain Bacteria; kingdom Pseudomonadati; phylum Pseudomonadota; class Alphaproteobacteria; order Rhodospirillales; family Thalassospiraceae; genus Thalassospira; species Thalassospira sp. A3_1. Next base: position 278,390 of record NZ_JAGHQQ010000002.1, on the reverse strand, counting down.
AATGCAAACACGCGTTTGCCGTCTGTATGGCCAAGACGATCTTCGGATCGACACCGAAGCAACCACCGCCCCTGTTGGTGACGAAGTCCTTATCCGTGTTGGTGCCGGTGGTGTATGCGGTTCGGACATGCATTACTATTTCGAAGGCGGCATTGGTCAAATCCGCGTGCGCGAACCGATCATTCTTGGACATGAAGCCGCGGGCACCATCGTTGCACTTGGCCCGGATGCAACCAGTCTGGCCGTCGGGCAAAAGGTTGCAATCAACCCAAGCCATCCATGTGGCACGTGCCGTTATTGCCAACAGAACCTGCAGCAGCATTGCCTGAACATGAAGTTCTTTGGGTCGGCAATGCCAATGCCCCATATTCAGGGAGCGTTCCGCGATCTGGTCAATGTGCGCGAAGGCCAGTGTTTCGTCATCAACGATCAAACCGATATCGGCAAGGCCGCCTGTGCCGAACCCCTTGCCGTATGCCTGCATGCAGTTACACGCGCAGGTGATCTTGCAGGTAAAAAGGTTCTGATTACCGGTGCCGGCCCGATTGGCAGCCTTTGTGCGGCGGCCGCCAAACTTGCCGGTGCCAGCGAAATCGTTGTGACCGACTTGCAGGATTTTGCATTAAATGTTGCAAAGCAGATGGGCGCAACCCGCACCATCAACATCGCAACGGCTGCTGATGACCTTAAACCTTATGAACAGGATAAGGGCCAGTTTGACGTTTGCCTGGAATGCTCAGCCGCCCCGGCGGCCTTGCGGTCCGCCATCAGCGTTTTGCGCCCGCAAGGCATCCTCGTTCAGGTCGGCGTTGCCGGCGAAATCCCGGTCCCGTTCAATCCGCTAGTCGCCAAGGAAATCACAATCACCGGCACCTTCCGTTTCCATACGGAGTTTGCCGAGGCCGTTCGCATGATCGATAGCGGTAAAATTGACGTAAGCCCGATCATCACCCAAACCTTTCCGCTTGAAACCGCCACAGAAGCCTTTGACGTGGCACGTGATCGCAGCAAATCGGTCAAGGTTCAGTTGTCTTTCGCCAACTGAACCTGTTTCCTGTTTATCCGGATGCCGAAGAGGCTGCGACATTATACATGTCGCAGCCTTCTCTACATGATCAATCCGGATAGTTTAGAATACTGATGCCACCCGAAAACCCAATCATCAACGATTGGGTTCGCAGGCAGTGACTGACCCGACATATCCGTCCTCAAGAGCAATACCATCAATACAACCGCCGAAAGGCTGGAAGATCAATATTCAACCCGTCTTGCCCATCTTCTCAAGATATGTCCGCCAACTGCCCAACTCGGTAATATCGGTGGCGCCATCCAGACCTGCGGCTTCGCACAGGAACCCTTTTTTGCGACTGCCATCTTCGAGTTCAACGGTACCCAGACACAATGGTGACGGAATCCCGGCAAGGAAACTGCCGATTGCCGATTTGGGAACGGCCCAGACCTCAACCTCGATTGATCCGCCGGTATCGGTATTGACCAACATACCGGGACGTTTGGGCGGGCCACCGGCCAAGGCATAGAAGCTGTATTTTGCGGCTGTCCTTGTTTTACGGATCAAGCGGGCCGCCCGTCCGGTCAATTCACCATTAAGCGGCAAGCCGGACATATGTGCCCCACAGACCACGAGCCCGATTTCATCTTCACCGATGACCGGTTCGGAATAGCGGATCTTGTCGCGGGCCCATCCTGTTGCGCCGACATCACCAGCCTCAAGCAAGGCTGCCAAGGATACAACTTTCGCATCTTCACCTTTGCCTGCCAGAATTGTCAGGCTACCCGGACGACCGTCTTTGCGGGGACCAGTCGGAACCGCGATGCCACACATATCAAGCAGGTTCACAAAGTTTGTATAGGTCCCCAAACGCGAGTTTGGTCCGATCGGGTCAGCCGTGATGTCGTCCACCGTCACGAAATACGGAATGGTCGGCACACAGATGGCATCAATCCCCGCCAACGCATTCTCGCACTGACGTTGCAGGGCTTTTAGCCGGTAAAATCCGTTAAAAGCATCGACCGCCGTCAAATCCAACCCTGGCTCAAGAATGGCCCGTGTTGTTGGATGCAGGGTTTCCGGCTTTTCAGTCAGCCGTGAGCCGACCGCGGCAACACGTTCGGCCAGCCATGCGCCCTGATAAAGCATGCTTGCGACATCATAGAAGGGCGTAAAATCGATCTCTGTAATTTCGCAACCAAGTGCTGCAAGCTTCGCGACATCGCCATGAAAATGATCGCGCTGAATGTCGTCATCAAACGTCTCGAGAGTTCGAGCATCCGGCACCGCAACGCGCAAAGGAAGCGTTTTTGACAATCCACCCTTTTTGACGAAATTCCGGCTATAGGCATCCGCGACGTCAAATTGTGCTGCAACATCAAACACGTCCCACGCGTCCGATACATTCAGGGCAAAAATTGAAACCGTATCCAAAGTCCGGCATGCCGGAACAACGCCGGTTGCAGACAGGGTTCCCAATGTAGGCTTCAGGCCAACAATGCTGTTAAGCGCGGCAGGTACACGGCCCGACCCCGCCGTATCCGTACCAAGGGAAAAACTCGCGATCCCGTGCGCGACCGCCACGGCAGACCCCGACGACGATCCACCCGGCACAATCGCAGGATCAATTGCATTAAGTGGCACGGGATAGGGGCTTCGTACCCCGACAAGACCGGTTGCAAACTGGTCCAGATTAGCCTTACCAAGACAGATCGCACCGGCAGCCCGCAATTGGGCAACAACAAAAGCATCTGACAGCGCGTCATATGCAAAATCCGGACAGGCCGCCGTTGTCGGCATCCCCATCACGTCAATATTGTCCTTGGCAATATAGGGAATGCCCCACAAGGGACGACCATCATAAGCACCAAGTTCCCCGGCCGCTGCCAACGCTTCATCACGCGCGGTATAAATCAGGATACCCGGGTCACCGGTCGCATCCAGACGACGAAATGCTTCTTCTACTACCTGCTCTGGACGCAAACCGGATGCGTATGCCTGCCGCAATGCAGCAAGTGTGAAGGGAAGATCAGCAATCATTTTGGTATTCCGTCTGTGGCGTTGTTGAATGTTCTGAAAAGTCGGAAGGTCAGGCGATTTCACGTTCCGGGGCCTGTGGGGCCGCGGACAGCAATTCGCGTGTATAGGGGTGTTGCGGATTTTCCATCACGGTTGCGACAGGACCGGATTCAACGATGCTGCCATTTTGCATGACGATCACATGATCACAGAGCAACCTGACGACGTTGAGATCATGGCTGACAAACAGGTAACTGATGCCTAGCCGCACACGCAAATCCGCCAGAAGGTTCAGGACAAGCGCCTGTATGGACACATCAAGGGCGGCTGTCGGTTCATCAAGGATCAGGAAATCGGGTTCAGTCGCGAGCGCACGGGCAATACCGACGCGGGCCTTCTGCCCACCGGAAAGCTGATGCGGGAACCGGTCAAGAAGATGCGCCGGGAAGCCTGTCATCTCCGCCAGTTCTTCGGTGCGTGTGACCACCGCATCGCCGCGCATTCCCATCAGGCGATGCAACGGATCGGCAATGACCTGACGGGCGGTAAAGCGGGGGTTCAGGCTGTCGGTCGCATCCTGAAACACCATCTGGATTTTTGATCGCAACGGATGTTTGGCAAAACCTGCTGCTGGCAATGTCGCGATATCTTCGCCGCGATAGAAAATGCTGCCCGATGTTGAATCCAGCAATCGCACAAGCATCGAAGAAGTGGTTGATTTTCCACAACCTGATTCGCCAACCAGCCCGACACTCTCACCTTCATGGACAGTAAAGCTGATTTTCCTGACCGCATGAACCGGGCCGCTTTTGCCTTGATAGGTTTTGGCAAGATTGATCACGTCAATCAGTGGCTTTTTACCAACCACGTGCGGTTCAAGGTCCGGCCGCTCGCCTTCGGGCAAGAGGGATCGAATGGTGCCCGTCCGGCGCGGGGTCGCATGGACAAGTTTTCGGGTATAGGCATGTTGGGGATTGGTGAACAATTTGACCGGATCACCAGCCTCTAAAATCAGGCCGTCCTTCATCACGACAATCCGGTCGCAATATTGCGATGCCAGTCCAAGATCATGAGTGATCAGGATTGATGACATGCCCCGTGCACGCACCAGATCATCCACCAGGTCCATAACCGCCTTCTGGGTGGTGATATCAAGCCCTGTGGTCGGTTCATCGGCAATGATCAGTTTCGGATCGCAAGCAAGCGCAAGCGCAATGACAACTCGCTGACACATTCCACCCGAAAGCTCGAACGGATAGGCTTCATAGCGTGCTGCCGCATCGCGGATTTTAACCGCCTCAAGCGCTTCAATCGCCTTGATCTTGGCATTGTGACGGGTGGCGCGGCTGTGACGACGCAGAACGTCTTCGATTTGATGACCAACCTTACGGATCGGATTGAGTGCCGCACGCGGGTTCTGGAAGATCATGCTGATTTCGCGGCCGCGAATGTCGCGCATGTCGCGCTCGGACGCGCGGCGCAGATCAATACCGCCATAGACCGCTTCGCCGGATTTGATTGTCCCGCCAGCATCAAGGATGCGCATCAAGGCATAGGACGTAACCGATTTTCCCGACCCACTTTCGCCAACGATGCCTAGGCGTTCGCCTTTTGCCAGTTCGAAATCGATCCCCTTGACCGCATTGACTTCGCCGTTTCGCGTCCGGAAGGCTACGCCTAGTCCCTTGATGGATAGCATTTTCATGTCCTCCGTCGAGGATCGACGATATCGCGCAGACCATCGCCCATCAGATTGAATGTCAAAACCGCGATCATCAATGACAACCCCGGGAACAGGGCCATCCACCATTCACCCGACACGATGAAGTTCGCCCCCTCGGCCACCATAATCCCCCATTCCGGGGTCGGCGGACGGACCCCCAAGCCGATAAAGCTCAGCCCCGCGGCATTGAGGATTGCCCAACCAAGGTTCAGCGACACCTGCACCATCATTGGCGGCAAGGCATTCGGAAAAATGTGAAACGCCAGAATGCGCGCATCACTGTTGCCCGAAAGCTTGGCAGCCAGGGTAAAGCCGGCATTGCGACGAATATTGACCTCGGCCCGGACAAGGCGGGCATAGAACGGAATATTGATGATCGCAGTTGCGTAAATGATGTTCGCAACCGAATTGCCAAGGGCCGCAACAACGCCCATCGCCAGAACAAACAGTGGAAAGGCCATGATGGTATCAAGAACGCGGTTCAGCGTGATGTCTGTCCAGCCGCCCCGATAACCTGCAATCGCCCCCAGAAATGAACCGATAACAAATGAAAGTGCCACCGCCGCAACCGAAATCACCAGATCAAGGCGGGTGGCGACAACCACGCGGCTAAAAACATCACGGCCCAGATTGTCCGTTCCGAACCAGTGGGCCATGGAAGGTGGCTGCAGGACACTTGCAGCATTGGTTTCCAGCGGATCGTAAGGCACGATTGACGGGCCAAATACGGCGGCAAAAATCAGAACCCCGAACATTGCAAACGCAAATGCCGTAACCGGATTTTCGCGCAGCACATAAACCAGATGGGCAAAGCCACCGGACCTTGATTTGGCTGGCTGGGTAACGTCGGTAACTGCATCGGCCAGTTCAGGTTCCGCAGCAGACGTTTCGGAGGCGGATGACAAAATCTTGTTCATTTTCCTGAGGTCCCGAAACGCGGATCAATCAGCGAATAAGCCAGATCAATCACCAGATTGAGGAATACGAAAAGAAACGCCATCGCCAGGACAAACCCCTGAACCGCGGCATAGTCCGACACAATCAGGGCCTCGACCGCATATGATCCGATTCCCGGCCAGGCAAAAACCTTTTCGACAAGAACGTTCGCGCCCAGCACAAAGGAAAACACCATGCCAAGTGTCGTCACCACCGGTAACAACGCATTGCGAAACGCATAACCGTAAAGAATGCGACCCGATCCCAACCCGGCAGCACGGGCCGTTCGAATGTAATCCGATGAGAGGGCCGAAAGCATGGCGGCACGGGTCATGCGGGCAATCGGTGCAAGGGTGAAAAGCGCCAATGTCACAGCCGGAAGAATGAGTTGTTTGAACGCGCCAAACCAGGTTTCCCAATCGCCGACCAGTGCGGCATCAATCAGGAAGAAACCCGTCACATGCGGAGGATCAAGATAGATAAAATCAAGTCGTCCCAAGGGTGACGGCGAGATACCCAGCAGGTAATAGAAGATGTAAATCAGCATCACACCGGTAAAGAAGGTCGGAAGCGACACCCCCATTGTCACAAGCAATCGACAAATCTGGTCAACCCAGCTTCCCGGTCGCGTTGCCGCCAGAACGCCAAGCGGCACCGCCACCAGACAAGACAACAGCAACGCACTTAGCGTCAGTTCAAGCGATGCCGGAAGGCGACTGGTAAGTTCGGTCAGAACCGGTCGCCCGGTTGAAACCGATTGTCCAAGATCACCCTGAAACAGTTGACCAAGATAGACCACGAACTGTTCCGGAAGCGGTTTGTCGAGACCAAGCTTTGCCCGGGTTTCTTCAATTGTTTCGGGCGTTGCCATGATCCCGGCAAACTGGACGGCCGGATCACCAGGCAAGGCACGCGTCAGGACAAAGCTGATAACGATGACCCCGAACAGGACCGGAATGGCCTGTGCGATGCGTGTCAGAATGCTGGTTCCCCGGACTGCCATGATTTTAGCTTTCCACCGTTGTCAGGCCACGGATATCAAGCTGACGATGGAACCAGAATTCATAACCACCCGCCCCGTTCAGTGCGACGTTAAGGGCTGGCTGCCACAGCGGAATACGCGGCAAATCTTCAAAGACGATATCAATCATGCGCATGATCTTGGGCGCATATTCCGGATCATCCATGGCCATATGCAGGGTTTCATTGGTCAACTGTTCAACCTCGGCATTGGAATAGTTCGACGAGTTGAACAGATGTCCTTCCTGATAGGCCCAGAAGAAGTAATAGTCGGGCGTATTCAGCCAGCCGCCGAAGTTTTCCAGATGGAAATCAAGGCGCTTTTCCACCAGTGCCGCCGTACGCCAGTTGGCACCCGGGATCTTTTCAATCTCGACTTTGATGCCAAGCTTGCCAACCGCCTCCTGAACAAGCAGGGCGGTCGGTTCCATCCACGAAGACAAATCGGTTGAAATGGAAAGCTTGGTTTCAAATCCATCGGCAAAGCCCGACTTGGCCATATGTTCCTTGGCCTTGTCCAGGTTGGTGTCATAGGGCGACTTGCGCGGCCACGCGATATCGGTTGCCTTTGCCTCGCCCCCCCAAAGCGGCGCACCACGACCATAGGCCGCCGCATTAAAGATCGCCTCATACGGTACGGCATAGGCAATCGCCTTGCGCACGTCAGGGTCCTGGAACGGTTCAAATTTGGTGTTCAGGCAAAGTGAATGGATACAGTTTTCAATCGGGGTTGAATGCACCGTGACTTTACCGGCCAGTTCTGCGGCATCCTTGTCGGGAATATCAAAGGCAACCTGAACGTCACCCCGTTCGATCAGGGCGCGGCTCGTGGCCGCAGACGGAACTTCGCGCATGATCACACGACGCACCGGCGGGACCGGCCCGCCAACCCATTTGTCATTACGCTCGAAGACGACCTGCTGACCGGCATCCCAACGGGTAACGGTATAGGCACCCGAACCAATGGTGTTGGTATGCAGATATTCCATTGCCCACGGATCATCCGTGGTTGCATGTTCCTTGGCCACCTTCGAATTGATGATGAAGGGTACTGGCACTGCCAGATCGGGAAGTGCAAGCTTGGATGCCTGATCAAGGATGACAACAAAGGTTTCGTCATCAACAGCCTCGAATTGTTCGGGGCGAACAAAGCCACCGGCTTTCATCTGAACTGTCGGGAATCCGCCGACACTGACGGCACGATCAAACGACCATTTGACGTCTGCTGCCGTTACCTTGCTGCCATCGGTGAAAACCGCATCGGATTTCAGCTTGAAGGTGATCTTCATGCCGTCTTCGGAAAAGGTCCAGCTTTCAGCCAGCTCCGGCACAATGGTGGAATAATCATAGGAAAGGCCACCGCCTTCGGCAGGCTTCGACCCAAAAGACACCAGACGGTCATAACAGTTCACCGCAATCTGGTAACTGGCACGGTTGGTCCCGGTGCGATGCAGATCAAGACTATTGACCGTCTGGGCGGACACGGCAACCAGCGTGTCGCTTCCTGCCGCCAATGCGGACAATGAACGCGCGAACGGCAATGTGCCTGCAATTACAGCACCGGCTTTTAGAAAATTGCGTCTCGTAACCATCGCCAAAACCCCCATGAGCAGCATGATTGGATGTAATCCTGATAGTTTGCAGTTTTTCGCGTTCGCGAAAATTGCTATGATTTCACCAATCCGTTGCAAAAAATGCACCACCATTTGCATCATCAGGAAAATGCAACTCATGCGGCATCTGCAAACCTTCCGATTGATTGAGGCCGTTGCCCGCGCAGGATCAATGCGCAAGGCTGCCGAAGATATGAACCTCACAGCTTCGGCCTTGAACCGGCGGATTAACGGGTTCGAGGATGAATTTGGGACAGAACTGTTTGAAAGACTGCCCAGCGGGGTGAGACTTAATCCGGCGGGCGAACTTCTTTTGCACCATTATCGGGCAATGGCATCCGATCTGGAACGCGTGCAAGGGCAGGTCGCCGACCTTTCCGGGGAACGGCGCGGCCATATCTCGATTGCCTGCTCTCAGGCTCTTTTGCCCTATTTCCTGCCCCGGCAAATCGCCGAATACCGAAGGGATCACCCAGGCGTAACATTCAGCGTCAATATCCGTGATCGGGCGCAAGCCGAACAGGAACTGGCAAGTTATTCAAGCGATCTGGCGCTGGTGTTTGAGCCCGTATACCTTGTCGATTTCGAAGTCATCCACACGATCCCGCAAACGGTTAACGTGGTGATGCGCTCTGATCATCCCCTGGCAACCAAACCGGAAATTCGTTTGCGCGATTGCCTGAACATTCCCCACGTCGCACCGACCCACCGGTTTGGTGTCCGCCACTTGCTGGATTTTGCCGCCCGCCGTAATTCCAGACAGATGTCGCCTGTTATTGAAACCGAGAGCTTTGAACTGATCCGGCACTATGTAATGCATGAAAATGTGATCGGATTCCAAATTCCGATCGGCCTTCGAACGGAAGAAAATGGCATCCTGATAAACCGTCCGATCTCGGAACGCGACCTGCCAGCGGGCAGTCTTATTCTCGGCCAGATGCGTGGGCGTACCCTGCCCGTGGCATCCGCCAGATTTGCAATGCAATTGGCACATGCGCTGGGGGAGTTGTCACCCTGATGCCTGTCTCAAAACTTGCTGCCGGGCTATCGAGTTCAGAATGAAAAGAGGAGGTGATTATAAATAGCTGAAGCCTCGATCAAAGGGCCTGAACATTCCTGCTTGGGTCACCTCTGTCAGAATTACGGCCCCGAGATCACAATTATCCGGCAGCCCGGCACAATAACAATTAAAATTCGTATCGTATCAATTGATAATAGTAATCAATTTCGCTATCTCATGTGCTGGTAATTTCCCTGTTGCCGCGATTAATCCTTTGCCACCGGATCCGCCCCATGCTCAAAGAATTCTTTTCCTACTATCTGCCGCATAAACGGCTCTTCATGCTCGATTTCGGGTCGGCTGTCCTGTCGGGTATTTTGTCCCTTGGCTTTCCGGTTGCGGTTGCCGGTTTTGTCGATGTGCTGTTACCCAAACAGGACTGGCTGCTGATTGGATTGGCGGCTGTCGGATTGCTTCTGGTCTATCTTGCCAATACCGGCTTGATGGCCGTCGTCACCTATTGGGGCCATGTTCTGGGTATCACGATCGAAACCGAAATGCGCAAACGCGCATTCGACCATTTGCAAAAGCTTTCCTTCCGCTTTTACGACAACCAGAAGACAGGCCATCTGGTGGCACGCATCACCAAGGATCTGGAAGAAATCGGCGAGGTCGCCCACCATGGCCCCGAAGACCTGTTTGTGGCGGTCATGACCTTTGTCGGGGCGCTGATCCTGATGTTTACCGTGCATATGGAACTGGCGCTGATTGCAATGACGATTGCGCCGCTGGTGATGTGGCTGGTCGTCCGGTTCGGTGGGAAAATGACACGCAACTGGCAAAGCCAGTTTGGCCGTGTCGGCGCCTTCAACGCCCGGATCGAGGAAAATGTAGGTGGCGTACGCGTAGTGCGTGCCTTTGCCAACGAGGATCACGAACGTGCCCTGTTTCACAAGGATAACGAGCTTTATCGCCATGTGAAATTGCAGGCCTATGGCATCATGGCGATCAGCCTTGCGATCAATTACCTCGGCATGCGGATTGTCCAGGTTGTCATTCTGGTGACGGGGACCTATTTCGTTGTGACCGGTGGGCTGACGGTTGGCGGGTTTGTCGGCTTCCTGCTGCTGGTCAATGTGTTCTATCAACCGCTTGAAAAGATCGCTGCTGTTGTCGAAACCTATCCCAAGGGCATCGCCGGTTTCAAAAACTATCAGGCATTGCTGGCCACCGAACCCGATATTGTCGACCGCGATGGTGCTCGTGATATCGAAAACCTTTCCGGCAATATCGCATTTGACCAGGTTGGCTTTGGATACAGCCCGGACCGCATTGTACTCAATGACATCATTCTTTCGATCAAATCCGGTGAAACGGTTGCCTTTGTCGGGCCATCCGGTGCAGGCAAAACAACACTTTGTTCGCTGGTACCGCGTTTTTATGATGTGACAGCGGGCAGGATCACAATCGACGGGATCGATATTCGCGACATCAAAATGAAATCGCTTCGCCGTCAGATCGGCATCGTCCAGCAGGATGTTTTCCTGTTTGCCGGGACATTGCGCGACAATATTGCCTATGGTCGTCTTGACGCCACCGAAGATGAAATCATTGATGCCGCCCATCGCGCCCGTTTGCGGGAACTGATCGCCGACATGCCTGACGGGCTTGATACCGTGATCGGTGAACGTGGGGTCAAACTTTCGGGCGGACAAAAACAGCGTGTCGCAATCGCCCGTATTTTCCTAAAAAACCCGCCGATCCTTATTCTGGACGAGGCAACATCGGCACTCGATACCGAAACCGAACGCGCCATTCAGCAATCGCTTGATGAACTGGCCGAAGGCCGCACGACACTGGTGATTGCGCATCGTCTGGCCACCATCCGCAATGCCGACCGGATCGTCGTGATCACGCAAGACGGCATTGCCGAAGAAGGTACCCATGATGCCCTGATTGCCGCCGGTGGCACCTATCGGCGCCTGCATGAAGCACAATCACTTGGCATCAGGACCGATAACAATAAAACCGACTGTGCCTGAGACGTAAAAAGGAAACGGCCCAGCGATCACAAAGCCGGGCCGTTTTATGTTTGCCGTTATCGGGCAACCCGTTTGCCGGAGCGAATTGGCCGGATCACCTGCACCGCAGGTCGCCCTTGCTCATCACGCGAAACCGATGTTTCCACATGATAGACGCGCGCCAGATTATCAGGCGTTAACACCTCGCCGGGGGTTCCGGATGCAACGATTTGACCGGCTTCAAGCAATACAATCCGGTCGCAATAACGTGCCGCCAGATCAAGATCATGCAGGGCGGCAATCACAACCCCACCGCGCTCAGTCAATCGTTCACGCACAAGATCCAGCACCACCATTCGCCAATGCAGATCAAGTGCCGATGTGGGTTCATCAAGCAGCAAAACATCCGGGTCACGCAGCAGTGCCAGCGCAAGCCCGACCAGCTGTCGCTTGCCACCTGACAGAACATGCAGCGGCGACAGGGCAAAATCATCCAGCCCAAGCCGGTTAAAGATATCCTCTATCCGATCAGCCAGTTCGCGATCCGAAAAATCAAGATCAAGAGCGCGCGCCGTACTCCACATCAGTTCGGTCGGCATCAGGACGCTGGGATTGGGCGGTGTTTGCGGCATGGTTGCCACCCGGCGATGCCATGCCATAACGTCCATATCATTCCGGTCACTGCCATCCAGAACGATCCGGCCATGATGGGTCTTCTCGCCGGTCAGGCACCGCATCAGGGTCGATTTACCCGATGCATTCGGGCCAAGAAGCCCCAATACCTCGTCATCGTGCAATTCAGGCAGATCGACATCATGCAATATCCGGGTCCGGCCATAAGATGCGGAAATACCGGCGGCGGAAAAGATCGTCATATCGCTTTCCTCCTCCCGGCAAGAAGCCCCAGAAAGACCGGCACACCGACAACGGCGGTCAGAATGCCAACCGGAATAATAACGCCCGGCACAAGTGCCTTCGACAGGAAAGACGCCAGCGACAGGATCAATGCCCCGCAAATTGCCGATCCCGGGACCAGCAAACGGTGATCCTCGCCCAGAAGCAACCGGGCGATATGCGGCCCGACCAACCCGATAAAGCCTATTGCCCCGACAAAACAAACCGCGAAGGCCGCCAGAACAGAAATGCGCAGAATGACCCACATGCGAAGCCTGGCAACATTAATCCCCATACTGCGCGCATGAGCTTCCCCGCCGCGCAGAAGGGTCATAATCCAGACCTGTCGCAGGGAAAAGGGTAGAATAATCATGAAGCACGCTGTCACCAGCCCGACCTCAGGCCATCCGGCACGGGTCAGATTGCCGATGGTCCAGAATACGATCTGCTGAACCGCCTCGGCACTGGCCAGATATTGCAACCCGGCGGTCAAGGCATTGCAAAGGAACACCAATGCAATCCCGAACAGAACAACGGTCTCGCGTGCGCCACCGCTCCACCGCACAATCAACAGGATCAATATCCCAGATCCCAGCGCGAAAAGCAGTGCCATCACCGGCAAGATCGCGGTTTCGGGCAGGAAGGGCAGAACCGGAACAAGCACGATTGCAAGGCTGGCCCCGAGAACCGCAGCCGATGACACGCCAAGCGTAAAGGGACTGGCAAGCGGATTATCAAGAATGGTCTGGGTTTCGATCCCTGCCAGCCCCAATGCAGCCCCAACCGCAAGCGCAATCAGTGCATCAGGCAACCGGACTTCCCAAAGAATGATCCGATGCCGAAGCGCCAGCGATTGCGGATCAAGAATACCCCCGACAATATCGCCGATATCAAGCCCGGCTGGCCCCGCCGCCAGATCAAGACCAAGGCTGAGAAAAAGCGCCAGAACCATTACGGATATGATCAACAACCTGCGACGATGAATGGCTCCAAACCGGTCATGAAGCGAAAGATCAGCGGGCGCCATGATGTACCGTCGCGCTGTGAACACCATGAAGGTCGAACGGTAACCAGGTGTCGTAGATATATTGCATGGTCTTTTCCGGATGAAGATCGGCAAACAGGTCTGGATGGATCCATGTTGCAAAGGCTTCGAGCGCCACGATGTTAAAAGGCGAGTTATAAAAATTGTGCCAGATGCTGTGTGCCCGGTCGCTTCGAACGGCATCAAGGGCTGCAAATTCCGGCGCGGCGAGATAGCGTGCGAGACTGTCGGCCGCCATTTCGGCCGTCATACCTGCCCCCAGCGCAACCGGCAAAGCCCCGTCTCGATATTCCTTGGCCGTACCCGATGCTGTCCCGATCCAGACATCCGGATTTTCCGTCAGCAGAAACTCAGCCGTATGCTGGGCCGTTGGTCCGGGGGCGACGGCATCGGCAATATTAAGGCCGCCCGCCTCACCAACAAACGGTCCCAGCATGCCCTCTGCCATACCCCAGCAACATTCGAAACGACCGGGATGGGCCTGCAAAAATACCGTCGGACGGATATCAACATCCGCGACCCGTTGTCGAATGGTCTCAAGCCGGCTTTGGTAAAAGGCAATATAGTCGCCTGCCCGGTCCTCCGCCCCCAGTACACGACCGAGAATTTCGATGGAAGGCAGGGTGTTGTTCAATGGATCAGCCCGAAAATCGATAAAGATGATTTGCGTACCTGTGGCGGTCAGCTGATCAATCATTTCTGCATTTTTTGCCCCCGGACCGTGGTCATTCAGCCCGAAAATCGCCAATTGCGGGGCCAGATCGATAATCTTTTCGACCGAAACGCTATCCTCGCTGCGCCCGCCAAATAAGGGGATGTTTTTTGCTTCAGGGAAACTGGCAAAAAGCTGCTGTTCAAGGTCGGGCTGAGTCCAGCCAAGCGGCGTCATCATGCCAACCAAACTGCCAACCGGATCATATGGCCGCAGCATGGCCAAAAGCGGAATATACCGCCCCTCGCTGATTACCAGCCGTTCGACCGGCGTTTCAATGCGCACCTGTCGCCCGGCAAGGTCGGTTATTTCAATCGTTCCAGCCCGCACAGGAAGGCTTGCCATCAAAGCCAGACCCGTCAGAAAAAGCGCGCGCATCACATGCGGCATACCACTTTGCCTCCGTTAACAGAAAAGCCTGGGAACGGCGAACCGGTCCCAGGCAATGCATCCAAATCCTTTAAAATCCTAGAAGCGCGCCTTCGCCATCAACAGGAAAGACCGGCCCGGTTCGTAAAGCGGGACAACGTTGGTGAAGTCCTGCCCGTAAGATGCACGATCGGAATACTCTTCATCAAAGATGTTGTTTGCTTCGATGCGAAGCGTCAGATAGTCAGCTGCTTCGGGTTGATATTCGGCATAAAGTCCGACGACCTCATAGGCTTCCTGTGCCGTTCCACCCGCATCGGCCGTATCGGTATTTTTCAAGGCGGCATCAAGCGTCCCGCCCAAGGTCAGATTGATCGTGTCGATACGGTGGGCGGCTTCGAGCGCGATGATCCGACCAAGCGGCGCACCAAGATATTGGGTACCGTCAGAATCACCCGGGTTGCCGTTCACGGTGATTTCGCTGTCGGTATAAGACACCCGGATAAAACCTGGGCCCCAATTATAACCGGCACCGAGATTGTAGCCGCGTGTTTCGAAATCGACGACAACCGAAGGACCGGGTGTCCAGCCCGGATCACGGGCATTGTCAAATACACTGCGGAAAATACCGGCATTAAAACTGAACCCTTCGTGATGAACTTCAAATCCGGTGGTGTAGTTTTCCGAACGAACCGGCTTGATACCGTCGCTGTAATCCCATGCCGGGTTCAGGATAAAGTTTTCAGCCAGTGCGATGCCACCCCAGACATTGGAATAACCTGCATTGACTGTCAGAAAATCGGTAACGTCAACCGCCGCAGATACGTTGCCGCTCAGTCCATCATTTTCAAACTCGGTACCGTCAATGCCTGTAAATTTCTGTGTATCGCCACGCATACCGAACGATAGACGCAAAGGATCAAACGGCTGGATACGTGCCTGCGCATAGGCACCAAAATTGGTTGCCTCTTCATCTACATCGGTATCCGGCCCATCGTATTCGGCAACGTCATTATAAAAATCGACGCCGGTCGTAACCGTATCGCGGTCCGTCAAATTGAAGTCGTTTTCGAACTTTCCCGAAAAACTGCTGGTCGTGCCACGACTTTGTTCAGTCAACGGCGCGTACAGATATGTCTCGCTATAGGCCAGAACCGCTTTGGGATCCCAAAGCCCCTGTGCACCGGCCTGTCCGTAATTGAACGCAAAGTTACGACGACGCATATCATAACCAAGTTCGTCCGGTTGGTTCCGGTTGGTAAGATCGGTCATGTTGGCACGATACGGACGCTGGGCGCGGTCGCGAACCTGTTCCCCGGAAAATTCGAAACGGTGACCGTTTTGGGCTTCGTAGGCAGTTTTGATCAGACCTGAACGCATGTCGGCTTCAGTGCCAGGGACCTGCTCCCCATTCCCTGCCTCGTAATCGTCACCCTTGGCCCATTTGAAATAGCCCAACAATTCAAAGGCACCGGCTCGTCCATAGGATGACAGATCGTTGCTGAAGGTTTCGCTGTCGGTGTCATAACTACCTTTGACAAACCCGCCAAGTGAACGGCCCGGTTCCAGGACATCGGCAACATCGACAGTTTCATAGACAATCGCACCACCAAGCGCCCCCGGCCCGGCATCCGCCGGGGCCACACCCGGATCAATCCGGGCCGCCTTCAGAAGGCTGGGGTCAATCAGGTTTGTTCCGCTATGGTGAAACACCTTGTTGTTCTGGCGCGCGCCGTCAATGGAAACCGCAAGATTGGTTTCCTCGATCCCGTTAACATAAAGCTTCTGGTTTAAGGGGATTGATCCACCGACCGAAACACCGGATTCACCGGCAAAAACCTGTTTGACGTCTTGTGGATTACGACGATCAAGATCTTCTCGCGTAACACGGACCGAGTTTGCCCGATCTGCGGCCCCCGGACGATCATCAGCCACACTGGCAGCTTCGATCAGGATCGGGCTGACCATGGTTTCGGATGCGTCACTGCTTTGCGCCGAACTTGTAATCGTGACCGAGCCGTCATCAGCAATCCGGTACACAAGCCCGGTTCCGGCCAGAAGACGTTGTAGCGCAGCCTCGGTATTCATCAGACCGACGACGCCATTGGTTTCAACATCACGCACCAGATCACCATGGGCCGAAATCTGAAGACCAGCCTGCTGCCCGAAAAGGGCAAGCGCATCGGCAAGTGGTTGTCTGGCAATATCGAAATCATTTTGCTGGCTGGCCTGCGCCAGTTCACTGGTTGCGGCTTGGGCCGGCGTGGCCGGCATCGTATTTTCCATCGCACCGGCCGAAAATGCGATCCCCGAAACCGTAAATGCCGATAATGCTGTCGACATCGCAAAGGTACGACGCCATTTCCCCGAAGCCATCGACAAATTAACCCCCGTCATAAAGTTCAGTCTCCGCCTGGTTTTACGTTTTGCAGAATGGGTGATTTGCAAATGCGAATTAAGTTCACCCTTTAACCAAGCAACGAAGGGGGGCGTGGCGATATTCAAAAAAAGTTGAGATTTTTTCGCAATATCATTCTTCGCCGTGTTTTCACGGCGATTTCAGACAAGCGCTATTCGGGTGACAGCATAAGAATCCATGGCGAAATTTCGCGAAGCACAGCACCTTGCGCATCTGCAATCGCGGCAAGGGCCGCCTTGGGGTCTTCAAGGTTATAAATCCCGGTCAATGGCTCACTTCCGAGTGCATCATCGCTGATCAAAATCCAGCCATCGAAATAACGGTCAACCGTTTCAACGACCTCGGCAACCGACTGATCCTTGGCAATCAGTCGTCCGCCACGCCATGCCGCCACCAGTTCGGGCGCCATCGTCTGACGAACAAATGAACCATCCGGGTCAACATGCACCATGTCACCGGCACCAAGTTCGGATACATTGTCCGACTGGCTCCCACGGCTATGTTCCACACGAACCCGCCCGTGTTCGACCGCGACATCAACACCGTATCCACCGCGACGGACATCAAACGCCGTCCCGAGAACCGTTGTTTCCGCTTCGCCGGAAATCACACGAAACGGTCGATCCGTCATTGGTACAACGTCGAAAAACGCTTCACCTCGCAGCAGTTCAATCTGTCGTTTGTCCCCGGCAAAAGCCAGCGCAACCGCACTATCTGGAGCAAGATGCAACATGCTGCCATCCGGCAGTTCGACCACGCGTATCTCCCCGATCGGGCTTTGATAATCCGCATTCAGATCAATCATCCAGCCCGGCAAGGCAAAGACCAGCAGGCACGCGATCAGAGCAGATCCCGACAGCCCCAGCGACAGCTGCCGCGGCCAGAATGAACGCCCGCCTCGCCCGCGCACCGGGACAACTGGACCGGCATCCGTATCCGGCCTCGCAACGACGCGATCTTCGCGCGAAACGGTCGGTTGTACTTGTCCTATCCTGTCCTGCCATTCCGCAACATGGACCGGCACAGTCATATCAAGCATCTGCCAGACACGCAGTGTCTCGTTCCAGTCGGCACGGTTTTCCATACTGTTTTCCAGCCACGCGTCATGGCGCGCGCGCAAATCCCGGTTATCGGGATCGTCGCTTAGCAAGGCGATCCACTCGCTTGCCGACTCTGGTTTCGTCATATCGTTCATCGCTTCGCATCTCTCCATGTGCTTCGCAGGACAGGGGCCGCCTTTGCGGTCCGTTTTGCGGGATTTTTCATGTCCTGACACATTGCGTTGCTTCCTTACTGAATAAACGATGGCAGTCTGCTGAATTTTCAATTTTTCAGCATTTATTGCGCACGCTTACCTCTCCCTTGCCAAACGCGTTTTGCAATGCTCTATCGCGTCGGTCACCAGCGCGTGCGCTGTACCTACCGAAATATCAAGCCTTGCGGCGATTTCAGAAAATTTGCACCCGCCAAACCGGTGCATTTCAAGGGCGATGCGCGACCGGGCCGGAAGCTCCGCCAATATCTGCTCAAGCAGCCTGAGTTCGCTTCGTGCGATGGCTTGTGCTTCAGGGTCCGGCCGATCTTCGGGAACGGCGTCGGTCATGCTGTTTTCATCAATGCCAACATGGTTGCTTTCGCGTACCATCTTGCGACGGCCATCTATAGCAAGGTTGCGAACGATCCGGAAAATATAGCCAACCGGCTCATCAAGCCTATCATCCATTTTAACGGCACCGGCACGTTCCAGCCGGAAATAGGCATCCTGCACGACATCCTCGGCAGCAGCACGATCTCCGACAATTGCGCGCGCGTAATTGACCAGTTCGCGCCTTCTGGTCACGAACAGGGCGAGCAATTCCTCGTCGCGCCAACTTGCAACCATGGGCCCCCGACAGATCACATCCCGCAGCAAAGCAACTGCGAATTGTTTGCATTTACTTTGAATTTTTCATGCTGTCAAATCCCCAGACACTACGGCATTCAACCGTAAACAGGGTTCGAGCTCCACAAAACAAGGGGAAATCATTGTGCTTCACCATCCGTTTCACGGATCGATGGACAAGTTCCAAATAGGTTACACTTCACACAGACCTATAAAAGGCCTGACTATTCTCGCGTTCAAGAATGATTGCGAAATTTTTGAACCTTGGAAAAATCGATGGTGCCCCCGGGGAGAATCGAACTCCCACTCTCAAAGAGAAACAGATTTTGAGTCTGCCGCGTCTACCAATTCCGCCACAGGGGCAGGCATATATGGGTGCGTTGCGCACCCGCCATCGTGGGGGCGGATAATAGCTGTAAATTTCGTCCGGTCAATGGGGCTTTGCGCAAAAATTGCGTTGTCAACCAGATGGGACTCTCTGCGGGAAAAGGTCATTGCGGCACAAGGCCAAATGCGGTTACATCACCCCCATATCGGCCACCGCGCCGCATCGTTTTGATCGTCTTAACCGCAAAGGGCGTTTCCGTGCTGCGCAGCCTTTATGACTGGACCCTTGGCCTGGCCGCCCATCGCCACGCTGCCATTGCGCTTTTCATTATCGCCTTTGTGGAAAGTTCAATTTTCCCGATCCCGCCCGACGTCCTGCTGATTCCCATGATAATCGCAGCACCAACCAAAGCATGGCGTTATGCCTTGATCTGCCTTGTCGGGTCTGTACTGGGCGGCATTGCTGGTTATGGCATCGGTTATTTCCTGTTTGAAAGCATCGGCCAGCCGGTATTGCAGCTTTACGGCTATGGCGCAAAGTTCGATACATTCCGCGACTATTATAATGAATGGGGTGCATGGGCGGTGTTTATTGCCGGCGTAAGCCCGTTCCCTTACAAGGTCATTACCATTCTGTCTGGTGTGACCGCGCTCGACCCGGCAATATTCATGGTTGCATCAGTTCTGGCGCGCGGTTTGCGCTTCTTCATCATTGCAGCCCTGATCTGGAAATTCGGCCCGGCTATTCGCGACTTTATCGAAAAACGGCTTGGCCTCGTTTTTACCATATTTGTTGTGGTTCTTGTCGGTGGATTTGCCGCCATCAAGCTGATCCCGCACGGTTAATACCGCAAAACGATAACGGAACGACCCGATGATAAAATTGCTTCGCGCACATTATGCCCCGGCCCTGCCACCGGTTGCCATTTTCCTGATTTCTGCGGGAAGCCTCGGCTTTGCCTTCTATGCACAGTATGTGCAGAAGCTTCTACCCTGCGTGTTGTGCCTGTATCAGCGCGTTCCGTTTTATGTAGCGGGCGGCCTTGCCATCCTTGCCCTGCTTTTGCTTAGGATACCTGGCGCGTCACGCGTTCTTGTTTATCTGTGTGGCATGGCATTTGCCATCGGAACCGGCATTGCGATCTATCACGTCGGTGTCCAGGAACTATGGTGGGAAGGCCCGGCAATGTGCGGCGGCCTGACAAGTGGTGCGGCTTCGGTCGCGGACCTTAAGGCACAGTTGATGGCGCAGCCGATTGTTCGCTGCGACAAGATTGACTGGGCCCTGTTTGGCATCACGATGCCAACGGTCAATGTCTTCTTCTCCGCCATTCTTGCCATCCTGTGCTTTATCGCTCCGTCGCGCTGGATGAAGCAATAACATTCGCGATCTGCCCCACGAACCCGCCGGTAACGATCTGGCGGGTTTGAAGACCGATACCTAACACGACTAATACCCACCCCGATTAAAACTGCTCCATTTCTGCCTTTTCCAGATTGATAATGCGAATTGTTCTTGTTTGCATGCAATTCTTCTTATAGTGTCCACCAATCCAACCATTAATTGATCAGGCAGGATCGGGGCATTGAAGGCAACCGGCTTCTGCCAGAACACAACAAGGACGATCCCCGGAATGCCGGACATGACATTCCATCCCCAAATGACAAGCAGGATCGAGGGCATCTCGCTTCTGGACGATCTGCGTTTTCGTCGCTGGAATTCTGCGATTACCGATCTGTGGCACGTCGAATGCCGTGAAAAGGCCGGGGGCACCTACGTTTCCTGTGCACCAAGACTGGTCGCCATTCTTGATTGCAGCGGACAATCGAACTTCCGCGTCAAAACGCCCGAAGATCCTTTTGGATCTTCTCGTCGCGAACAGGGGTGCCTGTCATATATTCCGGCAGGAATGGAAATTTCGGCCGAAATTCGGGAAAAATGCCGGTTACGCCACCTTGATATCCATCTCGATATCAACAGCCTTGAAAAGCATCTTGATCAAGAGATTGATCGCTCAATCCTTGAAACGCCTCGGATCGGTTTTTGCGATCCCCGGATCAGATCACTTGTGCACATGATCGCAGACGACCTCGCCAGCGATATCGCCTCGCCCGACCTGTACGGAGAGAGTCTGGTAACGGCTCTTACCAGTGCGTTGCTGACGCCACTTCCCGAAAGCGAAACATCACGCAAACGCGGCAAACTTGCCCCGCACCACCTGCGCAAATCGGTCAAATTTATTGAACAGAATTGCGGTCGCGTTATCCGGCTGGATGAACTGGCGGAACTGACTGGTCTGTCACAATCCTATTTCTGCTCGGCATTTCGCGAAACAACCGGCATGCCGCCCCATCAATGGCAAATGAAGGCACGCATTGAACGTGCCAAATCCATGCTGCGCGACAACACAACACCGCTTGCCAGTGTCGCAGCACATGTCGGCTTTGCGGATCAAGCCCATCTGACCCGCGTATTTCGCCGCATCACAGGCACCACACCGGGCGTATGGCGACGCGAACAATCCGCCTGAAAATTAAACCAAAATCCGTTCAATACGGGCAAATAGGGTTCAATATCCAGTTTTCCTAATCGTGCTATCGGACTGTCACACATGACAACCGATGCAGGAAACCCCTCAAATGACGTTCTTGACCCGAACGCGCTTCAAAACAGCCCTTCTCGGCAGCGTTGCAATTCTATGCACCAGCTTGCCCACACAACTTCGCGCCCAGCAAGCCACGGATGAAACCAACAAGGAAATCGTTGTCGATCCTCTTGTGATTAATGCCGAACAACCTGAAACGCCGACTTCACCTGTACAAGGGTATGTTGCAAAGCGTAGCGCTACGGGCTCGAAAACAGACACACCGCTCAGTGAAATTCCTCAATCCGTTTCGGTCATTGGCCGGGAAGAAATGGATAATCGGGGCGTTAACAAGGTTGATGAAGCTCTGCGCTATACCAGTGGCGTTTTCACTCAGCCCTACGGCTCGGATACTGATACCAACTGGTTCTATATTCGTGGCTTCAACGCGACACAGAGCGGCGTCTATCTTGACGGTCTGCAAAGTCCGGCTTTTGGTTTCGGTTCGTTCCTTGTTAATGATTATAACCTTGAACGCATCGAAGTTTTGCGTGGCGCTGCATCGGTTCTATACGGGGGTACCAATCCCGGCGGGATGGTAAATTACGTCAGTAAACGCCCAACAGCCGAACCTCTTCGACGTCTGGAACTGTCCGTGACAGACACCGGAAAAATTGGCACCGGCATTGATTTCAGCGACCGCATGAGCGACGAGGCAGCTTATCGCGTCACCGGCCAGTTCACGGCAGGTGAAGAACAGGCCGAGGAGCACGAAGGATTTCAGGGATCTATTGCACCTAGCTTCCTGTGGACCCCCAACGAGGACACTAGCCTGACACTACTTAGCAGCTTCACGTTTGTTGACGGCCAGCATAATGGCGGACTTGGCTTTTTGCCTTACAACGGCACTGTCGTCGATGCGCGTTACGGCAAGATCGACCCTGAAACCAACTTCACCGAACCGGGCTTGGACAAGGATATTCGTCGCCAGGCGCTTGTCGGTTATGAACTGGAACATGACATAAATGATGACCTGACATTCCGCCAAAACGCCCGTGTCAGTCATATTGATATTCATGAAGTCTACTATTACCCAAGCGGCTATGTCGCTGGTGGCGCCGCCAGCCCGACCACGGCCAGCAACGATCTGGTACGTTGGGGCTTTGAACACCGGACCGAACTAACAAGTATTGGTCTGGATAACCAGCTGGAACAGAAATTCGCAACCGGAGACCTGGACCACACCTTGCTCGGCGGGATCGACATTAAACGGTTCGACATGAATCGTCTCGAGCTCTCAGCGTCCGGCACGAATGTTGATCCGCTTAATCCTATACATGGTTCAAGCCAGGCTGCACGTACCGCTTATTTGGACCAAGACATCGACATGAACCAGTTCGGGTTCTATGCGCAGGATCAAATTCGCTTTGGTGATGGCTGGATAACCACCCTGAACGGTCGGTACGATTACATCTGGATCAATGCCAATGACCCGATTTCAACTTACCATAACTTCAGCGATACAGAAGGCGAATGGAGCGGCCGAGCCGGTCTTGCCTATGCCTTCAACAACGGTCTGACGCCGTATGTCAGCGCCTCAACCTTCTTCAACCCGGTTTTGGGCTCGAGCTCTCTTGGCGTATTTCAACCTGAAACAGGTGAACAGTACGAAGCAGGTCTGAAGTATGAACCGCAAAGTTTCGACGGTTTGTTCACCTTGGCAGTCTTTGATCTTACCCGGCAGAATGTTGTTACCGGAACCTTCAACAACGAGCGCCAATTGGGCGAAGTCAATTCCCGCGGTATCGAGTTTGAAGCCAAAGCAAACCTGACTGAAGAACTGAGACTAACGGCTGCTGCCACCGCTTTTGATCTGGAAGTCACAGAAGATGAAGATCAAAGCGTTATCGGCAAACAACCGGTCACTGTTCCGACCGAAATGGCCAGCCTTGGTCTTGACTACACGTTCCGTCAGGGAATGCTTGAAGGTGTCCGTCTGGGCGGCGGCGTAAGGTATCAGGGAGCTTCCTATGCCGATGAAAGCAACGAACATGAAGTGCCATCGGCCACTGTGTTTGATGCAGGCATTGGCTATGGCGTTGCCGATCAGTGGGACCTAAGCCTGAATGTCTCTAATCTTCTCGATAAGGAATATGTCGCAGGTTGTAGCTCTATCACCGCCTGCGGCTACGCTGAAGGACGCAGCGCCCTGCTGAAGCTTACCGTGAACTGGTAAGTCACAGCACAAAACAACCATAACGGAAACGCCGCTCAAACAAAGCGGCGTTTTCATTTTGCTCAGACCTTTACCAAACTACAATAACGTTCACTGATTGTATTAACCGCCATTCTAAGATCTGCGGCATGCCGTGCCGCGAACGTGTTTTCATCAATCATCCCTGCGGTCCAGACCAGATTGATGACACCAGCAATACCCTGCCTTCCGGGAATTGCCATCGCGATGGCACGCAGGCGATCATTGACAACACTATCCCCCCAATAATCCGGATCACGCAGTGCATATCCGCGTTTGCGGGTTTCTGCCAACACACCATCAAACCGGCTGCCCCCCCCCCGAAATGCGGAGGCCCGACAGGATCGCCTCACGTTCTTTGGCCGGACAATATGCCAGATAGGCTGGCCCAGCTGCGGACCGGATCATGTTCACGACGGCTTCCAGCCTTCCGGGTGCAACAAAAAGTGGACTAATGGATCGTGTACTTTCAATCACCTGCATATGATTGCCATTGCGGACCAAGACATCGGACGGCCACTGCACACGGGCAGTAAAATCACGCATCACATCACAGGCAATGTCTAGAAACTCTGAAAGATCGGCCATGCCATTCTGCAATGGGTGTGATGTCCAACTGACATTTGCCCGATACCGGCCATCGCCCATGCTGCGCCGTACGAAACGCTGATCAAGCAAAACCGCCAACAATCGCCGCAACGTGGTTTTGGGCAAACCTGTCAGGCGCATCAGATCGGCAATTCTGCATCCACCCGCCCGATCTAGAATGCGGACAACCTCTAATCCGCGCGCAAGGGCACGGTTGGTCAACTCTTCACGTTTTTCACGCTTCGCAGGTTCGCTCATGTCGTCCGGTCCCAACATTGCATGCGTGTTTTCGCATATCATTATTGTATCCTTACGATAATGGTTTCGTCATATGGGCCGCCATGCGGCCCATGATATCAAAATAGAACAGCCCCCAATGTCAATTTCTAGGGTTTGCTGCCTATCACCCGTAGCCTTTGGGATGCGCATAAAAACAACAACACGCAGATATTGATCCATTCGCATCGGGAGGAAACATATGCACAAATCCGTAAAAACTTCGGGCATTGTTAGTGCCGTTCTTTTTGCCTGCATCGCCATGTTTGACACACAGACAGCGCAAGCCGAAACCAAAATCGTCATGCTGGGTACGGGTACCCCCGTGCCAGATACCGACCGCGCAGGTGCCGGGATCGCTGTTGTCTATAATGACGAGGCATATGTCTTCGATATTGGTGGTGGTGTAGTTCAGCATGCCATCGCAGCAGCACAGAAGAAGAATATCTCCGGCCTGTATCCAACCAAGATCGATCATCTGTTTTTAACCCACCTGCACAGCGATCATGTCCTTGATTATCCAGAGCTGATTGCGACTTACTGGTGGCGGCGAGACAATCAGATAAAGGTCTTCGGCCCCTTCGGCACCAAAGCCATGAGCGAAGGTGTATATGAAATGCTTGCCGACGATACGCAGACCCGTCTTGGCGGCAACCAGCCGGTTGTCAATCGTGACGCTGCCTATGCCGACGTTACCGAATTTTCGGATGATGGTGTCATTCTCAAAGACGGGGATGTAACGGTCGAGGCCTTCGCCATCACACATGGCAACTGGGACAATGCCTTTGCCTATCGCGTCACCACGCCCGACCGCATTATCGTCATTTCCGGTGATACGACCTATAATGAAAAGCTGCGCGAAGTTGCACGTGGTGCCGATGTCCTGCTTCACGAGGCCATAAGCCATGAAGGCTGGTCAGGACTTCCCGAGAACTGGCAGGCTTATCACGCTTCGGCACATACTCTTTCAACCGATCTGGCAAAACTTGCTAACGAAACCAGACCGGGTTTGCTGGTGCTTTATCATGTGCTGCACTATGCGGCTCCGATCGAAAGCACGTTGAATGAAATAACCGAACGTTATGATGGCAAGGTCGTTCTGGCCAACGATCTGGATGTATTCTGATCCACACCAAGCAAAAGCCGACGAAGATTCGTCGGCTTTTGCCGCCCCGTCAGAATTGGAAAATCAGAAATCGTATTCCAGTTCGGTATCCCAGTACAAAAAATCCCGCCAACTTTCGTGAAGATAGTTTGGCGGGAAGCGGCGTCCGATGGTCTGGAGTTCGTGCATGCTCGGCTGTTCGGGGGTCCTGCGCAGCCGAAGTCCGGCTTCCCGGATCGATCGACTGCCCTTAAACAGATTACAGTCCGAACAGGCCGTTACAATGTTGGACCAGTTCGTGCGACCGCCCCGCGACCGTGGAATAACGTGATCAAATGTCAGATCACTGGTTGGCAGACGATCCCCGCAATACTGGCAGGAAAACTGATCGCGGAGGAACACGTTGAACCGGGTGAAGGCCGGGCTGCTTTTGAGCGAAACATATTCCTTCAGCGATATTACGCTCGGCAGTTTCATTTTGAAGGACGGGGAATGGACTTCACGGTCATATTCTGAAAGAACATCAACGCGTTCCAGAAACACTGCCTTTAGCGTATCCTGCCAGGACCACAAGGACAGCGGGAAATAGCTTAACGGCCGGAAATCGGCGTTAAGAACAAGTGCCGGACACGCATTGGGCGATAAATGCATACCATCCGCTCCACCGTGTTTACCGAGTCGCACCCACTATTTAGCAGGTTCGCGAATCGCGGGTGATGAACATATCGTGACGTTTCATCAAGCCATGCGACGCGGTCGCGTAAATCACTGATAGAGCAAAGTATAGACCAATTTTCGCAAAGCGCAAATGCCGCTTGAAGCCGAGTCGCGAACATTTGCATAAAACCGGCATGAACAAAGACGACTCGTATCTGCGTCCTCCCGCCCGAACAAACAAAAAGGCCGCGCATCGGTGATGCACGACCCTTTTATGGCCCCGGAACAGGGCGATCTGAATTCTTTGAAAAACGAAAGGCCCGCAATCGCGAGCCTTCGTAATTCTTAAAGCAGAAAGCGTACCTTAGGCAGCTTTTGCTTCAACAGCCTTGGCGACCTGGCGTTTGATTTTCACCAGCTCTGCCGACAGCTTGGAAGCTGCAGTGCCGAGCACATATGCATCCAGACCACCACGTTTTTCAATGGTGCGGATCGCATTGGTGGTCAGACGCAGACGCACCGAACGACCGAGCGCCTCGCTCAGCAGCGAGGTCGGCTGCAGGTTCGGAAGGAAACGACGTTTGGTGCGGTTGTGGGCGTGGCTCACATTCATGCCGACCAAAACGCCTTTGCCGGATACCGGGCAGCGACGTGCCATGACCTGATCTCCTGGTCTATAATTCGCAAAAGGACGCTTGGCCTGACATGCAGGCCCGCGCTTGGAGCCGGGTTATTACCGCCTCTGGCAGATGCCGTCAAGCCTTCATCCACGCTTTTACACGACAAAAACACCTGTTTTGCACATTCCGTTCATATTGCATCGCGCAAGAACGGCTTTTCCCATCTCAACCACACGGAATCAAGCGATTTTCCCGACACGCCGCCATACCTCCGGTTCAGTTTGGTACTCCGTATACCTGCGGGATACCCGATTCTGACAGATCGCGACCAAGCACATATAATATCAAGGTGAGGGCTTCCCTCTGTCGCCCTCCGGATACTTCTCCAACAGGCCAGTCGATTTTTTTTTCACAAAAAATGCCGGGCCATGTCACTTCTGCAAAATCCGTCTCGTCTTGTTTACGAGCGTCGACGGAATGTCATTCCGATGTCCGAGCGCTCGAGACCAGCTTGAAGGGTTCAGACATGAAGATCGTCATTATCGGTGGCACTGGCCTTATCGGCACCAAAACCGTCGCGCGTCTTGCCGCGCAGGGCCATGACGTGATCGCGGCCTCCCCCAATACAGGTATCAATACAATCACCGGCGACGGGCTTGCGGAGGCACTTGAGGGGGCTGAGGTCGTTATTGATCTTGCCAACTCTCCCTCGTTTGAAGACGCGGCGGTCATGGAATTTTTCCAGACATCTGGGCGGAACCTTCTGTCGGCCGCAAAGGCTGCCGGTATCCGCCATCACATCGCCCTTTCGGTTGTCGGTACAGATCAGTTGCAGGACAGCGGATATTTCCGCGCCAAGAAGGCGCAGGAAGACCTGATCAGGGCATCAGGCATTCCCTTTAGCATCGTCCATTCAACACAGTTCTTTGAATTTGTCAGCGGCATTGCCAATGCCGGCACCATCGGAAACGATGTTCGCCTTTCAACAGCCTTTATCCAGCCAATTTCATCGGACGATGTTGCCGATGCAATGGCGGCCTTTGCGCTTGGCAAACCGATGAACGGCATTGCCGAAATCGCCGGACCGGATCGTTTCCGCATGCATGAACTGGTCGCGAAATATCTGCGTGCCATGCAGGACCCTCGCACCGTCATTGCCGATCCCAAAGCCCCCTATTTCGGTGTTGAACTTTCCGAAAAGGCACTTGTCCCGGATATCGATGCGCGGCTTGGCACGAACCGGTTTGAAGACTGGCTCGGGCATTCAATTGCAGCCCAGTGAATGCCCCATACATCCACAACCTACGACCACCTTTGCTTGTTTACCCATCCCCGACAGGAGGCAAAAATGATCAGGAAATTTCTCTTCGCGTCCGCCCTGCTTGCGACCATCACTTTTGCACAAGCCGCCGCGGCCCATTCGGACGACAAAGACGCCAAAGTCACCGTTGTCTATGAGCACGAACTGCCCAATGTACCGGGCAAAAGTATGAAGGCGGTATTGGTCGAATATGGCCCTGGCGGCTTTTCCTCGGCACATACCCATCCGGAATCGGCATTCATCTACGCAACCATTCTTGAGGGTGCGATCAACAGTCAGGTGAATGATGGCCCGGTCATTACCTATCGCGCCGGTGAGAGCTTCTCCGAATATCCAGGCGACCACCACGGTGTCAGCGCAAATGCCAGTGACACCGAACCGGCAAAACTGCTTGCCGTGTTTGTTGTCGATACCAACGAGACCGTCCTGACCACCCCGATTGAGAAATAACCCGTCGGCGGGGAACCCCTCCACCGGCACGGATCGCCGCATCAGTTTTCCCCGCCCCGGGTGCGGCGATCCTTATCCGGCATGTTGGCTGCACCGAGAACCTGCCAACCGGTCCCCTAGCAAAACAAGGAAAACAAGGAAAACAAACCATGACACTGCGTGTTGAAAACCATTTCAAACTTGCATCAAAATGCATAAAGCCGATGATGGCATTGGAAGATGCCATTCAGGAAAGCAGCCTTGAGCATCGCCTGCTTGAACTCGTTAAAATCCGTGCGTCTCAGATCAATGGATGTGCATTTTGTCTTCATATGCACACCACCGATGCCCGTGCTGCCGGAGAAAGCGAAATGCGTATCTATATGCTTGATGCATGGCGGGAATCATCGCTTTACAGCGAACGGGAACGGGCTGCACTTGCCTGGACCGAAACCTTGACCCTGATCGCCAACAACGCCACCTCTGACGAGGAATATACCGCCCTTGCCAGCGTATTTACCCCTGAAGAACAGGTTTATCTGACGATGGCTATCGGTGCGATCAATAGCTGGAACCGGTTCCAGATCGGCTTTGCTGCATCTCATCCGGTTAATGCGTCCGATGTACCCGCCTGATGATGCAATTGCGGTGTTCGAAAAACACCGCATTCAACTCAAACGGTTGGCTTACCGAATGCTTGGCTCTCTGGCCGAGGCGGATGACGTTGTGCAGGACGCCTGGATTCGTTGGCAACGCACCGATCAAAGTGTTGTCCGGAATCCCGGTGTTTTTCTGAAACGCATCGTCACCCATCTATGCCTTGATGTAATGAAGTCCGCTCGCGCCCAACGTGAAATTTATGTCGGAAACTGGCTTCCCGAACCTTTGGTCGAAGTCGAGGAAGAACCAAAAACCGATGAACTGACCCTTGGATTAATGCTGGTGCTTGAACGGTTGTCACCGCTAGAGCGCGCGGCATTTCTACTTCATGACGTTTTTTCGGTCTCGCTTAATGATGTCGCCGAAACACTGGATCGTGACCCGGCGGCCATCCGGCAACTTGCCGTGCGCGCCCGAAAACATGTCCGGGCAGCAAAACCTCGATATAGCGTCGAACGCGACGAAGGCGAAAAAATCACACTGGCCTTTTTCAAGGCCGCGACCCAAGGCGATATCAGCACATTAAGTACCATGCTGGCCGATAATGTTGTAATGCACGCTGACGGGGGCGGCAAAGTTCACGCGTGGCTTAACCCGATCCGTGGTGCCGACCGGATCATGCGGCTGTTTGCCGGACTGTTCCGCAAACGGTATGGCGAAGCTGAAAAGCTGCTGTCTTTTCTTTGGATCGACGGGTTGCCTGGATTTGCCAGTCTGGAGCGCGGCAATGTCTTGCAAACCACCGCCCTTGAAATTCGGGACGGCAAAATCACCCGCATCTTTATCACCCGCAATCCGGACAAGCTTCAGCATGTGGCCAGATTGCTGAATATGTCTGATCAACATGCTCAATGAACAGGTTACGTAGCGATCACTCTGTAATTTGCTCCATGTCGCCGAAGCACAGATTGATCCTTGTCAAAACATCATCGCGCATTCGGTGTTAGCGTACTGTCATAGTTATTCCGCACACGCTTGGGGAGCATTGCGCAAGATGAAAACCGATTCCAAGGTATCCCTGCCCCTTTTGGGCATTTTACTTGTCGCTGTAATTGGTCTGGTTCTGTATCTGGCCGGGTATGTGCTTGCGCATTTCGGTATTCCTGTCGCATCGATCTGGATTTATGTCGCCCTGGCGCTGGTTCCTGTCTGCTTTCTTGTGCTTCTGGATTTCAGCCGCTAAGCATTTGCACTGCACGCTGACAACAAACGGCCTGCCGCATTGCGGACGGGCCGTTTTGTTTATCCGACGCAGGATTAAACGTTTGATTCCGTATTCTGCCAATGCGGATCATCACAGGGGCTGCTGGATGGCCGGGCAAAGAAATAACCCTGATAGGCGTCCACGCCCATCGCGGCAAGTTCACTGCGCTGTTGCTCTGTTTCAATACCTTCGGCAATCACATCAAGCCCGAACCGGTGCGCAATCAAAATCGCCCCTTCAATCACCGCACGTGCATTGATATCCATGTTCAGGATGAAAGATTTATCGATTTTTACGGCGTCGACACGGATCTGATGCAACCGTGAAAGGGATGAATAGCCGGTGCCGAAATCATCAATATGGATTTCCACCCCCTGATCATGCAGATCAGACAGGACTTCCGAAATCAGTTGCGTGCGCCGGATATCAAAGATCGATTCCGTTACCTCAATAATCAGACGGTTGGCTGGCAACCCGGTTTCAAGCAGAAGGTTCTCCACCATACGGGCAAAACGCGGAACCACGATCTGACGGACCGAGACGTTAACCGCCACCTTAGGCCCGCCTGCAAAACCGGACCAGTCAAGAATGGTTTTGCAGGCCTCGCGCATAACCCATTCACCGATATCGACAATCAGCGCGGATTCCTCGGCAATCGGGATAAACTCGTCGGGCGGTATACGCCCAAGTTCGCCACTTTCCCACCGCAGCAAAACTTCGTAGGCCTCGATTTCCCCAGTTTTTGCACTTACCACTGGCTGATATTCAAGATACAGCTCGTCGCTTGGCATCGCCTGACGCAGGGCCTGATTTATGGCAAGCCGACGTTCCTGTTCGACCAGTAATTTGCTGTCATAACTGTGCACGCTGCCACGTCCTGATCGTTTGACTTCCGCTGCGGCAAGATCGGCCCAGTGGATCATTTCGGCAATTTGCGGGTTTTCCGTCATCCCGAAAGCAACGCCAGTACTAAAACCGACATGCAATGTCTGTCCCGCAATATGGATGGGCCGGTTGACCGCCGCACGAACCTCACCGATGGTCTGATCAACCAGTTGATGCAGGTTTTCGGGCTGGT
Organism: Thalassospira sp. A3_1; assembly: GCF_017744215.1. Classification (NCBI taxonomy): domain Bacteria; kingdom Pseudomonadati; phylum Pseudomonadota; class Alphaproteobacteria; order Rhodospirillales; family Thalassospiraceae; genus Thalassospira; species Thalassospira sp. A3_1. The sequence continues at coordinate 246,624 of NZ_JAGHQQ010000002.1, read as the reverse complement.
CGGTCAGGATCATGATGAATTCATCACCACCCCAACGCCCCACCGCATGACGTTCATCAACATATTCCCGCAGGCGGGCCGAAACTTCCTTAAGCACCAGATCGCCGATCGCATGGCTCAACCCGTCATTGATCTGTTTGAAATGGTCAAGATCAATGAACAGAACCGCATAAGCACGATTACCGTGGCCTGCACGGGCTTCTTCAAACCAGGACACAATGCCGTCGCGGTTCAGCAATCCGGTCAAAGTGTCACGGACCAGAAGATTGCGAAGTTCCCGCGTCCGTTTCGCCACGCGGGTTTCCAGTGTCACATTCCAGTCCCGGGTGATCCGGTTCTGTTCGCGCAGATCATCGACCAGACCGTCATTTTCATGTTTAAGCGCAAGCGACCGATAGAGGATCACATGATTGTTGCGATGGGTAACCATCATGACAGTCAGAAATATGAAGCCCAGTCCAGCCAGCACATAGTTCGGTTCGGGCATGACGATCAATACAATGCAGGCTGGCAGCAGCAGCATCACAAGATAAAACCGCCCGACCCGGAAAACAGGGGCCAGAATACCGGTTGCCCCGCCGGCAAGCCCAGCAAGAATGATGAGCATGACAAACCGGCTTTCATTGCTTTGTCCTGGCAGATCAAATATGGCTGCCAACGCCCAAAGCGTTGCCCCAGAACAAACACCCAAGGCGTATCGGACAAGCCATTTGTGGAAATCCGTATCATCAAACGCCGAAACCAGTCGCCGTTCGGCATGATAACGATACCCACCAAACAACCGGATCGCGGTCGTTATAATGATAACGGCAACCCATATGCTCATGCCAAATGACAGTTCGCCCTGAAACCACAGGGTCCCTGCAAGGCCGCTTCCGGCCGCCAGATTGACAAGAACGTTCGCCCAGTTGTTACGATAGGCAAGGTCAAGAAGGTCCCCACGAACCTTCTTTTGCAGTGCCGGCCCTGCTTCGTTCCCGTGTCCCGGTTCCAAAAGCAACCGTTTCAAGGTTTTGGCCATCCTGGCCGTTAACTGCCCCATCCGGTATTTCCGTTACAGCCGTTTACACGCTCAACCATCGGATGCGCAACATTAGCTGTTTGGATAGTAAGCAGTCGCCCTGCATAATTCCAGATAGAAAGTATGGTTTTTTCGGAGCAAGGCCCCTTGTAATGCCCAAAACCGGCCAAGACATGATGTCCCGACCGGTTTTCTCAACTGCCGTTAGAAAATCTCGAAAACCTGACCGGTTTGAAGACCTTCGACTGACTTTGCATAACCAAGGGCTGCACGTGCTGCCGGAACGGGATCATGCCCACGGAAATACGGTGCATATCCTTCCATTGCCTCAAGGATCACACCGGGGCTGACAGCATTGATTCGCAGGCCCGGCTTCATTTCAATCGCTGCGGCACGCACGAATGACTCGATTGCGCCATTCACCATCGAGGCCGAGCTGCCATAACGGATCGGGTCTTTGGACAGGATACCGGTAGTCAGCGTGAATGATGCGCTATCCGCCACATGGTCACGCCCGACCAGCACCAGATTGACCTGCCCCATCAGCTTGTCATTGATACCGATGCGGTATTTGTCATCGTCCATTTCAGAAAAGTCACCGAAATGAACCTTACCCGTCGCTGAAACAACCGCGTCGACCTTGCCTACCTTGGTAAACATTGCCCTGATTGATGCAATATCGGTCAGGTCAACATTGACATCCCCGCTTGAACGGGACGCACGAACGATTTCGTGACGTTGGGATAATTCGGCATCAATTCCACGTCCGATAATTCCCGATGCGCCCACCAACAGAACTTTCATTTAATCCTCCATCGTCGGAATATGTTGTAATGGAGAGATCGTCTCATAGGACAATGGTGATGTTAATCTGGTGATTTTCAAACATTTTGTTTAATATCCTAAACAATGAAAGATTATCTTAGCGAAATGCGCAGCTTTGCGGCCGTGATAGAAAATGGTGGCTTTACGCAGGCCGCCAAGGTGCTTGGCGTGTCCAAGGGCCTGATCAGCCAGCATGTCAAAAGACTGGAATCAGAACTGGGTGCGCAATTGCTGTTCCGGTCCACCCGCAAGGTCGAACCGACCGAGATCGGTACGACCTTTCTGGAGTATTGCCAAAACATCACCCAAAGTGCCAACGCCGCATTCGAGGCCGTCGAAGCCCTGCGTGGCGAGCCGGTGGGAACCGTACGCATCACGGTTCCTGTTTCCTTTGGGGAAATGTTTCTTGATGACATCATCGTCGCGTTTCAAAGAACCCATCCGCGCATCCAGATCGAGATGGAGCTGGAAAACACATTTCGCGATCTGCAATCGGCCCATATCGATATCGCGATCCGTGCGGGACTGACGAACGATCCGGAACAGGTTGCCATTCCGTTGGGACAACTTTCCGAACTGGTATGCGCAAGCCCGGTCTATTGGGCAAAGCACCCAAAACCTGAAACCCCCGCCGATCTGGCAAACCACAATTGCCTGCTGAACTTTCAGTATTACAAGGATGGCAACTGGGTTTTCTTTTCCGATGACGGCGCACAATCCGTCCCGGCAATCGGTAATTTGCGTCTGAACCATTATCCGCTGCTGCGCAATGCCGCAATCCGCGGATTGGGTGTTGCCCGACTGCCGCGTTATGTTGCCCTTCCGGCAATCTCCGAAGGACTGCTTGAAACAGCACTTGATGGCTATTCATCGCCCTTGCGGCCGATCTATCTGGTCTATCCGTATCAGGCGAACCTGCCGGTCAAGAACCGGCTGATGATCGATTTTATCCGCAACTGGTTTGTTGAACGGCCGGACCTTCTGGAAACCAGAACCGCATCGCTCAGACAAAGCCGGTCATCGTAATGACCTCGTCCGCGGTCATGCCTTCGTCGCGCATGGAACGCAGCGTTTTGGATTTGTCACGTTTGGCAAAACGTTTGCCATCCGGCCCGGTCAGCAAGCCGTGATGGTGATATTCAGGAACGTCGTACCCCAGTAATCCCTGCAGCAACCGATGCAGGTGGCTTGCGAAAAACAGATCTTCGCCACGGGTGACAAGGTTGATGCCCTGCAAATGATCATCATGGGTCACCGACAGATGATAGCTGGTCGGTGTATCCTTGCGGGCAAGCACAACATCGCCAAATATTTCCGGCGTTGCCTCCTGCTTGCCGGCCTTGCGATCATACCATGACAATGGGCCACCAACCTGCCTGAGGGCCCGCCCCATATCCAGACGCAGGGCATAGCTTTCACCGGCGGCAATGCGGTCCGTACGTTCGGACACGCTGCAATCGCGACAGGTTCCCGGATAATGCGCCCCATCCGGGCCGTGAGGAGCATTTCCAATCCGCGCAATTTCGGCCTGGATGTCTTTTCGCGTGCAAAAACAGGGATAAAGCAGACCGGCATCGGTCAAACGATGAAGCACCTGCTGATAATCGCTGAAATGTTGCGACTGGATGCGAACAGGTTCTTCCCATTGAAGCCCCAGCCAGCCGAGATCTTCGTAGATCGCATCGATATATCCCGGACGACAGCGGGTCTGATCGATATCCTCAATCCGCAAAAGGAAACGGCCATCCGGCCCGGCCTGTTTTGCGGAAAACAGGGCCGAAGCCGCATGGCCAAGATGCAGAAAGCCAGTCGGACTGGGGGCAAATCGGGTAATGGCTGTCATGACGGCCCTATCCCCTTTACCTACCAGCGGTCGCGATCGCCGGTCGCCTTGTCCTTTGCGTTATCAGCAGGCACATGACGCATCGGGCGTTTGGGTTGGCGCGCGCCCTGTTCATCGAACAGATCGGACAATTCGCGCAACATGGTACCGCCCAATTCTTCCGGATCATTGATCGTCACGGCACGCTGGTAATAGCGTGTGACGTCATGCCCAATGCCGATTGCAAGCAATTCAACCGGCGAACGGGTCTGAATCCAGTCGATAACCTCGCGCAGGTGGCGTTCCAGATAGTTTCCGGAATTTACCGACAGGGTCGAATCATCGACCGGTGCCCCATCGGAAATCACCATCAATATCCGGCGTTGTTCCGAACGGCCCAGAAGTCGTTCATGCGCCCAAAGCAGCGCTTCGCCATCGATATTTTCCTTAAGCAATCCTTCGCGCAGCATCAGGCCAAGATTCTTGCGTGCGCGCCGCCAAGGTGTATCGGCTGCCTTGTAGATGATGTGACGCAGATCGTTCAAACGACCGGGTTTCGGCGGCTTGCCATTTTCAACCCATCTTTCACGCGATTGCCCACCTTTCCACTGCCGGGTGGTAAAGCCAAGAATTTCGACCTTCACCCCGCAACGTTCAAGGGTACGCGCCAGAATATCGGCCGAAAGGGCGGCAATCGTAATCGGTCGGCCACGCATGGAACCGGAATTATCGATCAGCAGCGTCACGACCGTATCGCGGAAATCCGTATCCTGTTCCTGCTTGAAAGACAGCGAGGTTGACGGCGTTGCAACAATGCGGGCAAGCTTTGCTGCGTCAAGAATGCCTTCTTCAAGGTCGAAATCCCAACCGCGGTTCTGCTGCGCCATCAGGCGGCGTTGCAAGCGGTTGGCAAGACGTGAAACGACATTCTGCAAATTCGCCAGCTGCTTATCGAGCATCGCGCGCAAACGCGACAGTTCCAGACCTTCGCAAAGCTCGTCGGCGGTGACGATTTCATCGAATTCACGGGTAAATGGCTCATAGCCGCGTTCAATCGGTTCGTTCCGGCCATCAAATTCTGGCTGTTCGCCCGGTCCGGCAGGCTGTTCTTCCTGCGACATGGCTTCAAGCTGCTGGTCGTCGATATCGCCTTCGCCTGCTTCGGCTTCTTCGGTACCGGCATCCTGTTGCTGGTCGTCGCCATCCGGTTCGGACTCGTCGGCCTGCCCCTGCTGACCGCCCTGACTGTCGAGTTCTTCGTCCGGGTCGGTCTCGCCGTCTTTTTCGTCTTCGTCCTCGCCTTCGTTTTCAGGCGGAGCATCGTCGATATCATCTTCCAGCGAAAGATGATCAAGAAGACGACGCAACCCACGGGCAAATGCGTCCTGATCGTCAAGCACGTCACGCAGGTCGGCCAGATCCGTACCGGCATTTTTTTCGATATGGGCGCGCCACAAATCGATCAGCGGACGGGCCGATTGCGGGGCCGGTTCACCGGTAAAAATCTCGCGCGCGAGCATGCCGATCGCATCGGCAAAAGGCGCATCTTCGCGCGCGGTCAGACGATGGAAGTTCTTTGCACGACAATCCTGTTCGGCATGTTCCCGAAGGTTCTTGCGCACACCGGGGAAATAACGCGAACCGACCGCCTCGCAACGCGCCGTTTCCAGCGCATCGTAGACGGCCTGTGCCTCGGCCGTTTCGGGCATGCGCCGGGCATGAAGGGCCACGTCATGGTGACGCAGTTTCAGGGCCCAGCCATCGGCAACACCACGCAGATCGGCAACCTCGTCCTTCGGCAGCGCCTGTTTGGGCATCGGCAGGCGCACATGTTCGCCATAGCCACCTGCCCGGCCGCCTTTGACAAAGCCGACTTCAAGATCATTGCGTCCGGCAAGCGCGCGAAACGTCGCCGCTGTGCCGCGCAAAAATCCGGAAAGCGCTTCATCATTCTTCATCGCACTACTCGCTTCTGGAATCAGGTCGCCGATTTGCTTTAACAATGGATGGTCCTTAACGGACCATCACATTGATGGCTTCTTCGGGCAGTTCCTCGCCAAAGCAACGCTGATAATATTCGGCCAGGATCGGGCGTTCCACCTCGTCGCAACGGTTCAGGAACGTCACGCGGAAGGCATAAGATATATCCCCGAAAATCTCGACATTTTCGGCCAGCGTAATAACGGTACGCGGGCTCATGACGGTCGAAATGTCGCCTGCGACGAACCCCTGACGGGTCAGATTGGCAAGGGCAACCATGGCCTCGATCTTCTTGCGGCCTTCGGCATTATCGAACGACGGCACCTTAGCCGTGACGATGTTGGTTTCATCCGCGACCGAGAGATAGTTAAGCGTTGCCACAATCGACCAACGGTCCATCTGGGCCTGGTTGATCTGCTGGGTCCCGTGATAAAGACCGGTGGTATCGCCAAGCCCGACCGTGTTCGACGTCGCAAACAGGCGGAAATTCGGATGCGGGTGGATGACTTTATTCTGATCAAGCAGGGTCAGCTTGCCATCGACTTCCAGAACACGCTGGATCACGAACATCACGTCCGGACGACCGGCATCATATTCATCAAACACCATTGCGACCGGGCGTTTAAGCGCCCAGGGCAGAATGCCTTCGCGGAATTCCGTAATCTGTTTGCCATCGCGCAACACAATGGCGTCCTTGCCGATCAGGTCGATACGCGAGATGTGGCTATCAAGGTTCACACGGACACATGGCCAATTCAGGCGTGCAGCGACCTGTTCGATATGGGTCGATTTACCCGTCCCATGATACCCCTGGATCATCACACGGCGGTTATGGGCGAAGCCCGCCAGAATGGCCAATGTGGTATCGCGATCAAACCGGTAGGTTGGATCGATCATGGGGACATGTTCGCTGCCCTGACTGAATGCCGGGACTTTCATGTCGCTATCAATTCCGAACGCTTCGCGGACGGATATTTTGATGTCGGGTGCATCCAGCGGATGTTCGGCGGCTGCACCTGTCGCTTCGTAACCTTGGCTCATAAGTACTCGCGCATTTTATCGGACCGGTGACGCGGTCTCGTTTGAAACTAGCTCATTAATAGCGGCTAAGATGCGCGTGACAAAGGGAAGATGCGCAAAAAACGTCTATCGCCGCAAATGGATCGAACAATGAAAAGGTCCAGGGCGTGAATTGCAAGACAGATTTTATCAAAATCTGTTCCGGCATCGTATTCAGATCAAAGGGGAACTCGTGCTTCCAGATCGCGGATATAGCTCATCAATGATGAATAGGCGGCACTGATTTTCTTGAACCGTTCCTCGGCTCCCTTGTCCCCGCCATTAGCATCAGGGTGGTATTTCTTCGACAACGTTTTGTATTTGGACTTCAACTCATCCTTCGAAAACGGCCAGCCAAGATCGAGTGTCGCCATCGCCTGCTGCTGTTCGGATGGCATGCCCATCGCGCCTGCTCGGCGCTGGGCGTCTTCACTTCTGCGTTTCCGGTCACCGGCCGGATCGCCACCCGGGCCATGGTGTGTCGGGTCACCATCTTCGTTAAAGAAACCGAAACCGTCGCTGAATTTGAAGTTGAACGGCTTTTTGGCACCGCGAATATGACCAAACCGCCAGGTCGGACGCTGCCAATGGGTATCGCGCCGGACATCATTTTCAATGTCTTCGGCCTTCATGCCCTCGTAGTAGTTCCAGGACTTGTTGTATTCCCGGACATGGTCGAGGCAGAATTTGTAATAGTCGCGCAGCTTGCGATCTTTGGGTGCGCGAAATTCGCCATGACCTTCACAGCCCGGCCACTCGCATTCGGGCAGGTCTGGTTCTTCGTGGTAAAGGGTTTTGCGCTTGTTGCGTTGGCCTCGGTTCATCTGCGTCTATATGTTCTGATCATCCGGCTTCGCAATATCATACGGGCCGATTTAATGCGATAAAAGGCTTGAAAAACTGCCATCGCATGCCAGAACGTTGCCAACAGTTAGATTTTCGCATTCATCAATGTGAAACACACCGAAACAAGAGGCCATTGTCATGCAGGTAGCCCAGCAGATTCGAGACATCCTGACCACGGAATTTTCCCCCGAGAAACTCGAAATCCTCGACGATTCGTCAAAACATGCCGGTCATTCCGGGGCCGACCCGCGTGGCGAATCCCATTTTTCGGTGCTAGTGGTGTCAAAAAAATTCGAAGGCGAGAATCGCGTCAATCGCCAGCGGCTGGTTTATATCGCCCTTGACCAGCTTCTCAAGGACCGGGTTCATGCACTGGCGCTCAAGACCATGACGCCTGCCGAGTACGCCGCTGCCCCCGCCCCAAAATAACCATTGCGTTTATTCCACATGGTGAAATCAACTTAGACGACCGCTATCTTTCGGCGCAATATCTGCCCAGAAGTTGCACGTCCAGTTCGCTGCACATGCAACACGGGCGCCGGTCAAATCTGCGTCCGATACAAACGGGAGGACTATGTGATGAAAACACGCCTTGTCGGGGCGAGCGTCGCCCTGTTTATGTCCGGAACGGCCTACGCGCAGGCCCCTGCCCCGGACAATCTCGAAAAGCTTTCCAACTTCCAGTCGACCGGAACCACTGAATTCACCAGGATTGAACAAACCGGAGACTATGCCGACGGCATCAAAAAGACTCTTGAACGCATTACCCTGCCGGCCGGTTTCAAGATCGCCCTTTATGCTGTCGTGCCCGATGCCCGCCATATCGCGGTTGGCCCGCAGGGGGTCGTAACATTTGTAGGCACGCGGAAGGATAAAGTCTGGTCGGTGACTGACCGCAACAAGGATCGCGTTGCGGACGAAGTAAAAGACTTCGCCCCGTCTTTACGATTTTCCATTCCAAACGGTCCATGCTTCTCACCAGATGGCATGCTCTATATCGCAGAACAGAACCGGGTTCTGACATTCCCCGCAGCCGAGTTTTTCTATGAAAGCCCGGATGTTGCGGCATTCAATGTCGTTAAAGAGGGTGAACTGGTCCCGCCATCCGAAGAAAGTTACAATCACACCGCACGTGTTTGCAAAATCGGCCCGGATGGCAAACTTTATATCTCGCTTGGGCAGCCGTTCAACGTTGCTCCCAAAGACAAGCTGGAACTGTATCGGGAACACGGGATCGGTGGCATCATCCGGATCAATATCGATGGAAGCGGTCGCGAAGTTTACACCTATGGTGTTCGCAACTCGGTCGGACATGATTTTCACCCTGAAACAGGTGAACTTTGGTGGACCGATAATCAGGTTGACGGCATGGGCGATGATATTCCCCCGGGTGAGATCAACCGACAAACCGCAGCCGGTCAGCATTTCGGTCATCCTTGGTATGGTGGTGGCGACGTTCGCACCAACGAATATGCCGGTGAAGAAGTCCCCTATGACGTCGTGATGCCGGCTGTGGAAACCGTGGCACACGCCGCTGACCTTGGCATGAGCTTCTATACCGGCAAGATGTTTCCCGCCAAATACAGCAATGCCATTTTCTCAGCCCAGCACGGCTCATGGAACCGAACAACACCGGTCGGCGCGCGGGTAATGGTGACCTTTATCGACAGCGACGGCAATGCGAGTACAGAACCCTTTGCCGAAGGCTGGATTGATGAAAATGGCGAATATCTTGGCCGTCCGGTCGATGTCGCACAACTTCGGGATGGATCGCTGATCGTGTCCGATGACCTTGCCGGTGCACTTTACCGCATCTGGTACGAGGGCTCCTGATGCGGATAGTGCTTTTCATGATCCTCGGCGGGCTTCTGCCCGCCGGGGTCTCCTTGGCGCAGGATCTTGATGCTGGTCGAAAAGTTGCGGGAATGTGCCGCACCTGTCACGGGCTGGACGGTTTTGCCCGCGTCCCTATTGCGCCCCACATCGGTGGCGAACCTTCGGAATATATCAAAGCCCAGTTACGCGCCTTTCGCGATGGCAGCCGGGAACACGAAATGATGACCGTCGTCGCCAAAGGCCTGTCAGATCAGCAGATTTCAGACGTGGCCGACTGGTACAGCCATTTTGAAATTACCACCACATTCCCCACCGGAAAACCCGGCGACAATGCACCAGAACTTTGCGTGGCGTGCCATGGCGCGAACGGCATCTCGGAAATGCCGGATGCCCCGAACCTTGCGGGCGAAACCAATATCTATATCGAAACCCAGTTGAAAGCGTTTCGGAACGGCAAACGAAATAATGAAATCATGTCGCCGATTGCGGCTGACCTGACGGATGCAGATATCCAGGCAGCGGCCGACTGGTACAGTTCCATTGAAATAAAAATCATCGACCCGGCAAAGCAGAACTGAACCGACGATCAGCTATCGGGACGCAAAGCGCCCGAGACATCAAGGCCAACCGTCATTGCCGCAATGATATTTCCGGTATCGGGATCGATAACCGGCACTGTCACCTGCGACAGGAAGGTACGGGTCGATCCGTCAAAATAGATATCGGCGATCTGGCTCAGATCAGGGTCCTGCCGGATTATGACTTTGAATTTTGGTTCGTCGGACTGATCGAAATCAGATGTCAGGCGGTTCATGCCGATCACCGCGCCCTTGGTGTTGAAGACAAATATTTCCGCGATATTGTCGGCATCGTCTTCTTGGAATGAACGCAACATATCGGAAAGAGGATTTTCAAGGATCTCGGCCGCCTTGGCACTGGCGACACCGCGTTCACTGTCCCGCCGCCATTCACGATCCAGATCGGCAAGTGCCCCTGCGCGCACATCAGCCCCGCCCAATGCAGTCCGGACCGCTGCAATCAGCTTTGGATCACCTGCCATCGAACGGATCATCGGCAATTGTTGGCGGGTAATAAGGTCGCGTTCCCAATCCTCAAGCCGCATGGGCAAAGTTTCACAGGTACGAAGTGCCGTGTTCAGGGCCGCAATCAGATCCGGATTGCGGCGGGTATATTCGCGCCCAAAATAGACAACAAGCGGCGCATATCGTTCGAACTGAATATTGAACTGGGTTTCATGATGCCCCATGTCGTCGCGTGCGGCTTCAAATGTCTGCTTGTCCACCAGCGCATATTCCACCCGCCCGGCCAGAACCTGCGAGATCAGCGAGTTAATCGACGGCACCTTGGCGATTTCATGATATCCCTGTTCGACTAGCCACTCGGCCTCGTTCGAACCAAGGATGGCGCCAACAGACAGCAGGCTTTCAGGTGCCGGGATTGCCGCGAAACTGCCCTGTTGCCCGGCTGCTGAAATCCAGACCCATTTTTCAAGGGCTAGCGGCAAGGTAGGATCGGCGTATTCGTCCATAATCGGGCTTATCCGTGCTAGGAAAAAGCCATCCGCCTGCCCGTTTCTAACCATTTCCCGATTACGCTGGCGGGGTGCAATTGCAATTCCGTAGCCCACACCGATCCGGTCAAACGCACAATTCAATACGGTTATGGAATAGCCTTGAAGAATGCCATCCTGCAATTGCTGATAGGGGGGTTGCAGATTGGTTTGCAGGATCAGAAAAGCATCCTCTCCGGGTGAACCGGGGAAATCCTGTGCCCCTGCGGACGAACTATTCAGGATTAAGGCAAAACCGAATGCGGCCAGACAAAGTCGCGAAATGCTGATACAGGCAAATGCCGATTGCCTGAAAATATTTCGTTCCCATGACTGCGTGTGGCGTCCCATGCAACACCTGATCTTCACCGAAAACCCATCACAGATGATATTGTGGCTGGTAATTGTCGTTACAAGATCGCGGTTCAGTCGCCGGTATACATATCCGGGGCTATGCGCTTGACCGCAGCACCGTCGCTGCGCCAGCCATGGCAGCTATTGACCAAGGGGGACCTGCGTTTTTTAGGCGGGTTCGATGCGGTGCCGTCCTTTTCCTGCTGCTTACGCCGTTCTTCGGCTTCTCGGGCACGGATAGGAAAGATTGTCTGAAAGGCAGTTGTTGCAACCGGTCCCATCAATTCCGTCAGATGGGTGCATCCGTGAATGCCGCCGACCCTCTCGCGGATTTGCTGTTTCAGCCCTGGCCCGATCCGAAGTCCGACCAGTGCCTCGTAATTCGGGGCGATTTCATCGCAGGCATTGAATGGTGCATGGTCTGTAACGGCTTCGACCGCGTTAATCACCATGTCATCTCCAACAGTAATGCGCAGCCACATTTCATGGATTGGCACACCCGCCGGTATTTCCCCACGGTCGTTATTTTCAAACCCGTATGTCTTGGTATCGGTAATATGGCCTTCGATATCCCAAAGACCGTCCTTCCGGCGATATCCGGTGCAGGTGACATTGCGGGTGTGGATATGTTCACGCTCAGCAGCAGGGCTGGACAAGGGCATGGCGCATCTCTCCTTTACGTAAACGTAAAGACATTAACCGCTACGTTGTCAACCTTCAAAAATGCAAAACGGCTGACGCGCAAGCCCGCATCAGCCGCTATAAAGCATAATACATCGACAGACTCTGATTTACGCAACGCCGTAATCGGAACCGAAAATAAACTTCTCTCGTTCCCGCAAATCCTCTTCGAGCTGTGCCTTGACGACATTGAAAAGGTCACGAATGGAGACCATGCCGACAACAGTTTCTCCGTCAATTACCGGAAGATGGCGATAACGCCGGGCACTCATCAATTCCAGAGCATTCATTGCCGTGTCATCGGGACCAAGCGTATCGGGATTGGCCGTCATGACCTGTTTAAGAGGTGTGGATGCCGCATCCAGTCCCTTCGCCACAACCCGGTTCACAAGATCGCGTTCGGTAAAGATACCGGCAAGTCTGGCACTGTTATCAACAATGATCACGGCACCGATCTTGCGTTCGGTCATCATATTGACGGCATCCATAACCGAGTCTGCGGGATTCAAGGTTGCGATCGACTGCTCTTTGACCACACCAGGTACGATTTTCGTATCCATATTTTTCTCTCTGCGGGTTGCTGTTGCCACGTGCCCTGCCCCGATCAGATCGCCTGAAACAGCGCTTCAAACGCGCATTGGGGCCCTTATTTGCAAGTGGCCCTGCAATCACATCGATCAAGACCTTTGATGATCATTTTAACCGATAAGTAGATTTAACAGAACAGTTTTACGCCAAATAACGCAAAACAGACAGCACGGCCTCCCGTGCTGCCTGTCTGTTTTGGCGGGCTTGGTGCTAGTTCAGTTCGTCGGTGGCGACTTCGCGAACTTCGCGCAATTTGATCCGGGTGATCTGGTTGCGAATACGGCGCAATACTTCGAATTCCAGCCCGTGGAAACGGAACTGCTGCCCGACATCGGGAATACGACGGGTCTCGTAAAGCAGCAAACCGGCAACGGTGGCCGCTTCTTCATCCGGCAGGCGCCAGCCAAACCGACGGTTCAGATCGCGAATGGTTACATCCCCCCGCACGATTACCGAGCCATCCGTTTGTGGTTGGACTCCGACAACCTCGACATCGGTTTCATCAGCGATATCGCCAACGATTTCCTCAAGGATATCTTCCAGCGACACAACGCCTTCGAAGGCACCATATTCATCCACGACGATGGCAAAATGTTCGTGACGTTCCTTGAACGCTTTAAGCTGATCGGCAAGTGTGGTGCTGTCAGGGATGAACCATGGTTCGGAACTCAGTGCGCGAACATCTTCAGCAGTTTTCGGTTTGGCCCCGCGAACAATCGCCTTTAACGCCTCCCGCGCATGCAGGACACCTACGATATTGTCAGGGTCCTTGTCATAGATCGGAATACGCGTGTGCGGACTTGCGAGAACCGTATCAAGAATTTCTTCCATCGGGCGGGTGATATCGATCATCTGCACCTTGCGCCGGTGCACCATGATTTCCCAAACCCCGACATCTTCAAGGTCAAGCACCCCGTGCAACATTGTGCGTTCGGCATGGTGATCGCCAACAACCACATCATCTGCATGCAGTTCGATCGCACCGCGCAATTCACGCTCGCGATCCGTTCCCGGGCCTTCGCCACTGCCGAACAATCGCAAGGTAGCACGGACAATCACCTGAATGGTCTGGGTGACGGGTGCAAAGACAACGACCAGAATACTCATCGGTCGCGCAACGCGAAGCGCCATGCTGTCTGCATGTTGCAACGCATAAGTTTTCGGCAGGATTTCAGAAAATATAAGCACAAGCGCTGTCATGGCTGCAGTTGCATAAACCACACCGCGCTCGCCAAACAGTTCGATCATGACCGACGTCGCCAGGGCCGAGGCCAGAATATTGACAAGGTTATTACCCAGCAAAATCGCCCCGATCAGACGTTCCTGATACTGACGCAACCGGTTGACGATACCTGCCCTTGGATCCCCATCCTGTTCTTTGTGATGCATGACAGGCTTTGATGCCGCCGTTAGCGCAGTCTCCGAGCCAGAAAAGAAAGCCGAAAGCATCAGCAGGATAAAAATCACGACAATCGTGATTGTCATTCAGGTCCGTCTCCAATGGGTACACACAACAGATCATCACATTGTGCTGTTGCGAGGTATCAGGTCAATCATCGATCCGGCAAGTCATCGACTTCACAGCGATTTATTTAGCCCTGCCCGATATCAGGCGTGGCAGGACCGGGTAATGGCTGCACGCATTTTCTGGATATCCATCGCCTTGGATGTAAAGGCCTTGCCGATTCCACGCGTCATCACAAACGTAATCTCGCCGTCGCTTACCTTTTTGTCACGTGACATATGACTGATCAAACGGTCGATGTCCCAGTGCATGCCGGGCACTTCAGACGCACATACCGGCAATCCGACAGATTTAAGATGGCTGACAATCCGGTCTTTTTCACCAGCCGGAGCCATCCCCATGGCACCGCAAACATCATGCGCGATGACCATGCCCATCGCCACCGCTTCGCCATGCAAAAGCTTTGCTCCGTATCCGGTTTCGGCCTCCAGCGCATGGCCGAAAGTGTGCCCAAGGTTAAGCAGGGCACGTTTTCCGGACTCGCGCTCGTCCTGCGAAACGATCCGTGCCTTTGCCGCACAGCTCCGCATTACGGCAACACGGCGTTCCGGGCCATCATTATTCAGAACAGCTTCGGCATTGCTTTCAAGCCAGTCGAAGAATTCCGGATCATCAATCAGGCCATATTTAACGACTTCGGCATAACCGGCCAGCATTTCGCGACGCGGCAACGTATCGAGTACCACCGTATCAGCCAGAACCAGCCGCGGTTGATGAAACGCCCCGACAAGGTTTTTGCCCGATTTCGAATTAATGCCGGTCTTGCCTCCAACGGAACTGTCGACCTGCGACAGCAGGGTTGTCGGGATTTGAACAAAATCAAGACCGCGCAAAAGCGATGCGGCAACATAACCGGCAAGATCGCCAACAACACCACCGCCCAGTGCAATGATCAGGGTTGAACGCTCAATCCCCATCGCAAGAATCTGTTCAACGACATCCTCGAACACGGCAAAGCTTTTGGATTTTTCACCCGCGGGAACGATAACTTCACGATGTGCAATCCCGGCAGCATTCAACGATGTCAGAACCGTTGGCAAATGACGGTCGGCGACCGTCGCATCGCTTATAATGACGACACCGGCCTTTTTAACGAACGGTGCAATATGACCGGCTGTATCTACCAGAAGGTTACTGCCGACCAGAATGTCATAACTGCGTGCGCCAAGTTCAACGCGAAGGACGTCATGACTTTTTGCAGCGGAGGGCGTCTGATTGCTCACCGGATTATATTCCCGTCTTTATCAAATGAACGTGCGAGCAGGGCCAGAACCCCGTCGCGCGTTTCTTCCTTGGAAGATTCGTCACAATCAAAAATGATGTCAGCCCCGGCATAGACCGGATAGCGCGCCTCGATCAGATCAGCGAGAATCTGACGCGGATCACCATTGTTCAGCAGCGGGCGATGCGTCCGCCCGCTGGTACGTTGCAGCAATAGATCAAGGTCGGCACGCAGCCAGACAGAGATCGACTTTTCTAGAATAAGCGCACGGGTTTTTTCGCGAATAAACGCACCGCCACCCGTCGCAAGTACAAGCGGCTCGCCATCAAGCAATCGGGCGATCACACGTTCCTCGCCGTCGCGAAAGGCTTCTTCGCCATACAGTTTGAATATGTCGGCGATCGAACAGCCTGCGGCTTCCTCGATCTCACGATCGGCATCGACAAAATCCAGATCAAGCGCCTTGGCGACCATCCGTCCGATGCAGCTCTTTCCGGCCCCCATAAGACCGATAAACACCAGCGGTCTGCCTTTCAGGCTTGTCCGGATATTTGCAAGCACGTCATCGCGCAAACCCGACTCGGCAATATTGCTCTCCATGATCGGTTTGCAGTCCTGTCTTTAATCCGGTTATCACACAATTTACCCATTTCTTTAGGCCAGCTAAGGTCTAAACGCAAGCAAACCGCGCTATTGACCGACAAATTCCTTCGTCACACAGGGGATCTACGCACTATCGGGTAGCCAGGTCATTTGCATACCGACCGAAAACTTTTGCCAATCGCGTTAACCCTCTGTGAGGACCCGGACCCTAAACTGCCTTTATATCGCCGAATTGGAATGTCAGGGAAAAGGTTCGGGGAACGGGGTTGGAGAAATCACAGGCTGAATTCATGGCTAGGGCCAAATCGGTTCGGCTCTGTCTTGCATCCTGTACCGGGCTCCGCATACTTATCTTTGCGCATATCGAACCAACGCACTGAAGTCTGGAAACCATGAAGATAATTTCGCGTCTCATTTTATTGCTGATCATTGCCGTCATCGTTGGTGGCGCAACATTTCTGGTCACCTGGGATATACCGTCACCGACAACCCAGATGGAAGAAACCATTCCGAATTCGAGGTTTAACTGACATGCGCTTGCGTTCTCGACTGCTGATGCAATCCTGTTTCATCACCATGATGACAGGCGCCGGAATCACCTTGCCCGCGGCTTTTGCCAATGCACAGGCACCGGTGCCACTGTTTTTGAAACAGGAAGCAGAACAGAACGCAAATTCACAATCTGCGCCGTCCTCTCCCACCACAAACAACAATTTCGGTCAGGGTGACGGGACACAACCCGAAACATTCCCCAGCGCCCCCGATGCCGTACAGACAGTAACCCTCCAAGCGGTCGATGCCGAAGCTGTCGGCACACTGGGACGTGAACGTGGCGGACTTGGCGTTGACATGTGGAATGGCACCAGCCGTGAAACTGCTGCGCGCCTGCTCACGGATCTTCCGGCAACACCCGCCACACACACAGCCCGCGATCTTGCGCGTCGCCTGCTACTGAGCATCGCGGCAGTTCCCGATGATCACAAGGAAATCAGCATGCTCGAAACGCGTGCGGCCAAACTGATCAATATGGGGGAACTCGATGGTGCAATTGCTCTTGTTCGTGCCACTCCGCAAGGCGCACGCGGTTCGCTTCTGGCCCAGACAGAAGTCAATGCCCTAATGATTTCCGGTAAACTTGACGATGCCTGTGCCGCGATTGATGGTTACGGCAACAGTTTTGATGATCTTTTCTGGCTCAAGGCCAATGTCATGTGCGCCCTTCATGCCAATGACCGTGCATCGGCCTCGTTCTCGACCGATCTGGTCCGCGAAATGGAAGGTGAAACCGACAAGACGTTCTTTGGTCTGGTTGCCGCCATCAGGAACGGTGCCGCCGCATCTTCGGACATTCTGGTCAATCTGCGACCGATTGACATCGCCCTGCTTGAAATCGCCAAACAAAACATCCCGACCAGTCAACTTGAGACCGGCAATCCCTCTGCCATTCTTGGATTGGTCAATGCGTCGGCAACATCGACCGATATCCGGCTTGAAGCCGCACGGAAAGCTGAAAGTCTGGGCCTGATTGATACTACCCGGTTGCGCAACGTATATGGCGCAGTGTCATTTGATGCCGATACACTTATCAACGCCCTTGATGCTGCCCCAGAAGCCGTCCCGGCCCGTCAGTATGCCAAACTTTATCAGGCGGCGGGCAAAAGTGACGTTCCGGCGGTACGTGCGGAAATCCTCGCAGCTCTTTACGACAATGCAATCATAAATGGTGATTTTGCACAGGCATCGCGTCTGACATCTGATCTTCTGGCCGATATCCCCGTGAATGGCGATTTTTCCTGGTTCGCAATTGATGCGCTCAAAGCCTCGGTCGCCGCAGACAATATGGAACGTGCGTCTGGCTGGCTGCAAACCGCCAAGAATAACGCCAATCCGGGGAACGATATCGAATCCCGTCTGATCCTTCTATATCCGGTTCTTGCACTTGCCGGGCTGGAGGATACAGGTGCCTCGATGATGACCGAGGCCGATGACGACGCGTCCAACGGCAGCGTTACGGTTAATCTGCCCGATGATACGGCCACGACACCGGTGCGATATGGACTTGGCGGTGCTGTGACACTTACCCCGCCAGCGACGACATCCGCCCCGATGAGCGACGCGCAAGCCAAACATCGTGCCCGTATGACCGAATGGCAGGAAATGGACGCGGCGCGTGGCGATCAGATACAGGCAAAACGTGATGCAGAACTGATCTTCAGCCTTTTTGACGGATTCGGGATCGAAGTACCGGTCGCACTTTGGAATGTGCTTCTGACCGCCCCCTATCTTGACACGCGCCAGACCATCAGCACGGCTGTCAGCCATCATCTTGAAACCGCAGCAATGAATATGCAACGTGGCAAGACGGTTGCCCTGGCCATTCAGGCACAGCAGATTGCCGGCGCTCCGGATGGGGACCCAAAGGACCTCTCGGATGCGGTTGCCGCACTCAACCATATCGGACTGACACAAGAAGCACGTCGCCTTGCCGTCGAAATACTGATGGCACGCAGCCAGTAACGGATATGAATTGTGGCCCAGCCGCTTAACAGTAATCTGGTCGCTGCCTTTCTGGAAATGATGGCGGCAGAACGCGGTGCGAGTATTCATACGCTCGATGCGTATCGCCGCGATCTCGAAGATTATGTTGCCAGTCTGACCGGGCAGAAATCAGACCTTGTCGGGGCACAGGACATACATGTTCGAAAATACATGGCATCACTTGGCGATGCCGGTCTGGCGCCGCGTACCCAGGCCCGGCGTCTTTCAGCCTTAAGGCAGTTTCACAAATTCCTTTATGCCGACGGATATCGCAATGACGATCCATCCGCCCATATAGACAGCCCCAGGCAGGGCAATACACTGCCCAAGTTTCTGACAATTGATGAAATTGATCGGCTGATTATCACCGCAACCCGCCATGACGGCATCAAAGGCAAGCGGCTTCTGGCAATGGTGGAACTGATGTATGCCACAGGCATGCGCGTTTCGGAACTGGTTGAGCTGCCTTTTTCCGCCGCAGCGCGCGATCCGCAAATGTTGATCGTGCGCGGCAAAGGAAGCAAGGAGCGCCTCGTGCCGTTGTCCGATCCGGCACGTGATGCTTTACGAAACTACCTTGAAATCCGGGACTCTTTCATTCCAATGACAAAGGCAAAACAACCCGCCCACTCACCCTATCTGTTTCCGTCGCGCGGGAAGTCCGGTCATCTGACGCGGCAAATGTTTCTGAATATGGTCAAAGACCTAGCCGCCGAAGCCGGAATCTCCCCGTCACGGGTATCACCGCACGTCTTGCGTCACTCGTTTGCCAGTCACCTTCTGGCAAACGGTGCTGATCTGCGCAGTCTGCAACAGATGCTAGGTCATTCCGATATTTCGACGACACAAATCTATACGCATGTTCTCGAATCGCGATTGCGCGGCCTTGTGCAAGAACATCATCCGCTGGCGCAATTGCTGCGCGGTTGATCACGATCCACCCGGATCGCCAAATTTGTCTAGCTTTCCGTATAAGAATACTCGACCAAATCCCGCAAAAAATGTCGGTTTTCTGCGGATGTCACATACTCGTAACTGTACTGTCATCAGGTTGTTGCCGATCCTGCGATAGGAGCGGTACATCATTCATGATGCTTTGCTAACCAAAGGGTCGGTAAAATTTTTCAAGATCGGGGAACAGCCTTGGCATTTGATGCGGAGGACGAACTGACTGCTGACAGATCGGAGGGGCCAGCTATTCGCCTTCGAAACTGGAAGCAAATCGTCGAGAAAGTCGACTTTGCCTTTCAGCCCATCGTCAATCCGCATACCGGTCATGTTTTCGGATATGAAGCCTTGCTGCGTCGCTGGGAAGACAGTGGCTTTAGCTCTATCCAGTCTCTTTTCGATACCGCCTGGGAAACCGGAAACCTGCACGGTGTTGATATGATGCTGCGCGAGAAGGCGATTGCAAAATTCGCGCGTCTGCCCGAAGCCCGTCGTTTAAAACTTTTCTACAATTTTGACAGTCGCGTTGTCCGCACCCGGGATTATCAGCCCGGTCGCACAGCAGAACTCCTGCGCAATGCCGGACTTGAACGCGACACCATCTTTCTTGAAATTTCCGAACGGCACGACATCAGCAACGCTCAGTACCTTCAGGATATCCTGCTGCGATATCGCAGTCAGGGTTTCAAGGTAGCAATTGATGATTACGGCAGTGGCTTTGCCCAGTTGCGCGCCCTGTATGAATGCGAACCCGACATTATCAAGATTGACAGGTTTTTCATCGACGGCATTGATCGCGACCGGCGCAAGGAACTGTTTGTATCGCAGATCACCGCTTTCGCGCACATGATTGCCGCACAGGTTGTCGCCGAAGGCGTTGAAACCCGAGAGGAATTTCTGTGCTGTCGCCGGATCGGGTGCGATCTGGTTCAGGGTTTTTTCATCGCGCGGCCGTCTGTCGATTTACCAGAACGTACCGATATTGTGCCTGCCATTTCCGGTGTTTCACTGGAAAACCGGCGCGGTGTTGAACGTGATGGTGATGTGTTGCGGTCATATCTTCTTGAAACACCACCAATCGAAAACAATATCAACCCGGTCGAGATTCTATCCTATTTCCAGAAAAATACCGACATTGCCATCGCACCGGTTATCAACCGGCAAGGCGAACCGCTTGGGGTTATCCGGGACTCTGATTTCAAGGCATTCATCTATACCCCGTTCGGGCGCGAGCTTTTGCAAAATCCGGCGAACCGAACCAATATCAGCCGGTTTTTACGCCGTTGTCCCATTGCAGACATCAATACCAGTCTCTCAGAACTGCTTGAAACTTTTGTGGCAGCAGACTCGCTTGACGGTGTGATCCTGACCGAGAACGGACTTTATCTTGGGGTTCTGGATCAAAGTGCACTGTTACGCGCTGTCAATGAACGCAACACGCTTAATGCCCGCGATGAAAATCCGCTGACGCGCCTCCCGGGGAACAGTGCCATTTATCGATATGCCGCAAATGCACTCGCCAAACCGCGTCGCCGTCGATTTGCTGTCTATTTTGATTTCGACAATTTCAAACCCTTCAACGATCTATACGGTTTCCGGCAGGGGGATCGCGCCATTCTGCTTTTCAAGGACATACTTGGCAAAGCACTTAGCCAGAATGACTGGTTTGTTGGCCATATCGGTGGCGATGATTTCTTTGCCTATGTTCAGTCGATTGATTTCGAGGATGCTGTCAACGCGGTACAACGTGCCCAATACATGTTCGATGAACAGATCAAAAGCTTCTATGATGCCAAAACCCGCGATCAGGGTTATCTGATTGGCAAAGGACGCAACGGTGAAACAAGCGAATTTCCACTTATGACCGTAAGTGCCGCATTGGTTCGTATCCCGCCGGAGCGTACGGATATCACCCTTGATC
Organism: Thalassospira sp. A3_1; assembly: GCF_017744215.1. Classification (NCBI taxonomy): domain Bacteria; kingdom Pseudomonadati; phylum Pseudomonadota; class Alphaproteobacteria; order Rhodospirillales; family Thalassospiraceae; genus Thalassospira; species Thalassospira sp. A3_1. Next base: position 225,285 of record NZ_JAGHQQ010000002.1, on the reverse strand, counting down.
ACATATCAATCGAGGCAGCCAAGCTGAAGGCAGTCGCCAAAAACAGCCCGACCCGGTTTGCCAGCGGTCATTATGATGCCACCGATACCGCCACATCGACGCAACCAGAAGCCGGATAACCTGCGTGGTTCGCCTTATCGTTGCAAATAAGACTTTTCTTTAAAATCGCTGACGCTAAAATCCGGATTATCGCAGCATGCCTTTTATGCTGCCCGTAACAACAAACGTATCGAGCCATCCCGCCATTATGATCAGCGTTACCAGCACGTCTGAAATTCTGCCGCCGATCCCGGTTCGCCCTGCGAGCCCGGTTTCTCCGCGCACGTCCGAGGCCCAACACGAACAGCAGAAACAATCCGTAGAGCAAGTCGCAAATTCGATCCATCTTTCGGACGACGAAATCGAACGTGTTCAGCGTGCGGCGGAAACAGCTCGCAATGAACGCCGGTTTCAGGAAGGGCAGAATCCCCTGACGCTGGAAAACAAACAGTCAGAAGATGCCGCGAACGGTTATGGCGCCAAAGGACAGTCTAACGGCAGTTTCATCAACGCATCCAGCAACCGCGGCAGTCTGGTTGATTTCTATGTCTAGTAAGACTGCAATATCACGGACTTAAAGCCCGATTGCGCGTCTCCAGCCATCCCAGTTCCAGATCAGTTCTGCAACCCGGTCATAACCAGCGCGGTCAGGATGATATCCATCCCCGCGACGAAGCGCACGCTGCCAATCCTGATCGGCAAGGGTTGTGGCATGCAAATCAAGATAAGGCACATCAAACCCACGTGCCGTTTCGGCATATATCTGATTAAGCCCCTCAAGACGTTCGTTGATTTCCCTACTCGACTTGCTGCCGTCAATCACCGCCTGCGGCCCGATCCACAATGTCGGTGCCAGTTTTGATGCCTCGCCAATGATATCGGCAGCATTGGCTGCCGATTTGCCAGGGGAAACCCGCATCGTGGTTTCTTCGCCACGGTCTTCGGCATGATTGGCATCATTTACGCCAAAGCTGAACATCAGGATGGTGGGGAATTCCTGCACCATGCGAAGCTCTGCCTCGAATTTCCAGCGGGCTTTAAGCCCGTCACTGGTTTCAGCACGAATGCCCAGATTATAGATCGTCGTTTCGCGCTTCGCCTCGTCCAGCAAACGGCGGCCCAACCGCATTGGCCAGCCCCCCTTTTTGCTATCGCGCACGCCATTGACCAGACTGTCACCAAAACAGCAAATGCGATGACCTGTAACACCTTCGGCCATAATTACTCCTGCAACTTTGCGGCACTTTGCGCCGCCAGATAGGCCATCAATTCGTCGCGCTCCGGCACAAAGGCATTGGCAAGCCAATATTCCTCGGCAAGCTTTAACAACCGCCCCATTTGCGGTCCAGCAGGTGCAAGACCAGCCGCCAGAATATCACGCCCCTGTATTGGCAGTGTCGCGGGTGTCCAATCGGTTGCCGCCTGCAACAAACCCTGCCATTGCTTATTTTCAACACTTCCGGGACGAGGCGGGACCGAAGCCCGGGTGGCCCAGGCAATCAGAACCGCGTCACGAAATGCGTCGGCCCCCAAACGATAAAGATCACGGCGGGTTGTTTCCTCAGACATATCTACGCTGATCAGGCTGGCATTGGAAATCATCGCAGCGAAACGTTCGGTTTCATCGTTTGATAATCGCAATGCCTTACCAAAATCGGTTGCTGCCAGAAAATCATCATCGGTGTTTTCCGGCGCACGATAAAGGGCTGCCAGGCGACGCAACGGATCGGGCATAATCGCTGGATCGGCAAGGGCGGAACTGTCAAGCCATTCCATCATGCGAAGCCGCGACGTATCTGCCAGATCCGGCAATATAACGGGCAGGACTTTAAAACCGATCATGTCCTTGATCGTGGCCGCAGGACTGCGGGAACGCAGCAGTTTCAGCATTTCGTCACGAAGACGTTCCGGGGAAATACTTCGAAGCCCATGAGCCCCCTTGCGGCATGCTTCGGCACCGATCGGATCAAGCGGAGGTCGCCCGAACCACGCATGGAAACGGAAGAACCGTAAAATACGCAGGTAATCCTCTGCGATGCGATCCTCGGCAATGCCAATGAAGCGCACCCGCCCTTCGCGCAAATCGGTTTCTCCATCAAACGGGTCGTAAATCGTCCCGTCTGGATCGCAATAAATTGCATTGAAGGTGAAATCGCGACGTTTGGCATCGCCAAGCCAGCTATCGGTGAAGGCAACCTCGGCATGGCGGCCATCGGTTGTCACATCAATGCGCAGCGTCGTGATTTCATAGGCAGCCGTATCGGTGACCGCTGTCACCGTACCATGTTTAAGCCCGGTCGGGACAACTTTCAGTCCTGCCTTTTCAAGGGCGACAACCGTTTCTTCCGGTCTCAGATCGCAGGCAATATCCACATCGACCAGATCGCGCTTCAAAAGCGCGTCCCTCACAAGGCCACCAACAAAACGTGCCTTGCCGCCGTGTGCTGCAATTGCGTCAAACACGCGTGCCGTATCGGGATGGGTCATGACCCCGTAAGGCTGCAAATGGCCTGTTGCTGTCAGTGCGGTCATCGGTAAATCTTTGCTGGCCTGAAACCTTGCAAGCAGATGGCTTGTTCCGGATTATTCCTTGGGTTCGAAATATCCAGGTTGAACGACACCATCCTTCAATGTCGGCGCATGATAGATGGAATCAGGTGATGCGCCAGTCCCAAGTGCCGTCACAATCAGGATTGCCGCCGCCAATGCTACACCGATACCAAGCAGCAAAAGCCATGGCCCTTTGTCCCAAGGCGGGATCACATCATGGCCTTCCCGAATGGCCTTCGCCCGTGCCCATTTAAGCCACAGACCATAAACCAGAAACGGCAGGATAACGGGCAGGACGATCTGGATAATCTGTCGCAACATTACCAATGGTCTCCAATCATTATCGCTCTGCGCTGGCTTTCAGGACTTCGCTGAAATTCACCAGCATCCCCGCCGTTGCCCCCCAAATGTAATATTCACAGTACGGAATGGCGAAATAACGGCGTTTCGCCCCTTCAAAGGTCACGGTCTGCAGTTTCTGGTTTCGAGGCTCAAGGATGAATTCCAACGGTACTTCAAATACTTCTGCCACTTCATGTGCATCTGGCGCAAGATCGAAAGGCGGCGTGATCAATCCGACAACCGGCGTAACCTGATAACCGGTTACGGTATAATAATCATCAAGACGGCCGACCAGTTCGATATGTACACGCGCCAGTCCTATTTCTTCCTCGGTCTCGCGCAGTGCCGTTTCTTCCAGCGTATTGTCATGGTCTTCCTGACGGCCACCAGGGAAACTGATCTGGCCGGCATGATCGCTAAGATGGTCGGTGCGGCGTGTCAGAATGACATGCAAACCTTCATCGCGCTGCACCAGTGGCACCAGAACCGCAGCCGGGCGGGCTATCAGTTCTCCTTCGGCGAAGGCACGTGCCCTTGATTTCGAACCGGGATAATCGACCGCATGATCTCCGCGCCGCTGCAGGATATCGCCGCGCGGTGCGTTCAGCGCCGCAATGATCTGGGCCGGTGTCATTGGTCGGCCTCCTCCAAGGTTCCGATCTCGAAGAACTTATTATGACTGTAAACACCGATACGCACTTTGCCGGTCTCCGGTTCCATAATCTCATCCGCCATGTCCACAAGCTGGTAGAATACCGCCCGGTTCAGCCGTGCTTCAAGCCCGCGATCAAGCTGCACATAAGGCGATGGCTCAGCGGTTTCGGGATCGTGCTCCACCCGCAAACCGTGGCTTTCATCAAGCTCAACCCACTGATCGATATTGGTTCTGAACCGAATGACCGATGCCTCCCCCTTGCCGTTTTTTTCCATCTCGACTGCGATAAACGCAACGTCTTCGACCTTGATTCGTGCCATTTCGGCCGGAGTCACAAGCCAATGACCGCCTTCTTCGTCACGTTGCAATACGGATGAGAAAAGTTTGACAAGTTCGATCCTGCCAATCGGACCACCTTGATAGAACCATGTTCCATCCCGACTTATAGACATGGGTATGTCGCCACAAATCTGCGGATGGCGTCCGCCTGCCGGTTTTCCGGCGCGCAGACGGGTCCAAAGCTTTTCAGCGAGATCGACGGTTTTTTCGTTTTTGCTCATGCTATACACTTGAGTCCGGAACCAAAAGATTGCGCACCTGTTCTACGCTGATACCATCCTTCTTGGGTAACCGGCATCCATTACCGGCACAACAGAGGAAGCAAAGTTTCCTGTCATGACAAACGCGCCACGTTTTCCCGAAGAAATGGGACTCTCACAAGACAGCAGCCTTGAACGCGACGCAGCGCGACTTGACGCCTGTGTTTGCCGTTTGGACGAAGCCCGCAAGATGGTTTCATCTGTTATATTTGGGCAGAATGAGGCCGTAGAGCAAACACTTATCGGCATTTTATCTGGTGGTCACGTCCTGATGGTCGGTGCACCCGGCCTTGGAAAGTCATTACTTGCACACACATTGGGCAAGGTCCTTGGCCTTCTCGATAAACGCGTTCAGTTTACCCCCGACCTGATGCCAGCAGATATCCTTGGCTCCGAAGTCCTGGAAGAAGGCGCGGATGGCAAACGCGCATTCCGGTTCATCAAGGGGCCGGTATTCTGCCAGTTGCTACTGGCCGACGAGATCAACCGCGCCAGCCCACGCACCCAGTCCGCCCTGTTGCAGGCCATGCAGGAACGCGAGGTATCCGTCGCCGGTTACAGCCACAAACTTCCTGAACCGTTCCACGTTCTGGCCACCCAGAACCCGCTGGAACAGGAAGGCACCTATCCCCTGCCCGAAGCACAGCTTGACCGCTTTCTTCTGGAAGTCCGGCTAGGTTATCCCGATCAGGATGAAGAACGCCGCATCGTGACCGAAACCACCGGACGCTATCCGGTGCGCCCAAGGCAGGTTCTTCAGGCGGACGATCTCGCCGAGGCGCAGGATTTTGTCCGTCGCCTGCCGATGCCTGACCGGGTGCTTGATACCATCATCGCCCTTTGCCGCGAATGTCGCCCCGAAAGCACGCATATGGCCGATATACGCGATAATGTTGCCTGGGGTCCCGGCACACGCGCGGCACAGGCGCTGTCACTTGCCTGTCGTGCGCGAGCAATGCTGTTTGGGCGTTTCGCACCCTCAATCGAGGATATAGAAGCCCTTGCTGTTCCGGTTCTGCGCCATCGCTTCGGATTGACTTACGGGGCCCGGGCCGAGGGCTTTACCGCACGGGGCCTGATTACCAACACGCTGGATTATCTGCAGGAGAAATAGGAATTGGCATTGGCCGCGGTCCACGATCATGTTGCAGCCGCGCGGGCACTGGCGGCCCGATTGCCGCAACTGATCGATGAAAGCCGACGCATGGCGATCAGCCTGCGAAGTGGCCTTCATGGCAACCGCAAGGTTGGTCCCGGCAGCGATTTCTGGCAATTCCGCCCCTATATCACCGGTGACCCCACCAACCAGATCGACTGGCGCCGTTCCGCGCGCAGTGATCATACCTTCATCCGCCAGACCGAGTGGCAGGCAAGCCACAATTACTGGATCTGGCCGGTTCTATCCCCGTCCATGTACTGGTCATCGGCACGGGACATCCCGTTCAAGGCCGAACGTACCCTGATCATTTCCATCGCACTCGCTGATTTGCTGCTGCGCAACGGGGAAACGGTCGGAACGTTCGATGCCGAACGAACCCGCATCACATCTGCCGAACATCTTGAAAAACTGGCTCATGCCATGCTGGCAAGTCCGGGCAACATCGCCGCTCATGCCGGTGCGATGCATGCCGGTCGCAAACATTCGGTTCTGGTACTTGGTGACTTTCTGGAGTTCGTGGACAGTAACCAGTCACCGGTTCGCGCGATCAAAACCCTTGGCCAGTATCAGAATGACGGCGCGCTGGTACATGTCCTTGATCCCGCTGAGATCGAGCCCCCCTTTACCGGACGGGTCAATTTCATGGATACCGACGATCAGATGATTTACCGCAGCGAAAGGTTCGAAGACCTTCGGGAAGGTTTCCGGCAACGTGCCAAAACATGGCGTGCCGACATTCGAGATGCTGCACGCGAAAATGACTGGCTTTGCGATCGGCATGTGACATCGGAAAGTGCAAGCCCTACGCTGCTCGCACTTTATCAGCATCTGAGCGAACGCCAGAGCCAAAGTGGATCGAACGGGCGCGGGCGTCCGGCGATGAACCGCAATAGCACGACGAGGCCGCGATGAACCTTGCGGCGATAACGTTTTTATATCCTGCAATGCTTGCCGGTTTGCTGGTTTTGCCGATTGTCTGGCTTATTATCCGCTCAGCGCCCAGGGCCCCGAAACAAATCGTGTTTCCGGCGGCCCGGCTATTGCGGGGGCTGCGTGCCAACCGGCGCGACATGCAACGCGCACCTATCTGGCAGACGATATTGCGTTGCCTGATCCTCACCATGCTGATTTTGGCGGCCTCCCGACCGGTTCTGAACCGGACAGAGTTTTCGCAAAACGAAGGGGCCCTTCTTGTCATTGCCGACAATAGCTGGTCATCCGCAGCAAACTGGACGGAATATCGGACAGGTCTGCGTCAGATTATAAATCAGGCGCGACTTGACCTGCGCAGCATCTATATCGCGCAAACCGCGCCGGAAGCTTCGGGGGCAACCACAACCCGCCTCCCCGACATCATCGGCCCGGTATCCCCGCATGAGGCCGAACGCTTCATTGATCGTCTGCATCCTCGGCCTTGGGCACCGGATTATGCGGTTTTGTCCAATCAGATTGCCGATCATCAGTATATGGCCAATTCCATAGGCAGCATTTTGTGGCTGACCGACAATATGGAACAATCCGGCAAAGCCGATCTTGCCAATGATCTGGCAACAATCGCCCCGATTACCGTACTTGAACCTGATCGGGATAACCGGATTGCTGTGCAGTCGCTGATCCGTAACCGGACCGGACTTGGCATCACGCTGACCCATCAGAATATTGATGCTCCGCACGAAATTGTCCTTCTGGCCCGAAATGAACGTGGCCGGGTTCTATTGCGGCACAAGGTAAAAATTGCCCCGGCCACAAATCGTACCGAAGCCGAAATCCCCCTGCCCAGTGATATCACCAATTCGATCCAGTCGATCGGGATTGAAGGCATTGAATCCGCGGCCACCGTCTTTCAGACCGGTGCCCGCTGGCAGCAGCGCAAGGTTGGTGTGATTGTAAGCTCCGGCGACAGTCCGGTCCTCCTGTCAGATCGATATTTCTTCCTTGATCGCGCAATTTCACCCTATGCAGATGTGACCTATGCACCGCTTGGAAAACTGCTTGAAGGCGGGATGGATATTCTGGTTGTGGCCGGTCCGATTTCGGGCCTCGGGAGCCAGTATAACGCCCTTGAACGTTGGCTCAGGGATGGTGGCATGTTGGTGAGGTTTGCTGGTGACAGCACAACCGAAGTCGAACCGGAATTCCTGCCTGTAACCCTTCGCTTGGGTAATCGTGATTTCGGTGGATCGATGTCATGGGAGAAACCGAAACGTCTTCTGGCATTTCCTGAAACCAGCCCGTTTTCCGGGATCACCATTCCCGAGGAAATTACTGTAAACCGACAACTTCTTGCCGAACCTGATCCGGATATTGTTGCCAAGACCTGGGCGCGTCTGACCGATGGTACCCCGCTTGTTACCAGCGCAACGAGGAATGCCGGGCGAATTGTTCTGTTCCATGTAACCCCGTGGGCGGACTGGTCCAATCTGCCGATGTCGGGTTTGTTCGTCGAAATCTGGCAGCGCCTTTTGCCTCTTGCCAGCCCAAGTGATCGTTCGGACGCGGAACTGCAAACAAGCCTCCCCCCTCAGTCCATCCTTGACGGCTTCGGGCGTGCCCATCAGCCCGATGCGACGATCCTCCCATTGCGGATGCCACTACCGGTTCCCGGCCCACGGCACCCACCTGGCATATATGGGGAAAATGGCCAGGCTGTTGCCTTTAACCTTGGTTCATCCCTTGAAAATCTGGATCATCAGATTCGCTGGCCTTCTGACGTAACAATGCGGCAGATCACCAATCAGGACCAGATTGATCTCGCTGCGATGTGCCTGATGATAGCGATGCTGCTTCTGATCTTTGACGGGGTTGCATTGATACTGGTTCACCATGTCAGTTTAAGACGCTCCCGGCGCAGTGATGCTCTTACCTCTGTGCTTATGATTGCATTTATTGGCACTGCGGCAACAGCAATGACTGTTGGCACCAGTAACAGCGCCCAAGCTGTCGAAACGCAGGCCGCCGCATTACAACCGCGTCTGGCCTATCTTAAGACCGACGTTGCCCCGATCGACCGCCTCAGCCAATCGGGACTTGCGGGCCTGACCGAAATTCTGCGCCGGCGCAGTGCCGCCGATCTGGCACCGGCAGATGCGATTAACCCTGAAGCAGATGATCTTAGTTTTTATCCGCTGATCTACTGGCCGCTGGTTGACGGGCAACAGCCGTTTTCGGAATTTGCCCAGACGCGTATCAACCGGTATCTCGACAGCGGAGGAATGATACTGATCGACAGTCGTGATCAGGAAGTTGAACCAGCCCGACTGCGCCGCCTGCTTGCCGGGCTTGAAATTCCGATACTGGACAAGGCACCCGGCGATCACATCCTTTTTCGCAGCTTCTATCTGCTTGATCATGCCTATGGGCGTTTCGCGGCACCGCTTTGGCTTGATGCCCGTCCGGATCAACGGCTGGATGGTGTTGCATCTGTTTTGTTTGGCGGTAATGACTGGGCATCCGCCTGGATGCTGGAAGAAGGCCGCACAGCTGAGAACCGCACGGATGATATTTCCCCGCGGCAGCGCGAAATGGCATGGCGCTTCGGTGTCAATCTGGTGATGTACGCGCTGACCGGCAGCTACAAGGGGGATCAGGTTCATTTGCCTGCGATCCTTGAAAGGCTTGGCCGATGAACCGAAACTGGCAGGACTTCCAGATCGCACCGTTACTTGATATCGGACTACTTCAGATCCTTGCGGTAATCTGCGTCGCTGCAATCCTGCTGTTTGCCGTGTTTCGTCTGCGTGGCACGATCTGGCGGGCAATCGTAATGGCGATCATGTTGCTTGCCCTGATTGCCCCGCAATTTACCGATCAGAACCGCGAAAAACTGAGCGACATTGTCCTGGTGCTGGTTGACCGCTCCAGCAGCCAGAATATCGGCAGTCGTATGGACCAAACCGATGCCGCTATTTCGCAGATACGTAACCGTTTTGCCGACGATCCCAGTATCGAGCTACGTATTGAGGACGTTCCGGGCGAAACGGACACCCGTATGTTTTCCGCCCTTGACCGGCTTCTTGGCGGTATCCCGCGCGAAAGACTGGGCGGTGTCGTGATGATCACCGACGGCCAGATTCACGACATTCCGGCGAATCTGGATTTGGGCGCACCGCTTCATGCCCTCATCACCGGACGCGAAGACGAACGCGACCGGCGTTTGCAAATCCGCCAGACAGCCGATTACGGCATCGTTGGCAAGAATGCGGATTTTATGGTCGAAGCCATTGATCACAGCCTTGCCACCGGAAGCCCCGTATCGGTTCGAATGCTACATGAAGACGGAAGCGAACGTAATCTCACACTACCCGCAAATGAACCGCATCGCGTAACTATTCCCGTTCCGCACGCCGGACCTGTCATCGCAGAATTGCGAATGGAAGAAAGCCCGAACGAAACCGATCAGACAAACAACCGGCTGATCCTTGAAACGACCGGTGTGCGCGACCGGCTGCGCGTTCTGCTGCTTTCGGGGGAACCACACCCTGGCGAACGGGCCTGGCGTAACCTTCTGCGTGCCGACCCGGGTGTTGATCTGGTGCATTTCACCATCCTGCGCCCGCCGGAAAAAGGCGACGATACACCGATCAACGAATTGGCCCTCATCCCGTTTCCGATCCGGGATCTGTTTGAGGTTCGCCTTCGCCAGTTCGACCTGATCATTTTTGATCGCTATCAGATGCGTGGCGTCCTTCCGCCGCATTATCTTGAAAAGGTCGTGGATTATGTAAAATGGGGCGGTGCCGCACTTGTCGTCGCCGGGCCGGAATATTTGGGCCCTGAAGGACTTTCAAATACGGTCCTGGGTGATTTAATGCCGGTTCGGGTCACCGGCCGCCTCATTGAACAACCCTTTGTCCCGCAGGTAAACACCGCCGGGCGCATTCACCCGGTTACGGCCCCGATCGCAGGATCGGTCAATACACCGCCCAAATGGGGGCACTGGTACCGTCAGATTGAAACCCGCGAAGCCGACAACAATGTCATGACCCTTCTGACTGGCGCGGATCAATTGCCATTGCTGTCCTTGCGCCGGATCGAAGAAGGTCGGGCGGCCATGCTGAGCTCGGATCAGATGTGGCTTTGGCAGCGCGGCCATGATGGTGGTGGACCGATTGCTGAAATGCTGCGCCGATTGTCGCACTGGCTAATGAAGGAACCGGCGCTTGATGAAAACACCATCACCACGGAACGCAGTGCCGATGGCAAAAGCCTGACCCTGACCTGGCGAAAGATCGGGGCGGAACCAACAACCGCAACCGGCGCCAATCCGGAAACCGGCGAGATTGTCCGCACCACCTTTGAACGGCAGTCAGACCAGACTTGGAAGGCTACTTTACCGATTGCGGAACGGGGCCTGATTCGCGTTCAAACACTTGATCGCGAAGGTAGCACCCAATCAGCCCTGCATGTTGACCGGGATGTTTTGACCAGTGAACGCCGCAACACCAATTCTACGCCCGATCTTTTACGGGATCTGGTTCTAGCCAATGGCGGATATATCGACCGTATCGAAAAAGGACTTCCCGATTTCCACCGGGTAGAGGATGACCGTATCTGGAACGGTACCAACTGGGCTGGTCTGATGGAAACAGAAAGCTATCGTACCGTGATCGGTGGCATTACCAATCTTTTGCCGTTGCCGGTCGTTGCTGTTTTACTCGGGCTTATGTGCCTGATTGGCTGGCGGATCGAAAGCAAGTAGTCCTAATCGGACGGAAACATTGTTTTGTGGAAATTGCACAATCCGCCACGAAACTTTTCAACCAGAAAATCGATAAAGATACGTACCTTGGTCGGCAGATGACGCCGTTCCGGATACACTGCGTAAATCCCGCCGCTGGCCAGTGAATTATATTCATTCAGGATTGAGACCAGTGATCCTTTTTGAAGTGCCTCGGCAACGATAAATTCCGGTTCGCGTGCAATACCAAGCCCCCGGATGGCCGCGAACGAAGTGAAATCGCCATTGTTGCACGACATGACCGGATTGACGCGGACATTGATCTGGCCTTCCGGACCTTCAAACTCCCATACATTCGGGTTCGCCAGATTGGTATAGGCAAGCGTCCTGTGGTTCGCCAATTCGGTCGGGTGTAGGGGTTCCCCATGTTCGGCGATATAGCCCGGCGACGCCACAACGTAACCGTTAAAATCGGCAAGCTTGCGGGCAATTAGGCTGGAATCTTTCAACCGCGTGATGCGGATTGCCATATCGAACCCTTCGGCAACAAGATCAACCATATGATCGGCCAGATGAATGTCGACATGCAATCCCGGATGCAGACCCATAAATTCCGACACCAGATCGGGCATGTAACGCTGCCCGAATGTCAGAGGTGCCGAAATCCGAAGTGTGCCGCGCGGCGTACCGCGCAAATCGGTCAGGGCATGTTCGGCTGTTTCGATTTCCTCAACCACGCGCGCGCAATGCTGATAAAAAGTTGCCCCTGCGTCGGTCAGACTCAACCGGCGTGTCGTGCGATTAAGCAGTCGGATGCCAAGACTGTCTTCAAGCTTGGTGACATGCTTGCTGACTGCAGATTTGGACATGGCAAGCTTGCGCGCGGCACCGGAGAAGCTTTGCTCCTCCACAACACGGGCAAAAACCGTCATTCCGTCCAGATTGCCGATCAGCATCACCCTGCTCCCCGCCCTGCTGCGTCACTGCTATATCACTGCCGCGCAATTGTTGCCCATTTGGAAACAAATTAATGTCATATCCCCTGATTGCGTTCAACGGGGAAATGACGATGATGGGAACAACCATCCCGGCCGCACGTAATCGGCATATCACGGGACCAACAAAAAGCCGGAGGATACGATTATGGGCCTTTTGGTCGATGGTGAATGGAAAGACCAATGGTACGACACGAAATCGACCGGCGGTAAGTTCAAGCGTCAGGATTCCGCATTCCGAAACTGGCTGTCGAAAGACAGTGGCGCAGAATTTCCAGCCGAAGCCGGTCGCTATCATCTATATGTTTCGTATGCCTGCCCGTGGGCGCATCGCACACTGATCTTTCGCGCCCTCAAAGGACTGGAAGATTTGATTTCGGTGTCGGTTGTACATTGGCGCATGCTTGAAAACGGTTGGGAATTTTCCCCCGATGAAGGATTGCCCGATCATCTTGGTAATCACCGTTTCATGCATCAGATTTATACAGCAGCAAAACCCGACTACACCGGGCGCGTTACGGTGCCGGTACTGTGGGACAAGAAAACCAACCGGATTGTCAGCAATGAGTCTGCTGACATCATCCGGATGCTCAACACCGCCTTTGATGATCTGGGTGCCAAACCAGGTAATTATTATCCCGAAGATTTGCGCACCGAAATCGATGCGATCAATGACCGCGTCTATAATGATGTAAATAACGGTGTCTACAAATCCGGCTTTGCTACGGCACAGGATGCCTATGCAGATGCGGTAACGACGCTTTTTGGCACGCTGAACTGGCTCGAAGACCGTCTGACATCCAATCGCTATCTGGCCGGTGATCGATTGACCGAGGCTGACTGGCGGCTATTCACCACCCTGATCCGTTTCGATCCGGTCTATCACGGGCATTTCAAATGCAATCTGAAAATGCTGAAGGATTACCCGAATCTTTGGGCCTATACACGCGAGCTTTATCAGGTCCCCGGCATCCAACAGACCGTATTCTTTGATCACATCAAGGGGCACTATTACGAAAGCCACCTGATGATCAACCCAACGGGTATCGTGCCCAAGGGACCAGTTCTTGTTCTTGATCAGCCACATGGCCGGGATAAACAGTTCGCCATTTAGGTATCCCCACCGGGCTTGAGCACTGCATGGCGAACAGATCTCAAAACAAAAAACCCCGCAGAAATTCTGCGGGGGTTTTGCGTTCCGGAAAACCGGAAATTCTTAGTTCAGGCGACCTTTGATTTCCGCGATCGCATTATCGACAAGCTCGTCTGCCTTTGCAGCGGTAACCTTTTCGGAAACCAGTGCAAACGTTGCCTGTGCCGCGATTTCGGCCACACGGGCACGAACTTCGGCAATGGCCTGGGTTTCGAGATTGGCAATACGGTCCATGGCCTGCTGTTCACGACGCTTGAGCGACGCTTTCAGTTCAGCCTGGGCGTTCTCCAGCATGCGGTCGGCTTCCGCCTTGGCATGAGCACGGATTTCATCCGCTTCCTTCAATGCTTCGCGCTGTTTGGCCTGATATTTGGCCAGAAGCTCCTGAGCTTCTTCACGCAGGCGCTGTGCTTCATCAAGCTCCTCGGAAATTTTCTGCGCACGCTTGTCGAGTGCGCCGGAAATACCCTTAACAGCCTTGAAGCCGCCGAAACCGGCAACCAGCAAGAAGGAAAGCGTGGTCCAGGTATAGGGATCGGTAAGGAACGTAACCTCGTGCGGGGTTGCCATCTTCTTACTCTCCTACGATCGCCGAAACAGCCTTGTCGGCAGTTTTGGCCTGAACCTTGACACCGATAAGCTTGTCGGTTGCTTCACGGGCGATTTCGGATGCGGCTTCTGCCACACCTTTCATCGCGTCGTCTTTCGCACCGGCAATGGCCTTCTCGGCATCAGCGGTCTTTTTCGACAGTTTCTTGACCAGCGCTTCGGTTTTCGCAGCATGCTCTGCAGCTGCTTTTTCCGTTGCTTCGCGAATATCTGCCTGTGCGGCATCACGAGCTTCTGCCAAGGCAGCCTCGTATTTCGCGATGGCGGCATCGGTTTCGTCTTTCAACGCCCGGGCCTTGCCAAGGTTGTCTTCAATGGTTTTGTGACGGCGTTCCAGAACTTCGCCAACCTTCGGCAGCGCGATCTTCGACATCAGGAAATACAGGATGCCAAAAATAACGAACAGCCAGAAAATCTGTTCCGAGAACGTCGCAATATCAAACTGCGGCATAGCCTACTCCCGAATTCAACGACACCGGCGAGGGGTATCCTCGCCGGGCCGAGTATTCGCGCAAAAGGCGCCGATTAGCCGAACAGAACGATCAGCGCAACGACGAGTGCGAACAGTGCAATAGCTTCGGTAACGGCAAAGCCGATCCAGCCATACAGTTCAACGTCGCCTTTTGCAGCCGGGTTACGGCCAACAGTCGCAATCAGGCTCGACCAGATGTTACCAACCCCGATACCGGCACCAATCATGCCAATAGCAGCCAGGCCAGCACCGATCATCTTAGCAGCATCGAGTTCCATAACTTCACCCTTTCGAATTTCTTAAAGGCAATCAGAAGAGATCACACCGGTCCACTAGCATTAGTGCATGTGGATTGCATCATGGAGATAGATGCAGGTGAGAATGGTGTAGACATAAGCCTGAAGCGCAGCAATGCCGAACTCCAGAACCGTAATCCCCGTCAGAAGAGCGAACGGAAGGACGCCGAAGATGCCGATCAGGCCGACGAACCCGCCAATCACTTTCAGCATGATGTGTCCGACGGTCATGTTCGCAAACAGTCGGATCGCCAAGCTGAACGGACGAGAGAAATAGGAGATGACTTCAATCGGGATCAGAATGAAGGCCGTTGCGATCGGCGCACCTTCCGGGAAGAACATCCGGAAATAATGCGTACCGTGGCGAACGAAGCCAATAATGGTCACACCGATAAAGATCACCAGAGCCATCGCAAAGGTAACAGCGATATGGCTCGTAAACGTAAAGCTGTGCGGGATCATGCCAAGCAGGTTCCCGAACAGAACAAACATAAACAGGGTGAAAACGAACGGGAAGTACTTGCGACCCGCAGTTCCCACGTTATCTTTCAACATATTGGCGACGAATTCATACATCACCTCGGCGGCACCCTGCCAACGGCCAGGTACCAATGCCCCGCGACGCATGCTGAGCGTCATGAAGCCCGTTACGAGAACGGCTGCGATCACCATCCAAAGTGCGGAGTTGGTGAAGGAAACATCAACGCCAGCAACCGAAAGCTCGGCCAAGGGCTTGATTTCAAACTGCTCTAGCGGTCCAGCCACCGTAATCCTCGCTCAATCTTTTGAGGGCCAAGGCTAATCCTTGTCCCCCTGCTTGCGCTCCCCCATCGCGCGTCCAAGTCCGACAGCACTGTCAAATCCCTTGGCCACCCGATAAGCGTTAAGACCACCGGCACCTGCTCCGAGAAATACAAACAGAACAAGCAACCAGGGCGTCGTATCAAGCACCCGATCCAGCGCCCAGCCAATCAATAGTCCAACAAGAACCGCAGCTATCATTTCCGCCGAAATTCTCATTCCTAATGCCATCCCTTGGGATGGCTTGCCGGTCGCCCGGTTCGGGCTATGCGTTTCTTCACGCTTGCTTGCCACAGCCGCCAACTTGCTTTCAAGCTCTGCTAATGAAGCGCGATCTTTATCATCGCTCATTGTCGTGAACCCCGCTGTGGCAGCCTTGCAAACGTCGCAAGGAAATGCGCGGGCAACATACTTAGCGCCCCATAGGCTGTCAAGCCGTAAAACCCTGCCTTGTCGGGGGGATGCAATTGCATTTAACCATTTGTTTTATAAAAATTTTATTGTCGAAATGTGCTATCATTCACATTTGACGTTAGGCGATAGTCGCACCCGCATTTACCGGAGATTTACCCAAAGCCCGTCGCGCAACCGGCGGTTTCCCTTGGTTCCTGCCCCTTTGAACCGCAGAACTGGCCTTCTGTGTAACGAGTGTGAATTCAATCGCTTTTTATCGATTTCAACCTTTTGCCGCGCGGTTTGGGCCCAATATCGCAATGGTGTCCCGACACCGGTCACAAAGGGGCACCACCTACCTGGCCGATTCATCGCAAATCCGCTCGCATCGTTACCAACAGAAACACCGATCCGCGATTACTTCGGCAAATCGACCGATAGGCGGCGCTGTCCGTCCTGCTGCTGCCAGCCGCTTTCGGATGACGATGCCAGCATCCAGTCAAACTTATGAAATAGCCCCCAGACCGCTGCCAATGTATTGTCTGCTATCTGGTTCATGTCGATTGGCTGTTTATGCAGGATTTCGTCGCGCAACCGGGCCGATATATCCTCAAAGGACGTCTTGCCATCAAACAACGCCAAAAGCCGTGCCAGATCTGGTCCACCTGTGAGGTCAACCGCATTGCCAGTACCATCTGCAAGGACAATCGGCCTGCCCGCATTGTGCACCAGATCGTCAAAGAAGTTGTCGGACGGTGCAACAAAGAACCACGGGCATAAATCGCGATCCGGCATTACGGCTGGGGCCGCCTCACGTTTCACATCCGAATGCACAAGATAGAAGGCATGCAGCGGCATCGCACCACTGTAAAGTTCACAAAACGCCTGCTGATCACGAAGCGGCAAAGACATCAGATCGCGCAGGATTTTCGGATCGGTAATTTGGTTATCAATGCTGTAATGCGCCTTGCCGGTGCCGCCAAAGCCGAAAAAGCCGGTAAAGGCTGCAACTTCAAGCCCGGCTGACGCCGCAAAGTCATAAACACCATGCACGTCATAGGCACATTCAACCGGATGCAGCAGCAGATCGACAATCTCGGGATCGTTTTCAAGCAATCCTTTGATAAAGCCCGGACCACCACCCATTTTTAGCAGCATGTTGCCTTCGGGTAGGGTCGAAAGCAGGCTCCGCGTCATGGCGAGCTGTTCGTCAAGTGTCTTGCCCGGCAGAAGCGGCGCAACCATCTTGCGCCACTCGGTCACGGCAAAGCGGCCATGTTCCCCATACAGCATCGCACCGATGCACCCGTCATCGGCAAGGACCGCAACCAGATCACGAAGGCCCTCTTCCGGAACTTGAAGGTGATGCAGCACACCTGCACAATTGATGTAATCGAACTTTTTCGGTGCAGTCGCGGCGAACTCGCCAATCGTCGCATTTACATAGGTGACATTGGTTAAACCGCGTGCCTCGACGCGCGCACGCGCCACCCTCGTGCTGGCGCTTGATGGTTCAAGATAGGTGACCTGCCCGCCGCAATCGCGCAGTTGTTCCGCCAGCCAGACAAGACTGTCTCCGGTTCCCCCGCCGGCAACAAGTGCGTGAAAACCGGCATCAATCTTTTTGCGGCCACCAAAACCATAATGATTGACCCGGGAAAGAGTATCCATCGGCGGCATCAGCAACCGGTCCTTTTCCTCCTGCGGGTCGCGCATCGGATAAGGAAACTGTTCGTATAACGCGCGGACTTCTTTGGACATTCTGCACACTTTTCCCGGTTGGAGTGTCTCGTCAAGGCTCCCTCTTAACCTAAAGACAGATCCTAACGAAACCCCAATACGGGAAAAATGATCAGTTGGTGAAATCGAGCTCTTTTTGCTCTTTCTGGGAATAAACCTCTGCCTGACGCAGATCCACCGACACCAGCGAGGAAACGCCTCGTTCCGCCATGGTCACACCAAATAGGCGGTTCATGCGGGCCATGGTCATGCGATGGTGGGTAATCACAAGGAAGCGCGTATTGGCGTGGCGACCAATCGCTTCAAGCAGCTTGCAGAACCGGTCCACGTTGGCGTCGTCAAGCGGTGCATCAACTTCGTCAAGCACGCAGATCGGGGCCGGGTTGGTCAGGAACACCGCAAAAAGAAGCGCAACAGCGGTCAATGCCTGCTCGCCCCCCGAGAGCAATGAAAGGTGCTGCAATTTCTTGCCCGGCGGAGATGCCATGATCTCAAGACCGGCTTCAAGCGGGTCATCCGCGTCGGTCAGCATCAGATGCGCGCCACCACCGCCAAACAGCCTAACAAACAGCTGTTGGAAATGCTTGTCGACTTCGTCAAATGCGGCCTTCAGACGGTTTCGCGCTTCCCGGTTCAGCTGGTTGATGCCGTTGCGCAATTTATCAATCGCTGCAATCAGGTCATCGCGTTCGGAAACCAGCGTGTCTTTCTGTTCTTCCATCTCGGCCAGTTCGACCTCGGCGCGCAGGTTGACCGCACCAAGGTTTTCGCGTTCGCGCGACTGACGTTGCAAACGGGCTTCGATATCGTCTTCGGAAGGCAATTCCTTGGTCTGGTCGATTTCGGCCAGTTCAACAAGCTGATCGGGGGTGGCATTAACCCGTTCGCGAATGCGTTCAATCAAATCTCGGCGGTGCTGTTCTGCCTGTTCCAGAAGTGCTTCACACCTAACCCGGCCTTCGCGGGCCTCGGCAAGTTTCTGTTCCGCTTCTTTCAGGTTGTGATCTGCTTCGCGCTGCGCATTTTCGGCACGTGCCAATTCATCAGCCGCATCCTTGCGCGCCTGGTCGGCTATTTCGATCCGGTCCGAAAGGATCGCACGGCGTTCCTCGATCTCGTCGGGCTTAAGCTCAAGCTCCTCGATCTCCATCCGCGCTTCTTCCTGACGCTCGCGAAGCTGGGCCACACGTTCACCCGCCCCCGATGCGCGATCATTCCAGGATGCGATTTCGCTTTCGACAAATTCAAGGCGCTTGCGACGGCCTGATGCGTCACGCTGCATCCGTTCAAGCTGGCTTCGCGCTTCCATCTGATCGGCACGCGCATCCGAAAGCTCGGCACGTTTTTCAATCAACTCTGCCTTGATTTCCATCAGGCCTTCGCTCGATTCCTCGGGCGTTGCGGCAAGCTCTTCCTGCTCGGCGATCAGTTCGTCCAGATCCTGCTTGGCGCGCTTTTCGGCTTCTTCAGCATGTTGCAGACGACCTTCAATGGCGCTGGCGTCACGTTTGATATTGGCAATTTCCTCACGCGCGCGGGCCAAAGATCCCTCCGCCTCGCGAAGGGCGCGGTGGGCTTCCTGTTCGCCATTGCGCGCGGCTTCGATATCTTCTTCAAGACGTTCGACATTTTCACGTGCCGTATCGGCCTTTTCGACCGCAAGTTCGACCGCTTCGTCGACTTCCTCAAGCTCAAGGCGTAATTCTTCAAGTCGATTACGTTGTCTCAACCGTGCCGCAGCCGGAAGCTCCGCACCAACCTTGATGCGATAACCGTCCCACCGCCAAAGCGCACCTTCGCGCGACACCAGCCGTTGCCCGGTTTTCAGCGTTTTGGCCAGCCAGTTCCCGGTTGCCTCGTCATCGACAACCCCGATCTGCCAAAGACGGCGGTTAAGCAATGCCGGACCTTCAACAAATTTTGCCAGCGCCTGAACCCCTTCGGGCAGGGCCGGGTCATCCGCGCCGGGATCGACCGCCGACCAGTGCATCGGCGCATCTTCGGTATCGGGTGCATCAAGGTCTTCGCCAAGTGCCGCAGCCATCGCCATTTCAAGACCGCTGGTCACCGAAAGCTTTTCGATCACCGCCGGGAATTGCTGATCGGCACTTCCCTTGACCAGACTTTCAAGTGCTTCGATTTCGGCCACAAGCCGTGCCTTGCGGCTTTCAACATCACGAAGCGCATCGCGCGATGCGGTTTCGGCTGTTTTCAGGCTGTCTTCACGATCCCGCAATTCGGCAAGGCGCATCTCGGCTTCTTCGATGGCAAGCTTGCGCTGCTCGCAAAGTTCCTCGCATTCCTCAAGCGCCAGACCGGCTTCTTCAAGGGCATCGGTAAAATCGGCTTCAACCCGGATATCATCAAGGCGGGCAACCGCCTCGTCATAGCGTTCTGTCAGACGCGACCGGCGGGCGGAAAGTTCGCTTAGCCGCTGCTGAACGCTTTTAAGTCGGGCTTCCTCGGCCGCGGCCCGGCTGGTCAGCTCGTCAACCTGCCCTTCCAACGTCTCGACCCTTGCGGCCTGCTCGACGGCGCGTTCCTTTGCCTCGTCAAGCTCATCATCCTCGCCGCCCTGCGCCTCGCGCAGTTCTTCGCGTTCATTTTTAAGCTTGTTCAGGGCACCTTCGGCGTCACTTGCCAGTTCGGCTTCACGTGCAAGATCGGCATCAATCTGCTGAATGCGCGCGCGAAGCTGCGACATCTGGGTTTCGATCTGGGCCTTGTCCTTGTCCAGCCCTTCGCGCTCGATCAGCATGCGCTGCAGGGCCGCTGCCGCATCGCTTTCCTTTTTGCGAAGTTCGGGAAGGCTTGCCGCGATATGGGCCTGAATGGTGGTGGCCTCGGTCACCTGACCGGTCAGGTCACGCACGGCACTTTCACCAAGTACCAGCAATTCACGGGCATCTGCCTGCCGTTTGTCGGCATCTGTCCAGCGGATGTGGAACAGCAATGCTTCGGTCTGGCGAATACTTTCGGAAAGTTTGCGATACCGTTCGGCCTGTCGGGCCTGCTTTTGCAGAGACGCGATCTGGCTATCAAGCGTCACCAGAACGTCTTCAAGACGTTCCATATTCTGTTCGGCATTTTTAAGCCGAAGCTCGGCCTCGTGGCGGCGCGAATGAAGGCCGGTGATCCCGGCGGCTTCTTCCAGAACAAGCCTGCGCTGGCTTGGCTTCGCCCCGATCAGGGCCCCGATCTTGCCCTGCGACACCATGGCGTTTGACCGCGCCCCGGTTGCCGCATCGGCAAACAGCAGTTGGACGTCGCGCGCGCGGACATCCTTGCCGTTAACCTTGTAATTCGAGCCACCACTGCGTTCGATGCGTCGAACAACTTCAAGTGTCTCGTGATCGTTGAACATTGCCGGGGCTTTACGTTCCGCATTGTCCAGAACGACAGTAACCTCGGCAACATTTCGTGCAGGACGGGACGATGTTCCGCCAAAAATAACGTCGGACATGTCCGAGCCGCGCATCTGCTTGGCCGAGGTTTCCCCCATGACCCAGCGCAGCGCTTCGACAAGATTGGATTTGCCACAGCCGTTCGGACCGACAACCCCTGTCAGCCCGTCTTCCACCAGCAATTCGGTTGAATCGACGAAGGATTTGAACCCCGTCAGCCGTAGCGATTTAAACTGGACCAATCATGCCCCCGGTCCGTCCCTTCCCCTGATTGCCAGATGCCGCATTTGCGGCATCTGGCAAGATCACATTTATCAGTTGGTCAGTTCTTCGACCTTGTCTTCGAAGAACTTCAGATCGCGCGAACCGGCAAAGGTTTCGCCATCGATAACGAAGCTCGGCGTTGAATTGACCTTGAATTCCTGTTCACCGCGCATGCGCGATGCAACGATCCCGTCAATCAGGGCCTCGTCCGCCATGCAGGCATCAACCGCATCGCTATCCATACCGGCAAAACGGACCACCTGTTTGATCCCTTCGATCGGGTCAGATGCACGTGCCCAGGTCATCTGCGATTTGAACAGCATCCCCAGAACACCGAAATAACGATCATCCCCGGCACATTGCGCAACAGCAGCGGCGCGCACAGCAACACCATCCAGCGGATAATCGCGGAAGATCAGTTTCGCCTTACCGGTATCGATCAGCGATTTCTTGATTTCCGGCAGGGTTTCATTGTGGAACGCGGCGCAATGCGGGCAGGTCAGCGACGCATATTCAATGATCGTCACCGGCGCATCCGGATTACCAAGCACATGTTCCTTATATTCCACAGCCTTGGCCTGCTGCGCCCCGACAACACCAATCGCAAACGCGAATGCGACCGCAAAAAACTTAACTGCCTTCAGCAAGGAAACCTCCGTTAAAACAATATTTTGTGATTACAAGCCTGTTGCAGCGCGGGAGTCAACACGCCCCCCAAAAGCGCTAATGAGCCAACGAGTCGCCAACATCGTTTGGAAATGCGGCAACTCCGTGATCACACATTATGGGAAAATGATTCGATCCGGCCCGCACCGGAATAAGGCTTTGGGCCCCTGATTGGCAAATGACTTACACGTGATTTAAAATACAATTTCACCGGCTATTTCTTCTGTCCCGGTTGCCCGCGCGAATGGACATCCCCCGAAATGCGACGTCCAAGTCGGGTCAGCACTTCGCGCAGATGCGGGTCTTCAATTTTGGCGATATCGACTTCGCTGGTTTCGCGGATTGGGCCTTCGGGCACGTTTTCCGGTCGTTTGACCTTGCGTTCGGGGCGGGAAATATCGCCCTGCATCATCTTGATGCGTTCCACCGCGCGATACCCGAAATAGGTATTCACCCGGTCGATGATCTGCGGCATGCGATGCTGCAATTCAATCGCCACCGGCCCGGTCACCCGGATCACAAGCGTCCCACCCCCGGCATTTTCACCCCGTGGCGGGTTGTATTTGACCGGCATGGTGAATTGTTCAAGGTCACGACCGACAATTTCCGCCCAGTGCAAAATAATTTCGGCCTGAAAGAAACCTCGTTTGCGCACCAGTGGGCGCGTCAGATTGCCAACCATGGCAGCGATATTACGCAGGCCCATCCGGCGTTCCGAGCTGCCCATCGGAGTAATTTTCTGTTTCTTTTTGACCGCATTTTTTGCCGCGACCATATCGGCACGCTGATCGGGCGTGCTATGTGTCGGCGTATCGGTCATATCTTTTTGCTTGCTCACGCCCGCTTCTTTCGTAGGGTCTGCTAAAAGAACCTAAACGTAATTACCCGTTTTCATCCCCGCAACATAACACGGGAACGCCGTGCATTTCACCAACGACGAAATCCATCACCTCGGCCGGACCATGCTGGACTGGTACGACCGTCATCATCGCACCCTTCCATGGCGCGCAGAACCGGGCGACGCACAGGACCCTTATCGCGTCTGGCTGAGCGAAATCATGCTCCAACAGACCACCGTGATTACGGTCGGTCCCTATTTCGCAGCATTCCTGCAACGCTGGCCGACCGTAACCGATCTTGCCAATGCCGATCTCGACGAAGTTCTGCATTCCTGGCAGGGGCTGGGATATTACGCACGTGCGCGTAACCTGCATAAATGTGCCAAGGTTATTGCCGATGAGTATGGCGGCCGGTTCCCTGATACCGAGGAAGACCTTCTGAAGCTGCCCGGCATCGGTCCCTATACCGCCGCAGCAGTTGCAGCCATCGCCTTTAACCGCCATTCAAGCCCGGTCGATGGCAATATCGAGCGAGTCATTTCCCGTCTTTTTGCCCTTGAAACCCCGTTGCCCGACGTCAAACCTGAAATCAAGGAAAAGTCGGCGACCCTGACCCCGGCCGACCGGCCGGGCGACTACGCACAGGCACTCATGGATTTGGGGGCAACCATCTGTACGCCGCGTAATCCCGCATGCGGCATTTGTCCGTGGCAGGCCTCCTGCGAGGGCCGCAAATCGGGCATCGCCCCGGAACTGCCGAGAAAACGCAAAAAGCCTGCCAAACCGACCCGGGTCGGATATGCCTTCTGGATACGGCGCGATGACGGGAAGATCCTGGTCCGCCGACGCCCGGAAAAAGGATTGCTGGGCGGACTTTACGAAGTCCCCGGTAGTGACTGGCGTGCGATTGATGCCCCGGACGACGTGATGCTGTCCGAAGCCCCGATCAAGGCCAACTGGACGGCACTGGATGGCACTGTCGGGCACACTTTCACCCATTTCCATCTCGATGTGACGGTTCTTGCCGCCAGCATATCTGAAAGCGATGCCGCGAAGCTTGATGGCAGCTGGACAACAATTGACGGGTTATCGGAATTTGCCCTGCCGACGGTGATGAAAAAAATCGTGCGTCACGCACTGAAATATCGCTGACCACCGCTGCTTCAACCCATCTGTCAAAACACAAAAAGGCCCGCTGCCATTCTGGCGCGGGCCTTTTAAATTCTGTATTCGACCGATCAGGCGTAGATATCAATGACCTGTCCACGGCCCGTACTGCTAGGCGGGGCCGATTGTTGCGATGTTTCGGTTTCTGCCACCTGATCGACCCGTTGGGTCGGCGGTGACTGAAGATCGTTACCACCTGTTTCGGCGATCGGCGCAGTTGCCTGCTGAATCTGGACCGGGTTCGGTGCGTAAGCGGCACTACCTGTTGCGCCAACCTGCATGGGGCTCTCCATCTATCCTTACGGATAATTCCAAGACCCAAGATATAACAAGAATTGCCGTCAAATGCAAAAGGCCGGACGGTTTCACAACCGTCCGGCCTTCCAAATCAGATCATTTTACGCGTGCTGCGCCGCAAAAAATCAGGCGGAAACCTGTCCCATTTCCTTGCGAAGCTGACTGCGCAGATTGTCGATCACAACCAGACGCCCATCACACTTGTAGTGCCAGTAAGTCCAACCATTGCAAGCCTGTGCGCCCTGAACATGGGCCCCGATCTGATGGATCGAACCGGCATTGTCCTTGTGACTGATTGAGCCATCGGCACGAACAAGCGCTGCAACATTGCCGCGGTTGTCATAAATCTTGTCGCCCGGCGCCAGAAGACCGCGTTCGATGACCGCACCAAACGGAATACGCGGAAGCGACCGCTTCGACTCCGTCATCTCGAGGCTCTCGCCATCAAGCATCTGAACCTTGGCAATGCGTTCCTTGGCGGCCTTTGCGTAATCTTCTTCGCGTTCAAGACCGATAAAATGACGGCCAAGGCGGCGCGCTGCCGCACCGGTGGTGCCGGTACCAAAGAATGGATCAAGCACAACGTCGCCCTGACGGGTCGTTGCCAGAAGAACGCGCTGCAACAATGCTTCGGGTTTCTGGGTCGGATGGACCTTTTTACCCTTTTCATTCTTCAGGCGCTCGGACCCGGAACAGATCGGCAGCAGCCAGTCGGATCGCATCTGCAATCCTTCGTTAAGCTGCTTCATCGCTTCATAATTGAAAGTGATCGCCTTTTGCTCGGCGTTTTTCGAACACCACAGCAGGGTTTCATGCGCGTTGCAGAAACGTTTGCCACGGAAATTCGGCATCGGGTTGGTTTTGCGCCACACGATGTCGTTCAGGATCCAGTAACCGATATCCTGCATCACCGTGCCGACACGATAAATGTTGTGATACGAACCGATCACCCAGATCGCACCGGTATCCTTAAGGATACGGCGCGCGGCGGTCAGCCAGTCACGGGTGAAATCGTCATAGTGACGGAAACTGTCAAACTGGTCCCAGTGATCGTCAACTGCGTCGACCTTGGAATTATTAGGGCGCAGCAGATCACCACCCAGCTGCAGGTTATAGGGCGGATCGGCAAAAATCAGATCGACCGACTTTTCCGGCAGGCTGTTCATCAGTTCGATGCAGTCCCCGACCATAACCTGATCAAGCGGTAAGGATGTCTTCTTTGTCATGATGCGTTCCAGGTTCCCCCATATTTCTTGAGGAAAGCATCACCGCAAAAAGTTAATAGACTCCGAAAATTTCCAAGGAGTCGCGACAGTTTCAAAGTAATTTCAGCCGTTTAGACAATCTTAACCGGTTCGGCTCAAAAACAGGAAGATTTTCGTCCCCGACATCAACAGCCCAAAACCCCGGATATTATCGTCGGACTCCATGTTTTATTCTGGTCTGACCGGATTGATGTGGGCCGACATGCCATGCGCATTCGCTGGTTCTGAATTCACGCATCCGTAAATCCACGTAATTCAATACATCCTGATGTGAATTTGATTACAGCAATTTAGCCGAAAACGGCAATTTGACCATTTGGACAACTCTGTATTTGCCCTTCTTCTGATCATGTATACAATCTGCATATCAAATACGCAGAAAAGTAGAATTTCCAAGATTGGCAATAACCTGCAGGGGGACATCATGAAGTCTGGTACTTTCCATCTTTCCCGTCGCGCAATGCTGTCGGCCATGGCCGCAGTAGCCGCGGTGGTATCTTTTGGCCTTGGCGCACCGGCAATGGCCGCCGACCCGATCAAGGTTTCGGCGATCTACACCGTTCCGGTCGAACAGCAATGGGTTTCACGTATCCACAAGGCGCTGAATGCGGCCCAGGAACGTGGCGACATCACCTATGAATTTTCCGAAAACGTCGCCAATACCGACTATGAGCGCGTGATGCGTGAATATGCCGAAAATGGCTCCGCCCTTATTCTGGGCGAAGTTTTCGGTGTTGAACGCGCGGCTCGGAAGGTTGCCGCCGATTATCCCGAAACCGCGTTTCTGATGGGTTCGAGCTTCGGCCCCGAAGGCGACAATTTCTCGGTCTTTGACAACTACATCCATGAACCAAGCTATCTGGTCGGCATGGCGGCTGGCAAGGCGACCAAATCGAACAAGATCGGCATGGTCGGGGGCTTTGCCATTCCGGAAGTCAACCGCCTGATGAATGCCTTTATGGAAGGTGCCAAATCGGTCAATCCGGATGTCGAATTCACCGTGACCTTCATCAATAGCTGGTATGACCCGCCCAAGGCAAAAGAAGCCGCGTTTGCGATGATCGATAAGGGTGCCGACGTCATGTATGCCGAACGCTTTGGCGTTTCGGATGCTGCCAAGGAACGCGGTGTTCTTGCGGTTGGCAACGTGATTGATACCGCAGCCGATTATCCGGGCACCATTCTGGGTTCGGCACTCTGGCATATGGAACCGACCGTTGATCACGCTATTGCCGCCGTCAAAGCGGGAGAATTCAAGGCCGAAGATTACGGCAAGTTCAGCTATATGGCACCGGGTGGCGGCACCGTCGTTCTGGATGCCGCCCTTCTGCCCAATGGAACCGTTGCCGAAGTTGAAGCCAAGCAGGCTGAAATTCTTGATGGCAGCTTTACCGTCAACGTAAATGACGAAGAACCGAAATCTTCCATGTAAGATTTCTTCCACTTTGCGGGCAGTCCGGTTTAAACATCGGACTGCCTTTCGTTTTCGGGGAACACCCCCGCCGCTATCGCAATACGGCCAAGGCGTGACACATAAAAATTAACGGATCAGCCGGATGTCATCTGCTGCCAACCCATCTTTGGAAACGTCCCCGCAATTGCTGCTGCAACTGGCTGCAATCACCAAGAAATTTGGCCCCCTGATCGCCAATCACGCCATCGACCTTGATGTGCACAAGGGCGAAATCGTTGCCCTGCTTGGCGAAAACGGTGCGGGCAAAACCACCCTGATGAACATCCTGTTTGGCCATTATGTCGCCGACGGGGGAACCGTGATGGTCGCGGGTGCGGATGGCATCCTTGCCCCGCTTGAACCCGGTGCACCGCAGGCGGCCCTTGATGCCGGCATCGGCATGGTTCATCAGCATTTCACGCTGGCCGAAAATCTAAGCGGCCTTGATAATATTGTCCTTGGTACGGAACCGATTTTCCGCCTGCACCGCGACCGCACCGGTGCACGGGCCAAACTGACGAAGCTGATGGCGGGATCGGGTCTTAACGTCGATCTTGATCAGCCGGTTCATAAACTGACCGTCGGCGAAAAGCAGCGCGTTGAAATCCTTAAAGCCCTTTATCGCGATGCCCGTTTGCTGGTGCTTGACGAACCGACCGCGGTTCTGACGCCGCAGGAGGCAGACAGCCTTTTTGCAACCCTTCGCCAGCTTGCCGCGACCGGGCTTTCGGTCATTATCATTGCCCATAAACTGGCCGAGGTTCTGGCCGTTTCCCATCGCATCGCGGTTCTGCGCGGCGGCAAAAAGGTTGGCGAAATGGCAACCGATCAGGCCGACCGGCGATCAATTGCCGAATTGATGGTTGGCCGCGATGTTCCGGTCAGCCGACGCAGCGAACGCGCACCGGGCAAACCGGTCATAGGACTTCGGGATGTTACGATTGATCGTGGCGATGCCAGACGTTCCCTTCATGGGGTGAACCTTATGGCGCGTGAAGGCGAAATTCTTGGCATTGCCGGGGTATCGGGTAACGGGCAGGCGGCGTTGGCACAATTGATTGCCGGACTGGATCGTCCCGATGTTGGTTCAGTCGAGATTTTTGGTGAAAAAGTCACGAAATTCGATGCCCATCAGTTCGCCCAGAATGGCATCGCTCGCATTCCCGAAGACCGCCATCATGACGGCATGGTCGGATCGATGACGGTGGCGGAAAACATCGCCATTGAAGATGTCCGGTCCCGCGATTACCAGAAATTTGGCTTTCTTGACTTCGAGGCAATCCGCAAACGGGCCGAACATGCAATTTTAGATTATGATGTGCGCTGCCCGGGCCCGGATGCCCCTGCACGCCTATTATCTGGCGGGAATATTCAAAAACTTATCCTTGCTCGAGTACTGGAAAAATCACCAAAACTGATCCTCGCCAACCAGCCATCACGCGGACTTGACGTTGGTGCGCAATCCGAAGTCCACAGGCGGCTTCTTGAGGCACGCGAAAGCGGGGCGGCGGTGGTTCTGATATCCGAGGATCTCGATGAACTTCTGACCCTGTCCGATCAGATTGCGGTGATTCATGCCGGTCATGTATCGGCAGCAATTGCGGCACATGATATCGACCGGTCCGAGCTTGGCCTGATGATGGCCGGACAGAAAAAAGGCGATACCGATTTCGGGCCCGATAATTTTGAGTCCAGCACAAAGCCCCGCGAAAAAACCGATGAAAATGCCCCAAGATCAGGAGACCCGGCGTGATCCGGTTTGAACCCCGCACCAATCCATCCGCAATCATGGTTTATGGCGTCCCCGTCATGGCGGCAATTATCGCCATTCTTCTGGCGGCGATCCCCCTTGCGCTGGCCGGGGCACCAATCATCAAGGCGTATGGCCTGATGATTAGCGGCGCGTTCGGATCGATGTTTTCAATTTCGGAAATGCTGACACGTGCGACACCGCTGATCCTGACCGGCTTGGCCGCTGCCATCGCATTTCGGGCCAAGCTTTGGAATATCGGGGCCGAGGGGCAGCTTTACATGGGGGCCATGGCCGCCGTTGCCATCGGATCAGGCGTCATTGACGGGCCAAGCTATATCATGATCCCGGTGGTGCTGATTGCCGGGGCTGCTGCTGGGGCGGTGATGCTGATCGGGCCGACGCTTTTGAAAACGCGGCTGGGGGTGGACGAGGTCGTGACCACCTTGCTTCTGAACTTCATCGTCATTCTGTTTGTGCAGATGATGCTGGAAGGTGCGCTGAAAGACCCGATGTCGATGGGGTGGCCCCAGTCCGAACCGGTGATTGATAGCGCCGTCCTACCGCCGCTGATTGATCGGATGCGGGTGCATATGGGGCTTCTGGTCGCGCTGATATGTGCCGTGGCTTTGGCGATTTTCGTCAAGCGCACCGTCTGGGGATTTGAAATCCGCGCTGTTGGTGAAAATGCCGCCGCAGCCAGGTTTTCCGGCATTTCGGTGACCAAAACCATGGTGCTGGTCGCGATGCTGTCTGGTGGTTTGGCCGGACTTGCCGGTGTATCGGAAGTGGCGGGAACCCGTGGCTACCTCGCGACCGATCTGTCGCCGGGTTATGGCTATGCCGGGATCGTCGTTGCCATGCTGGCCCGGCTGTCACCGATTGGCGTGATCATTTCTGCTTTGTTTGTGGCGTCGGTTTTTGTCGGTGCAGATTCCATGAGCCGCGCGATTGGCGTTTCAAGCTATCTGGCCGATCTGATTGTTGCGATGGCGTTGCTGTGCGTTTTGATCGGCGGGTTTCTGACCCGGTTCAAGGTCCATTTCGAACGCCAGAAATCGGCGGGTTAAGGGGAAAGACCATGGAAATCATCGATATCCTTTTGACCGCAAATTTCTGGGCCGCAGCCCTTCGTATTGCAACACCGCTGATTTTCGGGGTGCTGGGCGCGCTGATTTGTGAACGCGCCGGAGTTCTTAACCTTGGCATCGAAGGCATTTTCACCGCCGGGGCGATGGCAGGATGGATGGCTGTCTGGCTGGGTGCCGGATTATGGGGTGGCGTTCTGGTCGCCGCCCTGGCCGGGGGCTTTTTCGGCCTGATCCACGCGATCCTGACCGTGCCGCTTGGCCTGTCGCAACATGTTTCGGGGATCGGGGTCACGTTGCTGGCGACCAGTCTGTCGTATTTCACCTATCGCACGGCATTACCCGATGTGTCGTCCCCGCCGCGGATTATCCCGTTCCAGCCGCTTGATATTCCAATCCTGTCGGATTTGCCGTTTATCGGCCCAGCACTCTTTTCTCAAACAGCCCTTACGATGCTGGCGCTTGTCATGGTGTTTGTCACCGGCTGGGTTTTGTATCGCACCCCGCTTGGCCTTGCGATCCGGGCGGTTGGCGATAATCCGTCCTCGGTAGAGGCGCAAGGGTTATCGGTTTATGCACTACGCATCGGGGCCGTGGTTGCCGGATCAAGCCTGATGGCTATGGGCGGTGCGTTTCTGACCATGTCGGCGTTTGATGCATTTTTCTTTGGCATGATCAATGGCCGTGGCTGGGTTTGTATTGCCCTGACGGTGTTTGCAAGCTGGCGACCCGGCAAGGCGTTGCTGGGGGCGTTACTGTTTGGCGCGTTTGATGCATTTCAGGTCCGCCTGCAAACCGAGGTCGGTGCGTTCCTGCCATCGCAGGTTTTCCTGATGATGCCTTATCTGTTATCGATTGCCGCCCTGATCATTGTCGCGCGCAAGGCCGACTATCCCAAGGCATTGCTGGTGCCATGGTTTAAGGGACAGCGTTGACTTGCATCGCTGCCTTTACCCAAGAGTCTGATGATTTACACGCCCCACTTTCGAAGGATGCCGTCATGCAAGCCGATCTGATCCTGAAAAATGCCAATCTGCCCGATGGTCGTACCGGCATTGATATCGCATGCAAGGATGGCAAGATCATCGAAATCGGGCCGCAATTGCCGATCCTGGCGGCCGAGGAAATCGATTGCGACGGAATGCTAGTCAGCCCGCCCTTCGTCGATAGCCATTTCCATATGGATGCGACCCTGTCGCTGGGCCTGCCAAGGATGAATGAGTCAGGTACGCTGCTGGAAGGCATCGCACTTTGGGGCGAGCTTAAGCCGCTTTTAACGATAGAGGCAGTGATCGAACGTGCGCTTCGTTATTGCGATCTGGCAGTGTCCAAGGGCCTGCTTGCCATTCGAAGCCATGTCGATGTCTGTGATGACCGTCTGCTTGCGGTCGATGCGTTGCTGGATGTCAAAAAACAGGTCGCCCCCTATATCGATCTGCAACTGGTGGCGTTTCCACAGGACGGTTATCTGCGCAGCCCGACGGCCAAGCAGAATGTCATTCGCGCACTTGATAAAGGTGTCGATGTTGTTGGCGGCATTCCGCATTTCGAGCGCACCATGGCGGACGGCGCGCAAAGCATCACCGAACTTTGCGAAATGGCGGCCAACCGGGACCTTCGGGTTGATATGCATTGCGATGAAACCGACGACCCGCTGTCCCGTCATATCGAAATGCTGGCCTATGAAACGCAGCGCCTTGGCCTTCAGGGGCGGGTCGCCGGTTCGCATCTGACATCGATGCATTCGATGGATAATTATTATGTATCGAAACTGATCGCCCTGATGACCGAGGCTGAGGTCAGCGCGATTGCCAATCCGCTGATCAACATCACCCTTCAGGGACGCCACGATACATATCCAAAACGTCGCGGCATGACCCGCGTACCCGAATTGCGCAAGGCGGGTCTTACCGTGGCATTCGGCCATGATTGCGTGATGGACCCGTGGTATTCGATGGGATCGGGCGATATGCTTGAAGTCGCATCGATGGGGCTTCATGTGGCGCAGATGACATCACGTGATGATATCCGGGCGTGTTTTGACGCGGTAACAACCGAACCGGCAAAAATCATGGGGCTTGAAGGATACGGGATTGCGGTTGGCAACAATGCCGATTTCGTCGTGTTGCAGGCCCGCGATACGATCGAAGCCATCCGGCTGCGCGCCAACCGGCTTTATGTCATCCGGCGTGGCAACATCATCGCCGAAACCCCGTTGCAGCAAACCCGCCTGCATCTTTCGGAACGGCCAGAAACACTGCGCGGCGATGATTATGCCCCCCGTTCGGGCGATCAACAGGAATAGCGGAAACATCATGTTTTACGAACCCGGAAAAACACCCCATAACCTGCCGCATGATCCTTTCAAGGCCTGTGTCGCGCCACGTCCGATTGGCTGGATTTCGACGGTCGATAAACAGGGGCACGCCAATCTGGCCCCCTATTCATTTTTCAATGCGGTCTGTGGTAATCCGCCAATGGTCATGTTTGCATCCGGCGGATCAATTGACAGTCTGAACAATGCCCGTGAAACTGGCGAGTTTATTGCCGCCGTCGCCCCGCGTGCGATGCTGCGCGAAATCAATTTCTGTTCGGCACCGCTTCCGCCCGAACAGGACGAATTTGATTATGCCGGTCTTGAAAAGGAACCGGGTCAAACGGTCGCCGCCCATCGGATCAAGGGGGTGCCGATCCATATGGAATGCAAGGTATTCCAGATTGTCAATCTGCCTGGCCCCACCCCGCAAAGCAAAAACGCGATGGTGATCGGTACAGTGGTCGGTTTGCATATCGATGATGCAATCATTCGTGACGGCATGGTCGATGTCACCCTGTTCGAGCCACTGGCACGACTGGGCTATCACGAATATGCCAGTGTTGCGGAAACCTTTACCGTCCGGCGCGAGGATTTCTGGTAACTGCCCCGCCGGTTCACGACGATAAATTACGACTTTCTGTTGTTTCACGGAAACGACGCACAACCGCAAACAAACTGTCACAGTAAAATTCTAATGTGAACTCCATCACTTGCGCCTGAACCGATGCATAACCGGGTTCGGGCGTTTCTTCGTATGCATTACACGATGTGGGGGATCACACCATGAAACGGACGATTGCAGCCGGTTTTGCCGGTATTGCGGCCATGCTTCTTGCGACAACGGCAATGGCGGGTGACGTCAAGGTTTTCGAAACCAAAAGTGCAATTAACAATCTGTCGACCGTCATGGTAGATGGTGGCAAGGCACGCGACCTGACCGTCGGTTTCGGTTCGGGTGCCTATCGCCGTCCGGGTGATCCGGCCAATATGTTTTATGCGGTATCGGATCGCGGTCCGAACTTTGTTTGCGATGACGTGCAGGACGTGCTTGGCGTTTCCGAAGATGTCGTTTGCCAGGGCCGCAAGGTTCGCGTCTATCCGACCCCGGATTATTCGCCGTCGATCTACACCATCTTCCTGAATGATGACGGCAGCTTTGACGTCAAGGATGTCATTGCGCTGAAAGACCAGAATGGTGTGCCGCTGACCGGTTTGACCAACAAACTGTCAGTTGCCAAAACCGAAAAGCCGGTCGATGCCAATGGCAAGGAACTGGCACAGTCGGTTTCGTCGATCGATGCCGAAGGTATCATTCGCCTGTCGGATGGTTCGTACTGGATCGGTGAAGAAAATGGCCCGTCGATCCTGCATGTCGCTGCTGATGGCACGGTTAATGAACGTATTGTTCCGGCCGGCTCGGAAAAGGACTTCGAAGGTGCTGCCTATAAGGTTAGCGGAGGCCTTCCGGCGATCCTTGTCACCCGCCAGACCAACCGCGGCATTGAATCGATGGCAGTGTCACCCGATGAGAGCAAACTGTATTTCATGGTGCAGAACCCGCTGGCGAACCCGAATGCCGATGCTTACAAAACCGCCAAGAATACCCGTCTGTTTGTCTATGACCGCGTAAAGGGCGAGCTTGCAGGCGAATATATCTATCAGCTTGATGATCCGCAGACCTTCCGCAACGATCCGTCCGATAAACAGAATGCTCCGCGCATTTCCGAGGTCCTTGGCCTTGGCGATGACCGCCTGCTGGTTCTGGAACGGACCGATGGCACCACCAAACTGCATGAAGTCAAACTTGATGGTGCATCGAACATTCTGGCATCGCGCTGGGACGACATGTCGACCAGCCCGTCGCTTGAACAGGAAAACGACCTGTCAAAGCTTGACCTGAAGGCAGTTTTTAAAACCCTTCGTTTTGACAGTGCCGATTATCCGATGGCCCCGACCAAGATCGAAGGTCTTGCGGTTATGGGTGACGGTGCGCTCGCCCTGATCAATGACAACGATTTCGGCATCAAGGGTGATGCCACCAAGGTACTTCTGATCGACGGTCTGGTTCAGGCCGACAAGTTCTGATCGGTAATCCCGGCACCTGACGAAGCGGGAAAGCTGTTATGCGGCTTTCCCGCTTTTTTATTGGGCGAAATCAGCGTAAAAGCGGCCCATGAAAAACGATCAGACACACACCACCCGGACTTTTGACATCCCCGACGGTATCGATGCGGTCATCGAACCGATGGGTGCGACCGGCTATCTCGCCCCTGTCGGCTTTGAAGATCAGTTGCGCGCCGAACTTGGCGACGTGATCGAAAGCCACGACCGGCTGATGTTTGCACCCGGCCCTGAACGCCGGGTTTTCTGGGCACAGAATGTCTGGCGCAACCCGGTGCGTATGGCAATCCCGTCGATCAAGGGTGCGGCCAAGATCCTGAAATTCAATCAGCGCAACTGGGCCATGTTCAAGTTCGATCATTTTTCGCGTGCGAAACTGATCGAGGCCAACCTGCCGCATGTATCGGCCAAACGGCAGGTTTTTGGGGAACCGGCCCCGACCGCGCCACTGGGTTCATGGACATTGACCGATCCCGATACGATCATCGCGTCGATGGATTGTTCCAGCCCATGGAAAAACGGCGAGGTCGAGTTTGAAGAAGACAAGACCACCCCGCCCAACCGCGCCTATCTGAAACTGTGGGAAGCCTTTACGCGGCTTGGGGTAACACCGCAAGCCGGTGATCGTACCATGGATCTGGGCGGTAGCCCCGGCGGCTGGACATGGGTTTTGCATGAATTTGGCACCGATGTGATTAGCATCGACAAGGCGCGTCTTGATCCCAAGATCGCCAAATTACCGCGTGTCGATTTCCGGCAGGAAAGCGCGTTCGGTCTCAATCCTGACGAAATCGGTTATATCGACTGGCTCTGTTCGGATGTGATCTGTTATCCGGACCGGTTGTTCCAGCTGGTCAATCAGTGGATGGATGCCGGGATGGCAACCAATTTCATCTGCACCATCAAGCTGCAGGGCAACACTGATTATTCTGCAATTACCCAGTTTGCCGACATTCCCGGATCAAAGGTCGTGCATCTTTACAACAACAAGCACGAACTGACCTGGATGAAGGTCCCCGGCGTGACCGATCAGGACTGACTGCGCATCAACTCGTCCAATCAGGCTTCGTCATCCCCGTCATAGGCGGGGATCGCCGGATCAATCGGGTAATAGTCGCCCTTGTCCTTGCAAAACATCTGGGCAGATGTCGATATGCCCGAAGCACCATCAAGCGTTCCGGGTGTAATCGCAACTTCCTGCGAACGGACCGGTCGCCAGAACAGGGATGATCCGCATTCCTTGCAAAAGCCCCGGTCACTTTGATCGGAAAGGCGATACCAGCGCAATCCTTCTTCGCGGATCAGATGCAGGGCATCCTTTTCCACCCGGGCATATGAACTGACATGGCCATGCAGTTTGCGGCACAGTTTGCAGTGACACATCTTGGTATCATGCAATTTGCCGTGCACTTCATAACGGACTTCGCCGCAATGGCAGCCGCCAGCATGAACTTTCCCGGATGGTATCGATGCGTTCATCTACCTTCCCCTTCTGATCAAATTCCGTTTCCCAGTATCTGGGCGATGATGCATGTCATGCAAGCATGACATGTTACAATATCAATGTAATTGCTGGCAAAATTGCGACGATAATGTTTGAGCTTCGTCACAAGCAGTCCTATTCTGCCGCTTCTGTTCGGGCCCCGGATGATGACGCCACCGCGCCAGATGCCATCCGCCGCCTTGCCTCACAAGCGATGGGATATCATGACCGATCTGTCCTTCCATTATGATGTGCTTGTCATCGGCAGCGGTGCTGCCGGTTTATCCACCGCACTGAAACTCGCCCCGCATGTAAAGGTAGCCGTTCTATCGAAGGGCAAGATTGACGATGGTTCAACCAACTGGGCGCAGGGCGGGATTGCCGCCGTTCTTGATGCCGCCGACAGCATCGAAAGCCATGTCGAAGATACCCTGATTGCCGGTGCCGGACTGTGCAAACGCGATACCGTCGAATTTGTAGCGCGCAATGCCCCCAATGCCATCAAATGGCTTGATGAACTTGGCATTCAGTTGACCCGTGATCCGGAAGGCGGCAATGACCAGCCCTTTCACCTGACACGGGAAGGCGGGCACAGCCATCGCCGCATCGTTCATGCCGCCGACGCCACCGGGCGCGCGGTGCAAACCACCCTGCAGGGCGAGGCGGTCAAACACCCGAACATCAAGATTTTTGAGAATTACCTTGCGATTGATCTGGTGACAGACCGCAAGCTTGGCGGCGAAGGCCGCCGATGCATCGGTGCATATGCGCTTGATCTGACAACCGGCAAGGTCCGGTCGTTCAATGCGCGCACCGTGGTGCTTGCCACCGGGGGGGCGAGCAAGGTTTACCGGTTTACGTCCAACCCCGACGGATCAACAGGCGATGGCATTGCCATGGCATGGCGTGCTGGTTGCCGGGTGATGAATATGGAATTCAGCCAGTTTCACCCAACCTGCCTGTATCATCCGCAGGCCAAATCATTCCTGATTACCGAGGCCGTTAGGGGCGAAGGTGGCAAATTGCTGCTGGCCGATGGTACGCGTTTCATGGACCGGTTTGACGAACGCGGCGAACTGGCCCCGCGTGATATTGTCGCGCGCGCGATTGACCATGAAATGAAGCGGCTGGGTGCGGATTGCGTTTACCTTGATATCACGCACAAGGGCGAGGATTTCATCCGCGAGCATTTCCCCACCATCCATGAAACCTGCCTGACATATGGCATCGACATGACCAAACAGCCGATCCCGGTTGTTCCGGCAGCGCATTATACCTGCGGCGGGGTTTTGACAGACCTTCGCGGGCGCACCGATCTGACCGGGCTTTATGCGATTGGCGAATGTGCGGGAACGGGCCTTCATGGTGCGAACCGGCTGGCGTCGAACTCGCTTCTGGAATGTCTGGTATTTGGCGAGGCGGCGGCACGCGACATTGTCGAAGCCCTTCCGGTTGATGACCGCTTCAATGACCTGCCGGACTGGGACGAAACCGGAATTACCGATTCCGACGAGGAAGTCATCGTTGCCCATAACTGGGAACAGTTGCGTAACGTGATGTGGGACTTTGTTGGCATTGTGCGCACCACCAAGCGTCTGCAACGTGCGCAGCATCGCATTGATCTGCTGTTATCAGAAATCGACGAGTATTACGGCAATTTCCGTGTCACCAATGACTTGCTTGAATTGCGCAACCTGTCGGTGGTTGCCAAGCTGATCATCCAGTCGGCATTGTGGCGCCATGAAAGCCGCGGTCTGCATTACACCACCGATTACCCGGAACGCGATGACAGCGCCACCCCGCGCCAGACCATTCTGGTGCCCGAAAACTTTGCCGGCCGCTGGGTCGTATCTGGCCAATGGAAAACCTGATCGGAGAAACAGCCATGACCGCCACCCTGATAGGTATCGCCCGCAAGACCCGGTCCCGTGCACCGATGGAAACACTGGACAGGGTTAATGTCAGTCTTGATCTCGGTGTTGATGGCGATTATCGCGGCAGGCTTCGCAAACGCCAGATCACGGTTCTGGCCGAAGAAGACTGGCTGGCGGCCTGTGCCGAGATTAACCGCGCGGACTTGCCATGGACCACGCGCAGGGCCAATTTGCTGGTGCGGGGGATAAAACTGCCACGAACGCGTGGGGCACGTATCCGGATCGGTGATCTGGTCCTTGAAGTCACCGGCGAAACCGATCCCTGTAACCGGATGGAAGAAGCCGCCGCAGGCCTTGAAAAGGCGCTTTCCCCCGATTGGCGGGGTGGTGTTACGTGCCGCACCATCGAACCCGGTGCAATCCGCGTTGGGGACGCGGTTGTTTCTGTCTGACCGGTACTGCGTTCCATCTGGAAATCCCCTGTCGGCTTCCCACTTAAAAGGCAGAAGCATGGTCGGGGGAAAGAATGGAACTTGCTCCAATACCGCATAACGAAGCCGAACGTCAGGCCGTCATTACGCGAATGCGCATCGCAACCTTTGATGCAGAACCGGAACTGGATCGTATCACGTCGCTTGCCAAGCGTATCTTTGACGTCAAATCGGCCACGGTGACGGTTCTGGACCATGACCGGCAGATTTTCAAATCACGGGCAAATTTCGAAAAACTCGAAAGCAGCCGTGATATTTCGTTCTGCGGACATGCAATCACCCGAACCGGACCAATGGTGATCAACGATGCGCGTGCCGACCAGCGATTTCGCGACAATCCGTTGGTGGCGTGTAACGAACCGATCATTTTTTACGCCGGAATGCCTGTGCATCATCACGAGGGTTATCCGATCGGAACGCTTTGCATCTTTGACAACAAACCGCGCGAGATGAGCGAACGCGATATCGATAACCTCAAGGACCTTGCCTATCTGGTCGAGATGGTTTTGCTGCTACGGTTCGCACAATTCAGCCAGAAACGCCTTTTGCAGAACCTTGATGATGCGGTGCGCCAAAGCATGATGGACCCGATGACCGGGCTGTGGAACCGGCGCGGACTTGACGAAATCCTTGATCGCGAGCTGGCTCCGGATGGCGCACCGGTCCCCGAACCCTGTGGCGTTCTGTTGTGCGATATCGATCACTTCAAAGCGGTCAATGATACTCACGGGCATCTGATCGGCGATGAGGTGATCATCAGCATTGCGGGAATGCTCAAAAATCATCTGCGGGAAAACGACATCATTGCCCGTGTCGGCGGCGAGGAATTTGTCTGTGTCATTCCCGGCATGACGCGTGACATGACACCGAAAATCGCCCAGAAACTATGCGATATCCTACGCAATACCCCGATTGAAACGAGCGAAGGTAAAACACTTGATCTAACAATCTCCATCGGGGCGACGTGGCTTTCGCCCGTTATGGGCCCGATCAACCGAAAGGCCGTTTTTGAAACGGCGGACGAGGCACTTTATAGCGCAAAATACAGCGGCCGTGACAGGGTTGTCTTCAATGCTGAACCGCTGAAAGACCGCACCAAAGGACTACTTGAACGACACTAGATTCTACCTAAAATAGATCAATGTCGTCACAGGAGATTCAGCTTGAAAGTTGCACCGATACCGGAAAACGAAAGCGAACGGCAGAAATCGCTTGAAAGCATGGGTATTCTGTCGACACCTCGCGACCCGGAGCTTGACCGGATCACGCGCTTGGCCGAACGCATTTTCAAGACCGAGTTTACAGCAATTTCGCTGCTTGATGGCGATCGGCAGTTTTTCAAATCCCGGGTCAATCTGAGCGCGTCCGAAACATCGCGCGATATTTCGTTCTGCGGTCATGCCATCATGCATGACGCGCCGCTTGTCGTTGGCAATGCAATCAATGACGAGCGTTTCAGCGACAATCCGCTAGTGGCGGGTGCCCCTCATATCCGGTCTTATGTCGGTGTTCCGCTTTCGAACGCGGAAGGTTTCAAGCTTGGTACACTTTGCATTATCGATTCAAAAACACGCAATTTCTCAGATAGCGAAATCGAAACCCTGAAGGATCTCGCCCACTGGGTCGAAACCGTTCTGGCGCTGCGCTATACCGAACGCAGCCAGAAACAGCTTCTGGCCGACCTTGATGCCGCCCATCGCGATGTGATGATCGACAGCCTGACCGGGGTGTGGAACCGCCGCGGGCTTGAGGAATTGCTGGCGCGCGAAATGTCGAGTTCGCGGATAAAAGGGGGTTCGGCGGGTATCTTCATGCTCGATATCGACCATTTCAAAAAGGTCAATGACAGCTATGGCCATCTGATCGGTGACAAGGTGATACAAGGGATTGCCGCGATCATGTCATCCAGCCTGCGCGATCATGACATTGTCGGCCGGTTCGGTGGCGAGGAATTTGTCTGTATCCTGCCCGGGCTTCGCCTCGAACAGACCATGTATCTGGGTTACAAGCTGTGCGATACGGTGCGTGATCAATGCCGGGTCAGCGATATGAACGGCAATCCCGTTCCGATCACGGTCAGTGTCGGGGCGACCTGGATATCCAATGAATCAACGGGACAGTACGAGCCTCACGACATCCTTAGAATTGCCGACGAAGCCCTTTATGAGGCCAAGGAAAGCGGACGTGATACCGTGCGTTATCGTGCGCTTGATACATTTGGCAGTCTCGACGATCTTAAGGATTGATCGCGGCCATAACCCGATCACGAAGGGCATCAGGCCCTAGTTCGTATAATCCATCAAGGGCGATATAGGGGTCCCCGCCAAGCTTCAGCAGGCGGGCAAAGGCAGGCTCGGTTTTAACTCCGCCCCGTTTCAATTGCCGGATATCTGATGCAAAGCGTTCGCCCAGAAGAGCGATCACGCGCGCCTCGACCAGCATATGGCGAAAGCCGAACTGGCTTTGCGATGGCTTGCCTGTGGCAAAAATTTCGACCGGAAGGTCATCCAGAACAAACCGCACGACAATGGCCGAACCAGCATGCTGCCTCGCTGGACGGTGATGCAACCCAAAACCATCAAGATAACCAAACGACGTCTGCACCCGGGCTTCGAAACCGTCAGCATCCGGGCAATAGCACAAAATATCGACATCTGATCCGACGATATCAAGATTTATCGGAAAAGTTCCGGCGACAATGGGATCAAACCCGGCAAGTTCATTCCAGATGCCATGCTGTAAAAGCAGACCGGCGGCCTTTTGACCACGCGCGGAAACGGATCGCAAAACATCAAGACCGCGAAAGGCATCGGGCATGAGGCTTTCGGACCAATCCATTACCGCTTGGTTCATTGATAAATCCATTCCATTTCTTGACCCGTCTGCCATTGCACGGGATATGTAATGAAATCAAATATTTTTGGCGCATGCGCGATCTGTTGATCAGATACCCACGCCGATTTCGGGACATGCCATCATATGCTTGACGTTCTGGCCATCACCAGCCCCATCTTTCTGATCATCGCCTTGGGCTATTTCGCGGTCCGGCAAAATATCATATCGCAGGATGTGGCGCGCGGCATGGGCGCGTTCGTGATGAATTTTGCCCTGCCTGCCCTTCTGATCAAGACGCTATCGGGGCGCGAACCGGCCGAAATCATTCACGGCGAATTTCTGATCGCTTATGGCGGCGGGTCGCTGATCATGTTGACGCTGGGCATCGCCTATACACGCTTTATTGCGCGGAAATCCTTTGCCAATGCGACCCTACAGGGTCTTGGCATGTCTTTTTCCAATAGCGGCTTTATCGGTTATCCGGTGGCAGTACAGGTGCTTGGGCCACCGGCAGCAATCGCGCTTGCACTATGTGTAATGATCGAAACACTGGTAATGATGCCGCTTGTTCTTGTTCTTGGTGACAGTGCCAATAACAACGGCCACGGACGCCTTCACGTTCTTGGAAATGCGATAAAAAGCCTGTGCAAGACACCAATCATCATTGCGATTTTTATTGGGCTTTGTCTTGCCCTTACAGGAATCAACTTGCCCGGTCCGGCCCTGAAGGCAATCGATATGCTGGCCATGGCATCCGGCCCGGTGGCCCTGTTTGTCATCGGTGCGGGATTGGTCGGGTTGAAGCTGAAAGGCATGCGGATTGACATGGCCCGCATTGTCTTCGGCAAGCTGGTCCTGCATCCGGTTGCCGTATTCACTCTGGTCTGGATACTGCCGCCAATGGAACCGGTTTTACAGATTGCGGCAGTCAGTTTCGCCTGTTCTCCGATGCTGAGCATCTACGCCATCTTTGGGCAACGTTATGGCCATGAAGGATTGTGTGCCGCATCGCTTATGGTTGCAACATTGCTATCCTTCATCACCATTTCAACGGCACTTTGGCTTCTTGATATCACGCAGGTCTTCGGGCCCATGCCCTAAGTGGGCTTAACCACCCGGCCCGCGACCACCGTTACGGCCGAATGGCGGCGGAGGAGGACGATCCCCCGGAAAGCCTTTTGGCCCGCCAAAACCACCGCCGGGTCGTTGGCCGCCCGGTCCGCCACCTGGTCCACCGCCCGGTCCAAGACCACCCGGCCCCCGGGCAAAGCTTGGATCGGATTGGCCCGCAAGAAAGCGCGGAATGAAGGGGAAACTTTCTGTCACGAAATAGGCATAGGTACCGCCGGGGTATTCCGGGGTAACGGTTTCACGGCCATTGGCTTCGTCAAGGTCACCAAGGCCCGTGACAAATTCATAATCTTCGCCAAAGGTGCCATCATAACTGCCACCCGGCCCGCCCGGACGCACACCTTTTTTCACGCGCCACGAACTACTCAGCGCCTTAACCCCGGCATCAGGTCTCTCAGGATCGTGATAGCCAAACAGGGCATAGATCGGGAAACCATCTGCGGCGAAACCGATGCGGATTGAATGCTGTTCCGGTGACCAGCTTTTGATCAAACCCTTTGGCATGCCGTGATAGTGATACGTGCCATCGGGCTGCACATGGGCGTTGTTTTCATCAAGACCAAGATCAAGCGTGGGCGATATCGCCTCGTACCGCCATCCGGATTGTCGATCACGCTGCCAGTATTCAGCGGTGAAAGGGTCAAACGGCACCCCATTGACCGCAATCCCGAACAGACCGTGGGTGTTGGGTATGAAGCGCCCGGTTCTTTGCGGATTGACCGGCAGACGAAATTCAAGCGACTGTGCCTTGATGCTGTTAGGATTGTGACGATTGGGGAAGCTGCCGGTCGCGTGATCCGGGATCGCGTTGGAGCGGATGTAACGATATTGCCCGTCTTCGCGGATATTGACCTCATTGCTGATCGCCCAGGCCTGCCGCACCGGGTTAAGTACCATAGCCGCGAGCGGCAACATGCCAAGCCCGACCAGCATATTGCGACGCATCCGGTCAATTTCGGGTGCGTGATTACCGCGATAAACGCCTTCATCCACCTCATGATCGTG
Organism: Thalassospira sp. A3_1; assembly: GCF_017744215.1. Classification (NCBI taxonomy): domain Bacteria; kingdom Pseudomonadati; phylum Pseudomonadota; class Alphaproteobacteria; order Rhodospirillales; family Thalassospiraceae; genus Thalassospira; species Thalassospira sp. A3_1. The sequence continues at coordinate 182,355 of NZ_JAGHQQ010000002.1, read as the reverse complement.
ATGAGGATGAGGATGAGGATGATGGTGATCATGACCTTGATGATCATGTCGGCCTTTTAGTGTCATTACTGTTCCCCCGGTTTCTTCCCCCGACCGAACGGCACCCAATGCCATCCGATTTTATAGTGGGGATTGAAACGGGAGGATTCCACTAAAAAAACGTCCTAAGTGGTCGCCTCCCCGGCATGGGCAAGGATTTCTTCGGCCTCCCGGATTTCCTGCTGCTGGGCCCACATTTCGGCATAAAGGCCGTCCTGTTCCAAAAGGTCCTGATGGCGACCACGTTCCGCGACCTGCCCGTCACGCAACACGATGATTTCATCGGCATCGATCACGGTCGAAAGCCGGTGCGCAATCACCAGCGTCGTATGCCCGCGCGACACATCGCGAAGTGCCTGCTGGATGTCTTTTTCGGTACGGGTATCAAGGGCCGATGTTGCCTCGTCAAAGATCATGACTTTCGGACGTTTCAGCAACATACGCGCAATCGACACACGCTGTTTTTCTCCGCCGGAAAGTTTAAGCCCGCGTTCACCGACCATGGTTTTAAAGCCCTGCGGCAAACCGGCGATAAAACCATCGATACTGGCAAGTTTGGCAGCATTGGTGATTTCGGCCTCCTCCGCTCCGGGTCGGCCATAGGCGATGTTATAGGCGATCGTATCGTTAAACAGGACCGTATCCTGCGGGACGATACCAATCGAGCGACGCAGGGATGTCTGCGACACATCGCGGATATCCTGCCCGTCAATCGTGATCCGGCCCGATGATACATCATAGAAACGGAACATCAGACGGGTCAGGGTCGATTTTCCCGCCCCGCTTGGCCCGACGACAGCAACGGTTTTGCCCGCCGGAACCTCGAAACTGACACCTTTCAGTATCTGGCGGTCAGGATTATAGGCGAATTTGACATCCTCGAACCGGATTGCCGCCTCGCCGCACGCCAATACCGGTGCGCCAATCTTGTCTTCGACTTCTTTTTCAACGTCGAGTAACGAAAACATGCGTTCCATGTCAGTCAGCGACTGCTTGATCTGGCGATAGACAAAACCAAGGAAGTTCAGCGGCATATAAAGCTGCAAAAGATAGGTATTCACCAGCACAAAGTCACCAACGGTCATATTGCCGTTTTTAACGCCACTTGCCGCCAGAAGCATGTTCAGAACCAGACCGACTGCAATGATCGCACCCTGCCCGATATTGAGTTTGGACAGGGATTCCTGTGACTTCACCGCCGCCGTTTCATAGCCGCGCAGGGCATTGTCATAACGACGGGATTCGTGATCCTCGTTATTGAAATACTTGACCGTTTCATAGTTGATCAGACTGTCGATGGCCTTGGTGTTGGCCTCGTCATCGCGCTGGTTCATTTCGCGGCGGAACTTCATTCGCCATTCGGTGACGATCAGGGTAAAGGCGATATAGATCACGATGGTGACAAACGTGATCAGCGCGAACCAGAAATCATACAGCACCCAAAGAATGCCCGAGACCATGAAGATTTCAAGCAGGGTCGGCAGGATGTTGAACAGCATGAAGGATAAAAGGAATTCGATCCCCTTGACCCCGCGTTCAATCGCGCGCGAAAGCCCGCCCATCTGGCGATCCAGATGGAACCGCAGCGACAGGGCATGCAGATGTTCAAAAACACCAAGGGCGGATGTCCGAATGGCGCGTTGCGCGACCTTGGCAAAAACAGCATCGCGCAATTCCCCGAAGGCCGAGGATAAAACACGCACAAGTCCGTAAGCGACGATCATCCCCACTGGCACAATGATCAGGGATGTCGTGTCCCCCCCTGCGGAGCTGGCACCGGCTTTGCCGCCGCCAAGGGCATCAACCGCGTATTTATACAGAACCGGGACATAAACGTTGGCGATCTTCGCCCCGACCAGAAACAGCAGGGCGATCACCACACGGGTCTTGAGCTCGAACTCGCCACGCGGCCACAGATACGGCAGAAAAGTTTTAACAACACCAAATTCAGCGCGGGCTGATGGCTGGTTATCACCCATATTTTTCACGTTCTTATCCCCTGGTGGGCATGATGTGGCGTGTCCGACACAGCCCCGACTTTCTGATTGACGTCCCGCTTTCCCAAAACAACAGATGGCCCGTAATCAATGATTTGGCAAGCAAGCCGGACAAGAAAGCGTGTCTTGCCGTCTACGGGATAGTTCGCAAAACATTGATTTATCGACGCTAGACGATTGCAGTTGCGCGGTCAGAGGGATATTTTGTCAAATTGTCGATAAAATTGCGATAAGCCCGCCCCGGCAATTCCGGCCCGCGGGACATCTTCAAGGAACGGAACCAGGACCATGACGGCACTTGCCAGCATCGAAAACCAGAACATCGCGGCATTAATGCGCGACATGGGCATCAATGCCCGTGAAGCTTCGCTGAAACTGGCACAGGTCCCGTCCGAACCAAAAACCGATGCCCTTAAATCGGCCGCACGCAAATTGCGCGAAAATGCCGATGTCATTCTGGCCGCCAATGCACGCGACATGGAAGCAGGTCGCGCCAAGGGTCTGACGCCCGCACTGCTGGACCGCCTCGCGCTTGATCCCACGCGCATCGAAAGCATGGCAGCCGGTGTCGAGGCGGTTGCGGACCTTGCCGACCCGGTTGGCCGCGAACTGGCCCGCTGGAGCCCGGAGCGCAACGGGCTTGATATCGCACGCGTATCGGTACCGCTTGGCGTGATCGGTATCATTTATGAAAGCCGCCCGAATGTGACCGCCGATGCCGGTGCCATGTGCATTAAATCGGGCAATGCCGCGATCCTGCGCGGCGGTTCGGAAAGCTTCCATTCATCACGTGCGATATTCGATTGCATGCTTGCCGGTATTCTCGATGCCGGTTTGCCTGAACATGCGCTTCAGATGATCCCGGTTACGGATCGCGTCGCGGTTGGCGAGATGCTGAAACTGTCCGATTATATTGATGTCATCGTCCCGCGCGGTGGCAAATCGCTAATTTCTCGGATAACCGATGAAAGCCGCATTCCGTTGTTCAAGCATCTGGAAGGGCTTTGCCATACCTATATCCATGCCAGTGCGGATGTCACCAAAGTCGTTGATATCGTGGTGAATGCCAAAATGCGTCGGACCGGCATTTGCGGCGCGACCGAAACCATCCTGATCGATCAGGCGGTTGCCGATAATCTGTTGCCGAAAATTGCCACCGCCCTTGCCGACAAGGGTTGCGAATTGCGCGGCGATGCCCTCGCGCAGAAGGTGGATGCGCGCATCCTGCCTGCAACGGACGAGGATTGGGTCACCGAATATCTTGATGCGATTGTGTCGATCAAGGTCATCAACGGAGTCAATGAGGCAGTCAGCCATATCAACACATATGGATCGCACCATACCGATGCGATTCTGGCCGAGGATGCCGATGCGACCGCGACTTTCCTGAACGGTGTTGATTCCGGCATCGTGATCGTCAACGCATCGACCCAGTTTGCCGATGGCGGCGAATTTGGCATGGGGGCGGAAATCGGCATTTCGACGGGCAAGCTGCATGCACGCGGTCCGGTCGGAGTCGAACAGCTGACCAGCTATAAATACATCGTGCGCGGCACCGGCCAGACCCGCCCATGAGCTTTTCTACGCCCAGAAGCCATAGTGCCCCGCCCCGCGTCGGATTGCTGGGCGGGTCCTTTAATCCGGCACATGAAGGGCACTTGCATATATCGCTTGAAGCGTTGAAAAGCCTGCGTCTTGATGCGGTCTGGTGGCTGGTGTCACCGCAAAACCCGCTAAAGCCGACGCAGGGCATGGCAGACCTTGCCGACCGGTTCGATTCGGCATTGATGATGGCAAAGCATCCCCGCATTGTTGTTTCTGCAATTGAATCAGAACTTGGAACCCGCTATACGGCCGACACTCTCGCAGCCTTGCAGCGTCGTTTTACCCGAACGCGGTTCGTATGGCTGATGGGGGCGGACAATCTGGCCCAGTTTCATAAATGGAAATGGTGGGACAGGTTGATTTTGCGCGCTCCCATTGCGGTCCTTGACCGTGAGGGGTATTCTAACAAGGCATTGTCCGGGACGGCGGCCAAGCGTATGGAACGCTGGCGCATCCCATCGGACAGGGCGGGTTTGCTGGCCGATCTCGATGTTCCGGCCTGGGTTTACCTGCCAATAAAGCGCCATCCGGCCTCTTCGACCGCAATCCGCGCCGAAGGCAGATGGCAGGTTTGACCGGCGGGAATTTCCCGAATCCGAATTGGATCGGGATTTCTCGCGTAAATTGAGGTGGCGACCATAGGTACCGCAAAAAAGACTCTGACCCCGGGCGAGCTCCTTGCCCTTATCCAGAGCACGCTCGAAGACGACAAGGCCGAAGACCTTGTCACCATTGATCTGACCGATAAAACCTCCCTTGCCGATCATATGATCATTGCAACCGGCTCGTCCTCTCGCAGGGTCGCGTCAATGGCAGAACATATTGTCGAAAAGCTGAAAGATGCTGGCCAGGGCCGTGCAATGGCCGAAGGCAAGGAACAGGGTGACTGGGTTCTGGTTGATGCCGGCGATGTCATCGTTCACCTGTTCCGTCCGGAAGTTCGCGCTTTTTACAACATCGAACAGATGTGGGGCGTTGAAAACCCGGCGCTTAAACAGCAGGCGGCGCGGCTGTATTAATACAGTCCGCCCCGGTTTGCCCTGACCACCGCGGGGATCGGCTATCGGTGGTCCCCATGCGGACCAAAGCCGGATCGGAAAGATGCAAATTACCCTTGCTGCAGTGGGCCGGATGAAGAACGGCCCCGAAAAAGATCTTTTTGACCATTACGCGGCGCGCCTGCGCTGGCCCTTTGTCGTGCGGGAAGTCGAAGAAAAGAAAAAGCTTCCGCCCAATCAGCTCAAAGACCGCGAGGCGGAGCTTTTGCTGGGCGTCATTCCCGATAATGCCTTTCTGATCGCACTTGACGAGCGCGGGCACGAATACGGTTCCATCGATTTTGCAGCAAAACTTGAAGGCTGGATTGATCAATATGCCGGAAATATCGCCTTTGCCATTGGTGGGGCCGATGGGCATGGGGACGCCATCAAATCACGCGCCAATACGCTCTGGTCACTTGGCAAGGCGACATGGCCCCATATGCTGGTGCGCGCCCTGATTGCCGAACAGCTTTTCCGCGCCCACGCGATCCAGACCAATCATCCCTATCACCGGGAATAATCCGCCAAACCACCTACTCACAAGCACAGGTTTAAAGTCACCCCGAAAGCACTATCCTGAGAAATCAGACAAATTCAAGCTTCGGGGGAAGATTTTGATGCAAACAAAAATCACACGAGTATTGCTAGCTCTGACTTTGGTATCATCATTAGCTGCATGTGCAAGCAGTAAATTTGATTACTTCGAACCAAATCAGCCAAACCAATTTTCCACAGAAACAACAATATCAAGGGACTTTAACTCTGTTTGGGACGGATACGTAGCGTCACTATCCGAGAGTTTCTTTGTAATAAACAATATCTCCAAAGAAAGCCGCCTTATAAACGTGTCTTTTTCTGCGAGCCCCCCTCAAGAATACATTAACTGTGGACGAACTAAACTCACATCCAGCCACCCAGCAAAAGGCACGGAAACGTTCAACTACGAGGTAGCCGCGGATTCCAACACTTGGTATGGAGTAGACGGGACCAATCATGTCATTGAGCGAAAAAGAGATACGACCTTAAACGGCAGGGCGAATATTTACATCGCACCAACAGAAAATGGTGTAACCCTTGTTCGAGCAAATGCAAGATATGTCTTGGACATATCGGTTGTTGAGAACGGCTTAACACTCAATCACCATACCTCAATTAATCACAGCATAACCTTCGCAACCAAGGAGACCGGAACCTCTAATGATGGCGTAAAGTGTTACAGCAAGGGAAAGCTGGAACAAGATTTGCTCGAATTAGCTCGTAAACTTTAGCTACCAGTCGCTTAACGCAAATCATACTGCATGCGCACGACACCGGACTTATAGCTTTGTGACGCAATCAGTTTCGGTGTTGTGCCCGCAGCATCCCGGCCAAACAGCCGGATGCCATCGCCCAGAATTTCCGGAATGATGAACATTTCAAGCTGATCGACAAGACCGCCAAACAGAAACTGGGTCACGACACTGGCCCCGCCGACGATCCAGACATCGCCGGTATCCGATCTGTCATCGCGAAGCAGTCTTGCCAGTTCGACAAGACTGCCGCCATAGGCCTCTGTATTGGCCGGACGTTTATCGGGTAAATCGCGCGATGTCAGAACAATCGTGCGGCGATCCTCATAAGGCCATTCACCAAATTCCATCACCTGATCAAAGGTTTTTCGCCCAATGATCAGTGTTCCCACGGTGCCCAGAAAGCCCTCAAAATCGAACTCGGCCGGATCGAAATCATCGAGCCAGTCAACCGCACCATTGGTGCGCGCGATATAGCCATCCAGACTGACCGCAATATAGATGCGGAACAGTTTCTTTTTCATGCTTTGCCCAACCTGTTCGGGGTCTTTGCCCCGTTATCAATTACTTGAGCATATCAGAATACAGATCCAAGGTGGCAAGAATCGGGCCGGACGAAAAACACCTCCAAAACAATGGTTTCGGAGGTGTGTGAGGGTCATTTCGACAGGCAAATCAGCATTCAACGACGTTGACATTAACCGCAAGCCCGCCCTGGCTGGTTTCCTTGTATTTGCTTTGCATGTCGATACCGGTCTGGCGCATGGTTTCGATCACCTTGTCGAGTGACACTGTATGCTGACCATCACCGCGCATCGCCAGACGGGCGGCATTGATCGCCTTGACCGCCCCCATGGTGTTGCGTTCGATGCAAGGCACCTGCACCAGACCGCCAATCGGATCACAGGTCAGGCCAAGGTTATGTTCCATACCAATCTCGGCGGCGTTTTCAACCTGTTCTGGCGTGCCGCCCATAACCGCACAAAGGGCACCGGCTGCCATCGAACAGGCGACACCAACCTCACCCTGACAACCGACTTCGGCAGCCGATATCGAGGCGCGTTTTTTATAAATCGAACCAATGGCCGCCGCGGTTAACAGGAATTCGCGTATTTTTCCCTGTGTGACATTGGCCCCGAACCGTTCGTAATAGCGCAGCACGGCGGGAATGACGCCTGCTGCCCCGTTGGTCGGCGCCGTAACCACGCGCGAACCCGCAGCATTTTCTTCGTTCACCGCAAGGGCATAAAGATTGACCCAGTCGATCACGGTCAACGGATCCTTAAGCCCCGCTTCGGGCCGTTCGGTCAGTTCAAGGTAAAGTTTACGCGCGCGCCGTTTGACATTCAGCCCGCCGGGCAGGATGCCATCCGACTTGCAGCCCCGTTCGATGCAATCCATCATCGCGCGATGCACGCGATCAACGAATTCCTCGGTCTCGGCGGGTTCGCGCCAGCTTTTTTCATTTTCGGCCATGACTTCGGCAATAGACAGCTTTTCCTGTTTGCAGATCGCCATCAATTCGTCGGCCGAGGAAAAAGGATAAGGCAGCGTTATGTTGTCGCCGGAATATTCCGCCCCACGATCATCTCCCGAGACGATAAATCCACCTCCGACCGAGAAATATTCCTGTTTGTGCAAAACAACACCATCATGGTCGAAGGCGGTGATCCGCATACCATTGGGATGTTCGGGCAGGCTTTCGGCCATGTGAAACACAAGATTGGTATCGCGGTTAAAGGAAACCGGATGGCGACCGTAAAGCTGTAATTCGCGGTCCCGGTCAATCGCATCCATCGTCGGTGCGATCCGGTCGGGATCAACAGAACGCGGCCGTTCCCCCGAAAGCCCCATGATCACCGCGGTATCGGTGGCGTGCCCTTTGCCGGTCAGGGCAAGTGATCCGTAAAGATCAACAATTACCGAGCCGATTTTTTCCAAAATGTTCCGGGCTTCGAGTTCCAGACAGAACCGATAGCCTGCCCGCATCGGACCGACGGTATGCGAACTCGATGGCCCGATCCCAATGGTATAAAGATCGACAACGGAAAGGTTAACGTCTTGCGGACGTTGTTTGTTTTCTTCGGTCAAAAGGGCCTCCCACGGCTCTTTGTCATGCGGAAAAATGCCGCACGACGTTATAGAACCGGTGTCTTGCCCCCTCTGTCCCTTGACCTGAGATTGTGCGCCCTGCCACCAAAAACAACCGCCTTTGACAACATGGCTTCATCCTTCGGTGGAAATATGGTGCCGGGCGTTGGCCCCGTACCGCTTTCTCTCTCCAGAGCCTCAATCCGCAACGGTCCATCTGCCTGAGAGTTTTCGGGGCTATTGCTCCTTCGGCGCCGATCTGATCACGGGATCAAAGCGGGCTCTCCCATCGCGGTTATTCGAGGTATCACCGTTGCATGCCAGATTACAGGCAGGTGGCAAGCCTTGTCAAAAAGCAGCTTTGCAACCGCACAAAAAATACCCGGCCGGAAGGCTGTTCAATGCTTCCATTCATGATAGATTGCGCGTTGAAAATGCTATGATTGGCAGCGTCTGATGGCGGACCCACCGCGCCCGACGTCATTGTACGGATGGTGAAATTACCGGAAAATAACCATCTTTACCGGTAATTCAGCCTTTTACCTTATTTCGTGTACCTTACTTCGTGGGATTATGATTGTGACTGTATCAAATACCGTAAAGCGCCCGCGTCCGGTGGTGCTGTGCATTCTGGATGGCTGGGGTTATCGCGAGGAAAGCAAGGACAATGCGGTTGCATTGGCCAATACCCCTGTTTGGGACGCGCTTTATGCCAATAATCCGACAGGCTTTTTAAAGGCTTGCGGTCTGGATGTCGGCCTGCCCGAAGGGCAGATGGGCAATTCGGAAGTCGGCCATATGAATCTGGGTGCCGGTCGGGTTGTGATGCAGGAACTGCCGAAAATTGATGACGCGGTCAAAACCGGTTTGATTGCCGAAACCGACACGGTCAAAAAAGTCATCGCCAAGCTTAAAGAAAGTGGTGGTATTTGTCATATCGCAGGGCTTCTGTCCGAAGGTGGGGTGCATTCCCATCAGGCCCATATGGCAGCCCTTGCCAAAATCATCGCATCAGCAGGTGTGCCGGTAAAAATCCATGCCTATCTGGATGGCCGCGATACCGCGCCCAAAAGTGCAGCCAAATTCCTTGAAAAATTCCACTCCCTGATTGGCGATGCCAATGTTGAAATCGTGACCGTCACCGGGCGTTATTACGCGATGGATCGCGACAACCGCTGGGAACGTGTCAGCCAAGCCTACTTCACGATGGTGCAGGGCAAGAATTACGCCGATGGCCGCACCGCCGAAAGTGCCGAAGCCGCGATCAAGGCGGCCTATGATGCCGATACCACGGATGAATTCGTTCTGCCGACCGTAATTGGCGATTATGACGGCATGAAAGATGGCGACGGGCTTTTGATGACCAATTTCCGCGCCGACCGCGCACGCGAAATTCTGGCCGCCATTTGCGCACCGGACTTTGACGGCTTTGACCGTGGCACCCCGATCAAATTCGCCGTACAGGCCGGCATGGTCGAATATTCGTCCGACCATGCGAAATATATGGATGCGATCTATCCGCCGCAGGTGTTGCCAAATATCTTTGGCGAAGTTGTTTCCAGGGCGGGCATGAAACAGTTGCGCATTGCGGAAACCGAAAAATATCCGCATGTATCCTTCTTCTTTAACGGCGGCGAAGAACAGGTTTTCGAAGGCGAAGACCGTATTCTAGTCCCCTCGCCCAAGGTTGCGACCTATGATCTCCAGCCCGAAATGTCGGCCCCGGAAGTAACCGAAAAGCTGGTGGCTGCTATCAGGGCAGAAACCTATGACGCGATCATTCTGAACTTTGCCAATCCCGACATGGTCGGCCATAGCGGCATTCTTTCAGCCGCCATGAAAGCCGCTGAAGCAGTTGATACCTGCCTTGGGCAGGTTGTTGATGCGGTTAAATCAGTGGGCGGTGTGATGTTCGTTACCGCTGATCACGGTAATTGTGAGATGATGGTCGATCCGGAAACCGGTGAACCGCACACCGCACATACGCTTAATCTGGTGCCGACCATTCTGGTAAACGGGCCAGAAGGTGTCACACTGGAAAATGGCCGCCTTGCCGACGTGGCGCCAACGTTGCTTCAGCTTCTCGGCCTGCCGCAGCCCAAGGAAATGACCGGCAAACCGTTGATCAAGGGCTTGAAAGGGAATGATGCGCTTCTTGCGAGCTGATCTGCGTTCCAAGACCGCCCTGCCTGCGCTGGCTGTGCTTGCAGCCATGATTGCGGGCGGGGCTGCGCCCTCTTTTGCGCAGTCGCTGCGCAAGGTCGACAGCCAGCTTGATAAACTTGAAAGCCAGTTGTCCGAACAACAGAAACAGGAAGAATTCCTGTCACGCAAATCGCGAGAGCTCTGGACCGAGGAACAGGCGCTTCAATCCGAAGCCATTTCGGTTGCCAGACGTGCCCAACGCCTTGAGACAAAGCTGACCGAGCTTGAAGACCAGCTTGCCGAACTTGAAATCCGCGAAAAGCGCGCCGCCACCAGCCTTGAAGACAAAGCCGGGCAATATGCCCGCATCCTGATGGCCCTGCAGCGGCTGTCGACCACTCCGCCAGAAGCCGTGATCGCCCTTCCGACCAGCCCCCAGGATACGTTGCGCTCCGCGATCCTTCTGAAGGCCGCCTTGCCCGGCGTCGAACAGCATGCTCGTGATCTGCGGGCCGAACTTGAAAAAATCGGCACCCTTCGCGAAGACATCCGCACGCGCAGCAGCGAAATGGCATCCGCCACCGAAGAATTACAGGCAGAACGCCAGTCATTGGCCGCCCTGCTTAACGAAAAGCGCAAACTGCGTTCGGAAACCGAGGCCGAGGCCAAAATGGCATCGCGCGCCGTCAATGAACTGGCGACCGAGGCAAAATCACTGGGCGATCTTCTGGAAAGCCTGAAAAAGCGGGCAGAAGGCGTTCCCGAACCCCGCATGAAACCGGAACGCCAGATTGCCAAACGTGAAGAGCCCAAACCTGCCCCGCCCCCATCGACCATTGCCAGAAACGAACCACCCGCCCCACCTGCCGAAAAGACGGCCCCGGCAAGCAAACCGTCAACCGCCCCCGATGAAGAAATGGCCGTTGGCAGTTCGATCACGCAGGCACACGGACAATTGCGTATGCCTGCAAGCGGGAAGGTCGTTACACTGTTTGGCGAACGGTCCCGCGGACCGGACGGGTTGGCGGTTACACATTCCAAAGGGATCGAGATCGATACGCGCCCAAACGCGCAAGTCGTATCCCCCTTTGACGGCAAAGTTGTATTCGCCGGGCCGTTCCGTGGCTATGGCCGCCTCTTGATTATCGAACACGGCGAAGGATACCATAGTCTTATCGCCGGTTTTGATCGGCTCGACAGTGTGGTAGGACAGTATTTGTTGGCGGGCGAACCTGTTGGAATAATGGGTGAAATATCGCCTAAACTCTATCTGGAGATGCGCCATGACGGCGAAGCGGTCAATCCGCTTCCCTGGCTGGCCTCGAAAAACGGCAAGGTAAGTGGATGAAAACCTCTCGATTGGCAGTATTCGCACTCGCTACCGGCATGACCTTGGGCCTTGCTTCGCCCGCGCTGGCGCAATCTTCACCAACAACTTCGGCCGAAACCTATCGGCTGCTGAACCTGTTTGGCGATGTGTTTGAACAGGTGAAATCGAAATATGTCGAGGAAGTCGATGACAAGCAGCTTATCGAAGCTGCTATCAACGGCATGCTCACATCGCTTGATCCGCATTCCTCATATCTGAATATGGATAATTTCGAGGAAATGCAGGTTGATACCCGCGGCGAGTTTGGCGGGCTTGGCATCGAAGTCACCATGGAAGAGGGCTTTGTCAAAGTCATTTCCCCGATTTATGACACGCCAGCCGAAAAAGCCGGTTTGCAGCCGGGCGATTACATCACCCATATCGACGGCACACCGATCCGGGGCCTTGGCCTGAACGAGGCAGTCGAGATGATGCGCGGCAAGGTCAATACCGATATCCGCCTGACCATCATGCGCAAGGGCGAAGCCGCACCGTTTGACGTGACGCTGACCCGGGCCGTGATCAAAATCCAGTCGGTCCGCTCCGAAGCAAAAGACGATGTCGGATATATCCGCATCACCAAATTCAACGAACAGACCTATAGCGGCCTGCAACGTGCGATCACCGATATGCGCGATCAGATCGGCCCGGAAATGAAGGGCCTCGTGATTGATCTGCGCAACAATCCGGGTGGATTGCTTGATCAGGCGATTTCGGTTTCGGACGCGTTCCTGGACAAGGGTGAAATCGTATCAACCCGTCCGCGCGATACCGAAAACACCGAACGTTACAACGCCCGTCCAGGTGATCTTGCCGACGGGCTTCCGATGATTGTACTGGTCAATGATGGTTCGGCATCCGCATCGGAAATCGTTGCCGGTGCCCTTCAGGATCACCGCCGGGCGGTCATCATGGGAACGCGCAGCTTTGGCAAGGGATCGGTTCAGACCATCCTGCCGATGCCGGGCAACGTGGCACTTCGCCTGACCACAGCGCGCTATTACACGCCGTCGGGAAAATCGATCCAGGAAGTCGGCATTGTGCCTGATATCATCGTACCACAGGCACGTGTAGAGAGCATCGAAGCCGCCCAGCGCCGGTCCGAAGCCGACCTTAACGGTGCCTTGCGCAACGAGGACGAAACCATCAGCAATGCTCAAAGCGATGCAAATGATCGCCGCAGTGCCGCCGAGGAAATCGCGCTGGAGGATTATCAGTTGTCACGTGCACTTGACATGATCCGGGGCATTGCCCTGTTCGCACCCCGCCCGCAAGGGTGAGGTGCGAACCGAATACCGAAAGAGACTGACCTTTCGTGATCAGGAAACTCATAAAATCCTTGCGGTTTGGCCGAAAGAAGGAACGGGATCCTCTCGATGACATGGGCGATGAAGAAACAGATGATGTTTCAAACACCCTGTCTGACGAGGATCTTCCCTTTAACGAGCTGCCGATTGAGGTCCAGTGGGAACGCCTGCCCAAGCGTCCGCCATCGCGGCGCTGGTGGTTGTCCAAGCTCCTGATCGTTGCCCTGTTTCTAAGTCCCATCGGGGCCGCGGCAATTGGCCTGATCCCGATCCTTGATCCAGAAACCGGATGGCGGCTGTTCCATCTGGGCAGCCCGAAAACAATCGCTGCTGTTCCCGGTTCCGAACGCGAACTTCAGGAAGAAATCGCCAAGGGCGTGCGTGACGTTGAAGAACGCACCCGTGCCGAGCAGGAGGCCCTTGCTAATGCCGGCACCAACCAGTCCGGCGAACCGCAAAATGCAGAAGACATTGCCAAACAGCTTGAAGGCGTTGCCGATCTGGTTGGAACACCGGGACAGGATGGCACGACCGACGGCAGCACAACACCGACCCCCGAAGAACTTGCCGCCCTTGCCGAGGAAGGCGCACTTGATCAGCCCATAGAGCCAGATCCCTTGCGCCCGGCCCCCATTCCCGGTCTGGATGAGGAAGGCAGCTTTGGGCGCATTCCGCGAATTGCCGATGATGGCACGACACCGTTTGATGCTTATAAACGCCCGTTTGCCGTGGTTGAAGGCCAACCCTATGTCGGTATCATTGTAACCGGTATCGGCCTGAATAGTGACAGAACACAGGCCGCAATCGAAGATTTGCCGCTGAACATTTCGCTGGCGCTGTCACCCTATTCGAACAATCTGCCCGAGGTCGCGGCCAATGCTCGGGCGATGGGTCACGAAGTATTCTTGCAGTTGCCGATGGAGCCAATCGACTTCCCGCTGTCCGATCCCGGTCCGCGTGCGCTTCTGACGAGCCTTCCGGAAGGTGAAAACCTTGTCAGGCTGGAATGGTTGCTGGCGCGATTCCCCGGCTATGCTGGTGTGGTCAGTTATCTTGGATCAAAGTTTGGCAGCCTTGACAGTGCCATCCGCCCGGTTATCGAGTTCATCGACCGGACGGGCCTGATGTATGTTGAAGGCACGAATTCAGGATCGATCAGTCTTGGCGCACAACTGGCATCGAATGCCGACACCCCGAATGCCATAGGCAATATCATGATCGACGAAATACCAAGCCGACGGCAAATTGACGCCCGCCTGAACGATCTGGTTGAGCAGGCAAAAAGCAATGGTGTCGCCATCGGGATCGCGCAATCCTATCCGGTCACCATTCAGCGCCTTCGCAACTGGTCGGCACGGCTTGCGCGTCAAGGGGTTCAGCTTGCACCGGTTTCGGCCCTTGCAAAGATGCAGGTCACACCGCAATCTGCGGTCGAGGCGGAAGCCGCCCGGCGTGAAGCAGCACTGGCCGAAGAACGTGCGCAGCAGAATGCCGCCCCGGAAGATACCAGCGACGGCGCAAATGAAACAATCGAGAATTGACGGCATAGCTGACGCGTAAACGCGGACAAGGGGGTAAAAATGGCCAAGAAACCAGGTAGCAAGTCGAAGAAAGCTGCCAAGCCGGACAAGGATCAGCCGATCGAAAGTACCAGCGGAGCTGGCCTGACAGCGGAAGATTTACCTTATCGTCCATGCGTCGGGATTGCGCTGTTCAATGATGACGGACAGGTCTGGATCGGCAACCGGATCGGATTTGAAGGAGCATGGCAATTGCCGCAGGGCGGCATCGACGACGGCGAAACCGCAGAACAGGCCGCACGGCGCGAGCTGTCCGAGGAAATCGGAACCGACAGGGCAGAAATCATTGCCGAAACCCCCGACTGGCTCACCTATGACCTGCCCGACCATCTGATCGGCAAGGCATTTGGAGGCAAATATCGTGGCCAGAAGCAGAAATGGTTCGCCATGCGCTTTACCGGCAAGGAAAAACATATCAAAATCGATGTGCCTCATCCCGAATTCGACGCGTGGCGCTGGACCGATTTCGGAACTTTGCCCGATCTGATCGTGCCGTTCAAAAGACCGGTTTATTTGCAACTGGTCGAAATCTTTCGTGATGTACCTCAAAGAATTCGAAATTCGGGGACGGCATAAGACGCCACGTTATTTCTTGATCACTGCGCGCAAAGCGCTAGATTGCAGAAAATCAAGATACATCATAAGTTTAGAGGAGTTCTAAGATGGGTGCGGATCGCTTGATCTTCGGTGTTCTGACGATCGTGGTAGGTCTTTTTGGCCTGTTCTATGCCTCGGGTTCGCTTGACGGCTACTCGTATTTTGTTGGTCTGGCACTGTTCATCGGGGCGGTGCTGTTCATGTTCCAGTTGATCAAGGGACATTATGACCAGCAGGAAAAGGACTCCCATAAGTAACGCCGAAACGGTTCGCATCGCCTTAAAGGTTTTCTTTCAGGACCATGCGCGGTATGGATCAGGGTATGACCAATACACACTGGGACCCCGTTCGCTACGGCCTGTTTGGCGATGAACGCCGCCGCCCGGCCAAAGATTTGATCGCCCGCCTGCCCAAGCCGGCGGATGGCTTTGTACCGCGTCACATTGTCGACCTTGGCTGCGGACCGGGTTCAATCACCGCATTGCTAGATCAGGCGTATCGGACACCAGAAAATCCCGATGTCCGTATTGTCGGGATTGATTCATCATCGGAAATGCTCGAAACCGCCAGCACATGCGATGAAAATATAGAATGGCAACAGGCTGATATCGCGCAATGGGAGCCTGACGAGCCAATCGATATCCTGTTTTCCAATGCCGCCCTGCAATGGGTTCCCGAACATGCAAAACTGTTCCCGCGGCTGACACGATTTTTACGACCCGGCGGCTTGTTGGCCATTCAGGTGCCGAACAATTTCCTGGCCCCCAGTCATCAGCTAATTGGCGAAGCCGGAATTGAATGGCGCGACGCAGTTGCCGAAGCAACCCAGCAAATCCGGATCATGCGGCCAGGCGACTATTTCGATGTTCTTTCCCCGGACTGTGATGCCATTGATCTTTGGCAGACCCAGTATTGCCATGTCTTGCATGGTGAAGACCCGGTGTTTGACTGGACCTCGTCAACCGCCTTGCGGCCGGTTCTGGCCGCCCTGCCCGACGATGATGCGCGCGCCGCATTTTGCGAAAAATACAAAACCCGCTTGAAACAGGTCTATCCCCCGCGTGAAGATGGCATCACCCTGTTTCCGTTCAACCGGTTATTCATGATTGCCCGCAAACGCGACGCCTAAGTCCGACACGCCGCTTTATTGGCGGGCATCCGAAGGAGCAATCCATGCCCGCCTTTCGTGATCATTTTATTCCCTGCTGCGGTTATGAAGTTCATGCCCGGACATGGGGCACACCGGATAAACCGGCCCTTGTCATGAGCCACGGTCTGGCGCGGCTGGCCGATGATTTCGATCATGTCGCCCCGCATTTCACGGATTCCTATTTCGTCCTGTGCCCATCCATGATCGGACGCGGGCTTTCCGGGTGGGCCAGGAATCCCGACAGCGAATATACCCTGCCTTTCTACGTCGCACAGACGTTTGAAATGCTTGAATATTTCAAAATTTCAAGCTGCAAATGGATCGGCACATCGATGGGCGGGCTGATCGGGCTTGCCGTTACAGCCGAAGCTGCCGGATGGATCGAAAAGCTGGTTTTAAACGATATCGGCCCGGAACTTGATCCGAACGCCGTTGCCCGCATCAAGTCATATGTCGGCACAACGCCCGAGTTCGAAACAATTCATGATGTCGAGGAAATCGTCAAACTGGTCTATGCGCCGTTCGGAATCACTGACGAAGCCACATGGTCATTTATTTCTGCGCGTTCCGTCCGGCGCATGCCCAACGGAAATTTCATGATGCATTACGATCCCGAAGTGATGCGCGTTTTTGCCGAACATATTGATTCCTTTGATGCCTGGGATCAATTCAACGCCCTTCCATGCCCCGTAATGCTGATCAGTGGTGCGAAATCTGATCTGATCCCGCCCGCTATCGTAAAAAAAATGCGGGAACAAAAACCGGAAATGCCGGTTTTAACAGTGGCAAATTGTGGTCACGCACCCCACTTGAATGACGAGGAACAGATAAAAGCCATCAAGGCGTTCCTCACCGACTGATAAAGCCGGGACCGGAAACATCCAGTATTTGTTCGCACAAGGGGATGTGCATCAACTGGGATCAGGCTGTCGGGATACGAGGCATGAATGTATCACGTCCAATAATGTGGCCGATTGCAAGCCTTGCAATTGCTGTGATGGCAAGCGGGTTTTCGCAAACGGCCCAAGCACAGTCGACACTAACTGCCACGCCAGATGGAACCGGTGTAACGATTGGTTTGCCCAAAATCGATGGCTCCCCCAATTCGCTGGTTCCCGGTATTTTACCGCCCGCATCCCCGGGTGGCATGCGCAACTATTTTTCCACGCGAGGCAATCGCGGGATCGTGCTGGGCAATCCCGCCAGCGATTCCGAGGGTGACCTGTCCCTTTTCTGGCTTGAAATGGACAGCCAACCAACATCAAGCAACGGTATTGCCGCCCAGATTGGAATCGGTTTTGCGCCACGTCCCGATCTTGGCTTTGCCTTCGGCCCGGTTTTCGAATTGAATGGCCCGATTGGGCAAAGTGCCAGCATCGGATCGGGCAATGATTACGATGTGACACCAACGCATCGTCCCGGTGGCGTGTACAGTCAGAACTTTTCAAGCAATCCTGCGGGAACAGATGATGCAGGCATTGCGGCAAGCCTGTCCTACATGCCGTTCCAGGATATCTGGATCGGATTGCACGGCCGTGTAACCAGCGACCTTTCATCAGGCCCCAATACAGCAGAACCCGACCGGTTCGATGCAATGCTTGGCCTGACGGCGGGTTATCGTCTGGAATTCTGAGCCCGCTTTGAACCAATCCTGCACGCGATACTCAATTACCCTTTTGTCAGCCCGAACGAGGCTGTATGACTCCTAGGGTCAGGACTCATTAGGGAAAGACGACGCGAAGCATGACCACCACGCCAACACCGATAAACGGGCCGAATGCCGACGCCTTTTCCGCCTGCAACGACCTTGCCGCAGCCAAAAATGCCAATCTGTATCGTGCGGCCATGCGCCTTGGTCCGGAACGGCAACGTTTCTTTCTGGCCGCCTATGCGTCGATGCGGGTGATTGATGATATCGTCGATGACGGGTTCCTTGAACTGACCGATCATGAACGGGACTATGCCCGCGAAGATACCCTGATCGCGATTGACCAGTGGCAGCAACAAATCGAAGCAGCCAAGAAGGATAACGACAATCCACATCCCGAAAGCGGCCCGCTCAACCAGCGGGTTTTCGATGCCCTGCGTCTGACACTGGGACGCAGCGACCTGGAAGTTGATCCGTGGGTTGATCTGGCCGATGCATTGCGCCGCGATGTTGCCGAAGACCCGATGGATGAATGGGACGATTTCATTGCCTATTGCGAGGGGGCAACGGCGGCCCCGGCATCGATTTTTGTCTATCTGCTTTCGGCACGATTCGATAACGAGATCGGATATACATCGCCCCTGACCAATCCGCCGCTCTATCACGCGCGCGACATGGCGATTTTCTGCTATGTGGTGCATATCCTGCGTGACCTGCCAGACGATATCAAAGGCCCCGACAGGTTGGTGACGATACCCGCCGAAATCCTGATTGCCGCCGATATAACGCTTGGCGAAATCCGAAATGCCATCGGACAGAAGAAATATGATGATCTGGACCGGTTGGGCACCATCCTTCTGGAACGCGCGTGGGAACATTTTGAAACCGGACAAGCCCGGTCGGCCGAACTTCTGGCGATCCTGGACCCGGAAGAAACCGATACCCTGTCACGCCTGTTTGCCGTCTATATCGAACTGGCCAGTGCAATGATGGATAATGGTTACGCAGCCTTCCTGAAAGATCGCGATACAATCATCGCCCAAACAGCAAACAACAGCCTGCCCGGATAACAAAAACCCCGCCAATCGGCGGGGTTTTGCATTTAAGAACCGGCAGATTGCGGATCAGCCACGCAGGGCAGCAACCCCCGGCAGCTCTTTGCCTTCAAGCCATTCGAGGAAGGCACCGCCCGCCGTCGAGACATAGGAGAAATCCTGATCGGCATCGGCATGACGAAGGGCCGCAACCGTATCCCCACCACCCGCAACCGACAAAAGTTTACCGGCTTTGGTCAGTTTTGCCGCCTGCTGTGCAACGGAAACCGTCGCCGTATCGAACGGTGCGATTTCAAACGCCCCCAGCGGACCGTTCCAGACCAGCGTTTCGCATGTCTCAAGGCGTTTGTTCAGATCGACAATGGTTTTCGGCCCGGCATCAAGGATCATGCCATCGGCTTCGACATTATTGATGTCGGAAACCGTGTGATCGGCATGCGCTTTAAATTCCTTGGCGACCAGACCATCAACCGGCAGAACGATTTCACAATTGGCGGCTTCGGCCTTGGCAAAGATTTCGCGCGCGGTTTCCAGAAGGTCATGCTCGCACAGCGACTTGCCAACATTGACCCCCTTGGCCGCAAGGAAGGTATTGGCCATGCCACCGCCAATAACCAGCTGATCAACCTTGGCAACCAGATTGCCCAGAAGGTCCAGCTTGGTTGAAATCTTGGCACCGCCAACGATTGCCATCACCGGATGTTTCGGTGCTTCAAGCGCATTGCCAAGCGCTTCGAGTTCGGCCTGCATCAGACGACCGGCATAGGCCGGAAGCTTGCGCGCCAGTCCCTCGGTCGAGGCGTGCGCACGGTGCGCGCAGGAAAAGGCATCATTGACGTAAATATCGCCAAGCTTTGCTAGTTCAGCAACAAAGGCCGGGTCATTCTTTTCTTCTGCCGCGTGATAGCGAAGGTTTTCCAGAACCGCGATTTCGCCGTCCTTAAGGCTGTTCACCACGTCTGCCGCCGCTACACCAATGCAGTCATCGGCAAATTTCACCGGACGACCAAGCTGTTTGGCAAGAGCATCGGCAACCGGCTTAAGCGACATTTCGGCAACGCGTTCGCCCTTGGGGCGGCCAAAATGGGTAATCACAACCAGTTTCGCACCGGCATCTGCCAGTTCGATCAGCCCCGGAACCGTGCGTTCGATGCGGGTGGTATCGCCCACAACGCCATCTTTCATCGGAACGTTAAGATCAGCGCGCAGCAAAACGCGCTTGCCAGCGACATTGACACCGTCAAGCGTATTGAAGTCAGCCATTATCTGAACCTGCTTTTGAGTTTAACAAAAGACGGGAGGGGGCGTCCCGACATGGGGTGAACGGAGAACCCGTTCATAACGACACCGACCCGTCATGTTGCCCGCGGGGTCGGCACCATAAATCCAATCAATGCTGTCCCAGAAGGGATCCGTGCAAAAAGCCCGAGAAGCTGGTCGCAACCGGCCCGGTCATCAGGACATGATCATCGGGCAGCCATTCGATGGTCAGCGGACCGCCATCCAGAATGATTTCAGTTTTCCGGCCCGTCAAACCACGGCGCGCAGCCGCAACACCGGCAGCACAGGCACCCGTGCCACATGCGCGCGTCACACCAACACCGCGTTCCCAGACCCGCATGCGAATCCGGTTTTCGCCGATGATGCTGCATACCTCGATATTCGCGCGTTCGGGGAACATCTCGTGATGTTCTAGGACGGGACCAAGCTTTTCGATATCAATCGACTCGGCATCATCGACAAAGAACACGGCGTGCGGATTGCCAACATTAACACCGACCGCATCCGACAGGCTGCCCAGAGACAACGGAATATGGTTGGTATCCACCGCCTGACCCAGCGGAATATCGCGCCAGTCCAGCCTCACCTGCCCCATATCAACGGTGACACGGCCATCGGCCAGTCCATTGGCATCAAGCAAACCGACAACGGTTTCAATAATGACATCCTTGCGACCAAGTTCACCCATGACAATGTTTGCGACACAGCGCGTGGCATTGCCGCAGGCCTCGACCTCGCCGCCGTCATTATTGCGAATGCGCATGAAGGCATCTGCAAGCTCGTCTCGCGCCGGTTCGATCACGATCAACTGGTCGCAACCGACTCCGGTCTTGCGATCCGCGATGCGGGCCGCGGTCGCGTTATCAAGATCAAGCACGGCGGGATCGCGTCGTCCGTCAAAGACAACGAAATCATTTCCCAGACCATGCATTTTGACAAAAGGAATACCGTTCATAACCGCCTTATAACGGTGTCAGCGGATGCCGTCCACCAAACTCAATGCGATCAATGCTGTGCTGCCGGTGCGCAGTAACGGATTTTGCGCGGCACAAAGCCGGCTCCGCTGAAATAATCGCGCAGGCGTTCTTCCATTTCGCCGACCGAAACATGAACCGCCGCACAATGATGTTCACGACCCAGACGGTTCATCGCATTGCGCATCGCATCAAGCACATAGGGCCTGGAAACGATTTCGACCGCCATGATGTTGTCGACATGCAGGACAAGGCCCTCGGCAATGTCGTCACGCACCTGATAGGAAAACAGACCATGGATATACCCCCGCTCATTGGCGATCACGATGATGCCGCGCGGGCGCTGCCACAGAATATCGTCGCATCCGGCACCGATCACGCTGTTGCCGCGATCCGCACAGAACTCGGCAACAAACTCGCGCCAGCGTTCCACCGTAAGGCCGGTTTGCATCATCTGTACGAGCGGAAAGGTCATATCCGCCGTGTGATGTGTTAAGGGCCGTGCCTGATAGGTTGTTGACATGATTGCTGCTCTTCCCGGGAATTTTGGCGATCATGCCGCAAAGAATTCGGGGCCACCTTGACCTGTATCAACACCTTTGCAGGCCCGAACGCGCATAAACACACTTAGCAATCAATTGTCCCGCAACGCGGGCGAGCTTTGCCTGAAGATTGAAAGACACGGGGCTTTTGCACGCCGATATTGACGTGGATCAATGGCGTCGGCGGCTCCTGCCCGCATAATCATCAGACATTCAAAAGCCTCGTCCGTTTTGCATGTGATGCCGCAAATAGCGCATCACCGCAGCGGTGGGGCTTTTGGTGCAGGTGGCAAGGGGATGGCATGTGTCGCACCCGGTCACCGCCGGGACTGATGGAGTTGACCGATCGGATTGGGGACAACTCACCCGAACACCTTGAACGGGAGTCAAGCATGAGCCAGGGGAGCATGGCACAGACAGCATCAACGCCAGTTGCTGTTGATTACAATATGGACGTTGTGCGCTGGGGCGCACTGGCGACTGTATTTTGGGGCGTCGTCGGATTTCTGGCGGGCGATTTAATTGCCTGGCAGCTCGCGTTTCCGGCGCTTAACTTTGATAACGAATTCCTGAACTTCGGACGTCTGCGCCCGCTGCATACATCGGCAGTGATTTTTGCCTTTGGCGGCAACGCCCTTCTGGCGACGTCGTTCTATGTGGTGCAACGAACCTGCCGAACGTCACTTTATGGTGGCAAGGCGCTTCCGTCGTTTGTTTTCTGGGGCTACCAATTGTTCATCGTGATGGCCGCAATCGGCTATGTCACGGGGGTTACCCAGGGCCGTGAATATGCTGAACCGGAATGGTTCGTCGATATCTGGCTGACCGTGGTCTGGGTCGCGTATCTTGCCGTTTTCGTCGGTACGCTGCTTAAACGTACGGAACCGCATATCTATGTGGCGAACTGGTTCTATCTGGCCTTCATCGTCACGATTGCGATGCTGCATCTGGGCAACAACCTGGCGATACCGGTTTCGTTCACGGGTGCCAAATCCTATTCGATGTTCTCGGGTGTTCAGGATGCGCTGACGCAGTGGTGGTATGGCCACAACGCGGTGGGCTTCTTCCTGACGGCAGGCTTCCTCGGCATGATGTACTATTTCATTCCGAAGCGTGCTGAACGTCCGGTTTATTCGTATCGCCTGTCGATCATCCACTTCTGGGCGCTGATCTTCTTATATATCTGGGCCGGTCCGCACCACCTGCACTATACCGCACTTCCGGATTGGGCGCAGACACTTGGCATGACTTTCTCGATCATGCTGTGGATGCCGTCCTGGGGTGGGATGATCAACGGCCTGATGACGCTTTCGGGTGCATGGGACAAACTGCGCACCGACCCGGTCCTGCGTTTCATGGTGGCGGCTGTCGGTTTCTATGGCATGTCGACCTTCGAAGGTCCGGTCATGTCGATCAAGGCAGTCAACGGCCTGTCACACTATACCGACTGGACCATTGGTCACGTTCATTCCGGCGCACTTGGCTGGGTGGCATTCGTATCGTTTGGCGCGATCTATCACCTGATCCCGGTCCTGTGGCACCGTGAACGCCTGTATTCAATGCGTCTGGTGGCCCATCACTTCTGGCTCGGCACTATCGGTATCGTTCTTTACATCACGTCGATGTGGGTATCGGGGATCATGCAGGGTCTGATGTGGCGTGCCTATGACGATCTGGGCTTCCTGCAGTATTCCTTCATCGAAACCGTAGAAGCCATGCACCCCTACTATATCATTCGTGCAACGGGCGGTCTGCTGTTCGTGCTGGGGTCGCTGATCATGGTCTGGAACGTCTACAAGACGATCAGGGGTGATCTGCGTCGCGAAGCACCGATCGGCACACCTGCCACCGTGGCCGCCGAATAAGGGGGATGGGAAAATGCTTCTGAAAAAACACCATATTGTTGAAAAGAACGTCTTTGTTCTCGTCCTCGGGATTTTCCTGACCATCATCATCGGTGGTATTGTTGAAATCGTGCCCTTGTTCACGATGGAACAGACCATCGAGAAGGTAGAAGGAGTACGTCCCTATTCACCGCTCGAACAGGCGGGACGTAACATCTATCTCCGCGAAGGCTGCTATAACTGCCATTCCCAGCAGATCCGTCCGTTCCGTGACGAGGTCGAACGTTATGGCCATTACAGCCTTGCCGCGGAATCGATGTACGACCATCCGTTCCAGTGGGGATCGAAACGTACCGGCCCGGATCTTGCCCGTGTTGGTGGCAAATATTCCAACGACTGGCATGTTGCCCACCTGATTGATCCGCGCGCGGTCGTGCCGGAATCGATCATGCCGGGCTACCCGTTCCTGGCGGAACGCGAATTGAAGTTCGATGACGCCCAGGCACACCTTGAAACGCTGAAAATGGTCGGTGTTCCTTACACCGACGAGCAGATCGAGAATGCCAAGGCTGACCTGTATCTGCAGGCAATGGCGGACGAGGATTACGAAGAACTCCTTGCACGCTATCCGAATGCGGCAACCGGTGACTTTGATGGCAATCCGGCAAAACTGACCGAAATGGATGCGCTTGTCGCGTATCTGCAGGTCCTGGGCCGGATGGTTGATTTCACCAGTTACAACCCGCAGCTGAACCTGCGCTAAGGCGAAGGGGAACGTCATGGAATTCTTTACGCAACTCGCTGACTTTTTCCGCCCCTTGTGGGGTCTGTGGCTGATGCTGCTTTTCGGATCGATCATTGCGTGGGTCATGTGGCCCAGCAAGAAACGCCGCGAAGATATGGATGCGCATGCCCGGATTCCGCTTCGGGATCAGGATTAGGGGGAGAACCGAGCTATGTCGACACATGTCGAAAAAGACCAGGTTTCTGGCCACGAAACCACCGGTCATGAATGGGATGGCATCAAGGAGCTGAACACACCGCTGCCTTCCTGGTGGGTGTATGTCTTCTGGGCCACAATCATCTGGTCGGTCGGCTATTGGGTGGTTTATCCGTCCTGGCCAACCGCAACAAGCTACCTGACCGGTATGTTTGAAACCACCAACCGTACACAGCTGCACGAAACCATGGCCAATGTTGCTGCCGAACGCGCCCCCTATATGGAGCGTCTGGCAGCACTGGATCTGGATGAAATCGTCAATGACAGCGAACTGCTGAACTTCTCGATGGCAGGCGGCAAGGCGGTATTCGCCGAGAACTGCGCACCGTGTCACGGCACGGGCGGCTCGGGCAATCCGGGCTTCCCTTCCTTGCAGGATGATGACTGGCTGTGGGGCGGAACGCTTGAGGCTGTCAATGAAACGGTTCATGTCGGCGTCCGCTGGGATGCAAGCGAAGACACGCGGTTCAACGATATGCCCGCCTTTGGTCGTGACGAGATACTTGAACGCGAAGACATCAATGATGTCGTTCAGTATGTCCTGGCCTTTACCGGTCGCGAAACCGACAAGGCAGCTGCCAATCGCGGGGCCGAAGTGTTCGCCGATAACTGCGCATCCTGCCACGGCGAAGACGCCAAGGGTGTTCAGGAACTGGGCGCGCCCAACCTGACCGATGCAATCTGGCTGTATGGCGGCGATGCTGCCAACATCACCGAAACCGTAAACAATTCACGCGGTGGCGTGATGCCTGCTTGGGGTGGTCGTCTTGACGAAGAAACCATCAAAATGCTGACGGTTTACGTCCACTCGCTTGGTGGCGGTCAGTAACCTTTAAAATCTTCTGCCCGCCGCACCTTTCTGCACTGTGATCTGATCAAAAATTGATTTGTATCATGGTGGGGTGCGGCGGGTTTTTCGTATGTTGGCACTGCAATTTGAATAATCCTAATCCGGCTTGGCATGCCGCATGCCAACGTCGCGTGATGTGCCGGTGACTGGTGGCCCAAAACCACAAGAGAGCAGTTATCGGCGATGCGGCACAACAGTCAGGTAGCGACAATGGCCATGCCCCATTTGCAACAGCCCGATCCCGCACATCCCGTCCCGCAAAATGACACGCTGCCGGAAGATGATCGTGACCAGCCTTTATATAAAACCCGCGACAAGGTCTATCCGAAACGGGTGTCGGGGTATTTCCGTAACCTGAAATGGTTCGCCCTGAGTACCCTGCTTGCGATTTACTGGATCGTGCCTTGGCTGCGCTGGGATCGTGGCGCATCGGCGCCGGATCAGGCGGTTCTGATCGATATGGATATGGGACGCGCCTATTTCTTCTTTATCGAAATCTGGCCGCAGGAAGTCTATTACATCACCGGCCTTCTGATCCTGGCGGCAATCGGTCTTTTTCTGGCGACATCCCTGTTTGGTCGCATCTGGTGCGGTTATGGCTGCCCGCAAACGGTGTGGACCGATCTTTTCATGCTTGTCGAACGCCATATTCAGGGGGATCGCAATGCCCGCATGCGCCTAGACAAATCACCTTGGACCTATGAAAAAATCTGGAAAATCGGTGCCACCCACCTTTCGTGGCTGGTGATTGCCGCCGCAACCGGTGGTGCCTTCGTGCTGTATTTCAACGATGCACCCACGGTAATGGTTGATATCTTTACCGGCGAAGCGTCACTGGGCGTTTATGTCACCATCGCGTTTCTGACATTTTCGACCTATTTGCTGGCGGGTTGGGCCCGCGAACAGGTTTGCACCTATATGTGCCCGTGGCCGCGTTTCCAGTCGGCGATGCTTGATGACGAGTCGATGATCGTCACCTATGAAGGCTGGCGCGGCGAGCCCCGCGGCCCGATCAAACGCAAGAACCTTGTCCGCGGCGAAGTTCCGGAAGTCGGTCACTGCATTGATTGCTATGCCTGCTTTAACGTGTGCCCAACGGGGATCGATATCCGTGACGGATTGCAGATGGAATGTATCGGCTGTGGCCTGTGCATTGATGCCTGCAACGAGATGATGGACAAAGTCGGCTTCCCGCGCGATCTGGTGCGGTTCGATTCCGTGCAAAACAGCCAGCTTCGTGCCCATGGCAAGGCAACCAAAATCCGCATCGTCCGCCCGCGCACGATTTTCTATTCGGTCATTCTCGTGCTTGTTGCCTCGGTAATGGCTTTTGGGCTTCTGAACCGCACAACGCTTGAGGTCAACGTCCTGCGTGACCGTAACCCGATCTTTGTCACGTTGTCAGATGGCGACGTCAGAAACGGCTATACGCTGAAAGTCCTGAACAAGGAACAGGCTGAGAAAACCTATATCCTTCAGATCGAAGGCCTTGATGCCAGCGATTTTCAGGTGATCGGTCTGACACCGAACCAGGATGGCACATTCAGTCTGGATGTCGCACCTGATCGCGTCGGCAGTTTCCGCGTCTTTGTTGCGGCAAATCCGGAAACATTAAGCAGTGAATCAACACCCTTCGAGTTCAGCGTGACAGATCCGGAGGATAATGTTCGCGAAACTTATGATACGGTATTTGCCGGTCCGAAATAACCGGACCGGCTTGATGATCCGGCCGCCGATCACGTGCCACCGGGCAGGAGAAAAGATTATGACGATCCAGACCACAACATCACAGGCTTCTGGCACCGGCCCGCGCAAATCGGATCGTCTGATCCCGTGGTATTTCGTCGGTGGTTTCGCGATCATGCTGATTGCCAATATCTCGCTGATCACGTTTTCAATGACCAGCTGGAATGGCCTTGTCACCAAACACGCCTTTGAAGAAGGCAATAATTACAATGCCGCAATGTCAGGCGCGCAACGCCAGGCAGAACTGGGATGGCGCAGCAAACTGTCCGTCGATGGCCTGATCAATCAGTCCGCGACGGTTACGGTCCTGTTCCGGGATCGTGATTCCCAACCGATCAGCGGTGCAGAAATGGAAATCGTTCTGCGCCGTTCGGATCGTGATGACCTTGACCAGACTGTCCGGCTGGCCGAAATCGCCCCGGGGGAATATCGTGCCAGTGCCGCCTTCCCGGTTTATGGACGCTGGGAAATCCGGACCGTTGCACGCGCTCTTGGTGATGATTACCAAACCGTCGAGACCGTTCTTGTAAAACCATGACAACCCCGAACACCTGTCACCATTGTGGAGATCCGGTGACATCCATGTCACCGGCGGGACCCGATTTCTGCTGTCGGGGCTGTGCAGGTGCGTTCGCGCTTCTGGGTGATCTTGGGCTGAAATCCTATTACAGCCGTCGAAGCATTGATCCAAAAACCAGACCTTTGCGCCCCGATACGGATGAAATCGCAGCGATTAATTTCACCGACCTTGTCAGTACCGACGACAAAGGCATTCATCATCTGAACCTGATGGTAGACGGCATTCATTGTGCTGCCTGTGTCTGGCTGATCGAAACCCTTTTGCAAAAAAATCCGTCCGTCCTGCATGCGCGCGTCAACATGACCACCCGCCGCCTAAGGATGGCATGGAACGGCAACATTGCCGATGTCGATGAGCTGGTTAAACCGGTTCTGCAAATGGGATATCGGCTGATTCCGTTTGATCCCGCAGCGCTCGAACAGGCGACACAGGCCCGCAACAGCGAATTGCTCCGCTGCCTGGCAGTCGCCGGATTTGCCGCAGGCAATGTCATGCTGCTTTCGGTGTCCGTCTGGGCCGGGTATTTTCAGGGCATGGGCGGGGCAACCCGCGATCTTTTCCACTGGATATCGGCCCTGATTGCTCTTCCGGCGGCGGCCTATGCCGGCATCCCGTTTTACCGATCCGCATGGGGTGCGATCCGCAATCGCCGGGTCAATATGGATGTCCCGATCAGCCTCGGCGTTATTCTTGCCCTTGGCATGAGCTTGGCCGAAACCATGCGCGGCGGCCCTCATGCCTATTTTGATTCGGCGATAACACTTCTGTTCTTCCTGCTGGTCGGTCGTTATCTTGACAGCCGTGCTCGCGGTCAGGCCCGATCGGCGGCCGAACATTTGCTGTCGCTAAATGCCCGGTCGGTCACGGTCCTCGATGACGATGGCACCCGCCGACTGATCGCTCCTGACAAGGCAAAGCCGGGCATGATTGTTATGGTGGCCGCAGGCGAACGGATCGGCATTGATGGTGAAATCCTCGACGGGCAGTCGGATATCGACACCAGCCTGATCACGGGTGAAAGCATCCCCGGCATTGCCAAACCGGGCGCGACCGTTTTTGCCGGAACAACCAATATTTCAGCCCCCTTGCGCATACGTGTTACCGCAACCGGTCAAACCACGCTTTTGGCGGAAATTGTCCGGTTGATGGAAAATGCCGAACAGGGACGTGCCAAATATGTGGCCCTTGCCGACAGGGTGGCAAAATCCTATGCCCCCGTAGTCCATATTCTTTCAGGCACGACATTTCTGGGTTGGTGGCTGATTGGCGGGATTGGCTGGCAGGATGCCCTGATGAATGCGATTGCCGTTCTGATCATCACTTGCCCCTGCGCGCTGGCACTCGCCGTGCCGGTCGTTCAGGTGATTGCAACCGGGCGGCTGTTGCGTGCGGGTATTCTTGTCAAATCGGCCACCGCACTGGAAAGACTGACCAGTATTCGCGGCGTCATTTTTGATAAAACCGGTACATTAACCACCGGCAAGCCCGAATTGATAAGCAATACCGAAAATGAAGGGTCGCTTGAACTTGCAGCTTCCATCGCTGCCAATAGCACCCATCCACTATCCCGTGCCCTGGTTCGGGCCGCCGGAAATGTAACGCCAATCACCAACGTCTCCGAACATCCAGGGCAGGGATTGTCTGCGGAACTGCCCGGTGGCAGGGTTCGGCTAGGAAGTCGTGCATTTTGCGGCATTGCTGAAAATGCTGACCTGTCCAGCCACGTTGCGGGCCCCGAAATATGGTTGCGGGAACCGGGACGGGCAGCCGTTCGGTTTGTTTTCCGCGATGCCCCCCGTCATGATGCAGAACAGGTTATCGAAACGCTGTCTGCACGCGGATTTGATATTTCCCTTCTGTCGGGAGATCGGCCGGTGACGGTATCGCAGCTTGCCGAAACGCTTGGCATCCGCGACTGGAAGGCACAACTATCTCCGGCGGACAAGGCAAACGAAATCGCCCGTCGCGCAGAAGACGGAAAATGCGACCTTATGGTCGGTGACGGCATTAATGATGCGCCTGCACTTGCCGCGGCTCACGCATCCATGTCACCAGCCAGTGCCGCCGAGATCAGCCAGAATGTCGCCGATATCGTGTTTCAGGGAGATCGTCTTTCAGCCGTGATAGAGACCATCGATGTTGCCAAAAAATCCGACCGGCTTGTGCGGCAGAATTTCATGCTTTCATTTGGCTATAACCTGATTACGATTCCATTGGCGGTTTCGGGCATGGTCACCCCACTGGTGGCCGCCATTGCGATGTCTTCATCATCTTTGATTGTGATCGCCAACGCATTGCGTCTGCGATCAGGAAGTGACAAACCGATAATCGAAGATCGCGCGCCCCTCCCCGTACGTGCCCAAGAGGCAGGAGCTCCGTCAGTATGAGCAACCTATTACTTCTGATACCAATCGCCCTGTTTCTGGGACTTCTCGGGCTGGCGGCATTTCTGTGGTCGCTTAAATCCGGGCAGTTCGATGATATGGAAGGGGCCGCCAATCGCATCCTTTTTGATGACGACGATCAGGAACCGCAGGACAGCCATACGAAAAACAACTGAATGAAACGTTAGTATCGCTTGAACTGCCCCTATCTGATCGAATAGATTAATTCCAATTCAACACCTTAATAAATGTAGCTCCGGAGTTTGCCATGTCTGTGCGTTCCCAGCTTTGTGAGGCCTGCGGAATCAAGGACTTGACCTTCTGCTCTTCTTTGCAGGGTACGGAGCATGACCGTCTGCGCCAGATGCTGACTCATGTTCAGTTTGATCCGCACAGCACGATTTTCCATGAAGCCGAAGATGCCGATTACGTTTTCAACGTCACATCGGGTTCGGTAAAGCTTTACAAACTTCTGGGTGATGGCCGCCGACAGATCACCGGTTTCCTTTTCCCCGGTGATTTTCTTGGTCTGGCGCTGAACACCACATACAGCTACACCGCCGAAGCAATCGAGCCGGTAACCGCCTGCCGCTTCCCGCGTGAAAAGCTTGAAAAGCTGTTTGACGAATTCCCGCGTCTTGAAAAACGCATGCTGGGCATGGCGGTTGACGAACTGGCCGCCGCACAGGACCAGATGCTGCTGCTCGGTCGCAAGACCGCCAAGGAAAAAGTCGCATCCTTCCTTCTGATGCTGGCCCGCCGTCAGGAACATCGCGGCGAGGAAAGTGACACGATCCAGGTACCGATGAGCCGTTCCGACATCGCCGATTATCTTGGGCTGACCATTGAAACGGTGTCACGAACCCTGACGCAGTTGCGCAAGGAAGCGACGATTACTCTAAGGGATAACCGTCATATCGAAGCGGTCGGCATTGATATGCTCGAAGACCTTGCCGAAGGTTTGTGATTGCGTTGTGCAAATGCACAACAAATCGCGAAATGGACTGAATATCCTGCGACTGCAATAACGGGGACCCGTCCTGTTAAAGGCTATTCGACCAAAAGCCTGTTTCGCGATTGCGAAAAAACAGTTCCCGCAAATGGTCATCATATTGTAAACATGACGGCACGCCTGACACAGATCGGGCAGCCAAATCCGGTTATACCGGGGGAGAAACGTCATGAGTGCCACCACAAGAAAACAGGGCCGCATCACGGTTCCTGAAATTCGTGCCCGCAAGGGTGCAGAACCGGTTGTCTGCCTTACGGCCTATACCACGCCGATGGCACAACGCCTGGATGAACACTGCGACCTTCTTCTGGTCGGTGATTCATTGGGCATGGTTGTTTACGGCATGGAAAGCACCCTTGCCGTCACCGTCGACATGATGATCAACCACGGCAAGGCCGTCATGCGCGGCAGCTCGAACGCCTGTGTGATCGTTGATCTGCCATTCGGAAGCTATCAGGAATCCAAGGAACAGGCGTTCCGCACCGCATCACGCATTCTGGCCGAAACCGGTTGCGCAGGTGTGAAACTTGAAGGTGGCACCGAGTTGGCCGACACCATCGCGTTTCTGAGCCAGCGCGGTATTCCCGTCATGGCCCATATCGGCCTGATGCCTCAGCAGGTCAACATCATGGGCGGCTTCAAAAGTCAGGGCCGTGGTGACGACGCTGCTGCCAAGGTGCTTGCCGATGCAAAAGCCGTTGCCCAAGCCGGTGCATTTTCGGTTGTTGTCGAAGGCACGGTCGAAGCCGTGGCACGACGCATCACCACGGAAATCGATATTCCGACCATCGGCATTGGCGCATCTGTCGCCTGCGACGGACAGGTATTGGTGACCGAAGATATCCTCGGAATGTTTTCCGATTTCACCCCGAAATTTGTCAAACGCTATGCCAATCTCGGCGATCAGATTTCCAAGGCGGTTGAAAGCTACGCCACCGAAGTCCGGA
Organism: Thalassospira sp. A3_1; assembly: GCF_017744215.1. Classification (NCBI taxonomy): domain Bacteria; kingdom Pseudomonadati; phylum Pseudomonadota; class Alphaproteobacteria; order Rhodospirillales; family Thalassospiraceae; genus Thalassospira; species Thalassospira sp. A3_1. Next base: position 150,283 of record NZ_JAGHQQ010000002.1, on the reverse strand, counting down.
CACGTCAGTTTCCGACCGATGATCATTGCTTTGGCGTAACCAAACCCGGCAAATTGCGCGCTGTAAAATAGCAGCACCGCATACGCCCAACAGACGATCGACAACACGACAATGACGCTTAAAACCGTTCACAGCGTTGCAGAACTGCGCGCGGTTATTGCCCAATGGCGCGCAGAAGGTTTGCGCGTCGGACTGGTTCCCACAATGGGGGCCCTTCATGCCGGGCATATCAGCCTGACGGAGCATATCCGCAATCACGCTGATCGTGTTGTTGTCAGCATTTTCGTCAATCCGACGCAGTTTGGCCCCAACGAGGATTTCGGTGCCTATCCGCGCACCTTGCCCGATGATCAGAAGATGCTTGATGCTGCCGGGGTGGACCTGTGCTTTGCCCCCTCGGTCGAGGAAATGTATCCAGAAGGCTTTGCCACCCGCGTCAGCGTTGACGGATCCCTGACCAACGTGCTGTGCGGTGCCGCCCGGCCCGGCCATTTTGACGGCGTCGCCCAGATCGTAACCAAACTTTTGCTGCAGGCCCTGCCAGATTGCGCGATATTCGGCCAGAAAGACTATCAGCAGCTGATGGTCATCCGGCGTTTCAGCACCGACCTGAACATACCGGTCGAAATCATCGGTGCACCGATCCTGCGTGAGGAAGACGGATTGGCAATGTCATCGCGCAACCGCTATCTGACCCTGGCCGAACGCGTGGTCGCCCCAACGCTTAACCGCGTTCTGGCCGATATCACCCGGGCCGCAGCAACAGGGCAGGATATCGCCCCTCTGCTGACCAAGGGACGCGAAGACATCCTGCGCGCGGGGTTCAGCCCGATCGATTACCTTGAAATCCGGGATGCCAATACGCTTGAACTGGTCACCGAACGCGTCACAGGTCCCAGCCGCGTCTTTGTCGCCGCTCATCTTGGTAAAGCCCGCCTGATTGACAATCACGCCATCAAACCGGCCAATATCGCGGGTTAAACAACGGGCTGGCCGGGACGAATCGCCGATTGCGATGAAATCGGTATCAAAAGCGCAGAACATCGCGCTTTTGAGCCTGATTGCGCTTGACTCTCCACCCCCTATCGCATAAACCCTGCGCAACAAAGGTCGCCCAAGGGGTGACTCCCCCAGTCCTCGAGTTGTCGAGCACTGGGTTTTAGTTTTTTGTGCGTACATGGTGGAAACACCGGAAACACAGACGGGATTTGGAATGTTTGAAGGACTAAGCGATCGCCTTGGCGGTGTTCTTGACAAGCTGCGCAAACGTGGCGCGCTGAAAGAATCCGACGTCAAGGAAGCCATGCGCGAAGTACGCGTCGCCCTGCTTGAGGCTGACGTGGCGCTGCCGGTTGTTAAATCCTTTATCACCAATGCAACCGAACGTGCGGTTGGTCAGGATGTCCTGCGTTCAGTGACGCCGGGACAGATGGTCGTCAAGATCGTCCATGACGAACTGAAAAACATGCTGGGCGAGGGCGAGGATATCAACCTTGCTGCCACTCCGCCGGTTCCGATCCTGATGGTCGGTCTGCAGGGTTCGGGTAAAACCACGAGCTCCGCCAAGATCGCACTGCATCTGACCAAAAAGCGCAACAAGAAGGTGCTTCTGGCGTCGCTTGATATCTATCGGCCGGCCGCACAGCAGCAGCTTAAAATTCTGGCTGATAGCAACGGCCTGAACGTTCTGCCGATCGTCATGGGCGAAAAGCCGGTTTCGATTGCAAAACGTGCGATGGATACCGGCCGCAAGGAAGGCTACGACGCCGTCATCCTCGATACTGCAGGTCGCCTGCATATCGATATGGAACTGATGAGCGAGGTCGCCCAGGTCCGTGACGCGGTCAACCCGGCCGAAACCCTTCTGGTCACCGATGCGATGACCGGTCAGGACTCGGTCAATGTGGCCAAGGAATTTGCCGAAAAGGTCGGCATCACCGGTATCGTTCTGACCCGTATCGACGGCGATGCACGCGGTGGTGCGGCTCTTTCGATGCGCCAGATCACCGGCTGCCCGATCAAGATGCTCGGTACCGGTGAAAAAATCGACGAGATGGAAGCCTTCCATCCGGATCGTATCGCCAACCGTATCCTCGGTATGGGCGATGTCGTCAGCCTTGTTGAAAAGGCTGCCGAGACGATCAAACAGGAAGACGCCGAGAAAATGGCGAAGAAGCTCGCAAAGGGTCAGTTTGACCTGAACGATCTTCTTTCCCAGCTCAAGCAGCTTCAGAAAATGGGTGATCTTTCCGGTATCATGGGGATGCTGCCGGGCATGGGCGCGCTGAAAAAACAGATGTCGCAGACCAAGCTTGATCCCAAACTTCTGACGCATCAGGAAGCGATCATCCTGTCGATGACGCCCAAGGAACGTGAAAACCCGGCCCTGATCAAGGCATCGCGCAAAAAGCGTATTGCCGCAGGCTGCGGTCTTTCGGTTCAGGATGTGAACAAGCTGCTCAAACAGCATCAGACCATGGCCACCATGATCAAGAAAATGGGCAAAATGGGCAAAAAAGGTCTGTTCGGCGGCATGCCGAAAATGGATCCCTCGGTGTTCGAGGGGGGTGACATGCCCGATATGAGCAAGTTGCCAAAAGGATTTCCCGGTGCCGGGGGCGGCTTGCCGCCCGGGCTTCCGGGATTGGGCGGCGGTGGTTTGCCGCCGGGATTTCCGGGGTTCGGTAAAAAGAAATAGCCAAGCCCCCGGTTCTCAAGATTTTTCGAAAGAACCAAAACACCCCGGTTCACTCAACCGGAATGAATTGATCCCTCGGGATCGTAACTTGAAGACTACAAACCCAAGCTGAAAGGAACTTATCCGAATGGCTGTCAAGATTCGTCTTTCCCGTGGCGGTGCCAAAAAGCGTCCGTACTACCGTATCGTAGTTGCAGATGCCCGTGCCCCGCGTGACGGCAGCTTCATCGAGAAAGTCGGTACCTATGATCCGATGCTCCCGAAGGATGCTGAAAACCGCGTAACCTTCAAAGAAGAGCGCATCAAATACTGGCTGGGCGTTGGCGCACAGCCGACCGATCGTGTTGCACGTTTCCTGGGCAAAGCTGGCCTGGCCGAAGCGTTCAAACCGACCGAACAGCCGCAGAAGTCTGCTCCGAAGGCGAAAGCCCAGGAACGTCTTCGCGAAAAAGCTGAAAAAGCCGAAGCCGCTGCTGCTGCAGCTGCCGAAGCTGCTGCGGCTCCTGCTGAAGAAGCTGCCAGCGAAGAATAAGCTTTTCGCACGCTTTGATCAGATACCGGAAATTTGTGAACCGAAATGGCTGATACCCGCAAATCCAAAACCGACGATGCATTTGTCTGCGTCGGCATGATCACCGCCCCGCACGGGGTGCGTGGTGCCGTGCGCGTCAAAAGCTATACCGTCGATCCGGATAACCTTGTCGGTTACGGCCCGTTGTTCGACGCCAAGGGACAGGCGAAATTCAAACTGTCTCCTGTCGGACATGTTCGCGACCAGCTGATCGCCAAGATCGATGGTGTGAACGACCGGGACGCGGCCGAACGGCTGCGGGGTACCAAGCTTTATGTACCGCGGACGGCCCTGCCGGAAACGGAAGACGAAGACGAATTTTATCTTGCCGATCTTGTCGGCCTGAAAGCCCATCATGTTGATGGTTCGCTGTTCGGGACCGTACGGGGTGTGGCTGATTTTGGCGCGGGCGATGTGATCGAAATCGCTCTGGAAGAAGTCCGTGGCAAAGTCGTCGTTCTGCCGTTTACCAAGGAAGTCGTGCCCGATGTGGTGCTTTCGGAACGCAAGCTGGTGGTAAATCCGCCCGAGGGGCTTTTGCAGGAAGAAGAAGGACCGGGCAATCGTACCCGTCGTCCGGGCAACTCCCGCAAGGACTCTCAGGCCGACCGCGATTCTGATGCCGTCACTGCCGATGCAGTAGGCGCAGAAACTGCGACCGGCAGCGGAAAGGAGGCCTGATCGATGTCTGTGTGGCAGGCCAAGGTTGCAACCCTGTTCCCGGAAATGTTCCCGGGCGCGCTCGGCCAGTCTCTGGCCGGACGGGCACTGGAAAACGGGATCTGGTCGCTGGATGTCAAAGACATCCGTGATCATGCAACCGACCGTCACCGCACTGTTGACGACAATCCTTTCGGGGGTGGGGCCGGTATGGTCATGCGCCCGGATATTGTCGACGCCACCCTGCGTGAATTGCGTGCGGAAGCTCCGCAATTGCCGCTGATTTATCTCAGCCCGCGCGGGAAAATGCTGAACCAGAAACGTTGCCGCGAATTGGCAGCCGGACCGGGTGCCATCCTGTTGTGCGGTCGTTACGAAGGTATCGACCAGCGCGTACTTGATGAACACGCGGTCGAGGAAATCAGCATTGGCGATTACATCCTCATGGGCGGCGAACTGCCGGCCATGGTCCTGATTGAATCGTGCATTCGCCTTATCGAAGGTGTGGTCAACAAGACCGAATCCGTCGACGAGGAAAGCTTTGAAACCGGGTTGCTTGAATATCCGCATTACACGCGCCCGGCCAATTGGAACGGGCGTGACGTGCCGGAGATCTTGCTTTCCGGACATCATGCCAAGGTACAAGCCTGGCGGCATGCTCAGGCAGAAGAAATTACCCGTGCTCGGCGTCCTGACCTTTGGGATCAGTATGTCGCACGCGGGCACATCAAAGAGGGTTAAACCATGACCAACGCAATCATCCAGCAGATCGAAAAAGATCAGCTCGATAAAATCGCTGCAAAACGCGAAGTTCCGGAATTCGACGCAGGCGACACCGTCCGTGTTCACCTGAAAGTCGTTGAAGGCACCCGCGAGCGTATCCAGCAGTTCGAAGGCGTCTGCATCGCCAAGAAAAACCGCGGCCTGAACTCGTCCTTCACCCTGCGTAAAATCGCATCGGGCGAAGGTGTCGAGCGTATCTTCCAGAACTACTCCCCGGCGATCGACAAAATCGAAGTCGTTCGTCGCGGTGACGTTCGTCGCGCAAAACTTTACTACCTGCGTGGCCGTACCGGTAAATCGGCACGTATCGCCGAACAGACCACCGGTCACAAAGGCAAACTGACCGCTGCAGAACGCAAGAAATAATCTGCGTTCCGTATCGTCGGAATTATCAGCGGGCTCACCTTCGGGTGGGCTCGTTTCTTTTGGGCTATTTCTTTTGCCTGTGTTCCGGGCGACAAAGAACCCCAAAATACACTTTATACGTGCATCATATCGAATCGCCGGTTTTCGTGCCCGATTGATGTAACGCGCGGAAACCTTGCGAATAACATATAACTTTATTTTATATCAGCTATCCCTGCTTTGGCCGCATCCCCCTGGAATCTGGTTGTTTTGGCTACTACAGGATGCCCAATTTTCTCTGAATCTACTTTGGGATGTAATTGCGTAAAAAAACACGCGCCCGGTTGCTTGCGATTTGGAAGCTTGAGTGTATAAAGGCACTCCCGCGGCAAAAACGATCAAGTCCGTGCGGTTCTGGATAATAAAATTTCGCATATCGGGACAAACCCGGATGCCCGGAGGAACAGGCGACACAGTGCGCCGCATGACATCGCAATCCAGGGATTGCCGTCGTAAAAAACATCCCCGGTTTAACGTCCATTGCCGGCACAACTGTCTGGTCGTCGCTGCATACAAGATCGATTTTAAGAGGAGGTCGAGATGGGTGCGCCTAAAACCCTTTTTGACAAGATTTGGGAAAGTCACGTGGTCGATACGCAGGATGATGGTACCTGCCTGATTTATATTGACCGCCATCTCGTTCATGAAGTGACCAGCCCGCAGGCTTTCGAAGGCCTTCGCAATGCCGGCCGCAAAGTGCGCCACCCGGAACTCACCCTTGCCGTTCCGGATCATAACGTTCCGACCACGGACCGTTCCGAAGGCATCAAGGAAGAAGACAGCCGTATCCAGGTCAACACCCTTGACCAGAACGCCAAGGATACCGGCATCCATTACTTCCCGATGAATGACCTGCGCCAGGGCATCGTTCACATTGTCGGCCCCGAAGAAGGTTTCACCTTGCCGGGTATTACCATGGTCTGCGGCGACTCGCACACCTCGACCCACGGCGCATTCGGCACCCTGGCATTCGGTATCGGCACGTCCGAAGTCGAACATGTTCTGGCCACCCAGACGCTGGTTCAGAAACCGGCAAAAAACATGCTGGTCAAGGTAGAAGGCGATCTGCATCCGGGCGTTACCGCCAAGGACGTGACCCTTGCCATCATCGGGCGCATCGGCACGGCCGGTGGCACCGGCTATGTGATCGAATATGCCGGTTCGGCCATTCGGTCGCTGTCGATGGAAGGCCGCATGACCGTCTGCAACATGTCGATCGAAGGCGGCGCACGCGCGGGCCTGATCGCACCGGACGAAAAAACCTTTGAATATATCAAGGGCCGCCCGATGGCACCCAAAGGGGCCGCATTCGAACAGGCTGTCGAATACTGGAAGACCCTTCCGTCTGACGAAGGCGCGCATTACGACAAGATCGTCGAAATCGATGCTGCCGACATCATCCCGCAGGTCACCTGGGGCACCAGCCCGGAAGACGTCGTACCGGTTAACGGCAAAGTGCCGGCACCGTCCGACGCCAAAGACCCCGGCAAACAGAAAGCCATCGCCCGTTCGCTCGAATATATGGGCCTGACCGCTGGCACCAATATCGAAGACATCAGGATTGATCGCGTCTTTATCGGTTCCTGCACCAATGGCCGCATCGAAGACCTGCGCGCCGCAGCGGTTATCGCCAAGGGTCGCAAGGTTGCCGATCATGTCAGTGCCATGGTCGTTCCGGGTTCCGGTCTGGTCAAGGAACAGGCAGAAGCCGAAGGCCTGCACGAGATATTCCTCGAAGCCGGTTTTGAATGGCGTGAACCGGGCTGCTCGATGTGCCTTGCGATGAACCCGGACCGATTGGAACCGGGCGAACGTTGCGCATCGACCTCGAACCGTAACTTCGAAGGCCGTCAGGGCCGTGGTGGCCGTACCCACCTGCTCAGCCCGGCGATGGCCGTGGCAGCGGCAGTCACCGGTCATCTGACTGACGTCCGCAAACTCGGTTAAGGCAGAAACCCATGGCAGAACAGTCATTCATCAGTTTCCGTGATGGCGCGGCGCGCTGCGGCCGGGCCCCGATCCTTGAACAGCTGCTTCCGCAGCTGACCGGGATCAACCTGCCCGAATTCGTTGCGAAGGATATCGACGCAACCGAGGAACTGATCGAGGCACTCGGTCTTGCCTGGGAAACTGGAAGCAAGGGATAAGATTAATGGATAAGTTCACGACCCTCACCGGTGTGGCAGCACCGCTGCCGATGATCAATGTCGATACCGACATGATCATCCCGAAACAGTTCCTGAAAACCATCAAGCGTTCGGGCCTTGGCAAGAACCTGTTTGATGAAATGCGTTACGACGACAAGGGCAACGAAATCCCGGATTTCGTCCTGAACAAGCCAGCCTATCGCAACGCCAAGATCATCGTATCGGGTGACAACTTTGGCTGTGGTTCGTCGCGCGAACATGCGCCCTGGTCGCTGCTTGATTTCGGCATTCGCTGCATCATCGCGCCAAGCTTTGCCGACATTTTCTATAACAACTGCTTCAAGAACGGCATACTGCCGATCCGTCTGCCGCAGGAAGATGTCGACAAGCTGATGGATGACGCCGAACGCGGCGAAAACGCCACCATCACCATCGATCTTGAAAAACAGGAAATCCATGGTCCGGATGGCGGCTGCATCAAGTTTGATGTCGAACCGTTCCGCAAACATTGCCTGTTGAACGGCCTTGATGACATCGGTCTGACCCTTCAGAAGGGCGATGCGATCAACGATTTCGAAGCCAAGCGCGCTGCGTCGCAGCCCTGGCTGTCGCTGTAATTCAAAGAGGCGGCAGACCGTTCGGGTTTGCCGCCCTTTTTGTCGATACGGGGTGAGCGGCCCCGATAATATCTGGGAAGGATTGTTTGATGAGCACCACCAAAAAAGTTCTGATGCTGCCCGGCGACGGCATTGGCCCCGAAGTCATGCGTCAGGTTCAGCGCGTCATGGACTGGATGGCCAAGAAGCGTAACGTCAATTTCGAAATCACCGAAGGTCTGATCGGTGGCGCGTCGATTGATGCGCACAACAATCCGCTGACCGATGAAACGCTTGCCGATGCCATGGCGGCCGATGCGGTTCTGCTCGGTGCTGTTGGTGGTCCGAAATGGGATAACCTTCCGTTTGAAATCAAACCGGAACGCGGCCTTCTGAAAATCCGCAAGGAAATGGGCCTGTTTGCCAACCTGCGTCCGGCACTTGTGTTTGATGCGCTTGTCGGTGCCTCGACGCTGAAGGAAGACATCGTCAAGGGTCTGGATATCATGATCCTGCGCGAACTGACCGGTGGCATCTATTTCGGTCAGCCGCGCGGCATCGAAGAACGCGACGGTGTACGTTTTGGCTTCAACACGCTGGTTTATTCCGAGCCGGAAGTTGAACGTATCGCCCGTGTCGCCTTTGACATGGCCATGAAGCGCAACAAACGCCTGTGTTCGGTTGATAAGGCCAACGTTCTGGAATCGACCGTCCTGTGGCGCGAAGTTGTTGAACGCGTTGCCAAGGACTTCCCGGAAGTCGAAGTCAGCCACATGTATGTTGATAACGCCTCCATGCAGCTGGTCCGTAATCCGAAACAGTTTGACGTAATGGTCACCACCAACATGTTTGGCGACATCCTTTCCGATTGTGCCGCCATGCTGACCGGGTCGCTCGGTATGCTGCCGTCCGCATCGCTGGGTGCTGCCGATGAAAACGGTGCGCGCAAGGCGCTTTACGAGCCGGTACACGGCTCCGCCCCGGACATCGCTGGCCAGGATATCGCCAACCCGCTGGCAACCATCCTCTCATTTGCCATGATGCTGCGTTACTCGTTCGACATGGGCGATGATGCCACCCTGATCGAAACCGCGGTTCAGAACGTTCTGAAAGGCGGACTGCGCACCGCTGACATCATGCAGCCGGGCATGGCAAAGGTTTCGACCACCGTCATGGGTGAATCGCTGATCAACGAACTCGACAAGATCGCCTGATCTTTCTGATCACGCCTCAAAGAACAAAGGCCGGATCATTGATCCGGCCTTTTTCTATGCCCGTCCCAGATGTTGCAGGAAAACAAGCTTGTCCGGGTTCCGGTGAACAAAAATATCCACCACCGCACCGTCTTTCTGTGCAAATCCAACGGCGGAGACAAGGCTGTCGCCTTCATGCAGCAGCAGCCAGTAATCTGTTCCGTCAAACACAATGCTTTCCACCGCGTTCTCGGCCTTTTTGCGCCAGACACCGGTAAAGAAGCGCGCAACCTTTTCCGCACCATAAATCGGATTTGCCGCCGCCGGGGCCTTGCCGCCACTATCGGAATGCATGATCACATTGGGTGCCAACTGCCCGATCAGGGCTTGCAAATCCCCGCCGATCAGGGCATCGACAAAGGCGGCAACCTGCCCCTTATCGGCGGCTTCACTATCGGGAACCGGTGTTGGGTCGCGGTCATGTTCGCGGTTCACCTTGCGGCGCGCGCGAAACAGGATCTGGCGGGTATTGTTTTCGGTCCGCTCGATCACCGGGGCAATTTCCTCGTGTGACCAGTCAAAAACATCATGCAGGACAAGGGCAACCCGTTCGACCGGTCCCAAGCGTTCAAGCATCATCACATAGGCCTGCCCCAGACCATCCCGTTCAATCAGGTTGTTTTCGGCTTCCGCCTCAATCACAGGCGCCCAGGGTTCGGGCAACCACTGCCCTACATAATTTTCACGCTGACGACGGGCCGATTTCAGAACATCAAGGCAGATATTGCTGCATACCCGCACCAGCCACGCCGTGGCATCGCGGATGTCATCCTTTGCTGTCGCCCGCCAGCGCAACCAGACATCCTGCACGGCATCTTCGGCATCGGCATGACTGCCCAGCATGCGATAGGCCAGGGCATGCAGCCGCCCGCGATGGGTTTCGAAAACCTGATCTGCCATGCGATCCCCGTCAAACACATGAAGCGATACGGGACAAGCCCGCATCGCCGATTTGGTGGTCATCCTGCCCGATAGGTCTGACGAAGCAAAGACCCTATCGGATCGGGGATTGCGATCAGGCAAACTCATGCTGCGCGATACCAAGACGGTTCCAGGCATTCATTGTTGAAATGATGCAGGTAAGCTCGGAAATGGCGTCTTTTTCGAAATGATCGACAAGATTGCGATAGCTTTGCGAAATACGATCCTGATCAACGGCCTCTGTCAGGCATTCCGCCCAATCAAGTGCTGCCCGTTCGGCTTCGTCATACCCTTTGGCCGCACGCCAGACCGCCAGCATGGTCACCTTGATCGCATCACCGCCGTGGTCGGCATGGCTTTTGGAATGCATGCGCAGGCAATGCGAACATCCATTGATTTGCGACACCCGGCATTCCACCAGATCACGCAGGACACGCGGGATCTGCGAGTTATCTTCAAGGCTGCTGGCAAGACCCAGCATCGCTTCAAAAATTTTCGGGCTCGATTTCGGAACGTCAAAACGGCTCATCATGTTTCTCCGTGATTGCAAACCGGGGGAAATCCCCTCTGCAATCAGGACGAAACAGCTTTGAGCCGCGTTACATATCCGGCCAAAAAACTTTATAACGCCCGAAATTCTATACGATGCGGGTCTTTTTCAGGGCTTCGACAACTTCTTCATGCATGACCCAATGCCAGTCTTCGCTGTTTTGCTGCGCACCATCGGCCAATGTGAAAACCGCTGCCAAATAATCGCTGACATCGGATTTGCAGGTCGGCAATTCGGCCGCTACCGCAATCTTGCGGGCCAGTTTGCCGTATTTCTTGTTCCCGATCCGGGACCCGAAATGACCAATCGTATTTGCCAGTTGATTGCCCGTAATTTCCCGCCCCGGTGCCTTGGCATGGGCGCGAAGCATATCGCGTTCGCAACTGGATATCTCAATGGATTTAAGCGCACGGACATAATCATCAACGCGGCCGATATGCGGTCCGGTACGGTGGGTGATCTGGGTGGAATATGCACGTGTAACCGGGTTATCCCGGTGTGTCATGTTCAGCATGTTGTTTCCTCCCGAAGGAACAACCGGGTATGAACACCGCGCGCCGTGCCGGTTGACCCACGACACACATTATCGAAGTTCGGACTCTGCGGCCCGTTTGAACATTGGTTATATATGGGTCGGGCCATCGCAAAACGACAGCCCGACCGACGCGTTTTTACGTAAAACGATAACCGGGTTTGGTGAAAACAAACTGCCCAACCCGCATGCCACCGCCGCCTTCGCGCTCGTCAAAGGCATTGATGCAGCCCGCCAGATAAAATTCCCACATCCGTTTAAACTCGGTGTCGTATTTTTCCGGGTCAAGCTGATCGGCAATCTCGCGGAACCGGTCGCGCCATGCGATCAGGGTTCGGGCATAGTTCAGTCCCGCGTGAAAGTGCGATGCTTCGACTTTAAGGTCGGCATTTTCGGCGGCCTCGATAACTTCGTGCACAGCCGGAATATATCCCCCCGGGAAGATGTATCGATCAATCCAGGGCGATGTGAAATCCGGACGCGGCTTGATGATCGTATGGATCACCGCCCGGCCCCCGGCTTTCAGCAATTTGCCGACCTTCTCGAAATAGGTTTTGAACTGCGGCCGCCCGACATGCTCGAACATGCCGACCGAAACAACCCGGTCGTACTTCCCTTCATTCGCATCGGCAAACAGCCGGTAATCCAGAAGATGATATCCAAGACCTTCGTGGAAGTTATCAGGCAGTTCCTCTTTGCGTTCCAGCGCCCAGTTATATTGCTCGGTCGAAAGCGTAATACCGTGCACCTCCGCCCCGGTCGTGCGCCGGATAAAGCGGCTAAGCCCGCCCCAGCCACAGCCAATATCAACCACCCGAAGATCGGGCTGATCGATCTTCAGACGCTGGGTCGTCAGGCTCATTTTGCGGTTTTGCGCTTCTTCCAGCGTTTGGGCACCATCATCCCAGAAGGCACAGGAATACTGCATTTCCGGATCAAGGAACCGGGTATAAAGGTCATTGCCGATATCATAATGATGGCGCACGCGCCGTGACGCGGCCTTGACCGAGGTAAATTGCGCGATCTGGAATTTAAGCGCCTGCAGCTTTTCGATAAAAAGGCCAAATCCGTTTGCCGAATGGCCGCCTTCGAAATTAAGCCGCAAGACCCTTATCAGATCTTCCATCTCGCCGGAAACAACATCGAAACCGCCACGCATATAGGATTCGCCAAATCCCGGATCAGGACTTAGCGCCATTTTCAATGTGTCGCTCCAGTTCGGTACAGTCATTGTTGCCCTGGGATCGCTGCCATCCCCCAGAACAATCTCGTGTCTATCGTCCGCCCGGAATACCAGTGTTCCGCGCGTGACATGTTCCCGGAAAAAATCGAGAACCTTTTTTTGTGTCCAGTCCAGTGTCATCGGGTACGTCATCTGCCGTCCTTTTTAAGCCGGAAATGCCATCGCCCCACGTAAAACCCGTTGCCGGATTTCACATAAGTACCGGACCCTAAATCAGGATCGTCTGGTCAATCGTTCGAAAAGGAAATGCGGAAACGGCTATTCGATAGGCCGCGCACCCGCAGACAGTGAAAACAGAAAACTCAAAGCCGGGGCCGAACGATTCTGATTTAGGGTTCGGTACTCGAACCCCATGGATAATTCTGCCAGATTTTTTTGCAATCTCAAGAGGTAATAGCCAATGATCTCCTTGCGTGCACCTCGATAAAACCTTACATCTCGCGTCATACTGTACAGACGATTATCCACAGGCATATGCAAAACGCGACTGTCCTCTACCAAAGAAGGGCAAAGTGTATGGGCACTGCCAGAATGACTGAAAGAGGCTCCTGATGGGCTATAGAATCGCCGTTGTCGGCGCGACCGGAAATGTCGGGCGCGAGATGCTCAACACCCTTGAAGAACGCGCATTCCCGGCTGACGAAATTTTCGCACTCGCCTCCTCACGTTCGGTCGGCCGCGAACTAGATTACGGTGACAAGGAACTCAAGGTCCTGGATGCCGCAACCTTCGACTTTTCAAAGGTCGATATCGCACTGTTCTCAGCTGGTGGCGCAACGGCCAAAACGCTTGCGCCCAAGGCTGCTGCAGCGGGCTGCGTTGTCATCGACAATTCCAGCTACTGGCGCATGGAACCGGGCGTACCGCTTGTCGTACCCGAAGTAAATGGTGCCGCACTGGCTGGCTACGCCAAGAAAAACATCATCGCCAACCCGAACTGCTCGACCATTCAGATGGTCATGGCGCTTAAACCCCTGCATAACCTGCAACCGATCAAACGTGTTGTGGTGTCAACCTATCAGTCAGTTTCCGGTGCCGGTCGGTTGGCGATGGATGAGCTGTTCAACCAGACCAAGGGCATTTACGTCAACGATCTGCCGGTCAAGGAACAATTCACCAAACAGATCGCCTTTAACGTCATTCCGCATATCGACGAATTCATGGATGACGGTTCAACCCGCGAAGAATGGAAAATGACCGCCGAAACCCGCAAAATCCTTGATCCGGATATCGCGGTTCATGCGACCTGCGTTCGCGTTCCGGTCTTTGTCGGCCATGCCGAAGCGGTGAATATCGAATTCGAACAGCCCGTCACAGTCGAAGAAGCCCGTAAGGCAATGAAGGATTTCCCCGGCGTCTCCGTTGTCGATTACCGCCAGGACGAGGGATATGTCACCCCTCAGGAAGTCCAGGGCGAAGATAATGTCTTTGTCTCACGTGTGCGCAAGGACCCGACGGTCGAAAACGGTCTTTCGCTTTGGTGTGTTGGCGACAACCTGCGGAAAGGGGCTGCCCTTAACGCAGTCCAGATCGCCGAAATGCTGGTCGCGGAATATCTGCCAAAGAAATAATCGCAACCGCAATGAAGGTCTTCGAAACCCGCCGATCCCGGCGGGTTTCTTTTTGCCCGGATCATTCCCGCTGGTCAGAGCCGCAAAAAAACGATAGGGAATTTAGGATAGACTGATCAACGCACGCGCCATCAGTGTTGCGATCCATAAAGAAAAATAAATCGAGGACAGGGATGGTTAAACGAACACGCAAAGAAGCTGCAAGGCTTGACGAAGCCGCCCGCGCGGGCTGGCTGTATTACTGCGCTGGCAACACGCAGGACGAAATCGCCACCAAACTTGGCGTTTCGCGTCCGACCGCACAGCGTCTGGTGTCTGCCGCCATTAGCGAAGGGCTGGTCAAGGTTCGCCTTGATCATCCGATTGCGCGCTGCATGGAACTGGCCGCTTCGCTGTGCAAGGAATACGGTCTTGCCAATTGTGATGTGGTGCCAACCGATCCGGCCGCTCCCGATGCCATGTTTGGCATGACGCAGACGGCTGCGACCTATCTTGAACGCGTTCTACAATCTCCTGATCCCAAGATCATCGCGGTGGGCACGGGGCGCGCCATGCGTGGCATGGTCGACGAAGTTCAACGCGTCGATGCCCGCCATCACAAGATCGTATCGCTGGTCGGGACGATTGCCCATGACGGTGCGGCAAGTTTTTATGATGCGGTCACCGATCTGGCCGACCGGACCCGCGCGCCGCACTATCCCTTACCGATCCCGGTGATTGTCGAAAGTGCCAATGTGCGCGCCCAGATGCAGCAACAGCCACCCATGGATAACATCATGCATCTGGCAGCCAAGGCCGATGTGCGCTTTGTCGGGGTTGGTGATCTTGGCGCCGACGCACCGCTTTATATTGATGGCTTCATCAGCAAGGATGAATTGCGGTCGCTTCAAAAGAACGGCGGCATCGGCGAGGTCGTCAGTTGGTCATTCGATGAAAATGGCGTGATCCTTGACCATGATGTCAATCACCGCGTCACCAGTGCACCGATCCATATTCCGGCGCAAAATACGATTGCTGTCGCCAAGGGTGCGAAAAAAGTCGCCGCGATTCGCGGGGCGATGCGCGGCAAACTGATCACCACATTGATCACCGACGAAGCCACTGCCGAAGCTTTGCTGTGCGCATAACCGCCGCAAAACGCCTTTTGAATCAAGATAAAGAACAACCCCGTCAAAAGTTTTGGCGGGGTTTTCTTGTTGCAGCGCAAAAACGATTTCGTTTGACAAACACCCCTCAAATTGAGTGAATGCTCATTACCTGAACAAATGATCAAACGGGCAAGATAATTTGCCCATCGGGTACACAGTCCTTTGGGAGGAACTATGAAACGCGTAACGGGAGCAGCGCTTTGCGCGCTGTTGGCAGGCGGTGTCGCATTCTCCGCCAATGCCGAAACAAAACTTACCATTGCTACCGTGAACAACGGTGACATGATCCGCATGCAGAAGCTGACGGATGACTTCACCTCCAAAAACCCCGACATTTCCCTTGAATGGGTTACGCTCGAAGAAAACACCCTGCGTCAGCGTGTCACCACCGACATCGCCACCAAGGGCGGTCAGTATGACATCATGACGATCGGCACCTACGAGGTTCCGATCTGGGCCGAAAAGGGCTGGCTGGCACCGCTCGATAACCTTGGTGCCGATTACGATACCGATGACATCATGCCCGCCATCCGTTCCGCCGTAAGCAACGATGGCAAGCTTTATGCGGCACCTTTCTATGCCGAAAGCTCGATGATGATGTACCGCACCGATCTGTTTGAAAAAGCAGGCATCACCATCAATGGTCGCCTGACCTGGGACCAGACGCTCGACATTGCCAAAAAGCTTCATGATCCGGATAACGGTGTTTATGGCATCTGCCTGCGCGGCAAGGCCGGCTGGGGCGAAAACATGGCGCTGATCACCACCATGGGCAATGCCTATGGCGCGCGCCTGTTTGACGAGAACTGGAACCCGACCTTCGACAGCGCCGAATGGAAAAACGCACTCGACATGTATGTCGAAATTCTCGGCAAATATGGTCCTCCGGGCGCAACCTCGAACGGCTTTAACGAAAACCTTTCGCTGTTCAACTCGGGCAAATGCGGCATGTGGATTGATGCAACCGTTGCAGCATCCTTTGTCAGCAACCCGAAAGAATCGACCGTTGCCGACAAGGTTGGCTTCACCGAAGCCCCATGTGCCGAAACCTGCACTGGTGCCAACTGGCTCTGGGCATGGAACCTTGGCATCCCGACCGGCTCCCAGAAAGTCGAAGCCGCCCAGAAATTCATTGCATGGGCAACCTCGAAAGACTATCTGGAACTCGTAGCCTCCAAGGAAGGGTGGGCCAACGTACCGCCGGGTACCCGTATGTCCCTGTACGAAAACCCGAAATATCTGGAAGCCGCACCGTTTGCTGACGAGACCCTTCTCGCCATCGACAGTGCCGATCCGATCAATTCGACCATGAAGCCGAAACCTTATGTCGGTGTTCAGTTTGCCGCTATTCCTGAATTCCAGGGTATCGGCACCACAGTAGGCCAGCAGTTCTCTGCCGCACTGGCCGGTTCCTCGACTGTTGAAGATGCGCTAGCAGCCGCTCAGTCAGGCACCGACCGCACCATGCGCAAGGCTGGTTACTACTGATGCATGACAGGCCAGTGCTCCGCTCCGTGCAATGAGTTCTGGCCTGTGCCTCCTTGACCTGATGAACTTGGGGTGGCGGCACTTCTGACCGCCACCCTCTTTCCATCCGGATCGAGGCAACAGGGACTTCAAACAGGGAGCACATCATGTCGACACGGTCCTCTACCCTGACCGGGCGCATTATGTCTGCACCGTCGATCATCGCGCTGTTCTTGTGGATGATCGTGCCGTTGGGCATGACAATTTATTTTTCGTTCCTGCGTTACAACCTGCTCTCTCCCGGTATGGAAGAGTGGGTCGGCACGCTGAACTATGAATTCTTCCTGACCGACCCGGCATTCTTTGCGTCGCTCGCCAATACGCTTCTGCTGGTGGGATCGGTTCTTGTGATCACGGTGGTCGGCGGCGTTTTGCTGGGCCTGATGCTTGATCAGCCGATCTTTGGTCGCGGCATCCTGCGTCTGCTGGTGATTGCCCCCTTCTTTATCATGCCGACCGTGAATGCGCTGGTTTGGAAAAACCTTCTGATGCATCCGGTATCGGGCATGTTTGCCTGGATCGCGAACTCGCTTGGCTTCCAGTCCATCGACTGGTTTTCCGAGGCACCGCTGACCGCGATCATCATCATGGTGTCATGGCAATGGCTGCCCTTTGCCGTTCTGATCCTGCTGACCGCCCTTCAGTCGCTTGACCGCGATCAGAAGGAAGCCGCCCAGATGGATGGCGCCGGTCCGGTTTCGATTTTCTTCTATATCACGCTGCCCCATCTCAGCCGTGCGATCACGGTCGTCGTGCTGATCGAAACGATCTTCCTGCTGACCGTCTTTGCCGAAATTTTCGTGACCACCGGTGGTGGCCCGGGTCTGGCAACGACGAACATTGCCTTCCTCGTCTATAC
Source organism: Thalassospira sp. A3_1 (assembly GCF_017744215.1). Lineage (NCBI taxonomy): Bacteria > Pseudomonadati > Pseudomonadota > Alphaproteobacteria > Rhodospirillales > Thalassospiraceae > Thalassospira > Thalassospira sp. A3_1. The sequence continues at coordinate 132,819 of NZ_JAGHQQ010000002.1, read as the reverse complement.
GCAGGCTTTGCTGCAATACGACGTTGGCGGCGCATCGGCGGGCGGCATTGTTGCAGTCGTTCTGGCAAATATCGTGGCGATCTTCCTGATCCGCCTCATTGGCAAGAACCTGGACAGGTAAGGGACACGAGATGGAAAACAAACAAACACCCCTTGGCCATATCGGTTTTTCGATCTTTGCCTGGATTGTTGGCCTTCTGATCTTCTTCCCGATTTTCTGGATGGTCCTGACCAGCTTCAAGACCGAACTTGAAGCCGTATCGATACCGCCAAGCTTCATTTCGTTTGACTGGACGCTGGAAAACTATGCCGAGGTTCAGGCACGGTCCGATTATTTCCGGTTTGCCATGAATTCGGTCATCCTGTCGGTCGGCTCAACTCTGGTGGGTCTGCTTTTTGCGGTGCCCTGCGCATGGGCCATGGCTTTCAACCCGACCAAACGAACCAAAGACGCCCTTCTCTGGATGCTGTCGACCAAGATGATGCCACCGGTTGGCGTGCTGGTACCGATCTATCTGGTGTTCCGCGACTGGGGCCTGCTTGATACCCGGTTCGGTCTGATCATGGTTCTGTTCCTGATGAACCTGCCGATCATGGTCTGGATGCTTTACACCTATTTCAAGGAAATCCCGAGCGACATCCTTGAAGCCGCCCGCATGGATGGCGCAACCCTGCCCAAGGAAATCATCTTTGTGCTGTTGCCAATGGCGGTGCCGGGCATTGCATCGACCATGCTGCTCAACATCATCCTGGCCTGGAACGAAGCTTTCTGGACCCTGAACCTGACCACCGCTGATGCCGCACCGCTGACCGCTTTCATTGCATCCTATTCCAGTCCGGAAGGGTTGTTCTGGTCCAAGCTTTCGGCGGCCTCGACGCTGGCGGTCGCTCCGATCCTTATCATCGGCTGGTTCTCGCAGAAACAGCTTGTACGTGGCCTGACATTTGGCGCGGTCAAGTAGCCGCTGCCTGATCGAAATTCAACAAGAAGGAACACCGAAATGGGTGCTATCCGACTGGAAAAAGTCAAGAAAACCTTCGGGACACTGGATGTTATTCCGGGTGTGGACCTTGACATCAATGATGGTGAATTCGTCGTCTTTGTCGGCCCGTCGGGCTGCGGCAAATCCACCCTTCTTCGCCTGATCGCCGGTCTTGAAGACGTTACCGACGGCAAGATCCTGATCAACGGGGTCGATGTCGCGAACGAGGCACCGGCCAAACGCGGCCTTTCGATGGTGTTTCAGTCCTATGCGCTTTACCCGCATATGACGGTCTATAACAACATCGCCTTTGGCCTGAAAATGGCTGGCGAAAGCAAGACTGTCATCGATGAAAAGGTCCAGAACGCGGCCAAAATCCTGAACCTGACCGATTATCTGGAACGCCGCCCCGGCGCGCTTTCCGGTGGTCAGCGCCAGCGTGTTGCAATCGGTCGCGCGATTGTGCGCAACCCGGCCGCCTTCCTGTTTGATGAACCGCTCTCGAACCTTGATGCAGCCCTTCGCGTCAATATGCGCCTTGAAATCACCGGCCTTCATCAGGAACTGAAAACCACGATGATCTATGTGACTCACGATCAGGTCGAAGCCATGACCATGGCCGACAAGATCGTCGTGTTGCAGGCAGGCCGTGTGGAACAGGTCGGCAAGCCGATGGACCTTTATAACAATCCGGCCAACAAGTTTGTCGCGGGCTTCATCGGATCGCCGAAAATGAACTTCATCGGCGGCGATTACGCCAAAAAGCACGACTGCCACGAAATCGGCATTCGCCCCGAACATGTCGCGGTCAGCACCGAAAGCGGCGACCTTCCCGCAACCGTCAAGATTGCCGAACATCTTGGTGCCGAAACCTATCTGCACGTCAATGCAGAGGGCTTTGGCCCGATGACAGTGCGCGCAACCGGCGAAGTCCCGCTGGGCGAGCATGACAAGATCTGGCTGACCCCGGAACAGGACCGCATCCATCGCTTTGACGCGAACGGCATCGCACTGGGCAAACTTTAAGAATTCCAAACAACCGGGCCGCATTGCCCCACACGCCATGCGGTCCCGCCTTACCACCACAAGAATGTGAGACCAAAATGTACCTTAAGAAGTTCGATCTTACCGGACGCCGCGCCTATGTCACCGGGGGCGGTCGCGCAATTGGCCTGTCATGCTGCGAGGCACTGGCAGAAGCAGGCGCGCATGTCATTATCGGTGACATCAGCGAAGGTGTAGCCGAAGAAGGCCGTGATTACCTGAAGTCGAAGGGCTACACCGCCGATATCGACATCATGGACGTCACCAACACCGATCAGGTCCGTACCAGTGCCGAAAAAATGGCACGTGAAGGCGGCGTTGACATTCTGGTCAACAATGCCGGTATCGCGCGTTCGGAAACCCCGGCTGAAACCGTGACCGACGAACATTGGCTTAACGTCATTGACGTCAACCTGAACGGCACCTTCTGGTGCTGCCGCGAATTTGGCAAACAGATGCTGGCCAAGAAAAACGGCGTGATCGTCAATGTCGGCTCCATGTCGGGCTTCATCGTCAACAAGCCGCAGGAACAGGCCTATTACAACGCATCCAAGGCCGCCGTGCATCACCTGACCAAGTCTCTTGCCGCCGAGTGGGGCGGGCGTGGTGTTCGTGTCAATGCTGTTGCACCGACCTATATCGCAACACCGCTAAATGAATTCGTGAAATCCAAGCCGGACATGTATGACGCCTGGATCAACGGCACCCCGATGGCCCGCCTTGGCCTGACCGAGGAAATCGGATCGGTCGTGCTGTTCCTGGCATCCGACGCGTCCAGCCTGATGACCGGCTCCATTGTCCTGGCTGATGGGGGTTATACCTGCTGGTAAGGCACAGGTAAAACTGTTGATCGCATTGTCCTGAAGCTTCTGCGATCAGGTCAGGACCGTGGTGGAACGGGGCGTGGTTGTGGGACCTACGCCCCGTTCACCTTTTCAGCCTTGATATTGTCGGCCAAGATACACCGAAAACGGATTGCACGGGACAACCACGACACCCGAAAGCCCCAAAAACCGCGCCAGTCGCGACAGATGCACCATTAGATCGCCCGCAACGGTGGCCGCATCACAAGCGTCTTCCAGATGCGCGCTCTGCACCCGAAGAACCCCTTCCTGCCGATCCGCTTTCAGATCAACACGCGCAACAAATTTCCCATCCTGCATGAACGGCAGAACGTAATAGCCATATTGCCGTTTTTCCGCCGGGACATAAATTTCGATCCGGTAATGGAAACCGAAAATCCGTTCCACCCGGTCGCGTTCCCACATGATCGGATCAAACGGTACCATCAAGGCGGTCGGTTTGGCACGGCAGCGCGGATTAACATGCGGGCACAAATATCCCGGCTGCTTCCAGCCCTCGACATCCGCCTGCAACAACGCGCCGTCTTCGACCATTTCGGCAACCCGTGCCTTGGCATCCTCTGTCGGCAGGCGGAAATATTTTCGAAGATCAGCCTCGGTCGCAATCCCCATTGCGGCAATTCCGTTGCGGATCAGGGCACGCTGGGCCTCTGCGCGCGGCATTGGCGGTTTAAGCGCCTCCGGCCCGATGATCCGTTCGGGCAGATCATAGACCCGCTCGAAACTGGTGCGCCGTTTGCGCGCCATCACCTGCCCGCTCCAGAACAGGAATTCCATCGCGGTTTTGGTTTTCGACCATCCCCACCATTTCGAACTTGATGCGCCTTCCTGTTCCAGATCACTGGCGGCAAGTGCCCCTTCCCTTTCGATCCGATCCAGAATGCTGCGCACAAATTCAGGATGATCACGGATCATTTTGGCGATCTGCCCCCAGGTACCTTTGCCCTCGGCGGCATCCGCCATGCGCCAGCGATAAAACCCGTAATCCTCGACCGGGATCATCGATGCCTCATGGCCCCAATATTCAAACAACCGCCGCTGCCGGGCGTTGCCCCAGCTCAGTTGATCAAGATCGGCCGGGTCATAAACGCCAAGCCGGGAAAAAACCGGCATGTAATGCGCGCGCGTCAGAACATTGACACTGTCGACCTGTAACATGCCGGTCTGGCGAATGGCTTTCATGATCCGGCGTTTGGTCACCGGGCGGCTATCGTCCTGATCAAACCCCTGCGCGGCAAGGGCCAGATTGCGCGCCTGCCGGGCGGATACGGAAATCTCGGCTTTGTCGTTAATCATGGTGGCCTTTGAAAAATCGCAAAGAAAAACAGTGTGATGGTATCATAACCTCCTGACAATTATGTCAGGAGGTTGCAGGAACATTTCGGTGGGTTGGATCGTTTCCTATGGCCGGTTTCTATTCCCTGCGGTTTCTATTCCCTGTGGCATCTATGTTTCTGCCATCTTTGATCCTGACCATGTTTTCAACCCGATGAAGCAACCAGACAGGCATCCATGGAACTCGAACAAATTCTGATCCTTGCCATTCTTGTCGGAACGGTCGTGATGTTCCTGTGGGGCCGCTGGCGTCATGACATGGTTGCGATGGCATCCCTGCTATGTTGCGTGGTCGCGGGGCTAGTGCCGGTTGATGGGGCCTTTCAGGGTTTCGGTCATCCGGCGGTGATCACGGTTGCCTGTATCCTGATCCTGTCATCGGCACTTCAGCAATCAGGCGCGGTCGATAACCTGACCCGTATGGTTCTACCGCAATCCGCCGGGCCGGTCGTCACCATGGCCACCCTCAGCCTGCTGGCGGCCATCCTGTCGGCCTTCATGAACAATGTTGGCGCGCTGGCCCTTCTGATGCCCGTCGCCCTACAAATTGCCGCCAAACAGAACCTGCCACCGGGCAAAATCCTGATGCCTCTGGCCTTCGGATCGATCTTGGGTGGCATGACCACCCTGATCGGGACCCCGCCCAACCTGATCGTCGCCGGTTTCCGCGCCGAGGCGGGCGAAGGCGGCTTTACGATGTTTGACTACACCCCGGTCGGGATTGTTGTGGCCGCCGCCGGTCTGATTTTCGTCATGGTGTTTGGCCGCTGGCTTGTCCCCACCCGCGAACGCGCCGGGGCAGAGGGCTTTGAAACCGGCTCCTACCTGACCGAGGCACGCATTGCCGCGGGCAGCAAGGCAATCGGCATGATGCTGCGCGATGTGAACCGCGAACTTGAAAAAGGCGACGCGCAGGTCATCGGGCTGATCCGCAATGAAAAACGCATCCCCGCCCCCAACCCGTACCGCGAACTGCATGAAAACGACATCCTGATCATCGAAGCCGACCCCGAAGCACTTGCCGTCGCTCTTTCCGCCCTTGATCTGAAACTCGAAGAAGAATTGCGCGACCTCGAAGCGCAGGAAAAGGAAGCTAAACAGCTCGAAAAATCCGAAAAATCGGATAAAAAAGCCGATTCTGACGCAAAATCTGCAGCCACAGCGTCTTCAAAGGCCGAAAAACATGCAAAAACACCCGAAACAGATGCGGAAAACCCGGATAACAGCCGCCGTGCCGCGATCCAGTCCGATGATATCGCGCTCATGGAACTGGCGATTTTGCCGAACTCCGGCTTTATCGGCAGATCGGCAACCGACATCAATCTGCGCACCCGTTATGGCGTGAACCTGCTGGCCGTATCGCGACAGGGTCAACGCTCCATGGCGCGCCTTCGCACCATGTCGATGAAGGCTGGTGACGTCCTTCTGATGCAGGGACCACCCGCCGCCATTCAGGATTTCGCATCACGTCTTGGCTGTGTGCCGCTTGCCCAACGTTCGCTACGCATCCCGGATAATGCTCAGGCGCTCAAGGCATCGGCCATCATGGCCGCTGCCATCGGGGCTGCGGCATTCGGTGTCATGCCGGCCGCGGTTGCCTTTGCCATTGGGGTTCTGCTCGCCATGGTGACCCGCGTCGTCGCCCCGCGCAATGTCTATGACGCGGTTGACTGGCCGGTGATTGTCCTGCTCGCTGCCCTGATCCCGGTAGCAACCGCCATGGAAACAACCGGTACGGCCGATCTTCTCGCCCGCTTCCTGTTAAACTGGGTCGCACAGGGAAACGCCATCATCGCCCTTGGCCTGATCCTGATCATCACCATGACGCTCTCGGATTTCATGAACAATGCTGCCACTGCGGCCGTCATGTGCCCGATTGCGATTGGCAGTGCCGGCCATCTGGACGTCAATCCCGACGCCTTCCTGATGGCGGTCGCTATCGGCGCATCCTGTGCCTTCCTGACGCCTATCGGCCACCAGAACAACACCCTGATCCTCGGCCCCGGCGGCTTCCGCTTTGGCGATTACTGGCGGCTCGGCCTGCCCATCGAAATCATCGTCGTGGCGGTAGGCGTGCCTATGCTTCTGTGGGTCTGGCCGTTATGATTTGGTGCTAGCGAATTGTTATGTTGGAAAGGTAGCAATGAAACTTGGGGAAAGTTTGAGTGTATTTTTCTAAGGAAAACGCCGAGCTGCCGCTTCAAGCAAATTTGGCCAATCTTCGGCATCAAGCTGCATCCGAACGAACAAACCACGAAATCTTTGTATTCCAGTTCTTTCAAGTTGCTCTTGTTGTCTCCTTGCAAAACAAAATAGATCCTCCGCCTGAAAAATAACCTTTGCTGCATCAAGTATATTTTCGCGCTTGCTGTCGTCTTGATCTCCGACTCTATTTTGATAGAGGCGTTCCGCATTATCCATTGGCCTATAAGTCGCAACCTCACGCTTGATACGAGATATTTGAACCTGTAAATGAGCCAACAATTCCGCCATCTGTTCTTGACGTTCTCTAGGAGAGTACTTAATGACTTCGCGAAAAATATCATTATGACTTCCGGACAAATCTTGAACAGAATCTATCGTGTATCCTTGAGCCATCCGAAAAGAAATTGATAAGCAATTTTCACCGTAGGCTACCAATTCAGAAAGTGCCGTTGGCAGCAAACTTCGGGCTGCGATAAGATTTCTTTCTAGTAAATCTTCGTGGTTTCTCTCAGATGAGATTATTTGTCGCTGTATAGCAACCACAGTAAGAAGCGCACCTGCTAGTGCGATCAATCCAGCTATTAAGGTCTGAAATTGCTTAACCCACGAAATAAAACTATCTTCTGAAATTGTCGTACCAATCACACCACTTAGAATGACGCCCGAAATAATCCCCCCAAATGCTATAGGGAGAATTTCGTATCCGCTATTTTTTGCCACAATTTTTCTCCAATGAATTGAGAATATTATACATTAATGCTCTCAAACGATTCAGAGAGAAGAGAAATATCTTTTTTATTGATTAGCTCTGAATAGCTTCGCTTGAACGATCAAAGAAAATTAAGCTACCAATTTAAACCGGCCTAGTAGTTATTGTGAAGACGTTGGCCCCTATAGAGCCACCAAACAAAAAAGCGGTCCAATGGACCGCCTTCTCGCACATTCCGCTTAGAAACCGTACTCTTAGCTATCAAAGCCAAGGTTAGGTACCGCAAGGCCATTGGCGCGACACGCCGAAATCAGGGTATTGTTCAACAGGCAGGCAATCGTCATCGGGCCAACACCGCCCGGAACCGGGGTAATCGCACCGGCGATTTTCGATGCAGTTTCAAATTCGACATCACCTACAAGTTTCATCTTGCCCTCGGCCCCTTCAACGCGGTTGATGCCAACATCAATCACGGTGGCACCTGGTGCGATCCAGTCGCCCTTGATCATGTTCGGGCGGCCCACCGCGGCAACGACGATATCGGCACGGCGGACTTCTTCGGGCAGATCACGGGTGCGCGAATGCGCGATGGTCACCGTGCAGCTTTCCTTCAGAAGCAACTGCGCCATCGGCTTGCCAACGATGTTGGACCGGCCGACAACCACCGCCCGCATCCCCGAAAGATCGCCAAGGGTATCTTTAAGAAGCATCAGGCAACCATAAGGCGTACAAGGCGCAAACCCCTCGCCCCCTGTTGCCAGCGCACCGGCATTGACGACATGAAAACCGTCAACATCCTTGGCCGGGTCAATCGCGGCAAGGATCGCCTGATCGTCGATATGTTTGGGCACCGGCAACTGGCACAGGATGCCATGAACCTTGGGATCGGCATTCAGCTTTGCGATCAGCGCCAGAAGATCTTCCTGCGACGTATCAGCCGAAAGCTTGTGCTCATATGAATTCATGCCGCATTCGATGGTCTGCTTGCCCTTGTTGCGGACATAAACCTGGCTTGCCGGGTCTTCACCGACCAGAATAACTGCAAGACCCGGCGTGATGCCGTGCGCATCTTTAAGCTTGGCCACTTCTGCTGCGATGTCGCCGCGCAATTTGGCCGCGAATGCTTTGCCGTCGATGATTTTTGCGTTGCTCATATGTCTTGTCCGCCCGTCAGTTCATGAAGTTGCGCGATGAGTGCGTCCGGATCGCCTGAAATTTCCAGAACCTTGTTGCGGTCCGTATGCCCGGCAACAATTTCGACTGACGATTTAGGCCATTTGGCCGCTTTTGCCAAAAGCTTTATCAGGGCGATGTTCGCCTTGCCGTTTTCGGGCACGGCTGTAACCACTGCCCTGATCTGCTGCTGCCCGTTGCCATTAACGCCCACCCCGGCAATCGCATTTCGCGAAGCCTTTGGTGTCAGGCGTAAAAACAGCCGGATACCCGATCCATCCGCCAAGGTATCGCAGAACGGTTTTTCCATCCCGCCGGTTTAGTAACCCATCACGGCTGCGCGCACGTCTGTCTGAATCAGCATGTTGGCGAATTGCAGGATCAGGATCAGGATGATCGGCGAAATATCGATCCCACCCAGATTCGGAATGATCCGGCGGATCGGTCGCAATGCCGGTTCGGTAATCCGGTACAGGAAATCGCCAACCATATAAACGAACCGGTTGCTGGAATTGATCACGTCAAATGCCACAAGCCATGAAAGGATTGCCGAAGCAATCAGCATGAAAATGTAGATACCAATAACGGTGTCAATAAGCCAAAAAATCGCCAGCATCGCCGCTCCTTCTTGCAGTCGGTCCAGATCGGGCCGATCTGATCGGAATTGTGTTAACACGCTGCAAAACCTAGTCGGCCTTGGCCCCGGGCGCAAGCACAGAGCGCCTAATTTGCGAAGCTTTGATCAAGTTTTCTGCATCATGTGACTTGCTTCACCAGACATTGCGCATTCCGGGGCCTACCATTTCGCAAAAATGTTCAGTCAAAGCCCCCTTCCGACAGTTTCTGTCAGGAGAAATGTCAGGATAAAGTCATCAAGCTTGCCAGGCCCACCGATCCCATCCAAAAATGCGCAGCCATCAAACGACAAAGAAGGACCGATCATGTCGACGAATACGCTTCCCCGTTGTAAATGGGCCGAAACCCATCTCGACAAGCCGTTTTACGTCGACTACCACGATCAGGAATGGGGCGTTCCGGTCCATGATGACCGGCATTTTTTCGAAATGCTGATCCTCGAAGGTGCGCAGGCGGGTTTAAGCTGGCTGACGATCCTTGCGCGGCGCGATACCTATCGCGCGGCTTACGATAATTTCGATGTCCAGAAGATCGCGAAATATGACGAAGCCAAACAACAATCGCTTCTGGCCGATCCGGGCATCATCCGCAACCGGGCCAAGGTCGCGGCAAGCATCCTTAATGCCAACGCCTTCATCGAAATCCAGAAGGAATTTGGCAGTTTTGATGCCTATATCTGGGATTTCGTCGGCGGCAAACCGGTCATCAACCACTGGAAAGCCATGTCTGACGTGCCCGTATCCACAGCACTTAGCGATGCCCTGTCCAAGGACCTCAAAAAACGCGGCATGAAATTTGTCGGCACCACGATCATGTATTCCTTCATGCAGGCCACCGGCCTTGTGATGGACCACACCACCGATTGTCACTGCTACGCGGTCCTTTCGGGTAAATCGGCTTAGGCCGTCGATCCCCGCACAAGCAGGCTGGTTTCAAGAACGCGGCTGTCGCTTTCCGCCTCGCCAAGCGCCATTTCGGCCGCCAGCCGCCCCTTTTCAACGGAATCCTGTCGGATGCTCGATAATGGCGGGTCGGTGCGTTCGCCCTCCGCAATACCATCAAAGCCGATGACCTTAAGATCATCGGGGACTTTGCGGCCACTTGCGCGCGCGCCATCAAGTGCACCGATGGCAATCACATCGGACATCGCCAGAACACCGTCGATTTCCGGGTGATCGCGCAACATGGTTTCGACCATTTCGGCACTGTGCGATGACATGTTTTCGCATTCGATATGAACGATATCCTCAATCGCGATCCCCGCCTTTTTAAGGGCTGCGTGATACCCGCCAAGCCGCTCGCGCACCACACGGTGGCTGACTGCACCGCGACGTTTGGCATTCATCGGGCCGAAATTTTCCGCCTTATTGGCCTGCAGGGACAGGATGGCGAATTTGCGCGCCCCGCAATCAATCAAATGCTGGGCCGCCATTTGCGCCCCGGCAAAATCATCAAGCACCACGGTGCCCGCCGCCCCGGCGATATCGGTATCAATGCACACCAGCGGCTGGTTGCGGCGCTGAATGGCGGAAATGATGTCGTTATCGTCGGAATAACAATGCACCAGAAACGCATCGACGGCGGCATTGTTGATCGCGGTAATCGCCTGTTCGGGGTTTTCGGCCGAAATGATCATCATATTGACCGCCTGCCGGGCACATTCCCGCCCGACACCGCGCAGAAGTTCAATCGCCACCGGGTCGCTGAAGGCATATTCAAGGTTATCGGGAAACACCACGCCAAGCGCCCCGGCCTTGCCGGTCCGCAACATGCGCGCCATCACATGCGGCCCGCGATAGCCAAGCTCCCTGGCAACTTCCAGAATGCGCTCCCGGACTTCCTTGCGTACCAGATCCGGCTTGCCAAAGGCATTTGATGCCGTGCCCTGCGATACCCCGGCTGCCTTGGCCACATCCAGAAGACGTACCCGTTTTGCCATCCTTGCGATGTCTCCCCTTTATTCACCCCGGCTTTTGGATTAACCGGTCATCCCGTGACATTTTTTTGAATCGGTTCATCCCGATATTGACAGAACCCCTTCTGAACCGCCACACTGCATTCATTGAATCGATTCATTCTTGCACGCACCGATTGCACAACAGCCTATGCGTTTGTCCGTTTGCACCCTGGTGTTGACGGTTTTCCCGGCAATCTCGAATTGCTGACTTCAAGCCGCCCTGACCGGGGCGGCTTTTTTCACAGCCCTCCGAACTCATCGACCGCGTACCTTGTTTTCCGGCGCGGTATGACGGAATGTCAGATTAATCCGCGGTCCGATCTGGCGCGCGGTTTTGGGAATCTGATGCAACCAGTGATGCTGTGTCGCACCCCGCATGATCAGCAACGAATTATGCGGCAGATCGACACTGACCCGGTCCCCGGTTTTCTTGTGCCGGAAATGGAAACGCCGTTCCTCACCAAATGACAGGCTGGCAATCACCGGATTTTCGCCCAGCACATCCTCGTCATCGGCATGCCACGAAACACTGTCGCGCCCGTCACGATAATGGTTCAGAAGAACCGTGTTAAACGACGCACCGGATTTTTCTTCCGCCAGATCGCGAAGTGGGGCGACGATTTTCGGAAAAGGCGATGCCGGGTGATAGACACCGCTATAACGATAGGCCACATCGCCATACCATGCCGTCAATCGCGGCACGGCAATCTCGCGCCCCATCAGCTTGGCAATTTCCTGCTGCCAGACAATGCCGCTTAACAGCCGTTCAAACGCGCGATCCGCATCACTTGCCGCCATGACCTCACGCAGCAGCAATGCCTCCCCGTCAAAGGGCAGCAGATTGTGTGGTGGTTCATTGGCAAACAGATCGCCCGTCATTTTTATCCCCGGTTCAAGATATCCAAGACCTAGGACGAACCGTCGATGAAAACAAGCAACAGCTTATGGAAATCGGCGTTAATACAGACGCTTGTGTAATGAAGGTCTCTGCCGGAAGGACCTGCTAACCATTATTCATGTCAATCCCGGCCTTGTCGGCATAACGTTCAACATCTTCAACGCTCAGCCCGACGGCGGAATAAAGATTGATGGTTTCGAGTTCGAGATCGGTTTCCGCATCCGCAAGGTCCTGCTGCGACTGCGTCAGGGTGCGCTGCGAATCAAGCACATCAAGGAAGTTTGAAAGCCCCTGAACGTACCGGACACGGGACTGTTCAAACGCCTGACGATGATAGCGCACCGACGAAATCAGGGAATCGCGTTGCTGAACCGCCCCGACATATCCGTAAATCGCACTTTCAACATCCTGAATGGCGACCAGAAGCGTCTGCTGATAGCTGTAAAATGCCTGCTGCGCCTGTTGTTCGGCAACATCAATATCGGCCTGTCGTGCCCCACCATCATAAAGCGTCGCATCAATCACCGCCCCGATGGCGGCCATCGCGGTACGGACAATCGGCCCCGTGCCATACCCCGTGGCTCCAAGCGCGAGTGACCCGTCCAGCGTCAATTCGGGATAAAGATCAGCGGTCTGAACCCCGATTTCGGCGGTGGCGGAAATCAATGAAAGCTCGGCCGCCCTAACATCGGGGCGACGGCGCAAAAGATCGGCCGGTATACCAATCGGCGGCGCACTGTCAAATTCCGGCAGCGGCTGCACATCCACCAGACGGTCGCGATAGGTTCCCGGCTGCGCGCCCAGAAGGATGGCAATCGCATTGATCGACCGGTCAATATCGGTCTGCAATGTTGGCAATGTCGCCTCGATATCGGAAACCTCGGCACGGGCACGCGAAAGATCAAGCTCGGACGCCAGCCCCGTCTGCATCCGGACCTGCACGATATTGCTGGTCTGGCGTTGCAGATCAAGCGAACTGCGCAGCAATTCCTGGCGCTTCTGCGTACCGCGCAGCTCGATATAGTTGCGCACGATATCGGCAATCACCGTCAGATAAACGTCCTCGCGCAGGTAAACCTGTTCCAGATAATCCGCCAGCGCCACTTCGTCTTCACGCTGCTGCCCGCCCCAGACATCCGCCGTCCATGAAAAATCGATGCCGGCCCCAAATCCGAGATCCGTCGTCTGATCGCCGCGTTCGCGCGATGATGTGCCGCGTTCGGCATCACCATTAACACTGGCACCGACCTCAATGCCATTTGCCCCCGATACCCCGCGCGCCACCGCACGGGCTTCCTCGATCCGGCTGGCCGCGATCCGCAAATCAAGGTTATTGGCAAGACCAAGCGCGATCAGATCGCGCAAAACCGGATCACTGGTGCTTTCCCACCAACGGCCATGGTCGGCCTGATTGGCCGCAATTACCGGCACCGGCGGGGTATAGGCCCCGACAAGATCAAATTTCGGCGCAACATAATCCGGCCCGACCGTCTGGCAGGCCGAAAGTCCGATCAGAAGCGGCAGGGCACAACAGATTGACAGACGTTTTACAGACATTCTAGCTGGTACTTCCTTCAATCTCGCCCTTGTCGGGAATGCTTTCCGCAGATCGCAACTGGCTTTGCAGTTTCTTGCCCCCATCGGCACGGGCCGAAACCAGCGGCGCCAGCAGAAGGTAAAGAACCGGTGTCAGGAACAGAGTAAAGACCGTCGCAAAACCAAGCCCGCCAAAAACGACCCAGCCAATCGCCGCACGCGCCTCGGCCCCGGCTCCGGTGCCAAGCACAAGCGGCAACCCGCCAAGCACGGTCGAAATCATCGTCATCATGATCGGCCGCAGGCGGATCATCGCCGCATCATGAACCGCTTCGCGCACGGATTTCCCGGCATCGCGCAACTGATCGGCAAATTCCACCACCAGAATGCCGTTCTTGGCCATAAGCCCGACCAGCATCACCAACCCGATCTGGCTATAGATATTGATCGATGTGCCGCTAAGGCCCAGCGCATAAATTGCCGCTGCCAACCCGAACGGAACGGTCAGGACAACCACAAGGGCCGACATGAAGCTTTCGAACTGTGCGGCAAGCACCAGCAACACGACAAGCACCGCAATCAGGAACGTGATCTGCACATCATGCGATGTTTCGCCAAGTGTCGCCGCATCGCCAAGGAACAGGACGCTCATGCCCGGCGGCAGCACCCTGTCTGCAACCTCGTCAATATCGACAACCGCCTGCTGCAGGGTATAACCCGGCGCAAGATTGCCCGAAATCTTGACCGCACGCTGCTGCCCTTCGCGTTCAAGTTCGGATGCAACGGCTTCTTCGGTCAGGCTGATGACCGATGACAGCGGCAAAATACGCCCCTCGCCATTGCTGACAAACAGGTTCTCAAGATCAGATGGATCATTGATGCTGCCCGCACTGCTGCGCAGCTTCACCGGGATGTTTTCATCATCCACCGTGATCTCGGTAACTTCATATCCCTCGATCATCGTGCGAAGGGTCGTATCAAGGCTTTCAATCGGAATGCCAAGGTCAAAGGCCCGCTGCCGATCAATATTCACCAGCAATTGCGGCTGGGTCGTCTGATAGGAAACCCGAAGGCCGACAAACTGCGGATAATTCGCCTCAAGCTCCTGCTGCATGGCGCGCGCATTCGCCGCCAGTGTGCGGTAATTCGTCCCCGTAAGGGCAAATTCAAATCCCTCGCCGGTACCGCCACGCAAACCAAGGCTGTTGGGCTGATAGACAAAGGCCTGAACACCGGGCAATGCCTCAAGACTTCCACGGATCGAATTGCTGATATCCTGCTGGCTGCGGCTGCGCTCGTTCCACGGTACCAGTGGTGCAATCACAAGCGCACGGTTCGGATCCCAAAGCCCGACAATGGTATAGATGTTATAGGCATCACCGGCCTCGACAATCGGACGCAGGATGTTTTCAACCGTTTCGACCTGCCGGTCCATGTAATCGATGCCAACCCCGTCCGGCCCGCGCAGCGATACAAGAATACGTCCGCGATCCTCGTCGGGCAGAAGTTCCTGTGTGACCGTGTTATAGACCCCAAATGCCAGCACCCCGGCAAAAATCGATACGATCAGGGTAATCAGCGGGAACCGCAAAACCCATTCCAGAATGTATTTGTAAACACCCGAACAATAGAGGCCGATCCGTTCAAGGAAGTTGGGCTTGGCATCCTTTTGCCCGTCATGCGGGTCGATATGCTTTAACCGCGATGCCAGCATCGGACACAGCGAAAGCGCCACAAACGACGACACCGCAACCGAAAATGCCAGCACGAAACCAAATTCCCGGAAAAGGCGGCCCGCCGTGCTGGGCAAAAACGAAATCGGCACAAACACCGATACCAGCGTCAGTGTGGTGGCAATTACCGCAAAAAACACCTGCCGCGTTCCCAGAACCGCGGCCGCCATCGATCCCAATCCCTGATGACGGCGTCGCTGGATGTTTTCCAGCACCACAATCGCATCATCAACAATCATCCCCGTCGCCAGAACAAGCGCCAGCAACGTCAGGATATTGATCGAAAAACCCATCATCCAGATCGCGGCCACCGTCCCGACAAGCGCGATCGGAATGGTCACTGTCGGGATCAGCGTCGCGGTAAAGGACCGCAGGAACAGATAAAGCACCCCGATCACGATAATGATCGCCAGCGCCAGACTGTTCAGAACCTCCCAAAGCGCGCCTTCGATAAACACCGCATCGTCCGAGTTCACGAACACGTCGATATCGTCGTACTGGCTGTTCAGCCGTTCAGCCACCTCTCGAATGCCATCCGATATCGCAATCGTGTTTGACTGCGCCTGCCTGACAACGCCAAGCCCGATCACGGTCCGGCCATCAAGGCGCACATAGGACGTTGCATCATCGGGCCCGTAATAGACATCCGCCACATCACCCAGCCGCACCTGATTGCGGATGAACATCTGTTTGACGTCCTCGACCTCCCAGACCGACGCATCCGCCCGGACAAAAAGCTTCTGATCACTGGAATCAAAACTGCCGGCGGGAATGTCGAACTTGGCGGTTCTCAGAACATCGGCAACGTCCTGAACCGAAAAGCCGTAACTGGCCAGTCGCAGCGGATCGACCCGGACATGCAGAACCTTTTCGCGTTCGCCATTGATCGTGATTTCGGCCACACCGGGCACGGAAAGCAGCGCCGGGCTGATCTGGTCATCAACGATATTGGCGAGCTCTTCCTCGGTCAGCCGATTGCTGACCACCGCAAGCCGCATGATCGCACTGGCATCCGCATCGGCCTTGACCACGCGGACATCCTCGACCTCGTCGGGAAGGGTTCTTGACGCGCGGCTGACCGCCTCGCGAATGTCATTGGCCGCATCATTGATTTCAATATCGGGATAAAATTCGACGCGAACCCGCGACGTGCCTTCTTCGCTGTTTGAACTGATGCGTTTGACACCACTGACGCGCGACGCTGCCCCTTCAAGAAGGCTTGTGACCTCGGCATCAACCGTTTCGGGCGAGGCCCCGTCATAGGTCGCATAAACCGTGACCGTCGGCTGATCAACGTTGGGCAGCTCGCGGATTTCAACACCCAGCATGGCGGCAAGACCCGCCAGAATGATCAAAAGCGACACCACGGAAATAAGAACAGGGCGACGGATGCTGAGTGACGCCAGATCATTCTGGTTTTCGTTCTGATTCCCGTCCTGCATGTTACGACCCTTCGCCGGTGCCGTTGCGCTGGGCAACACCGGTTTCATCGCCGCTGCGAATGGTCGCCGCCACATCTCGACCCGGCCGCAGGCGCAGCACGCCCTCAACCACCACCAGATCACCCTTGGCAATCGGCCCGTCAAGCAGGATGCGCCCCTGTGTCCGCTTTACGACACGGACCGGAACCCGTTCGACCTTGTCATCCTTGATCCGCCAGACATAGGTGCCACCATCGCCCCACAAAACCGAAATTTCCGGAACCGACGGATAAGTCTGGCCTTCGATATCGACATAAACAGCAAAGGACATCCCCGAAAGAAGTCTTCCGGTCGGGTTGGGAATACGCGCGCGGACATTGAATGTGCGGCTTTCGGGATCAATACGGCTGGCGATTGAATCAACCGTCCCCTCAAACCATTCCCCCGGCAGGCTCCAGGTTTCCACCCGAAGCGACTGCCCGATTTTCACATTGTCAAACCGGGTTTCGGAAACTTCAAAATCGACCAGAACGCTTTCGACATTATCAAGTGTCGCGATCAATGTGGAACTGTCCACACGGTCGCCCGGCTCCACCTGCGGAATGCCAACCGTGCCATTGAACGGGGCCAGAATGGTGCGGTCCGCAAGGTCAACCTCGGCCTGGTCCAGCCGAATGCGCGCCTCGGCAAGGGCGGTGCGTGCCGCATCCACCTCGCTTGCCGATACCGCGCCAAGCGGACGGGCCTGCTCGTACCGGTCCAGAAGCTGGCTTGCATCCTTGACCTGCACCGATGCCAGATCACGCGCCAGCCGTTCCCGATCGGAATCAAGGATCAAAAGAACCTGCCCGCGTGAAACCGTTTCACCGGCATGAAAAAGAACATCACTGACTTCGCCCGAAACTGCCGGATAAATCGAAACGCCCAGTGTCGACCGACCGGTTCCGACCGCCTCGACAACCGTCTTTTCTTCCATGATGCTGGCATATTCGGCAATCACCGGCAGGGCGGGGTTGCCCGAACGGCTTGCGCCATCGCCCCCGGCAACGCTTCCTGCCCCGACAAAAGGCAACATCCCTTTGTCATAGGCAAACCAGCCGCCACCGGCCGCGGCAATAACCAACAGAAATACGACTAGCCTACCTGTGCGTGACATCGAATGCCCGTTCTCGTGTGTTCTGGAATCATGCAAAGACATCGCTGAAAATGTCTTAAAGTCAGTATCATAGACCTTACGTTAGTTCCCCGAAGGCAGCGACCGGAAAATTGTATCAGAAATGTCGCAACTTGTACTCATCAGGTAATAGGTTCAATCGGCCGATCCGGATCACCCGCACAGCCCCAAAAGCACAAAAGCCCGTGCAATGCTGCACAGGCTTTTGGCTGGTTAAATGACCAAAATCAGCGAAAAAGCCGGATCAGGCAGCCCCGCGAATATATTGCGCCGGGAAATCAACAAGATTTGACGCCTCGTCCATCTCACCATCATCCCCATCAGCACGACTTTCATCACTCGCGGCGGATTCCACCGCCCGGTCAAGCGACCCGGAAAGCTCGGTCACATTACGATCAACCTCGTCCGCCCGACGTGTCAGATCAATGCTCAGTTTCCGCGTCACCTCGATATCGCGCGATACCTCGTGGATGGCATTGCTGACATGAAGCGCCGCATCACTGGCCGATGCAATCGCAAGGCTGATTTCCTCGGTCTCGCGGCGCTGATGTTCAACATCACCTGCCACTTCTTCGGAAATCGACATCATGTCGCGCACGGTCACACCGACATCTTCCATCGACCGAACACAACGATCCGTCACATTGCCCATCGCACTCACATGGGCTGTGATCTGCTCGGTTGCCTGCGCGGTTTGACCTGCAAGGTTCTTGACCTCGGCTGCGACCACGGCAAAGCCTTTGCCCGCTTCGCCTGCGCGTGCCGCCTCGATGGTCGCGTTAAGCGCCAGAAGGTTGGTCTGCCCTGCAATCCCACGGATCAGATCGACAATCTGCTCGATACTGGTCGCCACTTCGCGAAGGTCATCGACCGCCTCGGCGGATTGCTGGGTCGATCCCACCGCGTTCTGGGCAATGGCGCGCTGCCGGTCAACACGGTTAGCAATCGACCCGATGGCATCGGAAAGCCGCGTTGCCGCCTCGCTGATCGAATGGGCGTGCGACTGGCTTTGTTCGGCCGCATTGGTCGCCATTTCGGTCTGGCCGGTCACACGTTCGGCGGCGGCGGCAACCTCGCCCACCGCTTCGCGCATCCGGGTCACCTGATGGGTAACCGATTGCACAAGACCTGCGGTTTCGCCTTCAATGGTTTCGGCCATCGCCCCCAGGGATGCGCGGCGTTTTTCTTCTTCCTCGCGCTGAAGGGCAATGCGTTCCTCGGCCATCTGTTCGATCTTAAGCGCATTTTCGCGGAAGATCGCCACGGTTCGCGACATCGCGCCAAATTCATCGCCGCGATTGAAATCGACCAGATCGATATCGGTGTTGTTTTCGCTTAACCGTGTCATATCGCCATTCACCCGGCGCAACGGACGCAGGATGCTAAGCGCAATCGTAATCGCCAGACCAAACGCGATCAGCGCACCTATCCCGGCCACCACCATATTGGTGATCGCCTTGTTTTCGGATTCACCATGTGCTGCCTCGACCAGCATGTTCTGGCCCGCCACGGCTTCCTCGCGGATATTCTGGGTGATCGCCTGCACTTCGCGGACGGCCGACTTGAAATCATCCATTGATTGGCGGAAGCCACCGATTGATCCCTCAAGCTGGTTCGCTCCCTGCTTCAACAGGTCATTGTCGCGCACCGCATAGGAAAACAGCTTCTTGTCCGCGCGTTTCAACCCATCGACCGAATTTTTGATTTCTTCCTGAAGGTCGGTCAGGGTCGAGGTTTCCGTGCGTGCCGCATCAAGCGATTCCGGGGTGCGCAGGATCGCATATTGCAGGCTGTTGACGATGGCACTGAGGTTCGCCGAACCAAGCTTGTCGGCATATTTTTCGGCAAGTGCCGGATCGCGTTTGGTGATGAAATCAACCAGTTCGCCCGCCGATTTGCCAAGCTGATGGGCTCCAAGAAGCATGGTGTCGGACGCCGCCGTCAGGTTTTCCGCCCGCAGGACAAGCGGCTCAAGCGTTGCGATATATTCCGCATTAAGGCTCTCAAGCGCGTCTGCCTTTTCGCTGTCACCCTCGGCACGAAGCTGATTGATCAGAGCCGCACCACTGGCTTCGGCACTTTCGCGGATGGTCGAAATACCCTCGCGATCCATCGGGTCAACCGTCTGCGCAAACAGAAGAACCTGGTTCGACAGACGTTCAAGCTTCAATGCATATTCGTTTGCAAGCCCGACAAGCTGGGTGCTTTTTGCAATACGATCGGCATGCCCGCCAAAGCCCAGCAGATACCAGGATGACAGGGCGCTTAACCCTAGCAGCATGACGACAAGCACAAGAAAGCCCGCAAAAATGCGATAGCCAATGCGAATACGGTCGAGAAACATGGGATCTCCAATGATCCGGAATGTGGGACATTTCCGCGATCAATAACCCGGCTTTCGCGTCGTTTTTGTAACAGTTAGATGAAATCCCCATTTGTCTATTCGAATTCGCACAGATGAGGACGTTCGAATGTTCATTCGAACATTTGCTGCGTTGCAAAATAAGCAAACCGAACCCGCCTTATACCATTGCACAAGCTGGCCCTATGCGTATGTCAGAGGCCAAAAACGGCAGAATCCGTGACCTGTTTATCGATTCGCACGTAAGGCACGCGGCCCCGAAAAACCACCCTATTAAACAGCAAGAATATGCAAGCCGAACCGCAACCGAGTGATTATACTTGCCCCATGGCCAATGCAGTTCGACATAATCCTGCGCGCCGCGCACCGGTATCCGACCGCCATCGGGAAATCGCCCGCCACTGGCGCGCGGCGGACGGTATTGATTTGTTCGAAGCCGACTACAAACGCTTTTCCTTTCCCAAACACAGCCATGATTATTATGCGTTCGGCACCATCCTGAACGGGGCCGAACAATTCATGACCGGCGGCACCAACTATGTCGCCCGGCGAGGTCAGTTGCTGATGATGAACCCGATGCAGGTCCATGACGGCGGCCCGGCCTGTGATGACGGCTACCAGTATCAGATCATGTTCATCGCGCCCGAAATCTTTGGCGATCTGGTGGCTGAACTGTCCCCCAACAGCACCGGCCTGCCGTTTTTTGGCAATCATGTGGTCGATGACCCGGAACTGCATCTGCAACTGCAATCCCTGCACCGCATGTTCCGCCCCGATCTTCACCAGACGACCGGCCAGCTCGAACGCGACAGCCAGCTTTTATACAGTGCCGCGCGGCTTGCGCTCCGCCATGCCGATGCACCGCCCTTTTCCTATCAACCGGGCTCCGAAGACAAACGTGTGCGCGCTGTCATCGACTATATGGCCGACCACCTTGATGCCAATATATCGCTTGATGAACTGGCAAGCCTGACCGGGCTAAGCCGCTTTCACCTGCTACGCGTTTTCCGTCACGCCACCGGATTGCCACCGCATACCTATTTCAATCATATGCGTCTGCGCCGCGCAAAACGCATGCTGTTTGACGGCTTTGGCATTGCCGATGTCGCGGCGGCCACCGGCTATGCCGATCAAAGTCACCTGAACCGGCATTTCAAAACCATGTGGGGTGTCAGCCCCGGCGCCTTCATCGCAGGCCTTGCCCCGGCGGCCAAAAAATCCCGCTAGGCCCTGCTTCACCCGGGAACCGACCTAGCCACGATTGCGAAATAGCAATATCGTCCAATATTCCTGTTTGGAACTGTCTTAAATTACGGGCAGGCTCCTCGCCCACCACCAGTCGCCGCCCGTCGCCACCAGCGATCAAAATGAAAAGACTGAAACGGAAACGCACAAGATGTCTCGCCCCCAATCCGCCCCGACCCGGCATTTTGATGCCGACACCATAAGACGCGGTGCCATCGCCTGTCTGCCCCTGTTGCCCAGCACCATGATCTTTGGTGCAGTGCTGGGCGTGCTTGCCACCCAGCGCGGCCTGTCGCTGGGTGAACTTCTGTTCATGAGCCTCACGGTCTTTGCCGGATCGGCACAGTTTGTTTCCGTCGATCTGTGGCGCGAAACCATCCCTGCTGCCACCATCATTGTCGCAACGGCGGTGATCAATCTGCGCTATGTCCTGATCGGCGCATCCCTGCGCCCGGTGTTTCGTGGCCGTCCGCTCTGGGTCAAAATCTGCGGCATGCATATGGTTGCCGATGAAAACTGGGCCGTCACCATGACACAGGAAAACCTTGCCAATCCGGGCTTCCTGCTGGGTGGCGGGATTTTCCTTGGCATTGTCTGGGCGACGGGCAACACCATCGGATATCTGCTGGGCGGCGGCATACCCGACCCGAATGTCTACGCGCTTGATTTCGCCTTTACCGCCGTCTTTGCCGCACTCACGGTCGGCATGTGGAAGGGCCGGGTTGATCTTCTGCCGTGGCTGGCGGCTGCCATCGGATCTCTGATCGGGCATTACACCTTGCCCGGCACATGGTCGATCCTTGCCGGTGCCGGGGCCGGGGTTGTGGTTGCCGCCCTGACATGGCGCGAAGACATGGACGACACCGCACCCGAACCTGAAATAGCAGCAGATACCTTTGGCGCCCCCGAAGGCACCTATTCGACGGAGGCCGGCAAATGATGAGCTTCCCCGATCTGACCACTTTCAGCACCGCCTCGGTCCTGACCATTCTTGGCATGGCGATTGTCACTTATGGCATGCGCCTTGGCGGCCTTCTGATGGCCGACCGCCTGCCGCAACAGGGCCGCTGGGCGCATGTGCTTGAACGCCTGCCGGGCGCAGTTCTGATTTCCGTCTGGGTGCCAAGTGCCCTGTCGGCGGGAGCAATCGGCATCGCCGGTGCCGCCGCCACCGTCATCACCATGATCTTCGTGCGCAACCTGTTTGCCGCGATGGTCGCCGGTATGCTTCTTGTCGCGGCGGGGCGTTATTTCCTCGGCTGAGCGTGCCCATCTCGACACACAAACAAAAAGGCCGCCCGGAATTTTCAGGGCGGCCTTTTTAAATCCTGATTGCGGGTGGCTTTAAGCCGCAATCATATTCTGTTCACGCGTTGCTTCGAATTTCAGGTTCGGCCAATCGCGTTGCGTGGTTTCAAGATGCCAGGCATTGCGCGCGATAAAGACCAGCGTTTCGTCGTGATCCTCGAACAGGGCTGACTGGTTGGCATCGCGGAATTTCTTGATTTCCAGCGGATCGCTGCCAATCACCCAGCGCGCGGCATAGGCCGGGGTCGGTTCGAAATGCACCTTGATGCCGTATTCGGCAGAAATGCGTTCTTTCAGAACCTCGAACTGAAGCTGCCCGACCACACCAACGATCCAGTCTGCGCCCATCATCGGCTTGAACACCTGTGATGCGCCTTCTTCGGCAAGCTGCTCCAGCGCGCGCTGAAGATGTTTACCCTTCAGCGGATCATCAAGGCGTACCTTCTGCAGCAATTCCGGGGCAAAGGCCGGAACACCCCGGAAACGAAGGTCTTCGCCCTCGGTCAGGGTATCACCGATGCGCAATGTGCCGTGGTTCGGAATGCCGATGATATCGCCCGGCCATGCTTCTTCGGCAATGTCGCGTTCATTGGCAAAGAACAGCATCGGGTTATGCACCGCCATCTGTTTGCCTGCGCGCACATGCTTCAATTTCATGCCACGTTTGAAATGGCCGGAACACAGGCGGATGAAGGCGATGCGGTCGCGATGGTTGGGGTCGATATTGGCCTGCACCTTGAACACAAAGCCCGAAACCTTTGGCTCGGCCGCCTCGACCAGACGCGTTGCCGCTTCCTGCGGGCGCGGGGTTGGCGCGATATCGCCAATTCCGCGCAGCAATTCACGCACGCCAAAGTTATTGACCGCCGACCCAAAGAAAACCGGCGTCAGATGCCCCTCGCGATAGCTTTGCAAATCAAATGGCGGGCAGATTTCACGCACCATTTCGACTTCTTCACGAAGTTTTTCCAGAAGGTAATCCGGGATCAGCTCATCAAGCTTCGGATCATCAAGCCCCTTGATCGGAATGGCTTCCTTGGCAACATTGCCGCCTTTTTCCATGAACAGAAGCTGATCATTGACCAGATCGTAACAGCCATGGAAATCACGGCCCGACCCGATCGGCCATGTCACCGGCGATACATCAAGGGCAAGATCCTGTTCGATCTGATCAATCAGTTCGAACGAATCACGTGCCTCACGGTCAAGCTTGTTAACAAAGGTCGTGATCGGCACGTCACGCAGGCGGCAGACCTCAAACAGCTTGCGCGTCTGGGCCTCGATCCCCTTCGCACCGTCAATCACCATGACGGCGGAATCAACCGCAGTCAGAACGCGATAGGTATCTTCGGAAAAGTCTTCGTGGCCCGGCGTATCAAGCAGGTTGAAGATGTTTTTTTCGAACTCGAACGTCATGACGGCCGACGAAACCGAAATACCGCGATCCTGTTCGATCTTCATGAAGTCCGAACGCGCGCCACGCTGTTCCTTTTTCGCCTTCACCGCACCGGCCATCTGAATGGCACCCCCGAAAAGCAGCAGCTTTTCGGTCAGCGTCGTTTTACCCGCATCCGGGTGGGCAATGATGGCAAAGGTACGGCGGCGCGATACCTGCTCGTCGATCGTCGGCATGGTTCATCCATTGATCATGATTTCGGGTTGGCGCGCACTGTACTGATTTTTACAGCGCGCGCCATCCCGAAATCGTCATATCGGACATGAACGGACAAGAACGTCCGGTTTCATATCACAAGCTGGAAGACCAGCCCCGCAGCAAACGATCCGATCAGGGCATAGGCAAGATACAGGGCAAAAACCGGTTTCTTGACCAGCGCAAAAACCGCAATCGCCGCAGGCAGCGATGACACACCGCCCGCCACCAGAAACGCCATGCCAGCACCGGGTTGCATCCCCTGCCCGATCAATCCCCCGACCAGCGGCAGGGCGGCGTAACCGTTCAAATAGGCAGGAACCCCGACAAATGTTGCAATCAGGATCGGCAGGATGCCTTCCCCGCCGACCGCAGCCGACACCGTTTCAGCCGGAACATAAATCAGCATCAGGCTTTCAAGCAAAAAGGCCAGAACCAGCCATTTGCCAAGAAACACCGCGGTTTTAACCCCGTCGCGGCGAAATTTCGTCACACGGTCGCTTTCCCGCCAGAAAGCCCATACCGGCGGTTTGGGCGCCCGCATTTTGGCCCCGCCGCAACCGCCATTGCCCACACCATCGCGTAACGGATCGGTCAGGAATCCCATTCGCGACAACCACAATGTTGCAAACCCGCCCATAAGGCCGATCCCGATTGCAGCAATGGTCTTGCCGATGGCAAAATCCACCCCGATGGTGCCTGCGGTCAATGCAAACATCCCCGGATCAATCACCGGTGATGCCAGCCAGAAGGCCATGACCGGCGCCAACGGCACCCCCATCGACAGCAAGGCCGCAATCAGCGGAATGACCCCGCAGGAACAAAACGGCGACAGCGCACCAAACGCGGACGCCATCATCACCATCGCAACCGGCTGCCCGGTAAAGGCGCGCGCAATCAGGCTATCCGCCCCGGTCGCACCGGCCCATGCCGC
Organism: Thalassospira sp. A3_1; assembly: GCF_017744215.1. NCBI lineage: Bacteria > Pseudomonadati > Pseudomonadota > Alphaproteobacteria > Rhodospirillales > Thalassospiraceae > Thalassospira > Thalassospira sp. A3_1. Next base: position 107,652 of record NZ_JAGHQQ010000002.1, on the reverse strand, counting down.
AATCACAACCGAGGCCATCAGGAACGGCGCAACCGACAGAAGCTGATCAATGGTAAAGCCGATACTCGGCCCAAGCTGATCAGGCACAAAAATGCCAATCGCCAGCAGGATCGCGCCAACGCTGATCCAGACACGGTCAAGGGATTTGCCCGACCTGGCGACACGGCGCAGTGCCAGTGAAATTTCAGTCATATCTATATCCCTAGAATAATAGTTATGTTGGCTTAAAAAAAGAGCCGACTAGACCGCGTCCTCTTTTTCTTCGGCATCCACACCGATGCAACATTCCGCAACCAGCGCATCAAGCACGTCGCGAATCGCCACGACATCCGCATGATTGACCGTTTCGCGCCCGTGGCGTTCCTGCCAGACCAGACCGGCCTGCACTAGCGAACCAAGATGATGTGCCAATGTCGATGCCGGCAATCCGGTATGTCGGCCAATCTCGCCTATGTTCAGGCCCGTCGCACCAGCCCGCACCAGTAGGCGGAAAATCCGCAGCCGGGCAGAATGACCAAGGGCGGCAAACGCCGTTGCAATATTGTCGGTGTCTCTCATGGGGAAAACCATATAACTATAAAACTAGTTTTGTCATCTTTTTTCTGAATTCCTGGTCGGTGAAACGGATGTCGCAAACTTGTCATTTGACTTCGACACAATACGTCGATATTTCCCGACATATGGAAATAAATACAGCAATCAGCGCCCTTGGCGCACTGGCACAGGAACATCGTCTGGCAGCATTCAGGCTTCTGGTGCGCGTGGGCGAGGACGGCATGGCAGCAGGTGATCTCGCGCGCAGCCTTGCGGTCCCGCACAACACCATGTCGACCCATCTGTCGGTTCTAAGCCAGGCCGGACTGATCACGTCGCAACGCAATGGCCGGTCGATCATCTACCGGATCGTCCCCGACGTTATGCGCGATCTTCTGGGGTTTCTTGCCGATGATTGCTGTCAGGGCCGCCCGGAACTGTGCGGAATCACGGTTCCCGGCAAAACATCGACCTCGACCTGTTGCTGAAACGCCAAACCGGCATAACCGGACGGAGACATCATTATGGCTGGCGGTACCTATAATATCCTCTTCCTGTGTCAGGGAAATTCGGCGCGGTCCATCATGGCCGAGGCCATCCTGAACCGCGAAGGCGCGGACCATTTCCATGGCTTTAGCGCCGGGGCGCATCCGCGTGGCCATCTGCATCCCTATACGATCGACCTTCTTAAAAGCCTCGGCCATGATCCGTCGGTCTTTTCATCCAAACCGATGGAAGTCTATTCCGGGCAGGACGCGATCAAATTTGATTTCGTCTTCACGGTCTGCGACCAGACGGCAAAGGAAAGCTGCCCGATTTTCCCCGGCTCGCCGATGACAGCCCATTGGGGCGTGCCCGACCCGGCAGGTGCCACCGGAACCGAGGCCGAAATCCGCCTCGCCTTTGCCGATGCCTATCGCATGCTGCGCAACCGGATTTCGATTTTCACAAGCCTGCCTTTTGCGTCCCTTGACCGGATGTCGCTGCAACGCAAACTCGACGATATCGGCAAAACCGGACTGCCAGAAAGCGAAAGTGCCTGAAGATGACGACCGAAGCCGACACCGCCCCGATGGGAATTTTTGAACGCTATCTGACGATCTGGGTTGCCGCCAGCATCATCGTCGGCATCGGTCTTGGCGAACTGTTCCCCGATATCTTTCAGATGATCGGCGGCCTGACGGCCTATGAAATCAATCTGCCGGTCACGGTTCTGATCTGGCTTATGATCGTGCCAATGCTGATGAAGGTCGATTTTCATGCCCTGCACGAAGTCGGCCGCCAATGGCGCGGCATCGGTGTGACGCTCGGCGTCAACTGGCTGATCAAGCCATTTACCATGGCGGCCCTTGGCTGGCTGTTTATCGGCATCGTTTTTCGCCCGTTCCTGCCCGAAACCGAGATCGAAAGCTATATCGCCGGCCTGATCCTGCTGGGAGCGGCCCCCTGCACCGCGATGGTCTTTGTCTGGTCGCATCTGACACGCGGCGATGCGAATTTCACGCTAAGCCAGGTCGCGCTTAACGATACGGTGATGATTTTCGCCTTTGCGCCGATTGTCGCTTTGCTGCTGGGCATTTCCGCGATTACCGTGCCGTGGGAAACCCTGACGATTTCGGTGATTGCCTTTATCGTCATTCCGCTTATCGCTGGTCAGGCAATCCGCAACCGCATTTTACAGGGTGGTGCTGATCACCTGAAACGGTTCGAGGCCAAACTGGCCCCGGTTTCCATGACGGCCCTTCTGGCGACACTCGTGCTGCTGTTTGCCTTTCAGGGCAAACAGATCATCGCCCAGCCGCTGATCATTGCCATGCTGGCCGTGCCGATCATTCTGCAAACCTATTTCATTGCCGCCATTGCCTATGGTGCGAACAAGTTTCTGGGCGTTGAACATCGCATTGCTGCCCCGTCGGCGATGATCGGGGCATCGAATTTCTTTGAACTAGCGGTCGCCACCGCGATTGGTCTGTTTGGTTTTTCATCGGGTGCGGCCCTTGCCACCGTTGTCGGCGTTCTGGTCGAAGTCCCTGTCATGCTCTCACTGGTGGCGATTGCCAACCGGTCGCGCCACTGGTTTCCGGCCTCTGATATCACCCGCATCCCGGAGACCTCGAAATGAGCCGCAAAATCCGTATCGGCATCAACGGCTTTGGCCGAATGGGTCGCCTTGCCCTTCGCGCGGGCTGGGGCCATCCCGACCTTGAATTTGTCCATATCAACGAAATCAGCGGCGGGGCCAAAACCGCTGCCCACCTGCTGGAATTCGATTCCGTGCATGGGCGCTGGGATCATCCGGTGACCTGTATTGATGATGCGGTCGTCATTGATGGCCAAACCACCCTGACCTTTTCCGAAAATGCCACACCGGGCGATACCGACTGGGTCGGGCTGGGCTGCGACATCGTTCTGGAATGCACTGGCAAATTCAAAACCCCCGAAACGCTTCAGCCCTATTTTGATCAGGGCGTAAAAAAGGTCATCGTCGCCGCCCCGGTCAAGGAAGGCGCGCTTAACATTGTTTATGGCGTGAATGACGATCTATATGATCCGGCGATCCATCACCTGCTGACCGCGGCAAGCTGCACGACAAACTGCCTGGCCCCGGTGGTCAGGGTCATCCACGAAAAACTCGGCATCGTGCATGGGTCAATCACCACCATTCATGATGTGACCAACACGCAAACCGTGGTTGACCTGCCGCACAAGGATCTGCGTCGCGCCCGGTCCAGCCTGCAATCGCTGATCCCCACCAGCACCGGCTCGGCCACCGCCATCACCATGATCTATCCGGAACTGATGGGAAAGCTGAACGGGATTGCCGTGCGCGTGCCGTTGCTCAACGCATCACTGACCGATTGCGTGTTCGAGGTCGCCTGCGACACCGATGTCGAAACGGTCAATAACCTGCTGCGCACCGCCTCGGAAACCTATCTTGCCGGGATTCTCGGATACGAGGATCGCCCGCTGGTCAGTTGCGATTATCTGAACGATCCCAGATCTTCGATCATTGATGCCGGATCAACCATGGTGATCGACAAACGGCAGGTCAAAATCCTCGCCTGGTATGACAATGAATGGGGCTATGTCTGCCGGATGGTTGATCTCGCCGCCAAGGTCGCGCAAAGCCTGTAGGGTTCTTTTTCATGTCATCCGCCATTCGCAACTATGCCCTTGTCACATCCGCCTATTGGGGTTTCACCCTGACGGACGGGGCTTTGCGCATGCTGGTCCTGCTGCATTTCAATGATCTGGGATATTCGGCCTTTGAAATCGCCCTTCTGTTTGTCCTTTATGAATGTGCCGGGATCGTCACCAATCTGGTTGGCGGCTGGCTGGCACAGGCGCGCGGCCTGCGCTTTACCCTGTTTGCCGGCCTGATCACCCAGATCGCGGCCCTTTCCGCCCTGTCCCTGACCAATGAAAACTGGCTGCCATGGATATCGGTTGCCTATGTCATGGGCCTGCAGGCCGCATCGGGTGTCGCCAAGGATCTCACCAAAATGTCGAGCAAGTCGGCGATCAGGGTTCTGGTGCCCGAAAATGCAAACGGCGCGCTGTTTCGCTGGGTCGCCCTTCTGACCGGATCGAAAAACGCGCTTAAAGGGGCCGGGTTTTTCATGGGGGGCGCACTTCTGGCGTGGCTTGGCTTTGGCGGGGCGTTGCTTGCCATGGCAACCGGACTGACCATCATCCTGATTGCGGTTGCGCTTTCCATCGGTCCGGAAATGGCCGCCCCCGCCAACAAGGCAAAACCCAAATTCCGCGAAGTCTTTTCCAGAGATCGCAAGATCAATGTGCTCTCGGCCGCCCGCATGTTCCTGTTCGGGTCGCGCGATATCTGGTTTGTCGTCGGGCTTCCGGTCTTTCTGGTGACGCACCTTGGATGGGGCCATATCGAGGTCGGCACCTATATGGCGCTTTGGGTGATCGGTTATGGCTTCATCCAGACGATTGCGCCGAAAATCCTGCGCGCAGGCACACGCACCCCCAATGGCAACCCCGATGGTCAAAGTGCGCGTCTGTGGATTTTCGCCCTGATCATCGTAACGGCGGGCATTGCGGCTGCCGTGCAGTTTGATATCTCGCCCGAAATCGCCGTTCTGGGCGGTTTGATGGTCTTCGGACTGGTCTTTGCGGTCAATTCGTCACTGCATTCCTATCTGATCCTTGCCTATGCCGATGGGGACAGGGTCGCGATGAATGTCGGGTTCTATTATATGTCCAATGCCGTCGGGCGACTGACCGGCACCATCCTGTCGGGACTGTCCTATATGTATGGGGGTCTGGTCGGCTGTCTGGTGGTCTCGGCGGCGTTCCTTCTGATCGGCTGGATAATCAGTTTTGGCCTGCCAAAACACCAATCAGCAACGTCTTAGCGGCTGCATTAGAAAAAAGTTATCTCGCAGATGCGGGATAAATCGCTGAAAAGACTCAGTTTCCGATTTCACTTAAATTTAATCCGATAAAAAACAGTGACAAAACACAGGATGTAGGGGTACGATTCCAAAGTACGGTCAAGAACTGGACCGAAGGAGGGGTTCCCGAGTGACGCGAGAGCACGTTGTAAAACGGAATTTTTCGCCCCCCGGATCGCAGATGCAACATGCTGCTGCGAACGGCGGAGAACCCACCCGCCACTTCCATCGCAAGATGAAAATTGAATGCGCGCCTTTCCATGATGGAATGGCGCGTTTTGCTTTATTGGCACAATTGATGAGGTGACTTATGGGTAAGCGCGCAGCACGCCGTCGTAGCCGTCCGCAGCAGGCAGATACCAACGTTCACGAGCTGTTTGACGGTGACAAGTCAAACTGGCATCCCCTGAACGGTCAGGGTGACGCCCCCCAGAACGGCCAACGCGATCAAAGCTTCCGCCGCCACATTCGCCCCAAAAGCGAAAATCAGGCGGCCCTGATGGAAGCAATCGACGCCTTCAACCTCATCCTTGCACTCGGCCCGGCTGGAACCGGGAAAACCTTTATCGCAGTTTCCAAAGCCGTCGAAGCCCTTGATAACGGCGAAATCGGCCGCATCGTTCTGGCCCGTCCCGCGGTCGAGGCCGGGGAAAATATCGGCTTCCTGCCCGGCGACGTCGAAGCCAAAATGGCCCCCTACCTTCGCCCGCTTTATGACGCGCTCAATGACCGCCTCGGCGCCAAACGCCTGCGGCAGTATCTGTCGGACGGCACGATTGAAATCGCACCAATCGGCTATATGCGTGGCCGCACGCTCAACAATGCCTTCGTCGTAATAGACGAGGCGCAGAACTGCACCTATGGGCAGCTCAAGATGCTGGTCACCCGCCTTGGCTGGAATTCAACCATGATCCTGACCGGCGACCCGGATCAGACCGACCTTCTGCCGGAAATGTCCGGTCTGTCTGAAATGTCGGACCGTCTTGAAAATGTCGAAGACATCGCCTGCGTCAAACTCGTGGACAAGGACATCGTCCGTCATCCGCTGGTCGCCAGCATGCTGACCGTCCTTTAACCTTTCGGCACGGCAAACTAAAAGAAGAAGGCGGGTCCGTCACCGGGCCCGCCATTTTCGTGGTTTAATCGCCTTGATCAAGCGTCATGTAAAGATCACCGCCGTCACGGTATTTCTCCGCCATCGCTGCCATACCTTCCTTCTGCACATCGGCCCGGATTTCATGCGATATCCGCATCGAACAGAATTTCGGTCCGCACATCGAACAGAAATGCGCGACCTTGTGCGCCTCTTTTGGCAGGGTTTCATCGTGGAAGGACCGCGCCGTTTCCGGGTCCAGCGACAGGTTGAACTGATCTTCCCAGCGGAATTCAAACCGCGCACGCGAAAGCGCATCATCGCGTGCCTTCGCCGCCGGGTGCCCCTTGGCAAGATCAGCGGCGTGGGCCGCGATCTTATAGGTAATCACCCCGGTCTTAACATCATCCCGGTCCGGCAGGCCCAGATGTTCCTTGGGCGTCACGTAACACAGCATCGCCGTCCCGAACCAGCCGATCATCGCCGCCCCGATCCCCGATGTAATGTGATCATAACCCGGCGCAACATCGGTGGTTAGCGGCCCAAGCGTATAAAACGGCGCTTCGCCGCAAATCGACAACTGCTTATCCATGTTTTCACGGATCTTATGCATCGGTACATGGCCCGGCCCCTCGATCATCACCTGGCAATCGTGACCCCATGCGATACGGGTCAATTCACCAAGCGTTTCGAGTTCGGCAAACTGTGCGGCATCATTGGCATCGGCAATTGATCCCGGCCGCAATCCATCGCCCAGCGAAAAGGAGACGTCATAGGCCCGGCAGATGTCGCAAATCTCGGCGAAATTCTCATACAGGAAACTTTCCCGATGATGATGCAGGCACCATTTCGCCATGATCGACCCACCGCGCGAAACGATGCCGGTCACCCGATCCACGGTTAACGGGATGTGATGTAACCGCAATCCGGCATGGATGGTGAAATAATCCACCCCCTGTTCGGCCTGCTCGATCAATGTGTCGCGGAATATTTCCCATGTCAGGTCCTCGGCAATACCGCCGACCTTTTCCAGCGCCTGATAGATCGGAACCGTCCCGATGGGCACGGGCGAATTGCGGATGATCCAGTCGCGGATATTGTGGATATTGCGCCCGGTCGACAGATCCATGACCGTATCTGCCCCCCATCGCGTCGCCCAGACCATCTTTTCGACCTCTTCAGCCATTGATGATGTCACCGCCGAATTGCCGATATTGGCGTTGATCTTCACCAGGAAATTCCGCCCGATGATCATCGGTTCGGCTTCGGGATGGTTGATATTGGCCGGGATGATCGCCCGCCCCCGTGCAATTTCATCCCGCACAAATTCGGGCGTTACATTATCGGGGATCACCGCGCCGAATGCCTCGCCGTCGCGCTTGGCATTGGCCCGCATTTCCGCCCGGCCCAGATTTTCACGGATCGCGACATATTCCATTTCTGCGGTAATGATCCCGGCCCGGGCATAGGCCAGCTGTGTTACCGCCCGCCCGCCAATCGCGCGCAACGGTGCATGACGTTGCGGAAATACCGGAACCGCATGACTTTCACTTCCGACAAAGCCGTTATCTTCGGGTTTGATATCGCGCCCGGCATATCGTTCGGTATCGGAACGCACCGCGATCCAGCTTCGGCGCAGTCTTGGCAAACCCTTGGCAATATCAATCGTGACATCCGGGTCGGTATAAGGCCCCGACGGGTCATAAACCTTGATCGGTGGTTCGCCCGCCGTGGGATGCACCGCAATTTCGCGCATCGGCACGCGAATATCGGGAAAGTGCGATCCGGCAATGTGGATTTTGCGCGATGCGGGCAATGCCCCGGTTGTGACATCGCTGGTGATATCGGTTTTGGTAGATGGAACAGACATAAAAGGCCCCTTTGCAATCAAGGCAATGGAGACCCAGTTCTGCGAGAGGCTGCTGATGAAAAATGCCGACCGGTAATGAGTAGACCGCCATGACAAAAAGGGCGCACCCCATATGTCAAAACAGGTAAATATGCCGACATCCGCACCATCCCTACGCCAGTATGAACTGGATCAGGTTCAAAGGGTCACTGCGCTGCAAAGCCAGCAGTTTCTCAGCCCCTTGTCGGGGCTCCCCAGGTGATCAATTGCAGGGTTACAAGTTATGCGGGTAATGTCAATTGTTGGAAAACACCCGACACCCGAAACCTAGCGACCCGTCGCCAGCTCGCCATTTGACGCCGGAATACTGTCCTGACCGGCCTTGCGCGCCCGGCCCGTATGCCAGAATTCCGGGTCTTCGGTATAACCGCTAAACTCGTCGAGATGGATGTCTTCGGGCGGTTCGGGATGGATCGTGATATCCAGATCGGGATATTCCGCCCGGATGCTGTCCATCACCTGATGGCAGATGGTGTGCGATTCCCGCATCAGCATCCCGCCATCCATGATCAGTTCGATCTCGGCAAAGCGATGCACGCCTGATGAACGGGTGCGCAGACGGTGAATGCCGATCACCGATGCGTTTTTCATCGTCAGTTCGATGATCCGCTGGCTGTCCGATTCCGGCAATTCGGCATCCATAAGAACCGTAACCGACTGCCGCCCGACCTTGACCGCGGACGCAACAAGGAAGATCGCAACAATCCCGCCAATCACCGGGTCAGCCCACAGGAAGCCCGACATCCCCATCATCAATGCGACGATGACGGCAACATTGGCAAGGATATCGCTGGTATATTGCAGGGAATCGGCCTCGACCGCGACGGAACCCGACATGCGCGCCGCCTTTCGTTGCAGCAGCACCAGCCCAAATGTCATCACCAGCGACACGACCATCAGCCACACACCCTCCGTCGCGAAACGAAGCGGTTGCGGCTCGAAGACGCGTGATGCGGCCTCGGCCACCACGAATATCGCGGCACCGATCATGAAGGCACACTGGAAAAGCCCCGCCAGCGGTTCAGCCTTGCCATGACCAAACCGGTGGTCATGGTCTGCCGGACGCCATGCACTGCGGACCGCCATGAAGTTGACGACAGCGGTACCGACATCAAGCATACTGTCAACCATCGAGGATAACAGACTGACCGAATCGGTCAGGAACCACCCGACCGCCTTGATCGCAATCAGCGTCGCAGCAATGACAATAGAGGCCGTCGTTGCCCGACGTGCCCACATTTCCCTTTGCGCGATGTCAATGACAGGACATTGACTCATGTTCTACAGACCTTTGGTCTTCAATTTCCGCTCGCTGATTGCGGTTTTATATCGTGAATTGGCGTAATATGTAATGACTATTGCCATATTTTGACCGTCGCCTGTGCAGCAAATAGCGCATATTTGATATTCCGCAAGGTTTTCAAACCTGATCGAAGCGACTATATCAGCCCCGCAGGCGGATAAGAGCAAACAACAGGCCCACTTATGATTGTTGAAATCGGACATTATGCCCTGGTGCTGTCACTCGTGGTGGCATTGGCACAGTCGACCATCCCGTTCATGGCCGCATCCCGGCGTGATGTCGCCCTTCTGAAAATCGCGCCACGCCTGTCCATTGCCTGCTTTGCGCTGGTCGGTACAAGCTTCGCCGCCCTGACATATGCCTATGTCACGTCCGATTTCTCGGTCCTGAATGTGCTGGCCAACAGCCACACATCCAAACCGCTGATCTATAAAATCACCGGGGTCTGGGCCAACCACGAAGGCTCGATGCTGCTCTGGGTCATGATCCTGACCCTGTTTTCTGCCGCCGTCGCCGCCTTTGGCCAGAACCTGCCGCCAAGCCTGCTGGCACGTGTTGTTGGCGTGATGGGGTTGATTGCGCTCGGCTTCCTTCTGTTCATCCTGCTGACGTCCAACCCGTTCGAGCGCGTGATCAACCCGCCGCTGAACGGCGAAGGTATGAACCCGCTGCTGCAGGATCCCGGCATCGCCATTCATCCGCCGTTCCTCTATCTCGGCTATGTCGGCTTTTCCGTGGCCTTTGCCTTTGCCGTCGCCGCCCTGATCGAAGGCCGGGTTGACCCGGCATGGGCGCGCTGGGTCCGACCATGGACCCTGGCCGCATGGATGTTCCTGACCGCCGGGATCGGGCTTGGTTCCTGGTGGGCCTATTACGAACTCGGCTGGGGTGGCTGGTGGTTCTGGGATCCGGTGGAAAACGCATCCTTCATGCCGTGGCTGGCCGGAACCGCCCTTTTGCATTCGGCGATTGTTGTCGAAAAACGCGACGCGCTCAAAAGCTGGACGATCTTCCTCTCGATCCTGGCTTTCTCCTTCTCGCTGCTCGGCACCTTCCTGGTGCGGTCCGGCGCGCTGACATCGGTTCATGCCTTTGCCACCGACCCGACCCGCGGGGTGTTCATCCTGCTCCTGCTGTGCCTGACGGTGGGCGGATCGCTGGCCCTTTATGCCTGGCGCGCCCCGACATTGAAGGGCGGCGGACTGTTTCAGCCGATCTCGCGCGAAGGCGCACTTGTGTTTAACAATGTGCTGCTTTCGATTGCGGCGGCCATGGTGCTGCTGGGGACCCTTTATCCCCTGCTGCTCGAAACCGTGACCGGCGAAAAAATCTCGGTTGGCGCACCGTTCTTTAATTCCACCTTCGTGCCAATCATGACGCCCCTGATCATTGCCATGGCTTTTGGTCCGCTGATGCCATGGAAACGCGCCGATCTGTTTGCGGTTCTGGGCAAGCTCAAAATCGCGATTGCCGCCGTGATCATGGTTCTGATCGTCACCTACTGGCTGGCCGGTGGCCCGGCCTTTGCCCTGTTTGGCATGGGTCTCGCTGTCTGGCTGTTTGTCGGATCGATCCTTGAATGGGCGGGCCGGATCAAGCTTTTCCGCGAACCCTTGGCCAATAGCTTCCGCCGCATGCGCAATCTGCCGCGCTCTGCTCACGGCACCATGCTGGCCCATGCCGGGATGGCGATTGTTGTCGCCGGCATCACCGGATCACAGGCCTGGACCGAGGAATCGGTTCAGTCCCTTGCCATCGGTGAAAGCACGGTTGTTTCGGGTCACACCTTTACACTCAGCGGCCTTCGCGAATATCAGGGGCCGAACTTCTTTGCCCGCGAGGCCACCATCACCATCGCAACCCCGGGCGAACGCACCATCACCCTGACCCCGGAAAAGCGTGTCTACACGGTTGAAGGCATGCCCACGACCGAGGCCGGAATCCGGTCCGGATTCACCGGTGATATCTATGCGGTGATTGGTGACGAGGACGCCAGCGGCAAATGGGTGACGCGTTTCTATGTCAAACCCATGATCCCGTGGATGTGGGCCGGTGGCATCATCATGGTGCTGGGGGGGCTTATGTCCCTGTCTGACCGTCGCTATCGCGTGGGTGCTCCCACCCGCTCCACCAAAACGGCTCAGACCGTACCCGCCGAATAGGATTATCAATGACCATCTGGATTGTTCTTGGCGCCTTGACGGCTCTGGTGGCGGGTTATGTCCTCTGGCCGATCCTGCGAAATGCGCGTTCGGCTGATGCGGATACGAACGAAGATCGCCTTGCCGACATGGACGAAGACGAACTGCAACGCGATCTTGCGGTTTACCGTGACCAGCTTGCCGAAATCGGCCGCGATATCGAACGCGGCGTTCTGACCGAAGGACAGGCTGACGCCGCCCGCACCGAGGTCCAGCGCCGCATCCTTGCCACCGATCAGCGGATCGCCAAACGCCACCAGTCCGGCGAGGCGGCAAACCGCGTGTCACGCCTGCGCCCCGCGGTTGCGATCTTTACCCTGCTTCTGTTTGCTGGCGGCGTCGGTCTTTATCTTGACCTTGGCCGTCCCGACCTTCGCGACCGGCCCATCGCCAGCCGTACGGATGAAATCATGGCCGCCCGTCAGGCCAGCGACAATGACGCCAACCGCAACGCCGCCCTTAACCGCGCGGTACAGGACCTGTCAAACCGCCTGCTAGAAAATCCCGATGACCTCAAGGGCTGGGAACTTCTCGGCGCCAGCCTGATGGCCCTTGGTCGCCCCGAAGAAGCCCAGACCGCCTATCTCGAAGCGGTCAAGCAATCCGGTCGGGATGGTGATTACCTCGCGATGTATGCCGAAAGCGTCATCCGCACCAACAATGGGCAGGTCAACACAATCGCGCGCGGCGCGCTGGAAGAAGCCGCAAAATCCGGCAGCACGGACCCGCGTATCCAGTATTTCCTGGGCCTTGCCGATGCGCAGAACGGCAATGTCGCCGCCGCTGTCGACCGCTGGATCGCCTTGGTCAATGGCGCGCCGTCTGATGCCGGCTGGCTGCCGATGGTGCTGGCCCGGATCGAAGAGGCCGCTCTTGCCCAGGGCATCGATATTACCGGCCGGATCACGGTTACCCCGCCCATGGCATCAAATGCCCCCGGCGGACCATCCCGCGAGGATATGGAAGCCGCCGCCGAAATGACCCCCGAAGAACGCCAGGAAATGATCCTTGGCATGGTGTCGCAACTGGCCGACAAACTGGCGGAAAATCCCCAAGACCCCGAAGGCTGGGCACGTCTGATGCGCGCCTATATGGTGATCGGTCAACCTGATCAGGCAAAGCAGGCCTACGATACCGCCCGCCAGGAATTTGCGAGCGATACCGCGCTTCTGACCCGCTTTGCCGGTCTCGCGGACGAACTTGGTATTCCCGGGGATTAGGCACCGACCCTCACGGTTATGGTCGCCATCCCCTGCCAGAGTCGAACGCACCGTGAAAAATCACGGTGCGTTTTTCTGTATCCGGATGGAACGCACCCGTTACGAACCATACGCAAGAATAGTATTTCTGCTAAAACTTTCGCCTGCATCCTATTGATTTGTCATTCTGTTTGCTAAAAATTCCCTCCGGCAAAAAATGAACAAGGTTCAGAAAAACAACAATTTCATCTATAATATTGAAATTATTCTCTCTTTTTCTTCATTTCGTGACAAAGATTGATTATAGTTCTTACCCATCAAAAGGGGAGCATGGCAAAATCCCCCACCCAAAAGAATAAGGACATCGCATGATCGCCGGTGCCAACGGGACCGTAAGCAATTTGCTGCTGATAGAAGACAATCCGGGCGACGCCAGATTGGTTCAGGAAGCCCTGCGCGAATTCACCCACCCGGTTCAGTTGCATCACGTCAAGGACGCGATGACCGCGCGCCAGTTCCTGCAACAGGACGGCCCCTATCGCAACGCGCCCAAACCGCGCCTGATCCTGCTTGATCTCAACATGCCGCGCAAGGATGGCCGGGAAATGCTGCGCGAAATCCGCAATGACCCGTCATCCGCCTCGATCCCCGTGATCGTTCTGACCACATCGGGTGCCGAACATGATGTCGATCTGTGCTATGCCGCCGGGGCCAACTGCTATCTGCGCAAGCCGGTTGATGTGACGGAATTTATCGATCTGATGAAAATGATCGAATCATTCTGGCTGGGCCTCGCCCTGACCCCGTCCCCCTGATCGCAACGCGCGGATCATGCTGCCCGGCCCTTGCCCCTGACAGTCGGCAATCCCCTGTCGGTTCCCATGGCTCCAATACATTGTTCCCAGCGACCTGAACCCGGCACACCAACCCCGGGACTGGGGACTGGGGACTGGCGCCCACACTCCGTCGCCTTACGCGATATCTGAATGATGTACGCCCACGCTGCCCCGATCATCCCGTCTGGCACATCGGCAAGAAAAAAGGCCGCTGTATCAAACAGCGGCCTTTTCAAAATCGAAGATCAAAGATCGATGATCAGTTGGACAGTGCAGCAATCTGCGCACGGGCAATTTCAAGCGCACGTTCGGCATTCGCCTTGTCATGTGCTGTCGTTGCCGCCTTCAGATCCGCCTCGGCGGTCTCAAGACGTGCCTGGGCTTCATCGGCCTTGATATCGGCAACCGGAACGGCTTCTTCGGCCAGAATGGTGCAACGCTCGGGGTTAACCTCGGCGACGCCACCAGCGACGAAGATACGTTCGGAAACCTTGCCACCTGCATAGATGTCGATGACACCCGGACGAATGGTCGAGATCATCGGCGCATGCTTCGGCAGCACGCCAAAATTCCCGTCCGTGCCCGGAACAACGACCATCTCGACCGGCTCGGATTTGAGCAGGGCAGACGGCGAAACAAGTTCCAGTACAGTCGTATCAGTCATGACAGTCCTCTCTCCCGTATGGGAAGGGGGTCCGAAGCTGCCTTAGGCAGCTTCGGCCATCTTCTTGGCTTTCTCGATGGCTTCTTCGATGGTGCCGACCATGTAGAATGCCTGTTCGGGCATATGGTCATATTCACCAGCGCAGATTGCCTTGAACGCCTTGATGGTGTCTTCGAGCTGAACGAACACGCCCGGAGTACCGGTAAAGACTTCTGCAACGTGGAATGGCTGCGAAAGGAAACGCTGGATCTTACGGGCACGGGCCACGACCAGTTTGTCTTCTTCCGAAAGCTCGTCCATGCCGAGAATTGCGATGATGTCCTGAAGACCTTTGTAGGTCTGAAGAACACGCTGCACTTCACGGGCAGTCTCGTAATGTTCCTTGCCGATAACGCCCGGATCAAGCGCACGCGAGGTACTGTCGAGCGGGTCAACAGCCGGATAGATGCCAAGCTCGGCAATCTGACGGTTGAGCGTCGTGGTCGCGTCAAGGTGGGCAAACGAGGTTGCCGGCGCCGGGTCGGTCAAGTCATCGGCAGGGACGTAAATGGCCTGGACCGAGGTAATGGAACCTTTTTTGGTCGAGGTAATACGTTCCTGAAGTGCACCCATGTCGGTTGCCAGCGTCGGCTGATAACCCACGGCAGACGGGATACGACCGAGAAGTGCCGACACTTCCGAACCCGCCTGGGTGAAGCGGAAGATGTTATCGACGAAGAACAGAACGTCCTGGCCTTCTTCATCACGGAAATATTCCGCAATCGTCAGACCGGTCAGAGCAACACGTGCACGGGCTCCCGGGGGTTCGTTCATCTGGCCATAAACCAGTGCGGCTTTGGATGCACCTTCCGGATTGATAACGCCAGATTCCATCATCTCGTGATAGAGGTCGTTACCTTCACGGGTACGTTCACCAACACCTGCGAAAACCGAATAACCACCGTGGCCTTTTGCCACGTTGTTGATCAGTTCCATGATGAGAACGGTTTTACCCACGCCCGCACCGCCGAACAGACCGATTTTACCACCCTTGGTGTACGGCGCGATCAGGTCGATGACCTTGATGCCGGTAACCAGGATTTCGGTGTCGGTTGCCTGATCGGTAAACGACGGAGCTTCACGGTGGATCGGGGAGGTCATTTTCGCATTGACCGGACCACGTTCGTCAACCGGCTCGCCGATGACGTTCAGGATACGACCAAGGGTTTCCGGACCAACCGGAACCGAGATCGCGTCACCGGTATCGATGACTTCCTGACCACGACGCAGACCTTCGGTGGTGTCCATCGCGATGGTACGGACGGCATTCTCACCAAGGTGCTGTGCAACTTCGAGAACCAGACGCTGACCGTTGTTGTCAACATGCAGCGCGTTCAGAATGGGAGGCAGATCGCCGTCGAATTTAACGTCGACGACGGCGCCCATAACCTGGGAAATTTTCCCCGCCTTCTTGTTCGCCATAGGTATTGTCTCCTGCTCGGACAAAACTATCCGTTAGTTCCTGCGACCCGCTTACAAAGCCTCGGCGCCGGAAATGATTTCAATCAGTTCGTTGGTGATCTGGGCCTGACGTGAGCGGTTGTACTGGATGCTCAGTCGGTCGATCATATCGCCGGCATTGCGGGTTGCGTTATCCATCGCGGACATACGCGCACCGTGTTCGGATGCACTGCTTTCCAGCATCGCACCGAAAATCTGGACCCCGACGTTACGCGGCAGCAGATCAGCCAGAATGGCTTCTTCAGACGGTTCATATTCATAAACCGCAGAAGAACCGGTAGCTTCTTCCTGCCCGTCGGCTTCCGGCACCGCGAACGGCACCAGCTGCTGTTCGGTGACGACCTGCGAAATTGCTGACACGAACTTGTTATAGAAGATCGAGCAGACGTCAAATTCGCCTTCGTCATACAGCGCCAGAATTTTGTCGGCAACGTCGGTAGCAGCAGAGAAATCAATCCCCTTCTTGCCTTCGACGCCGGTATACCGGGCGACAATCGCGTCACCAAATTCACGCTTGAGCGCATCGGCACCCTTGCGGCCAACACAGATCAGCTTCACCGTTTTGCCAGCCGCGCGAAGGGCGCGGATCTTGATACGGGTCGCTTTGATGATCGATGCGTTGAAACCGCCGCAAAGGCCACGGTCCGCGGTAAAGACGACGAGCAGATGCACATCATCCTTGCCGGTACCTGCCAGAAGCTTCGGTGCCCCCTGTGATCCACCAACCGCGGCTGCAAGACGGCCCAGCATCGTCCCCATGCGATCTGCATAGGGACGGGCTGCTTCCGCTGCATCCTGCGAACGGCGGAGCTTGGAGGCTGCCACCATCTTCATCGCCGAAGTAATTTTCTTCGTCGACTTGACGCTGGCAATGCGCGAGCGCAGATCCTTCAAACTTGCCATTGCGTTTCCTCCTTCGCCTAAAGTTCAGACTTACGCGAAGGTTTTCGCGAACTTGTCGAGGAACGCTTTGAGCTTCGTTTCGGTGGCTTCCGAAAGAACCTTCTCGGTGCGGATCGCATCAAGAATGTCGGCACCCGACGAACGGATGTCGCTCAGGAACTGTTCTTCGAAAGCACGAATTTTGCCTACTGCCACACCGTCAAGGTAACCCTTAACACCGGCATAGATCACAACAACCTGCTCTTCCACTTTCAGCGGCGAATACTGCGGCTGCTTGAGCAGTTCCGTCAGACGTGCGCCACGTGCCAGCAGTTTCTGGGTTGCCGGATCAAGATCCGATGCGAACTGTGCGAAGGCTTCCATTTCACGATACTGGGCAAGTTCCAGCTTGATCGAACCGGCAACCTGTTTCATTGCCTTGATCTGAGCGGACGAACCCACACGCGAAACCGACAGACCAACGTTCACGGCCGGGCGAACACCCTTATAGAACAGGTCGGTTTCAAGGAAGATCTGACCGTCGGTGATCGAAATCACGTTGGTCGGAATAAACGCCGAAACGTCGTTACCCTGGGTTTCGATAACCGGCAGAGCGGTCAGCGAGCCAGCGCCGTTTTCGTCATTCATTTTCGCAGCACGTTCCAGCAGACGGGAGTGCAGATAGAAAACGTCACCCGGGAAAGCTTCACGTCCCGGCGGGCGGCGAAGAAGCAGCGACATCTGGCGATAGGCAACAGCCTGTTTCGACAGATCATCATAGAAGATGGTGGCATGCATGCCATTGTCGCGGAAATATTCACCCATTGCGCAGGCAACGAACGGTGCCAGGAACTGCATCGGCGCCGGGTCGGACGCGGTCGCGGCAACAACGATGGTGTTTTCCATCGCGCCACGTTCTTCAAGGACCTTCACAACCTGTGCAACGGTCGAACGTTTCTGACCAACCGCAACATAGATGCAGAACATCTTGTCGCTGTCGGATTTCGCTGCATCGTTCACCGGCTTCTGGTTCAGAATGGTGTCGATGATGATCGCGGTTTTACCGGTCTGACGGTCACCAATGATCAGCTCGCGCTGGCCACGGCCAATCGGGATCAGCGAGTCAATCGACTTGATACCGGTCTGTACCGGCTCGTGAACCGATTTACGCGGGATGATGCCTGGTGCCTTGACGTCGGCAAGGCGACGTTCTTTTGCACCCAGATCACCTTTACCGTCGATCGGGTTGCCAAGCGCGTCAACAACGCGGCCCAGCAGCTCTTTGCCAACCGGCACGTCAACGATGGCACCGGTACGCTTGACCTGGTCGCCTTCTTTGATGTTACGGTCAGAACCGAAAATAACGATACCGACATTGTCTTCCTCAAGGTTCAGGGCCATGCCCTTGATGCCACCCGGGAAGTCGACCAGTTCACCGGCCTGAACATTGTCAAGACCATGAACACGGGCGATACCGTCACCGACAGAAAGAACCTGACCGACTTCGGCAACTTCGGCTTCAGCGCCAAAATTGGCAATCTGATCCTTAAGAATAGCGGAGATTTCCGCGGCGCGGATTTCCATCACGCAACCCCTTTCATAGCGAGCTCGAGCTTCTGCAATTTGGTACGAAGCGAGGCATCAAAAACCCGGGAACCGACCTTGACGACAAGGCCGCCAAGAACCGCCGGATCGACATTCAGGTCCACTTTGACAGTGGCGCCAACAACTTCTTTAAGAGCGCCGGTAACGGCTTCGATTTGCTCTTTTTTCAGCTCGGAAGCCGAGGTCACCTGTGCGGTCACTTCGCCTTTGAAAGCTGAGAGCATGGAAAGGTAGGAACTGATAACATCCGGCAGAACGAACAGGCGGCGCTTCTGACACAGAACGCCGACGGTCTTCTTGGTCAACTCGGAAACGCCAAGCTTGTCCAGAAGGGCCGCCATTGCCTTGGCCTGCACATCCCGGGAAATCACGGGACTACGGAGCACATTCCGCAGGTCATCGCTTTCGACGATGGCCTGGTCGAGCAATTCAAGATCGCTTTTGACAGCATCAAGCGCATCGGCCGATTGGGCCAATTCGAATAATGCTGTGGCGTAACGCCCTTGAAGCCCGGTCGCGGCAGTATTTTGGGACACCGGTGAAAGCCCTCAATTCTGGTTATGAGAACGACTCGGATACGTATAAAAAAATGGTCTCTCGGAAGGTGTTCCCGCCGAGAAGCGAGCGTTTGGTATCATATGTCCATGACAGGGGCAACCCCCGCGCAACGCCATTTCGGCAGTCTTTTTCATTCTTGCCTAAAGTTGGGGCAAAACCGGGCCGGATTGCTTACTTTTCGAGGCTTTTTACAACTATTTAATAATACCGGTTTTCCCGCCACAGGCGGATTTCGGTTTGGTGAAATCGACTTTAACGGACGAATCCCCGCTTTTTTCTTCAAACGCTGCCGTGCAACCGCGGGTCGATAACCTTCTTTTGCGATCAAAAAGTGTAATCGACATCACATTCGGGCCCTTCAGACGTCGATCACGAGCCTTCATGTCATCGCTCAGGAGATTTAAATGAAACTGCCCCGAATGATCAGCCTGCTGGTCGCTGGTGCCACCCTGCTGGCACCGATCAACGCCTTTGCATGCAGCAGCGGCTATTTCCGTTTTGTCGAAACCGGCACCGCAAGCCCCTTCGTACCATCGGCCTCGCGCGCCTATTACGACGATCAGGATGAACCCGGCACCGCCATTTCCGTTTTTGTCGATCTGACATCGGCTGACTTCAAAGCCATGGCCGACAGCCGCCGCAATGTTTTTGGCGGCAAGACCACGGTTTATAAAATCACCTGCGACGCGGTCACCGCCCCGCTGTCGGAAATCCCGGCCGAAGACGTGCCATCCGATAGCTGGATGAGTGCCGAGGGCATCAACCCGACGCATGCCTATCTCGAAGCCGACAATTTCAGCAGCACCACCGTCGGCCCGAACAAGCAATCCATCCCGGCCTGGCTTACCAGCAAGTCCAGCAGGGTCTACAGCGCCAACTGATATCATCGCATCGGGTCACCCTACCGGTGGCCCGATCCGTCCGCCTGCCCAATATGAGATACATCATCAGACATGCGATCCGGTGCCATCGCCCTTGGCGGACCATTTGCGCGCCCGGTTGATCGCCATTTTCCCCTGCACTTCGCCATCAAGGTCGAGCCCGAACTGATCGGCCAGACGATACAGCAAAATCAAAACGTCTGCCGCCTCACGACCGATTTCCGAAATATCCCGGTCCGCCACCGCCTCATCAAGCTCTTTCATTTCCAGCATCGCACGTTCGACAAGCGCCCGCGGATCGGCAACCGGGCCAAAAATTCCCTCGGCCCAGTCACATATGCTTTGCTGGCTTTCGCTCATGTTTGTTGAATTTTTAACATTCGTCATCAAATCTTATCCGTAATTCCGGCAAAACTCGGGATATCCATAACCCGCAATCACGACGGGAGACAACATATGGCACGACAGTGGGAGTTCGTGCAGACCGCCGGATCATTCAAATCCTGCATGGCTGCATATTTTACGCTGATTGTTGCACTATGCGCAGTCACCTTTTCCACCGTCTCACATGCCAGAACCCTGATCATCGAAGGCCTGTCCGAAGCCCCGCTGAAATGGATGGTCGATGGCGACCCGCGCGGGATTGATATCGACATCATGACCGAAGTCCTGAACGACATGGGCATCACCGATTACCGGTTTCAGCTTGTCGATAATGGCCGTCGTCTTCTGCATAATGCCCAGACCGGCAACAGTGATATCGTCCTGACCCTGTCGCAAAACAGCGAACGCAGCCAGTATCTGAACTACCCCGAAGAAGCCCATCTTCTGCTTGATTGGCGCTTTGCCGTCCGGGCCGAGGACCGCGACCGGATCACCTTTAATGATTTTTCCGATCTCGCCCGTCATCGCGTGGGGGCGGCGGCGGAATATTCCTATACCGATACCTTCTGGCGGTCCGGGCTTGATATCGAAGTCGTCGCCAAGAACGATCTGCTGATCCCGATGCTGCTGGAAAACCGCTTTGATGTCGTGCCGGTCAATTACCTCAGCACGCTTTACGAAACCCTGCGCAACGGGCAGCGCGAAAAAATCGCCTTCATCTATCCGCCGCTACGCCGTGCGCCCTATTATAATGTGTTCTCAAAGGCATCCGACTATCCGGACAAGGACGCGTTTCTGAAACGCTATGACCAGATCATCAGCACCATGCGCAATGATGGCCGCCTTGCCTCCATCTTTCAGGATTACCTTGGTCCCGATGGTCTGGACTGGTGGCAATCCCAATATCAGAACTGATCCTACATGAAGCTGTAAGGATCGATATCGATCTGCACCCGGACACTGCCCGGCGTTTTCACCTTCGATAACCAGTCATGGATCATCGCCTGCAACCGGACCTGCTTATCGGTGCGAATAAGGAACCGTCTGCGATACCGCCCGCGCAGCAACGATAACGGGGCCGGTGCCGGTCCCAGAACGACGATGCCATCGCCCCTTGGGGCTGCCCGCCCGATCCGCCATGCGGCTTCGTCAACCTCGTTTTCCTTTTTCCCCGAAATGATCAGGGCCGCCAACCTTCCATGCGGCGGCATGCCATGCGTCATGCGCTGGGATAATTCAACCTCGTTAAACGCATCGCGGTCGCCCGCTGCAATCGCCTTGATCACCCGGTTTGACGGGTCCGCTGTTTGCAGCAAAACCGTGCCCGGTCGCTCGCCACGCCCGGCACGCCCCGCCACCTGTGTCATCAACTGATAACTGCGTTCAGCCGCGCGCAAATCCCCGCCCGCAAGGCCAAGATCGGCATCAACAACCCCCACCAGGGTCAGCATCGGAAAATGATAGCCCTTGGCCAAAATCTGCGTCCCGATCAGAAGGTCAACCTCATGGTTATGCACCCGGTTGACCAGCTCGGCCGCGGCCTTCGGCCCGGCGATATTGTCCGATGTTGCGACCTCGATCCGGATTTGCGGGAATGTCTCGACCGCTTCCTCATACAGCCGTTCCACCCCGGGCCCGCATGCCGCAAGCTTTTCCTCCGCCCCGCAGGCCGGGCAGCTATCGGGGGCTTTTGCCTGATAACCACAATGATGACATTGCAATTTGCCCCACGCCCGATGCTCGACCAGCCATGCGGTACAATTCGGGCACTGGAACCGGTGCCCGCAGGCCCGACAAAGGGTCAACGGCGCATAACCGCGCCGGTTCAGGAACAGCATCGCCTGTTCCCCGGCGGCAAATGTCTCCGCCAGCCGTTTTTTCAGGGTCGGCGTGATCCAGCGTTGCCGTTCCGGCTTGTCCTGCCGGATATCGACGATTTCGACACTTGGCAAAACCGCCATGCCGTGCCGCTCCGAAAGCTCGACCCGCTCATACCGTCCGGCTTCCACATTCGCCAAAGTCTCAAGCGACGGGGTGGCGGATGCCAGAATGGCCGGAATCCCGCCCAGATGTGCGCGTGCAACCGCCATATCGCGCGCATGATAAATCACGCCATCTTCCTGCTTGAAGGCATGTTCATGTTCTTCATCGACCACAATCAGGCCGAGATTGGCATAGGGCAGAAACAGCGCCGACCTTGCCCCGACCACAAGCTTTGCCGACCCATCGGCCACCGCCCGCCATGTGTCGCGCCGCCGCGCCTGCCCGACTTCGGAATGCCAAAGCGCCGGCTCGACGCCGAATCGGTCGCGAAACCGCTGCAACCACTGCGCCGAAAGGGCGATTTCCGGCAACAGGACCACCACCTGTTTCCCGCTTTCCAACGCGGTGCGGATCGCCTCGAAATAAACCTCGGTCTTGCCCGACCCGGTCACACCATCCAGCAACGTTACCGAAAATCCATCTTCCGCCACCTTGGCACACAGCATATCCGCCGCACGTTCCTGCGCATCCGACAGATGCGGGCGCGGGATATCAAGGTCGGGGGCTTCAAACGGCGATGGTGGCGTCACCATCAAACGCCGGACAACGCCTGCCTCGACCAACCCCTTGATCACACTGGCCCCGGCACCGGTTTCGCGCATGATATCGGCCTGTTCCATCGGCGGATGGTCGCGCAAAAACGCCATCACCCGCTTGCGCGGCGGCGTCATGCGAAGGCTGCCATCGCCTTCGCCATCTGCCGGATCGGCAAGGGTAAATCGGAAAATCGGCTTGGGCGGCTCCAGCGCATCAGAAACGCTCATCGCCATGCGCAGCACCGCCCCCTGCGGCGCCATGGTATAGGCAGACACCCAATCGACGAATTTTCGCGTCACATCGGCCATCGGCGGTGCCTGCAAAACGCCATAAATTTCGCGCAGCTTGGCCGGATCGACGTCGCCCCTGGCCTTACCCCAGACGACGCCGCGCTGGGTCTGACGGCCCAGTGGAATTTCGACAAAGTCGCCGGGCTGAACGTTCAGGCCTTCGGGGACTAGATAATCATACGGGCCCGCCAATGGCAGCGGCGGCAGAACACTGATCGTTTCACCCGTTACCTGAAAGGCTGGATCATCATCAAACAGATTTCCCGATATGGCCTTTGCGGCGCTCATATATTATAAACCCCGTCAGGATGCCTCTGGGTTGGTCGCATGATTATGCATAACCGGCTTGTGGCACAAAAGAAAACGGTCCCACAGCACAGGGCGTCTGGTACCGTCATTTGAATGGAACCGGACCCTATCAGCTAACCGCATCATCGAACAACGATCTTCAAAAGCTCCTGAGCAGGAAATCCAATGAAGTTTTTCATCGACACCGCCGACATCGACGCAATCCGCGAAATCGCCAAATCCGGCCTCGTTGATGGCGTGACCACCAACCCGTCGCTGGTTGCCAAAACCGGCCGTTCGTTCCTCGATCTGATCAAGGAAATCTGTGACGTGGTTGACGGCCCGGTCAGCGCCGAAGTTGCTGCGACCGACTATGAAACCATGGTTGCCGAAGGCCGCAAACTTGCGAAAATCGCCGACAATGTCGTCGTCAAACTGCCGCTGACCCCGGATGGGCTCAAAGCCTGCCGCACCTTCACCGACGAAGGCATTCAGACCAACGTCACCCTTTGCTTCTCGGTCGGTCAGGCCATTCTGGCCGCCAAAGCCGGTGCGACCTATGTGTCGCCGTTCGTTGGCCGCCTTGACGATATCTCGTCCGATGGCATGCAGCTGATTGCCGACATCGCCGAAGTTTATAACAACTACCCGAACTGGCAGACCGAAATCCTCGTCGCGTCCGCTCGCGGCCCGCAGCATGTTGTCGATTCGGCCCGTCTCGGTGCCGACGTCGTCACCATCCCGCCGCAGGTTCTTGGCCAGCTCTTCAAACACCCGCTGACCGACAAGGGTCTTGAAACCTTCGTCGCCGACTGGGCGAAAACCGGCCAGTCGATCCTCTAAGGTCGAAAACCCGGCTTTTGATCGGTTTTATCACCGGTCCTTAACACGCATTTAACCCGGCAGCCCGCATTGTGGCTGCCGGGTTTTTCATTTCACTGCAAATTACCGGATCAGATGGAAAAGACAGCATTGCGCGCCGACGACGTCGCGGCCTACCTCGCCGAACATCCCGACTTTTTTGCCAACCGGCCGGACCTTCTCGACAGTCTGGACATGCCGGTGCGCGAACTCGGTTCGGGCGTGGCCGACATGCAGCAATATGTCGTCGCCCGTCTGCGCGATGAACGCGAAAAGCTGCGCGGCGCGACAAGCGAGCTGATTAATATTTCCAAATCCAACCTCGAAACCCAAAGCCGCATCCATCGTGCGGTTCTGGCCCTGCTCAATGCCCGCGGGTTCGAGGTCTTCGTCGAAGCCCTGCAGGATCTTGTGCCCGAACTGCTTGACCTTGATGCCATCGCATTGTGCTTTGAAGAAAGCGAAGATGCCCCCGTGCCGCGTTGCGGCGGCCGTGTTCGTCGCCTGACAACTGGTGCGGTTGATCAGGTTCTGGGCGAGGAAAACGACGTCTGGCTTCTGCCCGACAATGCCGGGGACGAGGCGATTTTTGGCCCGCAGGCCGATAACATCCGGTCCGCCGCCATTGTCCGTCTCGCACCGTTTTATGGCGACCCGGTCGGGCTTGTCGCATTCGGTGTGGCCGAACCCGATTATTTCAGCCCGGCACAGGCCCATGACCTGATCATGTTCCTGGCCTCCGTGATCGAATTTGGTGCCCGCCGATGGCTGACAGCGCCGCAATGAATAAGGGGCTTGCTGCCCTGACCCTGCCCGAAGACGTGCGCGATGCCATTGCCGACTGGCGGCAATGGCTGTCTGCCGAACGCCGCGCTTCCGACCACACCACCGAAAATTATCTTGCCGATCTGTATGCTTTCCTTGGTTTCGTCCGGGAACATCGCGGTGATACACCCGATATTGCCGATCTTCTGGCGCTTAACCCGCGCGACTTCCGAAGCTGGCTGGCGCGGCGCAGCATGGATGGCATGGCCAAAAGCTCCACCGCGCGCGCCCTATCGTCGCTGCGCAATTTCTATCGCTTTCTGGATCGCACCGGGCGCGGGCAAAATGCTGCGGTCAATTCGATCCGCAATCCGAAACTGCCACAATCCGTCCCCAAACCACTTAGCCCGCAGGATGCCATCGCCGTCCTTGATAACGCTGGCGCGCGGCAGGATGAACCGTGGCTTGCCAAACGCAACCTTGCCCTTTTCACCCTGCTATATGGCTGCGGGTTACGCATATCCGAGGCACTGGACCTTAACGCCAATCAACGCCCGACGGGCGATTCGATGGTCATCACCGGCAAGGGCAACAAACAGCGCCTTGTCCCGGTATTGCAGATCGTGCGCGATGCGATCGAGGATTATGTCCACACCTGCCCCTATGCCCCGAACGGCAATGAGCCGCTCTTTGTTGGCGCACGCGGCGGGCGGCTGGTCGCACAGGTCGCCCAACGCGAAATGCGCAAAATCCGTGGCCTTCTGAACCTGCCCGATACCGCCACCCCCCACGCCATGCGCCATTCCTTTGCCACCCACCTTCTGGCCGGTGGCGGTGATCTGCGCACCATTCAGGATCTGCTCGGTCACGCCTCGCTTTCGACCACCCAACGCTATACCTCGGTCGATACCGAACGCCTGATGGCTGTCTATCAGGGGACCCATCCCCGCGCACGGCGTTAGTCCAGATATTCAAGAACGTTTGCCGCCTTCATGCGTTACGGACAAAGCAACCCATCATAAACGGGAGTCCGCCATGAAGCTTTTCCGAAGCCGCCGCTTTGACGCATCCTCACGCCACCGCCAGGTCTATAGCGCCTATGAAATCGCCTATACCTCGGTCGACTGGCTGGCCGCGGTGCTGTTCACCATCGGCAGCATCATGTTCCTCTATGACGACCTGATGAAAGCCGGAACCTGGCTTTTCATCATCGGGTCGGTGTGTTTTGCCCTGCGGCCTACCATCCGGCTTGCCCGTGAACTGCATCTTGCCAGGCTGGGCGAGGCCGTCATGGAGCCCGGCAATTCCCCTGATTACCGCCGGGGCTGATCTCCCTTTCCCGGCAGGATTTCCACAATCGCGAAATTTGGGGTTCTTCGAAACGGCATTTCCCCCTTACACTGCGGGCAACTTGTTGAAATTCATCGGAGGAACCCCATGATCCTGCGCTCCAGCGACCCGTCACCCTTTGGCCGCAAGGTCAAAATCGTCGCCAAAATTCTTGGCATTTACGATCAGCTCACCATCGAAATGTCCAATACCAACGATCCGGAAGACACCCTGCGCAAACAGAACCCGCTGGGCAAAATCCCGATCCTGATCCTTGATGATGACCGCAAGATTTTCGATAGCCGCGTGATCTGCGAATATCTTGACGCGCAGGTCGATGGCATCACCCTGCACCCGACCGAAAGCGACGCCCGGTGGGAAGCCCTCACCCTTCAGGCGCTTGGCGATGGCATCATCGATGCCTCGATCCTGCAGGTCTACGAACACCGCATGCGCCCCGAAGAAAAACGTTCATCCGACTGGCTTTCCTATCAGTCCGACAAGGTCAAACGCGCCATGGATCACCTTGACGCCAACCCGCCGTCGCTTGCCGGTGACCTGACCATCGGCCATGTCGCCCTTGCCTGTGCACTGGGCTATCTTGATCTGCGTTTTGATGGCAGATGGCGCGAAACTTACGGCGCCCTCGTTACATGGCTTGATGCCTTCCGTGCGCGCGTCCCGGCCTTTGACGCCACAATTTTCAAGGGCTGATAGGACTTACGCCCCGGTGCGGCTTAATCCTGCTTGCACCGGGCCGCTTTCGGATTACATCGCGATTTCACATTCACCGTCCGGAGAACACGAATAAATGTCCCGCCTTAACAGCGTCATCCGCCGCCTGCAGGCCCAGCGCGACTGCCTGAATGCCGCCGCCGAAATGATCAAGGACCATGACGGTATTGTTCTTGAAATCGGGCTTGGCAATGGCCGCACCTTCGATCACTTGCGTGAAATCATGCCGGATCGTGAAATCTTCGTCTTTGATCGTCAAATCGCCGCCCACCCCAAATGCATCCCCGATGATGATCACCTGTTTCTGGGCGACATTTTCGAAACCCTGCCGATGGCGGTTGAACGCTTTGCCGGCAAGGTCGCACTGGTCCATTCCGATGTCGGCACCGGGGACGAGGAACTCAATGCCAAAATCGCATCCTTCATCGGCAAGACCCTGCCTGCGGCCCTGATCAAGGGCGCGATTGTCGCATCCGATCAGAAAATCGACGTGCCCGGCACCATCGCCGAACCGCTTCCCGAAGGCGTCCCGCAGGATCGCTATTTCTTCCGCCGTTATCAGGGCTAAAACCAGAAACCGCCCCTCATCAGGAATCCCGTCCGTGTCCAATGCACCCACCCCGGCCGCCTCGTCCCCCAGTGGTTCAACCCTTTCCGAGGCCGAGGCATTCCTTGCCAAATACCCGGATGTCGAGGCCATCGACATCATCCTGACCGATTTTCACGGCATCGGACGCGGCAAGATGATCCGCCGTCACGAGCTTGAAGGCATCTATAAATCGGGGCGTGGATTGCCAACCTCGATCTTTGGCCAGGATGTCACGGGCGAGGATGTTGATGATTGTGGGCTGGTGCAGACCGGCGGCGGCGGCGATGGCCGGTGCTGGCCCGTGCCGGGAACATTGGGCTATCTGCCCCACACGGGCCGGGGCCAGCTTCTGATCAGCATGTATAACGAAGACGCAACCCCACACGATGTCGACCCGCGCAATGTGTTCGTCAATCAGGTCAAGCGTGCCAATACCCTTGGCTTTGCCCCGATGGGCGCGTTCGAACTGGAATTCTATCTGGTGGACCGCAATGCTGACGCGGGCGGGCTTTATCACCCGGCATCCTACGCGATGACCAAACGCCGCTCGCTGCTGCGCAACACCATGTCGGTCGATGAAATCGATGAAATGTCGCCGCTTTTTGATGCGGTTTATAAGGGCGCCAAACATCTTGATCTGACGCTTGAAACCCTGATTTCCGAATATGGTCCGGGCCAGTATGAAATGACCATCCGCTATCGCGATCTGATGCGCGCGGCCGATGATGTCATCATCGCCAAACGCCTGATCCGCACCGCGGCCCGCCGTTTCGGGATGGAGGCCGTCTTCATGCCCAAACCGTTCGGCAACGAAGCCGGTTCTGGCATGCATCTGCACCTCTCGCTGGCGGACGAAAACGGCAATAACCTGTTTGCCGATCAGCCGGACGGGAGCTTGAGCCCCCTGATGCTCAACGCCATCGGCGGCATTCGCGGCACCATCGGTGAAACCATGCTGATCTTGGCCCCGTTCATGAATTCATGGCGCCGCTTTGCATCGGCCATGTATTCCCCGGCATCTGATGATTGGGGTGTTGAAAACCGCACCGTGGCGCTTCGTGTGCCGGGCACGCCGGGCAAGACCCGGCATTTCGAACACCGCATCGCGGGTGTTGACGCCAATCCCTATCTGGTCGCTGCCGTGACATTAGGGGCGGCCCTTGACGGCATCGAACACAAAACAGATCCCGGCAAACCAAGCACCGATGAAATCGGCCATGACAAAGCCCCGAACGACCTGCCGCGCCATTGGCTTGACGCCATCGACCGCTTCGGTGCCTCCGATTTCAACAAACGCACCCTTGGCGAACGCTTCCTCACCGCATTTACCCGCATAAAGCAGGCAGAATACGAACATATGGCACTCAAGGTCAGTGCGGCCGAATGGGAATATTACGGGTTTTCGGTCTGAATGATGGGGCCGGTGTGCCGGTCAGGCTTTCCTGACCGGGGACCAGAATCAGAAGACGCGTTTGGCGCGGTTGTTGGATTTGTGCGCGGAGAACGCGACCCGCGGGCGGGAATCCATCATTTTCTGATCGCGCAGATGGGCGACTTCAAGATCGCGGGGATCGACATTCATCATGCGGATGTCGCCCGCACGGTCCGCATTGGCATGCAGATGCATCTTGGTCGAAACCCACTGATAGGTCGGATAGGTCACGTTTTCCGGAAGCATCTCTTCGGTAATCACCTTATAGGCCCCGGCTGGCAGAACTTCCGCAAGCCCACGCAGACTGAACGGCCGCGCAAAATTCAGGATTTTCGATGTGGTACGGTTTGTCAAAAAAGTGCTCCTACCGCGCAAGGGCGCGTTGATCCGGGAAAATCAACGGGATCATTCCCGTGGCCAGCTTTTCAGCTTTTGTTTTCCTCACGCGAGACGCCTGCGAATTCCTGATCGAACCCGCATTGCCACGTTTGATTTCAAACAAAAATTGAAATGACCATGAAATTTGGAAATAAATATCCAAGTCTGATCATATGAATATTTTTTGATTTTATACAACGAACATATTTTTTATTTTTATATCGCCTTGAATAGATACATAAAACCATCGCACCGAAAATAATCCGGCGCGTAGCAATCCGATTTTATTTTGCGATTTATTTATCCGGCTCTTTAGCCCGGCGATGATCAGTAGCTCAGATCCAGACCAAGCATACTGCCAAGCCCGAAGGTCACCGCCCCAAGGATAACAACCGCCAGCACGAAAATCGCGACCATCTTGGCGCTGGCGCGAAGGACAGCCCGCATGCCGATCTTCTTGCCCTGATCGTAATGCCACTTGATGGCAAAGAACATGCCCGTGCCCAACGCGACAACCTTGATCGTACCGAAAACGAACGGAACCCAATCCATATCAAAGACTTCCTAGTGCATCAGATCAGTGGGTTATGGCCGCATCCTGCGCAAATGCACACTTCGCGTTCTGCAACGCTGATATGTACCATCCGTCCCGGCTGGTTTGGCGCGCCGGATTCCTATTCGGCCTTCCTGCCCGCCATTGCCTGCAAATAGGCGATCACATCGCGGATTTCCGCATCCGAAAGCTGATCAGTCGTAAATCCATGCATCTGCATATCGGGCCAATGGCGCACCGATGCCGGATCACGGATCAGCATCACAAGTGCATCGGGCTTGAAATAATCCACCGGGCTCATCGGCAGGTTAAGATCCGGCCCCAGTTCGGTAATCCCCGCCCCGTTCATCCGGTGGCAGGCAAAACACTGATCAATGAAAACCGCCTGTCCGCGTTTGGCATCTTGCGGAACATCGTCACCAAGCGCCAACTGCGGCCACCGTGCCGCCGGAAAGGCGGCATAACCGATTTTCGCCACCTGATAGGGCCATTGTTCCGACCGGATATGCGATACTGCCGCATCGACCCACACCAATGAAAATGGCCCGGCCGAAACCTCCTTGCCCGGCAGGTTCGGCCAGGGCGCATCTTCGGGTTCAATGGCGATCCACGCCTGCGCCGTTTCATCGTCCTCAAGCAACACAAGCGGCAGGGGAATATTGGCGACAAACCCGTCAAGGGCGATGACCTCAAGCCCCGTCTCGCGGTCCACCGCACCCGCATCCCCGATCAGGGACGCAACCGGCACCGCGCGATAGGTCATATCGCGCCCATAGGCCGCGTCATCGGCCACCGTGATCTCGCGTGCCGCCGCGTGGCTTAACAATTCATCGGTCTGATAAACCGAAACCGCGCCCGTGGGCGTCGTCACCTGCAATTCCGCGGCACTGGCGGCCTTGCCCGCAAATGGCAGCAAAACACACAGCAGCAGCCAAACCCCATATCCCCGATACGATTTCATGCCCGGTCCCCTCTCTGGCGATCTGTGGCAAATTGTCCCGCAACAAGAATACCATAACCGCCGCAAACTGATGATCGCGTATTCACAAATGCCCTCGCGAACGCATGGCTGCCCTTCATCGCCGCCCAATTCCTTGCCATACCGGCCCAATGGCGATATTCAGGTTTCAAACTGTCATTAACTTGCAATGCCGGGACCCGCTGCTTATCTCCGGCTTGCAACAGGCGAGATGAGACGACGCCATGAACCAGATTGCCACCATCGCCGAGGCGAAGCCCGGCGCAATGTCCGAGATGCAGATTGATCCCACCCTTGATCTTGAGGCGGAAATTGCCCGCCTGAAGAAAGAGAAAAACGCGATCATTCTGGCCCATTATTATCAGGACGGCGAAATTCAGGACCTGGCCGACTTTGTCGGCGACAGCCTTGATCTTTCGCGCAAGGCCGCCGAAACCGATGCCGATGTCATCGTGTTCTGCGGTGTCCGCTTTATGGCCGAGGTGGCCAAAATCCTCAGCCCGAACAAAACCGTCCTGCTGCCCGACTCAAAGGCCGGCTGCTCGCTCGAAGATTCGTGCCAGCCCGAACCGTTCCGCAAATTCCGCGAACAGCATCCCGACCACGTATCGGTCACCTATATCAACTGCTCGGCCGAGGTAAAGGCCGCATCCGATATCATCGTGACCTCGTCGAACGCTGCCGAAATCATCGATCAGATCCCGCTTGATAAACCGATCCTGTGGGCACCGGACCGCCATCTTGGCAGCTATCTGGCGAAAAAAACCGGCCGTGACATGACGCTGTGGAACGGCTCGTGCATCGTGCATGAACAGTTTTCCGAACGCGAACTGATCCGCCTGAAAACCCAGAACCCGGATGCGAAAATCGCCGCACACCCGGAATGCCATGACGGCATTCTGAAACATGCCGATCACATCGGCTCGACGCGCGCCATTCTGGAATATGTGATCAACGGCCCGGATCAGAAATACCTGATCGCGACCGAACCCCACATCATCCACCAGATGGAAAAAGCCGCCCCGCACAAGGAATTCATTCCGGTGCCCGGTGCCGATGGCTCGTGTGCGTGCAACAATTGCCCGTTCATGGAACTGAACACGCTGGAAAAACTCTATCTGTGTCTGGTCAATAACGGCCCGCAGATCATCATGCCCGAAGATCTGCGTGTTGCCGCCGTCAAACCGCTTGAACGGATGCTGGAAATGTCAAAAGGCATTCCGCTCAAAAAGGATCACGCGGCCTAAGGCCCACCCGATCAGCAGCCCCGCAGCAACTTGCGGGGCTGTTTTCCATCCCCATCCCACAAAGAATGCGGCCCCACCATGACCGTCCTGACCCCGGCTGAAATTTCCGAATTCATCGACCGCGCCTTTGCCGAGGATATCGGCACCGGCGATATCACATCGGACAATGTCATCCCCGCCGATGCGCGCCTGCGCGTCGCGCTTGAAACGCGGGAGGACATCGTGGTTGCCGGTCTGGACATTGCCCTTGAATGTTTCCGCAAACTGGTCCCCGATGCCAAAATCACCAAGCATTGCGAGGACGGCGATGCGATTGCCGCCAAGGACGTGCTTGCCGTTGTCGAAGGCAATGCGCGCGGCATCCTGACTGCGGAACGCACCGCGCTAAATACCCTGCAACATCTGTCGGGAATCGCCACCACCACGCGCACCTATGTCACTGCGATGGGCGATACGACGGCTAAATTGCTTGATACCCGCAAAACCCTTCCGGGCTGGCGCAAGATGGAAAAATACGCCACCCGCATGGGCGGCGCTCAGAACCACCGCATGGGTCTTTATGACGGCGTGATGATCAAGGACAACCATATCGGTGTGGTCGGTTCGATCACTGAATGCGTGAAATCCGCACGTGCGGCCAACCTGCCGAAAATCGAAGTCGAATGCGACACGCTCGATCAGGTGCGTGAAGCCACCGATGCCGGTGCCGATATCATCCTGCTCGATAACATGGGGCCCGATATGCTCCGCCAGGCCGTCGCGATTGTCGCGGGTCGCTGCAAGACAGAGGCATCGGGTGGTGTGAACCTGCAAACCATCGGTGCGATTGCCGCCACGGGTGTTGATTATGTTTCGGTCGGGCGCATCACCCAATCGGCCCCGGCGGTCGATATCGGGCTGGATGTCGCCATTCTCTGACCGGGTCTGATCACGATGAACGCTATCAGACCGGCCCCCAAACTTGTCGAAACCGCCAACTGGATTTTCCGCGATGGCGGCAAAGTCCTGTCGGTGCGCAGCCACGGGCGCGACCGGTTTTACCTGCCCGGTGGCAAGATCGATGCGGATGAAACCGCCATCGAAGCCCTGATCCGTGAAATCCGCGAAGAACTCGGCGTGAAGCTGATCGAAAAATCCATTCGTCCGCTTGGGCTTTATGCCGGTCGCGGCCATAACCAGCCATCTGGGGTCATTGTCCGCATGCAATGCTTTGCCGCCCGCTTTACCGGCACTCTGACCCCATCACGCGAAATCGCCGAAATGCGCTGGCTATCGCAGCGCGACCGTCACCTGATGGCCCCGATGGGCCAAAAGATCACGGCAGCCCTTTTCGATATTTAATACCGCCCGATTACCTGCTTATCGCGGTCCATCCGCGTCCGGGTCACCCCCGGCATCGGGGATGCTGCGCGCAGCCGCATCCTTGTCGCGGTTTTCGTCCTTGGCGACAGATGGCGGTGCGGCCGGGTCGGTGCCATCGCCCTCACTCGCATCAGGGATATCATCCTTCGCCTCGATCACCGGTTTGGGGTTGCCATGCCCGGCATCGCGGATGGCGGCCGCCAGTTTCTCGATATCGCGGAAATGCACGTCCTGCTGCGGGAACGGGATTTCAACGCCCTCGGCCCGGAACCGTTCAAGAATTTCGAACCGTACCGCGCTGCCCACTGCCAGAACATCACCGATATCGCGCAGGAAATAGCGCAATTCGAAATCAAGCGAACTGGCCCCGAAATCGATAAACACCACCTGCGGTGCCGGATAGCTGAGAATCTCGCGGCGCTTGTCCGCGATCTCAAGCAGGATTTCCCGCACCTTGTTGGCATCCGATCCATACGACACCCCGATCCGGATAATCCCGCGTCCGCTGCGGTCCTTAAGCGTCCAGTTCATCACCCGGTTGGAAATCAGTTCGGAGTTCGGGATCACCACCGATGACCGGTCAAAGGTTTCGATCTCGGTCGCGCGCACCCGGATATCCTTGACCAGTCCCTGATCGGCCCCGACCACGATCCAGTCCCCCACCTTGATCGGCCGTTCGATCAGAAGGATCAGGCCCGACACAAAGTTACTCACGATACTTTGCATGCCAAAACCGATACCGACCGAAATCGCACCGGCAATGATCGCAAGGTTGGACAAATCCATGCCCGCCGCCGAAATCGCCAGCAACACCGCAAGGCAGATCCCGACATAACCGAAAATCGCCGAAACCGAATGCTGCAAGCCCTGATCAAGCTTGGTATTGGGCAGAACCCTTGTGTTGAGCATCCGCTGGAAAAACCGCATCACGCCCAGAACCGCAAGGAACAGCAAAATCGCGATCAGAATGGCGCGGAGCGAGAAATTGATCCCACCCACCTGTATCCCGATAAATGCCTTTTCGGCGGCATCAAGCAGGTCCGCCCACGCGATATCGGTAAAGATCAGAACCGCCAAAGGCACGGCAATCGTGAACATCACGACATCAATCGTCACGCGCAACCAGAAATAAAGCGTGCCATGCACCGCATCACTGGTCCCGTCATCATCAGGGGACGACGGCCGCACCAGATAGGTATGAACAAGCGCGCGCGCATAGCCACGCAACAGCCAGTAACTGGTGACGAACGCCATCGCCATCATCAGGTTTTCAAGGATAAAGCGCGCAAGTGCGACATAACCCAGAACACTAAGCACCGGCAGCAGGATCGAAATGCTCCGCAATCCGCGGCGCAAACGTCTTTCAACCTTGGCCCATAATTCATGCCGGTCCGGCCCGCCATGTTCCCAGAACACGCCAAGCGAACTGACAAACAGGATGATCGAAATCAGGAAGACGTTGGAAACACTCTGCACCAGCGCGATTTCAAGCGACGTGCCAAGCGTGGTTGCGCCTTGCAGCAACACCAGATCGGATGCGTAAATCACCGCCGCAAACAACGACAGTATCCCGATAACCCGCGATCCGGTTTCCGTCGTTCCGGCGCGCCGCATGCCCGGTGAAAACGGGGAATAGATGCTGCGGATCGCCGCCCCGACAAACAGCAGGAACAAAAGGGCAGCAAAACACTGATAGACAAAATCGCCCATACTGCCGACCAGAAGGTCCGGCTGCCGGTCCACCATCTGATAGGCCACCAGCAACGCCACCCCGGGCACCAGTGCGGTAAACACGAACCGCGTTCCCGATATCAGCGACACCCGGTCTTCCTTGGGCGCATTGCGCCATCGTTCCGGCAACCAGCGCAGGACAACAACCTCGCCCCCGATCAGGGCCGCCATCACCACAAAGGTCAGCAACACAAGACCCGGCGCAATTTCACTCAACTGGTCGCCAATCGGCCCTTCAAGATCAAGGTCGGCATACCGGCTGCGCACCATGTCAGGCAGTTCGATGGCACCAGACCACACCTGCCCCCAGCTTTCCGCGTCCCACGGCACATCAACCCGGCCCAGAATGCGGCGGGTAAATCTCTCGCGTGAAATCTGCGCCAGCCGGTCGGAAATTTCGGTCGCACGGAAATCAACCAGTTCACCCTGTTTGATCACGCCGCTGATCTCGGCGATATCCTTGTTCAACCGTTCGCGTTCCTCGGCAACGGCGGGGGCTTCGGTTTTGCCCTCGGCCGGGGGTTCTCCCAGTTTGCCAAGGGCGGTATTCAACCGGTTCAACCGGTCTGCCGCACTCGATTGCAGGGTCGCGGCCCCTTCGGTCACTTCTTCAACCGTCGACCGGCTTTCATTCAACAGCCGCCCGGTAATCTCGTCGGAATTCAGGGCCGTATCGACCTCGTCCAGACGGTCATTCCAGCCCGATATCAGTTTCTGGCTTTTTTCCAGTTCGATTTTCTGGGTTTTTTCCTGCGGGACATCCTGCGCACTCGCGCTGCCGCCGATCAGGAAGGCCGACATTATTGTCGCCATAATCCAAAACAAAATAGGACGAACTGTCGTCATGATAGATATTCCATGCTGATCCCTGTCGGGCCGGTGACCGAAACCCGTTTTTCCTGATTTGCAAACAGGTTACACTGTCCGCGATAACGAATCACGTACCGTTTCGTTCCCGAACCGGTACCATGCCTGTCCCGGCCTTTCCGGCCCGCAAAGTAGCGCACCAGACGGAGCCCGCCCGATGTCCTCATCCGCCCTGATCAATGCTTTCATCCTCGATAGTGACGGCAAGGGAACCTCCCTTGAATGGCAGGACATCGTCAAATCCCTTCCCCAGACAGGCGAAAACCAGTTTCTATGGGTGCATCTCGACTGGATGGCGGAAGGTGTCCGGCGCTGGCTGATCGATATTGTCGGGCTCGATCCCACCATCGCCGACGGCCTGTCCACTCGCGGCACCCGGCCATCCGTCTTCTTTTACGATCATGGCTATTCGATGAATTTGCGCGGGGTAAACCTGAATGCCGAAAATGATCCCGCCGACATGATTTCGGTGCGCTTCTGGGTATCGGGCAATATGGTCATCACGCTCCGCAATCAGTCGCTAAAGGCGTTTGACGATATCCGAAGCGCGATTGCGCAAGACAACGCACCGCGCAATCCCGATGATTTTGTCCTGACCGTTGCCGAACGGCTGGTTTTCCGGGTCGATAATGTCGTGCGCGGGCTTGAAGAAAACGTCGACACCATCGAAGACGATCAGGAAGACACCCCGGAAAACAAAACCCTGTCATTGCGCCGCCGCTGTTCGGATGTCCGTAATCAGCTTTCGCGCCTGCGCCGTCATCTGTCCCCGCAACGTGATGCGCTGGGGCAATATGTCGAACAGAAAACCGCATGGCTTGATAAACGCTACAAACGGCGTGCGCGAACGCTGACCGATAAAACCATCCGTCTGGTCGAAGAATTTGATTCCCTTCGCGAACGCATCCAGATCGTCAATGAAAACATGATGGCGCTGGAAACCGAACGCATGAACCGCACCATGTACTGGCTGACGGTGATTGCCGGTCTGTTCCTGCCGATCAGTTTCGTGACCGGGCTTCTGGGCATCAATGTCGGCGGGGTTCCGGCGGCTGAAAACCCGTTTGGCTTTATCGGCGTTTCCATCATTCTCGCCGTCATCGTCGTCTTTGAAATCTGGCTGTTCAAAAAGATGCGCCTGGTCTGAACCCGCTGATGAACCCTCTGAGCCACCCGGTCTTTTGCACATGATGCAATCAAGCCATGCGACACAGCCTTGTTGCATTGCAAAGCAGCTTGGCGCTATGACTTTGACCATCCGCCCTTATTCACCTTCACTGCATGACGAGATCCTTGATGACCGACGGCCCGCTTTCACGTTACCGCGCGAAAATCACAGCGGGCGAACTGTCCCATGATCCGATGCAGGAACTCTGTGCGGAAAAACTGCAAAGCCTGTTCAAGGCGCTGAACCATTACGAACCGCATACCGGTTCGGGCGGCTGGCGCGAACGGTTTGGCCTGACGCGCCGCCGCGAAGAACCCGAACCACCGCAGGGCCTTTATATTTACGGCGAGGTCGGGCGCGGCAAATCCATGCTGATGGATCTGTTTTACGAAACCGTCGCGGTCGATCGCAAACGCCGGGTGCATTTCCACGATTTCATGCAGGATGTGCATGACCGCATGCACCGTTTCCGCAAAACCAAGTCAAAGGACGACGCCGACCCGATCCCGCCAATTGCCAGGGATCTGGCCAAGGACGCGTGGCTTTTGTGTTTTGATGAAATGCAGGTCACCGACATCACCGATGCGATGATCTTGGGCCGCCTGTTCGAACAGCTTTTTGATCATGGCGTGGTGATTGTCACCACATCCAACCGCATGCCCGATGATCTTTACAAGGACGGCCTGCAACGCCAGAACTTCCTGCCCTTCATCAACATGATCAAACAGAAACTTGATGTGCTCGAACTGGCAAGCCCGACCGATTACCGCATGCGCAATCTGACGGCGGCCGATGTCTTCCTGTTCCCGGCGGGACCGGATGCGAAGGCGAAAATTGACGAGATGTTCGCAACCGTCACCGAAGGCGCACGCGTTGCGCCTGACAGCCTGACCAACAAGGGCCGCAAGATCGAAATTTCCGCCGCCGGGGCCGGTGTGGCGCGCTTCACGTTTGATGAACTTTGCACCAAGCCGCTCGGACCGGGCGATTACATCGCGATTGCCACCCATTTCCACACCATCGTCATTGACCTGATCCCGAAACTGCCGGACTCGCGCCGAGACTGGGCCAAACGGTTCGGAACCCTGGTCGATGCGATGTATGAACATAAAACCAAGCTGATCTGTGCGATTGAATGCGATCCGTCGGAAATCTATACCGACGGCGATTATTCATTTGAATTCCAGCGCACCGTGTCGCGCCTGACCGAAATGCGCAGTCAGGAATATCTCGACATGCCGCATCTGACGTAACACCCGAACGGGGCACGCTTCGGGCGAATTTGAACGCCTCAAAAACGACTCCACCCACACAGGTTTAATTTCGGCACAAAAAATCACCATCAGGTGATGGTTGGCATGCCGATTCTTGCGTCTGGCGTGCAATTGGCTTTGCGAAAATGCAGAATCTGCTTCCACGGGCTTTTCCCCATGCCCCGCCTGCCGCATGGCAGATGGCCGTTTCCTGCAAGGCTGGACGCCAGAAGATAAGATCATGCGCATCAATTCGCGGCAAAAGCGTGTTGTGCCTTTCCTTTAGGCAGCGCCAAGGCGCAAACAGGCTTTGGTTTTGCTGCCGATTTGCATTTATTCGCATCTGCAACATGATCGGTTTTTAAGCGTTTAGACAATAGTTGCAACAAACCGGGAACCGGCGGTTTTCCTCGTGAAAACAGCGGCGTTTCCCCTTGTAAAAGCGGCCGAATCAGTTTACGACACTCGGTGTTTACGAACGATTCTTTCGCGTTCGCAGGTTTAAATTTTCAATCGCGCTCCCAAGTTGAGTTTCGACGCCTCGGAAGCGCAATAGGGAAGAAGGTAACGGAATGGCCCGCAACAAGATCGCGCTCGTCGGTGCCGGCAATATTGGTGGTACTCTGGCCCACCTGGTCGGCCTGAAAGAGCTTGGCGACGTCGTCCTTTTCGACATCGTTGATGGCATGCCACAGGGCAAGTCTCTCGACATTGCTGAATCCTCCCCCGTCGACATGTTTGATGCCGACCTCAAGGGCACCAGTGACTATAAGGACATCGCAGGCGCTGATGTCGTTATCGTGACTGCCGGTGTGGCCCGCAAACCGGGTATGAGCCGTGATGACCTCATCGGCATCAATACCAAGGTCATGACCCAGGTTGGTCAGGGCATCAAGGAACATGCCCCGGACGCATTCGTCATCGTCATCACCAACCCGCTTGATGCGATGGTCTGGGTGATGCAGCAGGCAACCGGCTTCGATCCGAAGAAAGTTGTCGGCATGGCTGGCGTTCTGGACTCTGCCCGCTTCCGTTACTTCCTCGCCGAAGAATTCAATGTATCGGTCAAGGATGTCACCGCCTTCGTTCTTGGCGGTCACGGCGATACCATGGTCCCGTCGATCCGTTATTCGACCGTTGCCGGCATCCCGGTTCCCGACCTGATCAAAATGGGCTGGACCACCCAGGAAAAGATCGACCAGATCGTTCAGCGCACCCGTGACGGTGGTGCCGAGATCGTCGCTCTTCTGAAAACCGGTTCCGCTTTCTACGCCCCGGCTGCTTCGGCAATCGCGATGGCGGAAAGCTACCTGAAAGACCAGAAACGCGTCATGCCGGTTGCCGCCTACCTTAGCGGCGAATACGGCGTTGACGGCCTTTATGTCGGCGTCCCGGTTGTTCTGGGCGCAGGCGGTGTTGAACGCATCGTCGAGATTAATCTCGACGAGTCCGAAAAGGCAAACTTCGACAATTCCGTGAACGCTGTTCGCGGCCTCGTCGAAGCTGCCAAGGGCATGCTCTAAGATCGCGAAGCGGGCTGGTCAGTGACCGGCCCGTTTTTCATTCATTGTCGTTATTATAACGTCAATGAACGCGGGCCTCGCAACAACGTCCCCTTTTTGACAGGGACATTGAAACCACGATTTCTGACCCACAGGAAATCGTACGGAAGGCAAGAAAGCGACCGAACATGAATATTCATGAGTACCAGGCGAAAGAAATTCTTCGCAAATACGGTGTGACCGTGCCGAACGGCAAGGTTGCCTACACCGCTCAGGAAGCCACCGAAGCTGCCCAGTCCTTGGCTGGTCCGGTTTACGTGGTGAAATCCCAGATCCATGCAGGCGGCCGCGGCAAAGGCACCTTCAAGGAAGCAACCGCTGGCGATAAAGGCGGCGTTCGCGTCGTCAAAAGCGTCGAGGAAGTCGGCACCAATGCCGGTCAGATGCTCGGCGCCACTCTGGTCACCCACCAGACCGGCCCGGATGGCAAGGAAGTCAAACGCGTCTATATCGAAGAAGGCTGCGACATCGCACGCGAACTCTATCTTTCGCTGCTTGTTGACCGTGCCACTTCGCGCGTGATCTTCATGGCCTCCACCGAAGGCGGCATGGACATCGAAGAAGTTGCCGAAGCAACCCCGGAAAAGATCGTCACCGTTGACATCGATCCGGCTGCCGGCTTCTCGGGCTTCCATGGTCGCAAACTGGCATTCGCGCTGGGTCTCGAAGGCAAACAGGTTTCCAAGGCCGTCAAATTCATGACCGCCATGTATAACTGCTTCCTCGAAACCGATGCGGCGATGGTTGAAATCAACCCGCTGGTCGTGACCGGTGATGGCGACATCATCGCGCTCGATTGCAAAATGAACTTCGACGACAACGCGCTGTTCCGTCATCCGGACATCGAAGAACTGCGCGACGAAGACGAAGAAAACCCGGCCGAGCTCGAAGCTGCAAAACACAGCCTCAACTACATCAAGCTCGATGGCACCATCGGCTGCATGGTCAACGGCGCAGGCCTTGCCATGGCAACCATGGACATCATCAAGCTTTATGGCGGCGCACCGGCAAACTTCCTCGACGTTGGCGGCGGGGCCACCAAGGAACGCGTTACGACCGCGTTCAAGCTGATCCTGTCTGACCCGAATGTCGAAGGTATCCTGGTCAACATCTTTGGCGGCATCATGCGTTGTGACGTGATCGCAGACGGCGTTGTGGCAGCAGCCCGCGAAGTCAGCCTGAACGTTCCGCTGGTCGTTCGCCTCGAAGGCACCAATGTCGAACTTGGCAAGAAAATCCTCGAAGAATCGGGTCTGCCGATTGTTTCGGCCGACAACCTTGCCGATGCCGCCGAAAAGGTGGTCAAAGCTGTGAAGGAGGCCGCGTAACTATGGCTGTTCTCGTCGATAAAAACACCAAAGTTATCTGCCAGGGTTTCACCGGTTCGCAGGGTACCTTCCACAGCGAACAGGCAATTGCCTATGGCACCAAAATGGTTGGCGGCGTAACCCCGGGTAAAGGCGGCACCAAGCACCTTGACCTGCCGGTCTTCAACACCGTTGACGAAGCGGTCCATGTGACCGGTGCCAATGCATCGGTCATCTATGTTCCGCCGCCCTTCGCGGCTGATGCCATCCTTGAGGCCATCGACGCCAAGGTCGAACTGGCTGTCTGCATCACCGAAGGCATTCCGGTTGCCGACATGGTTCGCGTCAAGCGCGCCCTTTCGGGTTCGAAAACCCGTCTGATCGGTCCGAACTGCCCGGGCGTCATCACGCCTGACGAATGCAAGATCGGCATCATGCCGGGCCACATTCACCGTCGCGGCAAGATCGGCATCGTTTCCCGTTCCGGTACGCTGACCTACGAAGCAGTCGCACAGACCACCGCCGCTGGCCTGGGTCAGTCGACCTGTATCGGTATCGGTGGTGACCCGGTCAACGGCACCAACTTCATCGATTGCCTCGACCTGTTCCTGAAGGATCCGGAAACCGAAGGCATCATCATGATCGGTGAGATCGGTGGTTCTGCCGAAGAAGAAGCATGTGAATTCCTGCAGGCTTCCAAAGTCAAAAAACCGGTTGCCGGCTTTATTGCTGGTGTAACCGCGCCTCCGGGTAAACGCATGGGCCATGCCGGTGCGATCATCTCCGGCGGTAAGGGCACTGCGGATGCGAAAATGGAAGCAATGCGCAGCGCTGGTATTCTTGTTGCCGATTCCCCGGCAAGCCTTGGCTCGACCATGCTCAAGGCTTTGAAAGGGTAATCAGGGTAGTCAGAGGAAAGGCAGGGGGAGGCGTGGTCTCTTTCGGGACCATGCCTTCCAAGACCACAAATGAAACCTCAAGATATCGACACGATTCTGAACGAGTCGAACGCAACTTATATCGCTGAACTTTATGCCCGGTATCAGAACAACCCGTCTGCGGTTGATCAGAGCTGGGC
Organism: Thalassospira sp. A3_1; assembly: GCF_017744215.1. Lineage (NCBI taxonomy): Bacteria > Pseudomonadati > Pseudomonadota > Alphaproteobacteria > Rhodospirillales > Thalassospiraceae > Thalassospira > Thalassospira sp. A3_1. Next base: position 65,331 of record NZ_JAGHQQ010000002.1, on the reverse strand, counting down.
TGAGTTTTTTGACGGGTTGCAGGACGACGCTTCCGATCTCCTTGCCGAAATGCAGGGACCCAGCTGGCAGCCGCGGGAAACCAAGGTTGTTGGCGGTATGGAAGGTTACGACGTCTCCCAGGGTCACGCCGAACGTCCCGCCAATGGCGGTTACGCACCGGCGGCTCATGCGGCACCACAGGGTGCGCCGGTCAGCTCCAACGCCATCCGTGCCGCGGCACATGATTCCATTCGCGCCCTGATGCTGATCCGCTCATATCGCGTGCGTGGCCATCTCGAAGCGAACCTTGATCCGCTGGGCCTTGCCCCGCGTGATCCGCATCCGGAACTTGATCCGAAAACCTATGGCTTCACCGAGGCCGACATGGATCGCCCGATCCATATCGCCAACGTTCTTGGCCTTGAAACTGCTACCATTCGTCAGATCGTATCGCTGGCCCGCAAAACCTATTGCGGCTCGATCGGTATCGAATTCATGCATATTCAGGAACCTGAACAGAAGTCATGGATTCAGCAGCGTATCGAAAGCATCGGCAACCAGACGCAGTTCACTGCGCGCGGCAAGGAAGCCATCCTTGAGCGCCTGGTCGAAGCCGAAGGTTTCGAAAACTACCTGCACACCAAATATGTCGGCACCAAGCGTTTCGGTATTGATGGTGGCGAAGCCCTGATGCCGGCTCTCGAACAGATCCTCAAACGCGGCAGCCAGCTTGGCATCCGCGAGGTCGTGTTCGGCATGCCGCACCGTGGCCGCCTGAACGTTCTGGCGAACGTCCTGAACAAACCGTTCCAGGCGATCTTCTCGGAATTCATGGGCAACCCGTCCAAGCCGGACGACGTGATGGGCTCGGGTGACGTTAAATATCACCTTGGAACGTCCGCTGACCGTGAATTTGACGGCAACGTTGTTCACCTGTCGCTGACCGCGAACCCGTCCCACCTCGAAGCGGTAAACACCGTCGTTCTGGGTAAGGTCCGCGCCAAACAGGCACAGCGCAAGGACACCAACCGCGAACAGGTCATGGGTATCCTCCTTCACGGGGATGCGGCCTTTGCCGGTCAGGGTCTTGTTGCTGAAACCTTCGATCTGTCGCACCTCAAAGGCTATCGTACCGGCGGTACGATCCACTTCGTCGTCAACAACCAGATCGGTTTCACCACCAAACCGTCCGATAGCCGTTCCTCGCCTTACTGCTCGGATATTGCCAAGGTCGTTCAGGCGCCGATCATCCATGTCAATGGTGACGACCCCGAAGCCGTGGTTCACGCCGCACGCATCGCGACCGAATTCCGTCAGGAATTCAAACAGGACGTCGTGATCGACATGTTCTGCTATCGCCGCTTTGGTCACAACGAAAGCGACGAACCGGCCTTCACCCAGCCCAAGATGTATGACGTGATCGGCAAACACCCGACCACCAAGGACATCTATGCGCAGAAACTGGTCAAGGAAGGTCTTCTGACCGAAGAACGCGTCAAGGAACTGGATCAGAAATTCCAGAGCTACCTTGACGACGAATTCAAGGCGTCCGAAGCCTACCGCCCGAACAAGGCAGACTGGCTCGAAGGCAAATGGTCGGGCCTCGCCTCCTCGCACGGCGAAGATGCGGACTGGACCGGTCAGACCGGTGTGGATGATGACTTGTTGCAGGAAGTTGGCCGGGCTCTTTCGACCCCGCCCAGCGACTATGACATCAACAAGAAAATCCTGCGCCAGCTCAAGGCCAAGGCCAAGATGTTCGAAACCGGCGAAGGCATTGACTGGGCAACCGGCGAGGCTCTCGCATTCGGCACCCTGATGTGCGAAGGCACTCCGGTGCGTCTGTCCGGTCAGGATTGCCAGCGCGGCACCTTCTCGCAGCGCCACGCAAAACTGGTCGATCAGACCACCGAGGCAAAATACACCCCGCTCAACAACATCCGTACCGGCCAGGCCGAGCTTGAAGTCCTCAACTCGCCCCTGTCCGAAGCCGGTGTTCTGGGCTTCGAATACGGCATCACCCTTGCCGAACCGCATTCGCTGGTTCTATGGGAAGCCCAGTTCGGTGATTTTGCCAACGGTGCACAGGTCATCATCGACCAGTTCATCAGCTCCGGCGAAGCCAAATGGCTGCGCATGTCCGGTCTGGTGATGCTGCTGCCGCACGGTTACGAAGGTCAGGGTCCGGAACACAGCTCCGCCCGTCTGGAACGGTATCTGCAGCTTTGTGGTGAAAACAACATGCAGGTGGCCAACGTCACGACCCCTGCAAACTATTACCACATCCTGCGTCGCCAGATCCGCCGCTCGTTCCGTAAGCCGCTGGTTCTGATGACGCCGAAATCGCTTCTGCGCCACAAGCAGGCGGTATCCAGCCTGTCCGAATTCGGACCGGGTACCACCTTCAAGTCGGTGATCAGCGAAACCGCCAAACTGACCGATGCCAAAAAGGTCAAACGCGTCGTCCTGTCTGCGGGCAAGGTCTATTACGATCTGCTGGCAGAACGTGAAAACCGCGGGATCGACAATGTTGCCCTGGTGCGCGTCGAACAGCTTTATCCGTGGCCGGCCAAGGAACTGGCAGAAGAACTTGCCAAATATCCGAATGCCGACGTGGTCTGGTGTCAGGAAGAACCCGAAAACATGGGTTCGTGGTACTTCGTCGATCGTCGTATCGAAGGCGTGCTGTCCGAGATCAAACACAAGGCCGGTCGCCCGATCTATGTCGGTCGCAAGGCTGCCGCGTCCCCGGCAACGGGCTTGCTCAAGGCTCACCTGCGCGAACAGGCCGAACTGGTCGATGCCGCGCTGAGCGTAAAATAACTTTACCGGACGGGCGGGAAACCGCCCGTCCGACCCGCACATTCAGAATTCATTCGTATTCGGGCAGGCCCAAACTGTCTGATAGAAAAAACGGTCGAGGAAAAAATGGCGACTGAAGTTAAAGTTCCCACGCTGGGCGAGTCTGTTACCGAAGCAACAATTGCGAAATGGTACAAAAAAGTCGGTGATGCGGTTGCAGCCGATGAACCGATTGTCGAACTTGAAACCGACAAGGTCACCGTCGAAGTCAACGCACCGGTCGCTGGTGCGATTGTCGAACTGGTTGCCGGCGAAGGTGACGAAGTCGAAGTCGGCGCCCTGATCGCCATGATCAAGGAAGGTGCCGAAGGCGCTGCTCCGGCCAAGGAAGAAAAAGCCGAAGCCAAGGAAGAACCAAAGAAAGAAGAGCCGAAAAAAGAAGAAGCCAAACCGGCTGCTGCCCCGGCAGCAAGCGCACCGGCGGCTTCGACCTCGGCCAATACCGATCATCCGCTGCCGCCTGCCGTTCGCAAACTGGTCGAAGACAAAAATCTCGATCCGTCGAAAATTCCGGCAACCGGCAAAGACGGCCGCCTGACCAAGGGCGATGTTCTGAACTTCCTCGAAGGTGGCGGATCGGCTCCGCGCGCGGCGGCTGCTGCACCAGCAGCACCTGCTGCTCCGAAGCCGGAACGCGAACTGCGCGAAGGCGAAGAACGCGTCAAGATGTCCAAGCTGCGCCAGACCATCGCGCGCCGCCTGAAAGAAGCCCAGAACACCGCGGCCATGCTGACCACTTATAACGAAGTGGACATGACCAACCTTCTGGCCTGCCGTAACCAGTACAAGGACGGCTTTGAAAAGAAACACGGCGTGAAGCTCGGCTTCATGTCCTTCTTCATCAAGGCCTGCACCACCGCGCTTAATGAATGGCCGGCGGTCAATGCCGAGATTGATGGCAACAGCTTCATCTACAAGAACTACTGCGATATCGGCGTTGCCGTTGGTACCCCGCAGGGTCTGGTTGTTCCGGTCATCCGTTCGGCTGAAAAGAAAACCTTTGCCGACCTCGAAAGCACCATTGTCGATTTCGGCAAACGTGCACGTGACGGCAAACTGGGCATGGATGAAATGACCGGCGGCTCGTTCACCATTTCGAATGGTGGCGTGTTTGGCTCCCTTCTGTCCTCCCCGATCCTGAATGCGCCGCAGTCCGGTATCCTCGGCATGCACAAAACCCAGATGCGCCCGGTCGCGATCGACGGCAAGGTCGAAATCCGTCCGATGATGTATCTGGCGCTGTCCTATGACCACCGTATCATTGACGGCCGCGAAGCCGTTTCCTTCCTGGTACGCGTCAAGGAATGCATCGAGAACCCGGAACGCATCCTGCTCGACATCTGATCAGACAAAAGGATCAAAGAACTCATGAGTGAGAACTACGACGTTGTCGTGATCGGTGGCGGTCCTGGCGGTTACGTTTGCGCCATCCGCGCCGCACAGCTTGGTCTCAAGGTTGCCTGCGTTGAAAAACGCGGCACCCTTGGCGGTACCTGCCTCAATGTAGGCTGCATCCCGTCCAAGGCCCTGCTTCATTCGTCCCACCTCTTCGAAGAGGCGACCGAGCATTTCGATACCCACGGCATCGAAGTCTCCAAGCCGAAGGTCAATCTCGAAAAGATGATGGCCCGCAAGGACAAGGTCGTTGACAGCAACGTCAAGGGCATTGAATTCCTGTTCAAGAAGAACAAGGTCACCTATGTCAAGGGTGCCGGCGAAATCACTTCGCCGACCACGGTCAAGGTTGCCCTTCTGGATGGCGGCGAAGAAACCATCACTGCCAAGAACATCGTGATCGCCACGGGTTCGGAAGTCTCCCCGCTGCCGGGTGTCGAAATTGACGAAAAAAACATCGTCTCCTCGACCGGCGCACTGGTTCTTCCGAAAGTGCCGAAAAAGATGGTCGTCATTGGCGCAGGCGTGATCGGTCTCGAACTCGGTTCGGTCTGGCGTCGGCTTGGTTCCGAAGTCACCGTGATCGAATATCTCGACCGTATCCTGCCGGGCATGGATGGCGAACTGGTCAAACAGACCCAGCGCATCTTCGCCAAACAGGGCCTCGAATTCAAACTGGGCCACAAGGTTACCGGCGCGAAATCGGGCAAGTCTGGCGTGACCCTTACGGTTGAACCGTCCAAGGGCGGCGATGCCGAGGAAATCAAGGCTGACGTCGTTCTGGTCGCCATTGGTCGCCGTCCGTTTGTCACCGGCCTTGGCCTTGACAAGGCGGGCGTCGAACTTGACGAACGCGGTCGCGTTAAAACCGACGAACACTTCCAGACCAACGTGCAGGGCATCTTTGCGATTGGCGATGCGATTGCCGGTCCGATGCTCGCCCACAAGGCCGAGGAAGACGGTGTCGCCCTTGCTGAAATGCTCGCAGGCGAAGAAGGCCATGTCGATTACGGCAAGGTCCCGGGTGTTGTTTACACCTGGCCGGAAGTTGCCGCTGTCGGCAAGACCGAAGAACAGCTGAAGGAAGAAGGCGCAGACTACAAGGTCGGCAAATTCCCCTTCACCGCCAACGGTCGCGCCAAGGCAATGGAAAGCACCGAGGGCTTTGTTAAGATCATCGAAGACAATAAAACGCACCGTGTTGTCGGCGCGCATATTGTCGGCCCGGCTGCGGGCGATCTGATTGCCGAAGTGGTTCTTGCGATGGAATACGGCGCCTCTGCCGAAGACATCGCGCGCACCTGCCACGCCCACCCGGCCCTTGGCGAATCCGTCAAGGAAGCCGCCCTGGACGCCGACAAACGCGCGATCCACATGTAATACGATCCGGGGCAACCCGATCCGTGAAACGGCCGCTCCCTTGGGGCGGCCGTTTTGTTTTTGTGCGGTTTACTCCCTTTATCGTCCCCTCGCCCCAGCGCCTTCCCCACCGTCATTCCCGCGAAGGCGGGAATCCAGACAGCCGTCCCGCAGGCACCGACCACCGGGAGACGCGCCCCTATCCGATCCCGGAACACCCAACCCGCCGAAACATGGACACCCGCCTTCGCGGGTGTGACGAAAAATTGTTTCTGCTGCCCCGCCCAACAGGCTCTCGCCCTGGTTTGACTTGCGATCCTATGACCGACTGACCCAGCCGGTCTTGGCCTTGCCCCGCCTCGGGTCTACCATGCTTCCTGCCGGTGCTGCCCCACTTACCAAAGCCTCGTTTCGTCGCTGCCCCATTCGGCCCTGCCGTGCTCCGCCACTGTCCGCTGCCTCCGGCATGCAAAACAGCCCCAAGGGTGACATCGGACAGGCTCCTGCCCCGGACACCGGACCAAAGCCCGGATCGAAAACGACCCGCCAGCGGCAACGCTCCAGCCCGACACCAAACCGAAGCCTGCCTTGCCCACAAGGCGCAGCACGTCCCCAAGGTCCAAGCCGAATTCCAAGTCGGACGGAGCACGATAGCTTCGCTCTCGCCGCCGGTGCCACTGACACCAACCGGACCGTACGAATGCTGATGCTCACCTTCCCCACCGATAGCGACGGGGCTACTCGCTGATCGCTCCTTCTCCCGCTCTCGACAAATGGTGCGGCCTGAACGGAACTGTCGCGTCTTGACCCACGCTCCGATCCCGGCACTGGCGTGATGATATCGCACCCCAACCGCCCCTGCTCCGCTGCTGATCTGCCCAATCGTCGGCTCGATCCGCATCCGGCCCCGCATCGGCCCAAATCTGGCCCGCGCCCTTCCCGGCAGGCGCACCTCTCCCGTTCTGCCTTTCCGGTTTGTCAAACTTTACGCCGCCGTTTCCCGGACCGTTTCAATGCCCGGACGCACTCCTGCCGTAATGATTTTACCCCACACGGATCTTCCGCGCTTGGCGGAAACCACCTGCTATTCAACCACTCAACATCGTCGCTTTTTCATCACGTCATCCCCTGCTTTTGACAAACAATCCGCCCCGGAAACGCAAAAACCCGCCAAAGCGCATCACGCCTGGCGGGTTATGTCTCCGGACCCATTTGTCCTGTTGACTTTATCTTTATGCCACAAATAAAAGAACAAATCAAGAACATTTTGCAAAAATTTTCGCCGTCCGGTTCCGGCAAAAATTCTCGTTTATTTTCAATAAACTATGCCATCATATTGCGATATGAAGGACCGGTCCGCTAAGATCACCCGCCGGGATTGCCCGGATCAAGACGCAGGAGAAACCACCCATGACGCTTTCGATCGGACTTGTCGCCCACGACCGTCGCAAACGCGAAATGGCCGATTGGCTGGAAACCCACAAATCACAGTTTTCCGGCACCCGGATTTTCGCCACCGGCACCACCGGCCGTGTGCTTCAGGAACGCTTCCCCGATCTTGATATCGTAGCCCTTAAAAGCGGCCCGTTCGGCGGCGATCAGCAGCTTGGCTCGATGATTGCGCATGGCGAATTGCAGGCGATGTTTTTCTTTACCGACCCGATGACGCCCCAGCCCCACGATGTTGATGTCCGGGCCCTGATCCGGCTGGCCAACATGTATGAAGTGCCGATTGCATGCAACCGCAGCACCGCCGACCTTCTGATCAGCAACCCGAAATTCGAGGAAATCTGCGAACAATATCGCGGCCATTCCCCCGAACAGGTTTTTGCCGAATACCAGAACCGCAAGGTTTGAGACATCCCCCGGCCCGCTCTGGGCCCACCCCACATCAAACTGATGCGACCGCCCCATGCAACTCGCCTATGACCTGATCGCCGCCATCTTTCCGATCTTCGCTGCCATTCTGGTCGGTGCGGCACTCAAACGTTATCTGATCACCGGTTCTGACATCTGGGCCGGGATTGATCGGCTGACCTATTATCTGCTGCTGCCATCGCTTCTGATGGTGGAAATTTACCGTGCCGATTTCAGTTCCGGGCATGCGGGCACTGCCGTCATGGTCACCTTGGGCGCGACCCTTTTCCTTGCGGCGGCACTCCTACTGTTGCGGCCGCTGATCACCAGCAACACACCGCTCTTTACCTCGATCTTTCAGGGATCGGTTCGTTATAACAGCTATGTGCTGCTTGCCGTTGCCGATGCGCTTTATGGCAGCGAAGGCCTGGCACTGGCGATTGTCTTTGTCGCGGTGATGGTGATTGCGACCAACATGCTGGGCGTCGTGGTCCTGAATGCCTTTGCGGGTGGCAAGGGCAGCTTTAAACGCATCATGATCGGGCTTGCGCAAAACCCGATCATCATCGCCGCCGGGGCCGGTGCGGTGCTTAATATCAGCAACATTCACGTGCCGCTGCCGATTGAAAATACCGCCGCCCTTTTCAAAACCGCGGCCCTGCCGCTCAGCCTGCTGTCGGTCGGGGCCGGACTGCGCTTTATCCTGAGCAAACAGGCATTGGGTGCCATCGCGCTTTCAACCACGATCAAGCTTGCGATCCTGCCGGTCATCACCGGCATTGCGCTGCATCTGGCCGGGGTGGAGGGCATGGTGCTCGCCATGGGGGTGCTTTATGCCGGGATGCCCTGCGCGGGGAACGCCTATATCCTCGCCCGGCAGCTTAATGGCGATCCGGAGGCCATGGCCTCAATCATCACCCTCGAAACTCTCCTGTCCGCCTTCAGCATCGCTGCCATCGCCGCCATACTGAGCATCAACTGACGCCGCATGCGGGGCATAGTCGCCCGCATACCCGCATGCCGAAAGCCCCGGCCGCATCAGTTCTGGCGGCGGTGCATCGACTACCACCGGATCCCGGTCGGCATGGAACGGCACGATGATCTGGCGTGACAGCAGCATCAGGGTCGGCGGCTGCCCGAACAGGGGTGGTTCATCCCCCCGACCATAAAACGGATCGCCCAGCACCGGATGACCGATATGATCCAGATGCACGCGAAGCTGGTGCGTGCGGCCCGTATGGGGCGTTAACGCAAGCCAGGTGATATCATCGCCCGCTTCGTTCTTGCCGCGCCCCAGCACCTGATATTCGGTCTTTGATGGCTGCCCGTCTTCATGGACCAGCATCCGCCAGCCGCTTTCATCATTGGTCTTGCCAATCGGTGCATCGATAAAGCCGTGATCATCGGCAACCGCACCACGCACCACCGCCCAATAGGTTTTCCCGATCAGCTTTTCGGTAAACAGGCGGGTGATCTTTTTCGATGATTTCGGATGCCGGCACAGCAACAGGCACCCCGCCGTATCGCGGTCCAGTCTGTGGGCCAAGGTCGGTTCGGGCTGAATACCGAATTTAAGGTCGGGCAGATAGGCATCGACATGAAAATAGGTTTTCGGTCCGCCATGCGACGCCAATCCCGGCGGCTTGTTCAGAATGATGACATTTGAATCGCGATGCAGAACGCTTGCGATCAGGTCTTCGGCTATCGGATGGGGCATGGTCGGCCTTTCATTGTTGGCCCTGCTTTACCGCAAAGCCACACATGCTGCAATCGCGCAGCAACCGGCCCCACCCCCAAACCTGATCCAGACGGCAATCATCTGCGTAAGGAAACACAGAATTCATTCTTCGCAATCTGGCTTTGACGCGCTTTGTTCGCCGGGGCCAAAAGCAGGGTACGCCATCACATGCCACGCCCGAAACCTTTTAAATATCTGCTTGCCACCCTTGCCATTCTGACGGCCCAGAATGCCGGTTCGGCCTTCGCGGAGAACGGCGAATTATCGGCCCTTACCCCCGCTCAATCCGATGGCCTTGACCGCAGCAGCGCCTGCCGAAACTTCGATCCGATTGCGCGATACGGCAATGAACTGGTGTTTCAGATCCGCCGCAATGATGCCCCGGTCGGGCAGCATATCGTGCGCTTCAATCGCGGCCAGGACGGCCTGCAGGTCGTCGCCCAAAGCAATATCGATATCTCGTTTCTGGGCTTTAACGCCTATAGCTTCCGCTACCGCTCCGAAAGCATCTGGCAGGATGGTCAATTATCGACGCTATCGGTCAAGGTCGATGATGACGGTGATCAGACCAGCATTTCGGCACGGCGCGAAAACGATCAGCTTGTCGTTGATGGCCCCGATGGTCAGAAGTCCCTGCCGCCCGGAATTTTCCCCACCGATCACTGGCATTGCGGTGTTTTGCAAACCACCCAGGTCCTTAATACGCTGACCGGCAATCCCAACGCGGTCACCATATCCCAGGCGGGGGGCGAACGTCTGGCTGTCGGCAACGGCATGATCAACGCGACCCACTTCACCTATGACGGCGAGCTTCAAACCAATGCATGGTACGATGCCGATGGTCGCTGGGTCGGATTGCGCTTCAAGGCGCGGGATGGCTCGGAAATCACCTATCGCTGCACAAGCTGCCAGACCGACAATGCCCAAAAGGACCATCGCGGATGACCAAACATTTCAGAACCATCTGGATCGTCGGCGCATCGGCCGGGATCGGGGCGGCACTTGTCGAAAAATTCGCCAAATCCGATACCGATGCAGGCACGACGATTATCGCATCGGCCCGTTCCGCCGATGCCCTTTCCGATCTGGCGGCATCGTCTAAAAACATCCATGCCGTACCGCTTGATGTGACCAAACCCGACGCGGTTCGCGATGCGATTGCCCTGATCGAAGACCGGTTTGGTCTGCCTGATCTGGTCGTTCTGGCCGCCGGGATCTATTCGCCGATGCCGGTTGATGAATTTTCCGCCAAAACCATCCGCGACCATTTCGACGTCAACTATTTTGGCACGGTCAACTGCCTTGAAATCCTGATCCCGAAAATGCGCAAACGCGGCTCGGGCGAAATCGCGGTTGTCGCCTCGGTCGCCGGATATCGGGGCCTGCCAAAGGCCGGGGCCTATGGCCCGACCAAGGCCGCCCTGATCAATCTGTGCGAAACCCTGCGCGGCGAACTGGGGGAAACCGGTGTCTGCCTTCGGGTGATCAATCCGGGCTTTGTGAAAACGCGTCTGACCGACAAAAACGATTTCGACATGCCCTATCTGCAAACACCGGAACAGGCCGCGGGCTTTGTTTATCGCGGCCTGAAGCGTGGCAACGGATTTGAAATCGCCTTTCCGCCGCCCTTTGTGCGGCAGCTAAAACTTGCCCGCATTCTGCCCTATGGGCTTTATTTCAAACTGATCCGCAAAGTGATGGGAAAATCCGATGGATGATGTGCAATCAGCCAAACTTGAAACGCTGAAAGCCTATGGCGATTATTTTGCCAATCTGGGCCCGGAAACGGTTGATAACCTGCATCATCACGTCACACCGGATTACAGCTTTACCGATCCGTTCAACACCATCAACGGCCCGGATCGGGTCTGTGCCTATCTCGACAAGATGTTTCGCGATACCGAAAATCCGCAATTCATCGTCACCCATCACGCGGTTGATAACGATCTCGGTTTTCTGCGCTGGCGCTTTACAGCCGGCATTTCGGTCCTGGGGAACTGGGATGTCACCGGCATGTCGGCCGTGACATTTTCCGATGACGGCACGCGCATTTCATCCCACGTCGATCACTGGGATTCCGGGATGGCCTTTTATGCGCGCATTCCGGTGTTGGGCTGGTTTATTCGGCGGCTCGCAGCACGGATGGCTGTTTCGTAAAGAACAGGGTGACCTCACCGATCTCGAACCCCCATTTGCGCACACGTGCCCGGTTCACAAGAACCCCGTCGCCCTGCAAAAACATCCAGTCATCGAAACTGACCCGCCAGCTACCATCACCGACCTTCAGGTCCATTTCATAGCTCCAGTTCAGTGCATTGCCATACTGCACGCCCGCGGCCGTGCCGATGATATCATCGGCCTCCCCGCTCAGGCTGTGCTCGCCAGTTTTTCGGATTGTCCACACACGGCGGTCCTGTTCACCATCGTCATACAGAAAATCTTCTTCCAGCGTCAAAACGCCATCATTGATGGTCCCGGTGATATCGACCGTGAACTGACGGCGCAGTTTTCCGAACCGGTCCTCGAAAATTCCCCAGGCCCGACTATTGCCTTCGAAGTATTCAAACACATCGAAGCGGGGCTCTTTTTGCGCAAAATCCTGCGGTTTCATTGACCCACACCCGGTAAGTATCAAAACCATCACAAGCGCCGTAAAAGATCGCAGCATCAGCTTTCTCCCGCAAAGGATACAAGGATCAGAAGGTGCGGCGAGCCAGACGCCGACGAATGGCAACCTGATGCACGCGATCCAGCGGAAAACGCCACATCATCCCGATTGCTCCTGCTTTCAATACGATGGGCAGCACCGCATAGATCATGACAAGTGCGATCAAAGCCGCGGAATTTTCAGTGCCCCCATCGGTAAGGCCAAAAGCCCCCAAAATCGGCAGGGCAATTCCCGCCGCCAACGCCATCGCAAGCTTGTTGGTCATGTTCCAAAGCGCAAACAGAACACCGGTCCGGCTGGCATGAAACCGGTACCGGTCCCAGTCATCGACATCGGCCTGAATCGCCGGTGGTATCGCCAGATCCGCCCCCAATGCCGCGCCGGTAACCACACAGATCACCGCAAACCCGATCCAGTCGCCAGTCGACAGAAACGGCACGAACGCGAATGCTGACACCGCCATGATCATCGCCATGCACCAGACGCGGTGCTTGCTGGTTCGCCCGGCCAGCAACACCCAAAGCGGAATGGCGGCAATCGCGGCAACAAAATACAAAAGGATCAGCGCGTTTTCGGCATCGGTATCAAGCTTCAGGTAATAGCGCACAAAAAGCGGGAAGCAGACGGCGGGCAATCCACCGGCAAGGCCATTGATCATCCATGCCGCAAGCAACCGCACGAACAACCGGTTCTGACGCAGGCTGCGCAGTGACTGGCCAAACCGGGTACGAAGGGAAATCCCTGTTTGGTTGGCGATGTCGCGCCGCCCGTTACGGGTCGCACTATCGGGGACCTTGATGATCAGCAGGGTAATGAAAACCGCCCCGGCAATGATGGTCATGACCGCAAGGGACCGGATTTCATCGGCCCGGGATGCATTCATCATCACAACCGGGATCGCCCCGGCAATGACAATACCAATCAGCCCCGCCCCCTCGCGCAAGGACGTGATCAATGTCCGTTCCCGGTAATCCCCCGAAAGGTCCGCTCCCCACGCCAGATAGGGCACCTGAAACAGCGTCCAGCCAAGGAAAAGGATGCTTGCCGACATGAAAAGATGCCAGCCACCCGGCTGATCGGGCGGCACAAAAAGCAGCCAGATCCCGATCCCGGCAATCACCGCCCCGAACCCGACCCAGATTTTGCGCCGTCCCGTATAATCCGAAAGCCATCCGGCCAACGGATCGGTCAGCATATCGATAATCCGCACCGCCAGAAGGATCGCCCCCGTAAGGGCAAGCCCAAGGCCAAGGTCATCGCCATAATAACTGGGCAACAGGACATAGGCGGGAATCGTCGGCACCGCAGCTGCCATCGTTGGCAGTGCATAGTAAATGGCGGTTTTGCGGGCGCGATCAGGTTGCGGCATTTTCGGGATGTTCGATCACAAAGAACCCGACATTGATCGACCCTTCGTCAAACCCGGTTTCGCAATAGGACAGGTAATATTCCCACATCCGTTTGAAACGGATATCAAACCCCTGCTCGGCAATGCTGTCCCAGCCATGCTGGAAACGGCGCTGCCATTCGGCCAGTGTGCGGGCATAGGATTTGCCGAAAAATTCGGAATGCCGCAGCGAAAGACCGGCCTTGTCGATGGCCTTGCCAAGCGCCTCCGGCGAGGGCAGCAAACCACCCGGAAAGATATAGCGCTGGATAAAATCGGCACCCTTGCGATAATCCTCGAACCGGTCATGATCGATGGTGATGATTTGCAAAACCGCCTTGCCGCCGGGTTTCAGCCGCTTGCGGATCATATCGAAATAGATCGGCCAGTGTTCCTCGCCAACCGCCTCGAACATTTCAATCGAAACGATCTTGTCGAACTGCCCGTCCTGATGGCGATAATCGCGAAGCTCGATCTGGGTGCGATCCGAAAGGCCAAGTGTCAGTAGGCGATTGCGTGCAAAGGCATGCTGTTCGCGCGAAAGCGTCAACCCCGTAACATGGCAACGATGCTGGCCTGCCGCCATTTCGGCAAAACCGCCCCAGCCACACCCGACTTCCAGAACCCGTTCACCCGGCTGCAGCGATGCAAGGTCGCAAATCCGGCGGTACTTGGCATCCTGTGCGGCTTCAAGTGTCATGTCCTTGCGACGATAAAGACCCGATGAATAGGTCATCCCCGGATCAAGCCATTCCTGATAGAACCGGTTCCCAAGGTCATAGTGATAGGCAATATTGCGTTTTGATCCTTCGACCGTATTGGCATTCCGAAGATGCCCGATCCGGGCAATCACGCGCGAAATCATGCCACCCGCCAGCCGGGCACGAACGATATTTTCGTTCAGCATCGCCACCCGCATCACCTTGGTCAGGTCCGGGCTGCTCCAGGCCCCATCCATATAGGCCTCGGCAAAGGCAACATCGCCACCCGTGGCAAGCCTGCGGATCGCCTTCCAGTCATGGATATGCAAAACGGCCCGGATTTCGGTCTGTTCCTCGCCGGTAAACTGCAACGTATCCCCATCGGGCAAAACAATCGTCAGCCGGCCATAATGCAAATGCGCCAGAATGCGTTTCAGCATGATTTTCAGCACATTGCGACTTCCGGTCATGCCACCAATAACGGGCAGGAACCGGTCACGAAACGGGCGAACAATGGTCGAAGAGGATCGATTGCGTTCCGGCATTTCCTGATTACCTTTTTGCGGCTTCGGCCGTCTGGCTATTGGCTGCGAACACGTAAGTCACATCATGTGCTGGCGGCTTTGGACGTTTATGGAACTTCATGCCTTTGCGCCACAGATGCAGCGCCTCGTAATGAATGCCCGCCACCACCTTAATCGTCATCAGCGGATAGCGAACAAAGGCCATAAACAGATTACGATCAGAAAGCGCGGTTCGATCACCGACAAAGGCCGCATTCAGAAATGCACCGTCCCTGTCGGTTTCACGGATGGCCACCGCGACCTTTTCGTCTGGCATGCAAATGCGGAAATGATAGTCGGCCTGCATATCGATGAAGGGCGAAACGTAAAATCCCTTCGCGCAGCTCTGGCGCAACACGCCTTTTTCATCAATGGCATCCGGGCGGACCGGGATCAGATAACTGTGCCGATCCCCGAATGTATTGGACACCTCATACAGGACCGCCCCCACCGACCCATCGGCACGATGGCAGAAATAAACCGACAGCGGATTGAAAACGAAGCCCAGAATCCGCGGATAACACAGCAATTCGATCCTGTGCGCACAATCGCCCAGATCGTGCTTATTCAGGATATCTTCGATGCGTGTGCGGATATCCCCATGATCGCGGTCCGCATGATCGCGGTCATGAAATGAAAACAGGTTGAACCGGTTGCGGCTGAACAGTTTCAGCGACCCGGCCAAGCCATCGATTTCATCAAGATCGAACAAAAAGGAAAACACCCGATAGCGCAATTTGTGATCGCGCGGGCGAAGGCGATGATGCATCACCGATCCTTCAAACAGGGCGGATGTCCATGTACCTGTCATTCGGCAGCTTCTTTTTGCGCGATATTGATAGGCCCCAGATGAATACGACCGCTTTCATTTTCAACGTTCCATGGCCGCCGGACATTGCCCAGTGCTTCTGCCACCGCAAGGCCCGACTGAATACCGTCTTCGTGGAAGCCATATCCAAAATAACTGCCGCAATACCAGATGTTATCCTGCCCCTGGATCGACCAAAGCCGTTTCTGGGCATCCATTGCCGCCGCATCAAAAACCGGGTGGTCATACAGGAAGGATCGAATAACACTGCCCTCGCGCGGCGGGCGTGCCGGGTTCAGGGTCACAAAAAGCGGTTGCCCTTCGTCCAAATGCTGCAACCGGTTCATCCAGTAAGTCACACAGACTTTCTGTTCCCCGTCATGCTCCTCGGCAAGGTAGTTCCAGCTTGACCAGACCTTGCGCGTCCGGGGCATCAGGCTGTCATCATCATGCAGGATCGCCAGGTTGCGTTCATACTGAAACGCCGACAAAAGATCGCGCACCGCGGGCGCCGGATTGGCCTGAAGCGAAAGGGCCTGATCACCATGACACGCCAGAACAACATGGTCGTAGTCCGTCCGCTCACCGTAACGGTTTTCGATGAATACGCCCCCCTTGCCATTCGGTCCGACCCGGGCAATGGCGCTATCAAGGATAACACCACCGGAAATATCCCTGATCATCCTGCCGACATACTGGCGCGATCCACCAACAACCGTGCGCCATTGCGGCCGGTCCTTGATCTGCAAAAGCCCGTGGTTCTGACAGAACCGGACAAACGCCGCCAACGGATAATCCATCATCGTATCGACAGGGGTGGACCAGATCGCGGCCCCCATCGGCAACAGATGATCATTGATAAAGGATTTCGAATAACGATTGGCCGTCAGATAATCACCAAGGCTCTGCGTTTCCGCCTGCCCGGTTTCAAGCGCAAGCGGCGCTTCACGATAAAATCGCAGAATATCACGTACCATCCGCCAGAAGCGCGGACGGAAAATATTGCGTTTCTGCGCGATCAACGATGCCAGATCAGATCCGCCATATTCCAGTCCGCCCCTGTCCATCGACGCGGCAAAGGACATATCGGTCGCAGCCGTTTGCACACCAAGATGATCAAAAAGCGCGCAAAGATTGGGATAACAACGGGTGTTATAGACAATGAAACCGGTATCAACCGGTGTTTGCCCTGCATCCACGGTATTGGAATGCCCGCCGGGACGGTCATCCTTTTCATAAAGCGTGACAGTGTGGGACTGGCTGAGCAACCAGGCCGCCGACAGGCCGGAAATACCCGAACCAACAACAGCTATATTGAGTTTCCCCGATGATCGAAGCGTCATATGTGCCGCGCCTGCTTGCAGTGTTATTGTTTGAACTACATATGATTACGCATGACAGCAAGTTGCGGATCACTGCA
This sequence comes from Thalassospira sp. A3_1, assembly GCF_017744215.1. NCBI lineage: Bacteria > Pseudomonadati > Pseudomonadota > Alphaproteobacteria > Rhodospirillales > Thalassospiraceae > Thalassospira > Thalassospira sp. A3_1. The sequence continues at coordinate 48,593 of NZ_JAGHQQ010000002.1, read as the reverse complement.
TAACAACGAATGCTGATAATTGTAAGTAATTGGCAGAAAACGTACAAATTCGTTTGATCCAAAATTTTCCGGCCGACGTATGATGATCCATGAACACCATCATGACGCGGCCCCGAAGGGGACCAGAAACGAAAATGAGCGGCACGACAAGAACAAGGCCCGGACCGGCTGACCCCGCCGAGGCCAAGCGATGTGCCAGCTGGATTGTTGCGGTTGCGGCGACGCAGGACCGTGAGGCATTTGCACAGCTGTTTGCCCATTTTGCCCCCCGCGTCAAAGCCTACATGTTCCGGTTTGGCGGCAATTCCGAAAATGCCGAAGAACTCGCACAGGAAGCCATGATGCAGGTCTGGCGCAAGGCGCATCTGTTTGATCCGCAAAAGGCCGCCGCCAGTACATGGATTTTTACAATCGCCCGAAACCTTCGCATTGATCGTTTCCGGCAACGCAAACATATCGAGGTGGATGATTCCGATCCGACGCTGATTATTGATGATAGCCCGCTTGCCGACGAAATCGTAGACCGGGATGAACATGCCGTTCTCGTCAAATCCGCGATGGAAGAATTGCCCGCCGATCAGAAAGTGGTTGTTGAATTGTCGTTTTTTGAAGATCTCTCGCACAGCGAAATTGCCGAACAGCTTGATATTCCGCTGGGCACCGTCAAATCGCGGTTGCGATTGGCCTTAACCAAACTTCGTGGTGGATTGGAGGGTGTAGCATGAATATCAAACACCACCCGACAGACCAGACATTGATGGATTACGCCAGTGGCAAGCTGTCGCAGGCGATGGAACTGCTCGTGGCAACGCATATGACACTGTGCCCGAAATGCCGTGAAAAGGTCGCGGAATTCGAGACCCTTGGTGGTGCGGCGCTTGAAACGGCAAATGTCATGTCGATGGATGCCCATGCGCTTGACCATGTCATGGCCATGATCGAACGTGAAACCGCCAACGAAAATGTCGTCTTCCGCGAAATGCCGTCCACCCGGCGCGTCGCCGTCGGGGAAAGCATCACCGGATCAGCCATTCCGTCCGTCCCGCGCCCGTTGGCCGATCTTTTGCCTGATAATGTTCTTTCCCTCGAAGACATTCCGTGGAAGTCGCTGGCACCGGGTGTGAAGCATTACCAGCTTAAATCTATCGAAAGCAAAGGCACCGTGCGTTTGATGAAAATCGCACCGGGCGTCTCGATCCCTGATCACGGGCATCACGGTCATGAAATGACCCTGTTGCTTAAAGGGTCCTATATCGATGAAATCGGCCGGTTCCGTGCCGGTGACGTCGCCGATCTTGGCAACGATGTCGATCATCAGCCGATTGCCGACACCGCCGAGGAATGCATCTGTCTGATTGCCACGGATGCCCCGATGAAGTTCAACCGTCTGCTGCCCAAACTGTTGCAGCCCTTCATCGGCATATAAGTCAAACTGCGTCCCAACGCAGAAAGACCGCGGACACACCGATGTCCGCGGCCTTTTAATTTGAATCCTGCGCCGTCTCGCCCGCGGACCTATTGCGACGGCACCAGCCAATGGGTCCGGTGCGTTGCCGGACCGGGCAATTTGACCGCATCGCAAAGCCACTGGCCGATTTCATCAAACTGCTGATCAAAGCCATAAGGCGGGTTGATGATCATAAGTCCCGTGCCGCGCATGCGTCCCTTTGCCCCGCCCTGATTGGTCGAAAGCTCCGCACAAAGCACGCCACCCTTGGCTTTGATCCGGGCAAAGTTTTCACGCAGTTCAGCATCAAATCCGGCCTCAAGGATTGGATACCACAGCATGAAAATGCCGTTTTCCCACCGTTCCCAGGCACGTTTGATCGAACTCGCCGCCTTCTGATAATCCTGTTTCACGTCGTAACTGGGATCCATCAGAACCAGACCGCGCCGAATAGTCGGTGGCATCATGCCAACCAGTCCCTCATACCCATCGCGCTTGTGCAGGTGAATACGCGGATCGCGTTCAACACTGTATTCCAGCAGGTCATATTCGCGTGGATGCAATTCCATCAGGATCATTTCATCATGATCGCGCAGCAATTCGCGCATGATAAACGGCGATCCCGGATAAAACGGCCCCTTAAGGTCATCATCTTCAAACACGCCGTAATCGCGCCCCTTGGCAATCGGATCAAATGCCGCGATCTGATCAAGGAAGGGCTGCATCTGTTTGGGGGCATTTCCTTTTTGCTGGGCGGCGGCGATGCCGTTTTTCCATTCACCGGTTTTCGCCGACTGGGCACTGCCAAGATCGTACCAGCCCGAACCGGCATGGGTATCAATCACGCAAAACGGTTTTTCCTTTTTGCACAGATAATCAAGGATCATCCGCATCGCGGCATGCTTGTGAATATCGGCAAAGTTGCCCGCGTGAAAGCCGTGCAGATAGCTGAGCATTGCCTTTATCCTTTGGGTGCGCGCGGCTTGCCGCCGCGTGACTGTTTATGGTTGCGCGATTTTTGCGGTCGTGCGGGCCGGAATGTGCTTTTGCCGTCACCCTCGGTGCGGGGCCGCCGGTTGGCCTGCATCTTCCCGGGCAGGGGCTTGACCTGTATCGGGGCCGCTTCCGGTGCACTGACCTCGATGGCCTGCCAGTCACCGGGCGCAAGATCATCCAGCGTCCAGTCACCGATAGCATAGCGGATCAGACGCAGGGTCGGAAACCCGACAGCCGCCGTCATGCGGCGGACCTGCCGGTTGCGGCCTTCGGTGATGCTAAGTTCGATCCAGCTTGTCGGCACCGATTTGCGAAACCGCACGGGCGGATCACGCGGCCAAAGATTTTCGGGCTCCCCCATCAGGCGCGCACCCGCCGGGCGGGTCATGCCGTCTTTCAACTCGACCCCGTTACGAAGGGCCGCAAGGGCTTCCTCGGTCGGCTCGCCCTCGACCTGCACCCAATAGGTTTTCGGTTTTTTGAATTTCGGATGGGCGATCTGGGCATTCAATGGCCCGTTATCGGTCAGCAGCAGCAACCCTTCGCTATCGCGATCCAGCCGCCCGGCGGCATAGACACCGGGCAGATCGATATAATCAGCCAACGTCGCCCGACCGTTTTCACGATCGGTAAACTGGGTCAGAACGCCATACGGCTTGTTAAAAAGGATCAGCTGCGCCATGCGCCGCATAGAACCATTTTTGCCAAACAAGTCAACTGGGCAAGTCAACCGGGCAAGTCGACCAGTCTAGCCGAACGTGATCAATCCTCGATCAGATATTCCATGGTGGTAACAACGCGCACGGTTTTGTTGATCTGCTGGCTTTCCGTGCTGTTTGGCGCACCATCGGCCGGAAGGATTTGGAACAATCCCTGCGTTGCGCGGCGAATACCGCCCAGACGGCCACCGGAATCGGTTGCAAACTGCTGTGCCGCATCGCGGGCATTGGCGGTTGCAGCCGCAATCATTTCCGGTTTGATGTCGTTAAGCTTGGTGAACATGAAACTCGGGCCGGGGTTATAACCCTGCCCGCCCAGAACAATCCCGCCCTGAAGCAGCTTGCCGATATCCTGTGTTGCCCCCACGACGGCATCGACATTGTCGGTCCGGACCTGAATGGTCTGACTGACGATATAACGGCTTTCAATCGGGCCGGAACGATAGGATTGCGCAAGCTGGTCGGTAACCTGAAGGCTTTGCAGTTCGGTCATGTCCTTGGTGATGCCATGCGTTTCAAGAAACGCCAGAAGTGCGGTCGTATCGCTTTCGATCTTGGCCTGCGCGTTTTGCAAAACATCATCGGTCGCAACATAGGTAATCGGCCACACCGCGCGATCCGCCACGACATCGCGTTCTGCCAGCCCCTTGACGGTCACAAACCGGTCAAGCGACCGCATGTCCGACAGCCCCTTGCCGACCAGCCAGCCGGCACCGGCAATACCGGCACTGACCACGATTGCGGCAACGAATTTTGCAAATCCCGAAGAAGAAGACATGCCCGTGTTTCCTTGATTATTGTTGTTCCGCTGGACGCATAAATTTTGCTTCAAAGACCTTATCAGACGGAACAAAATCGACAAAATCAGGGCAGTCATTTTGCAGGTTTGCGAAATCAGACACCGGACATTTGAATGCATTCAAATTGGGTCGCAATCCGTATCCGAACATGCTAAAAGCCAGCAACGCCTGCGCTTCGCGCGGCCAATCCATTCAAACATGCAAAAGCTTTACGAGGTCGTCCATGCGCCGTTCCGATATCAATGCTCATATCACGCATGCCAAGGAACTGTTCGAGTCCATTTCCTTCAAGCTGCCCTTCTGGGGCCATTATTCCCCGGCGCAGTGGGATGCCGAGCCTGATCTGGCGAAATGGTGCCGTGCCCATCAGATGGGTTGGGACGTAACCGATTACGGCGAAGGCGATTTTGCCCGTCGCGGCCTGATCCTGTTTTGCCTGCGCAATGGCATCCTGCGCCAGCCGGGCGAAGTCCCCTATGCCGAAAAAATCATGATTGTCGGCGAAAATCAGGAATGCCCGTGGCATTACCACAAGGTCAAAATGGAAGACATCATTGTACGCGGCGGCGGCAATCTGGTGATCGAACTGACCAACCTGACCGAAGATGGCAAAATGGACATGGTCAATGACGTACATGTCCGCACCGATGGCAAACTCAATATCCTTCCGGCCGGTGGCAAGGTTGTTCTGGAACCCGGTCAAAGCGTCACCCTGCCGCGCACGCTTGTGCATCGCTTCTATGGCGAAGAAGGCAAAGGCCCGGTGATCGTCGGCGAAGTATCACAGGTCAATGATGACCTTGCCGACAACTACTTCTTTGATTGCGACGCCCGGTTCAGCGAAATCGAAAACGATGTCGCGCCGATTCATCCGCTTTGGAATGAACTGGCCGGTTAAGGTCACAAATCAACGGATATGCAAACCCCCGGCAGTGCGACTGCCGGGGGTTTTTCTTTTATCAGCCGCGTTCGAACCGTTGCAGGCCGACCGTACCGGACCAGGGATCAGACGCCTCCTCCACAGTCAGCCTGAAGCCGAAATCCTCATAAAGCTTGCGGGCAGCATCCAGTCCGGCAAAGGTCGTAAGCCAGACCTTGTCATAGCCGTTTTCGCTCAGAAAAGTGTCGGCCCGTTTCATAAGCTCACGGCCCAGCCCCCTCCCACGCATGGCGTCCGAGGTGATGAACCACTGCAAATGCGCACCCGATGTCGCAAGATCAATACCGTCAAGCGCGATGGCACCGGCAAGATTGCCCGTGCTGTCATATGCCGCGACAAAGAAATCACGTTTTGCATCAAACCGGGGAAAAAACGCGCCCATATCACGGGCCAGGCCAGCTTCGAACTGCAACCCGAAATTCCAGTGCGGCGTATAATATTGCATGTGCAGATCAATGATCTGGCCGATCACACCCGGTCGATAACCGTCAAAAACGATGTCACCTTTCACGGCCCCCTCCATCCCGACCGGCGACAACGGCAAGGCATGCGATCTCGTGCGCGGCATCGCTGTCCAGCACTTCGTGCATCATCAGCCGCTTCCAGACCAGTGCAACAATCATCTCATTCACAACCACCGCCGAAACAGTTCCCTGCCCGGTATTGGCAGCTATGAATGCGCTCACCAGATCGACCAAGATTGGTGCCCGGCCGATCACAAGTCCGGTGCGAAGCGCATTCCGGATCGGTTCATTCTGTGCGGCTTCACCAATCAGGCCTGACAGAATCCGACCAGCCGGTGTCGTCTCGTAAAAACGGAAAAGCTGTTCAAGAAGTGCCGTCAAACCGGCTTCAAGTGATGCTTCATGACGATGGAACGCTTTTGCCAAAACATCGCGGTCGACCAGATCGTCATAGACCTCGACAAACAGATCAGCCTTGGATGGCCACCAGCGATAGATGGTCTGTTTGCCACTGCCCGCTTCGGCGGCAACCGCATCGATGCTGGTCGAATGGTAACCTTGCGCAACAACAAGTCTGCCCGCTGCATCAAGGATCGCCCGATGTTTTGTCGCTGAACGCCGCATGGTGCCCCTTCCCGCTGATGAACACCAATCTTGAACGAGACGAGACGTCTCGTCAATTTTAAAATCGCAGACAGGCATCACCGAGGGGCAGCCTCAGGGGAAAGCGCCAAGGGATAGTCCCAGAGCACAGCTCCGGGAGATGATGGATGATGGAAAGCTTCCTACTCGGCGGGTGAAGATTGTTCCGGATTACCAAGGATTTCGGTGAATTCCGGCAGATCGCGAAGCGGCTCGAACTCGACCTCGGTCCAGGCCGGTTGGCGCATGGCATCGGATAACGCCACCGCACGCTGCAGATCGGCAAGGGCGGCTTCCTTGTACCCCAGCCCGGCATTGGCACATGCCCGCTGATAATAGCCATTGGCATTATCCGGTGCCTCGGCCAGAAGCCGGTTGCACAGGCTAAGCGCCCAGTCACGATCACCAAGCTGAAGGGCGGCATCAGCCTTATAGGCCATGACTTCCGGGTCACCCGGCGACAGTTCAAGGATCTTGTCGTAAATCTCGATCTTGGAGCGCGGATTGGTCACCTTGTTGGCCTGCAGCCAGAAGGCATGAATGGTCTGGGTGCGTTCGATTTCTTCCTGATGATCGTTGATCACCATGCTTTTCTGACGCAGTTCTTCTTCAAGCGCGCTCAGACGTGTTTCAAATTCCTCCGACAGGCGGCGCAATTCCGTATCGGCAAGGTTGCGCACACTTGATTTAAGCTCGCGCAAAGACTGCCAGCCCAGCATGGTCAGAAGCGCACCGACCGCGGCCACGAAATAGAAGAAATAGGTCACCGTGTTCGAAGAATAGGAAATCGCCTTGTCGATGGCTTCAAGCTGGCGATTGACGACCTCGCGCAGCAATTCGGCACGCATGCCCTGCATTTCGGTCCGCAATGCCTTCAACTCGTCCAGCACATAGCGTTCCATCAGCGGCGGCATATTGGTGCGCTCACCCGCTTCAAGCGGACGGAAATCAACAGGCGGCAGAGTCTCGCCAGACGAGGTTTCAGATGTGGCGGGGGCCGCCCCCATGCCTTCCTGCGCCGGGACCGGCGACGTCACAAACACCGCCATCGTCATGAGGAGACCCGCGACAATCCGTTCAAACCTTAACGTCATTTCCTGCTGCTTCCCTGTTTCTTTTTTAATGGATCGGTTTTGTCCATGCGCCTTTGTAACCCGGCTACGACCATGATCCAAATCAACGTTATGCTTGGACTGTAACGGTATATTGCCCTTGCCAAAACATACATTTTTTGGAAAATCGCGCAGGTATCGATGATTGAATACGACACCGACCCGGATCGGGCACAGCAATTGTCAAACGCGGCCCTTGCCATGATGGCGGAACTGGGTGTTGCCGCGCATCCGAACAATTATACGATCTTTTTCAATTACCTGTCCGGTGAAGAGCCCGATCTTAAACAGACGATCAATATCCTGCGCAGCAATCATCGCGAATTCGATGAATTGCAATGCCGCGATCTTTTCACCCGTTTTTTTGACACCGTACGGGAACGTGAAATCGTCTCCCGCATTACCGATGATTTGCGCAATCAGTTGACGTCGGTTCTCGAAACCGTCCGCAATGCCGGGATTGATACCCGCGCCTATGGCGAGGCCCTTGATCATTTCTGCGAATATATCGGTGACAAGGATTTCACCAATCTGGAACAGGCGCTGAAAACGCTTCTGGGCGCCACACGCGAGATCGAAGGCGTAAATCGCATTCTCGAAACCCGGCTGGATAATACATCGACCGAAATTTCCAAACTGCGCCGCGACCTCGAAGACATGAAGCGCGAGGCCATGACAGATTGTCTGACCGGCATTGCCAACCGCAAGGCGTTTGATCTGCAATTGCGCGATTGTGCCATGCAGTCGATGGAAACCGGTAAACCACTTAGCCTGCTTCTGATCGATATCGACTATTTCAAGACATTCAACGATACCCACGGCCATCAGGCCGGTGATCAGGTCATTCGACTGATGGCCCAGACCCTTCAGCAGAACGTCAAGGGCCGCGACACCGCCGCGCGCTATGGTGGCGAGGAATTTGCCGTCATCCTGCCGATGACCGGGCTTGGCTGCGCGCGCCAGTTGGCCGAACATATCCGCCACAATGTCGAAACCCGCACCATCATCAGCCGCACCCGCCATCAGGAACTGGGCAAGGTCACGGTGTCAATCGGCGTCAGCACGTTTGAATTTGGCGAACCGCTTGCCCGTTTCATCGAACGGGCCGATCAGGCGCTTTATCTGGCCAAGGCCAAGGGCCGTAACCGGGTCGCGACCGAACGCCAGATCACCGACGGGAACAAGGTAATCCGGACACTGGATATCGCCGCGCCCGAACCCAAAAAGCAGCGTTGCGCCTGACGGGCACTGACAGGGTGCCAATTTGCCCGTATAAGGCAGGTCGTTTGTTTCGATAGATTGGCCTGCGACGTGAAGAAGATTGATGTCCTTGTGATTGGTGCCGGTGCCGCCGGCCTTATGTGTGCAATCGAAGCCGGGAAACGCGGCCGTTCGGTTGTAATTGTCGATCATTCGGCAAAACCGGCCGAAAAAATCCGGATTTCTGGGGGCGGTCGTTGCAACTTCACCAATCTGCATGCCAGCCCGGAAAACTTCATTTCGCAAAACAAGCGTTTCTGTGTCTCGGCGCTTAAACGCTATACCCAGTTTGACTTCATCGATCTGGTCAATCGTTATGACATTGCCTGGCACGAAAAGACGCTGGGTCAGCTTTTCTGCGATGAATCCTCGTTCCAGATCATCGACATGCTGCTCGATGAATGCGATGCCGCCAATGTCGAGCTTCGCCTGAACACCGAAATCAGCAACATCATCCGCCGCGATGATGCCGGGTTCGATGTCACCACACGCACTGGCGCGCAATGGACCTGCCAGTCGCTTGTCGTCGCCTGTGGTGGTCTGTCCATTCCCAAAATCGGGGCAACCGGCTTTGGCTATCAGATTGCCCGTCAGTTTGGCATCGACATCGTTCCGACCCGTGCCGCCCTCGTGCCCCTGACCTTTGATCCGGATATGCGGGCCGATATGGGTCAGCTTTCCGGCATTTCGGTCGACGCGATTGTCCAGTGCAACAAGAAACAGTTCCGCGAAGGATTGCTGTTTACCCACCGTGGGCTAAGCGGCCCGTCCATCCTGCAGATTTCATCCTATTGGGACGAAGGTGATGCCATCACGGTCAATCTGAACCCCGAAGAAGACGCCTTTGATCTTCTGAAATCGGCCAAGGCCGAAAGCCCGAAACAGGCCGTGCATAATGTGCTGTCGCGCATTCTGCCAAACCGTCTGGCCCAGATGATCACCGCCCGCCACGGGCTGGATCGCCCGATTGGCGAAACCGGTGACAAGGCGCTTCGTCTGCTTGCAACCGATGTCAATCAATGGTCGGTCATGCCGCAAGGATCAGAAGGATACCGCACGGCCGAGGTCACATTGGGCGGGGTCGATACCAACGCACTGTCATCGAAAACCATGGAATGTCGCGATGTCCCCGGTCTTTATTTCATCGGCGAAGTCGTCGACGTTACCGGCCATCTGGGCGGCTTCAATTTCCAGTGGGCCTGGTCATCGGGATGGTCGGCTGGACAAGTCGTCTAGGTAATTTCCCCATTTGGTCGTAAAATAGTCCGCGGGAACAACTTCCCTTGCCAATCGTTTGATTTTCAAGAACAGCCGACAGCCTTCCTGTCTGCTGACACAGAAAAATGAGGTTGGGTTATGGAATATGGTGGAATTCTCGGACTGATCATTCTGATTGCCGATATCTGGGCCATCATCAATGTCATGGGCAGCGGTGCCAGCACCGGTTCGAAAATCATCTGGACGATCCTGATTCTCGTCCTGCCGGTTATTGGCCTGATTATATGGTTCTTTGCCGGACCACGCAGTGGCCGGGTTTAAAAACGTATCCTGATATTTGAATTTTTACGGGCCGACATTTTGTGTCGGCCCGTTTTTCGTCATATGCCGACAACAAAAATCGCAAGCAATCCAACCGCGACAAGCGCTGCGCGCACCGCAATATGTCGCGGCGAAATAATGCCATATGAAATTGCCGTCAGGCCAATCGCAACCTTAAGTGCCGCCGCAATCGCCCAAACCGGATTGGCGGCAAGATCAATCAGTGACCCGTTCGCGATCATCGCAAGTGGTACGATATAAAGGCCAATCCCCAGCGCCATTGCCGTTCCGGCAACCTTAAGCCAGTTTTCCTCGACCATGCCCGCGGCGATGAACACCGCACCGCAAACCGGCGGGGTAATCGTCGACAGCAGGGCAAACCAGAACACGAACAGATGCGCCTGCAACGGATCAAGCCCAAGCTCGGTCAGGGCAGGTCCCGCCACCGAAACGCAGATCACATAAGCCGCCGTGGTCGGCACTTCCATGCCAAGGATCAGACATGCAATCGCCGTCAGAAGCAAGGCAGGCCAAAGCATCCCGCCGGACCCCGACAGCAGAAGCGACGTGATCTTCACGCCAAGCCCGGTCAGGCCCAGAACACCGATCACAATCGATGCACACAAAATGATCGCGGCAATCATCGATACCTGCCGCCCGGCACTCAGGCAAACCTCGGTAAATCTTTCGCCCGTACGGGCCAGGCTGAATTTCAGATTGCCATCCAAAAACAGCAACGCCGCACCGGCAATCATCGCAAGGCAGGCGGCATATTGCGGTGTGTAACCGCCCCCGAACATGCCCCAAAGCAGGATCGCAAACGGCACAAGGAAGAATGCCGACGTCACAATCACCGCCCGCGTATCAGGCCGGTCTTTTTCCGGCACGCCGGGCAAATCATAGCGCAGCGCAAAGGCATTGATCCCGACCCAGACCGCCAGAAAATAAAGGATTGCCGGCAGAATGGCGGCCACCATGATCTCGACATAGGGCCGCCCGGTCAGTTCGACCATGACAAACGCCCCGGCCCCCATCAATGGCGGCATGATCTGCCCGCCCGACGATGCCACCGCCTCGACCGCGGCGGCCAGTCTTTTGGGATAGCCAAGCTTGGTCATGGCCGGAAGGGTAATCGCCCCCGTCGATGCCACATTGGCCGACGCCGACCCCGAAATCGATCCAAACAGGGCCGACGAAATCACCGAAACCTTGGCTGCCCCACCGCGCAGCCGCCCGGCTGCCGCACCGGCAACATTCATGAAACCCTGCCCGGCTTCGCCGCCATTCAGGATCGCGCCAAAAATCACAAATATCGCAACGATGCTGACCGAAACCCCGGTCAGGCTGCCCCAAAGGCCGCCCTCGGCAATGGTCAGCGTGCCCAGCATGCTCTCAATCGGAAGCCCGCCATGGCCAAATTCACCGGGAATATATTCGCCAAAGAACCCATAAAGCAGCGCAATCGCCGCCACACTCGGTAACGGCCATCCAATCGCCCGACGTGCCATTTCAAGAACGATACCCAGCAGGGCAAATGATATGACGATCTGCAAATTCCCGACCAGGAACCCGTATTGATCGCCCAGCATGCCGTGATTGAACGCCACCCACAAACACGCAGCAAGCCCCACCACCGTCAGGATCAACCCGCTGATTTTCTGCCACGGCGTTTTGGCAACAAACACTAACGCCCAGGGCAGGGCCAAAGCCATATGCAACGGCCGACTGACCAGATTGGGGACAAGCCCCGAAAAAATCAGCCAAAGATGAAAAAAGATGGATACCGCGCCAAGCGCAATCCAGAAAGGGCGGGAAACAGCAGACATCGTAATCCTGATACGTCCGATAAAGAACGGCCCGGCTTTGGCGGCCGGGCCTGTCATCACATTATTTCAATGCGGCGATCAATTCTGATCGTCGCGCACCGGGAAACCGGCTTCGGCGTAATAACGAAGTGCGCCGGGGTGGATTTTACCCTTGATATTGGCCAGCATCTCCTGGGTCACACCCTTCCACCATGACGCGTTCGAGCTCATGGCGGATTTCTGATCCCAATAGGTCTTGGTCAGCTGATAGGCGGTTTCGTCATCCATCTGGGTCGTGGCATAGGCAACCACCGACAGCGAAGAGGTGCGGATATCATCCTTCTGCCCGTTATAGGTCCCGGCCGGGATCACCGTCAGATCGCGCTTGGTCATCGCAAGCTGCTCATCTGAAAGCGACAGGATATTGACATCCGTGCCTGCCGCCGCCTCGATCACGTTCGGCGCGGGCCAGGAACCGGCCGTGACAAAGCCGTCAATCTGACCGTTTTTAAGGGCGGCCACGGCGTTCGAAAGTTCCGCTTCGGACAATTTGACCTTGTCAGTCAGGCCAAACAGCTCAAGGTACTTTTCACCCTCGGTCGCCCCGAACGATCCTTTACCCAGAAGGATGGTCTTGCCTTCAAGCCCGGCAAAGTCGGTCACACCGGCATCAGCACGCATCACGAAATGCATGGTCAGCGACGGAATCGGGAACAGGGCCCGGACCTCGTTGAACTTCTCGGTCGGACGTCCTTCAAAGGCACCCTTGCCAGCCTGTGCAAGGCCAACAAGTGCCGGCGGGCTTGTGAAAACGTAATTGCCCGGGCGAACCGACGCTTCCATCACGTTCTGAACCGATCCCTGGCTTTCCTCGACCGTGACGATGATCTCGCCGTCCGTACCGGTCTTGATTGCTTCGGCAAACTGGGCGGCCATCTGATAATAGGACGACGCGGCCTTGGCCGATTTGAACGTAACGCGGGTTTCTGCCTGGGCGGCACTTACCGCTGACAGGGCAACAATACCGGTCGCGATTGCGCCGATTGTACGAAGAATGTTCAAGGTTTCCTCCCCTTGCAGAACCCGGGCACCGGTCGGTTTGCAAATACCGAACTTGGGTACGGATCGGGCCAATAGTGGCGATCAACGCAAAAACCCGCCCCGAAGCGGGCCGATTTTGGCAAATTGTATCCAATTGCAAGTCATAGAGCGCATCAAAGGGGCGAAGGTCAAGCCGGTTATTCGTCAAAGGTAACCTTCACCGGTGCAAGTTTACCCCATTTTCACATGGCAGTTGCGCAAAACCGGTACTGTTCGCGGCAGGGCTTCGGCTTTAATGCAATCCGTGAAATTCTGCGGAACATCGTATGTGCCGTAACGTTCGATCCATCACACACCCGACAGGATCGACAAGACCTTTCAGATCAGCGCCTTGTAAAGATTGACAGGGTTCCCGACCATCGCGCAGGGTAACACCTGCAAGCGCCATTACCACCAGAGGATCCGATGCCGCGTTCGCCGGTCGCACTGATCATCGCATTGTCTGCGACATTGTTTGCAGCCTTCACGCTCAATACCGGGGCTTCGCTGCAATCCTCGTTGCTGGCTTTGCGCGCCTCGTCCGAGGGCTTTGCACCGATCTATACCGGTATCATCATGGCATCCTATTATGCCGGGTTTATCGGCGGGATCATCTGGGGGGCCGGGCTTGTCAACCGTGTGGGGCATATCCGGACCTTTGCCGCACTGGCATCGACCGGATCGGCGATTACGCTTTTGCATGCCGTGTTTGTTGATCCGATTACCTGGTCGCTGTTCCGCGCCATGACGGGCCTGTGCATTTCGGCCCTGTATCTGGTGATCGAAAGCTGGCTGAACGAACAGGTCGACAACACATCGCGCGGCGGCATGATCGCGTCCTATATGACCGTATCTCTCGCGGGTCTTGCCATCGGGCAGTTGTTGCTGAACGTGTCACCGATTGGCAGCTTCGAACTGTTCACCGTGGCATCGGTCCTGCTGTCACTTTCTCTGGTGCCGATTGCCCTGACCCGGCAACCCCCGCCCGCCGCGGTCAGTGGCGCGCGCATGAAATTCCGCGAATTATACGCCATTTCGCCGCTGGGTTTTGTCGCCGCAGCCGGCAGTGGCGTTCTTTCCGGTGCGATCTACGGTGTCGGCCCGATCTTTGCGTCCAATCTGGGCCTTGCAACCAATGACGTCGCGAACTTCATGGCCTTTGTCATTCTGGGCGGCATGATCATGCAGTGGCCGATTGGCCGTCTGTCGGACATGGTTCCCCGCCAGTATGTCATGATCGCCGTGCTGATCGGGCTTGCAATCTGCGGATTGTTCCCGCTGGTCGCGCCCGAACTTGTCCGCGGGAATCTGACTGTCTGGGGTGCTATCATCGGCATCTTCATCATGCCGGTTTATGGCCTGTCGGTCGCCTATGTGAATGACTATCTGCAACCCGATCAGATCGTTTCGGCATCCGGTGGCCTTTTGATCATTTATGGTGGGTCTGCTGCAACCGGGCCAATCATCGGATCGCTTGCCATCGGGCATTTTGGTCCCTGGGGCATGCCGGTTCTGTTTGCGATTGTCGGCATACTGGTCGCAAGCTTTGCCATCTATCGTGCCGGTTTCGGTCGCCGCATCTCGATCGAGGAACAGGGCCAGTTTGTTGCGGTACCGCGCACCACGCCCATGGCACTTGAACTTTCCCCGATCACCGATGACATCGTCGAGGAAGAAGACGGAAGCGGTTCACACGCCGCAGACAGGGGCGAGGATGTCGCCCCTCGCAGCACAGAAGAAACAGCTGCGGAAACGGCACCGGAAGCCGATCAGAATACCGGCAGACAGTAAACCCGCGGCTTTGCCGCAAAGTCGCCCGCACAGGTATTGTTTCGCAACTTTCGGTATCGTTTCCACAATACGGAAAACATCCCACGAAAGTGAAACCGGCTGTGGACCCTGCCCGCATACAGCCCATATGTTGTGACAAACATATGCATCGGTCACATCCGGCCTTGCGCAAGACTTCAAGCCTGTCGAGAGGAAACATGACCCAACGTATCACCAAAGGCGGCCTTAAGATTGCAACCGTTCTGCATGATCTGGTTGCCAACGAAATCACCCCGGGCACCGGTGTCTCCTCCGATCAGTTCTGGGCATCGTTCGAAAAGCTCGTGAACGAGCTTGGCCCCCGGAACCGTTCGCTTCTGGCCAAGCGCGATGAATTGCAGGCCAAGATCGACGAATGGCACCTGTCCCGTCAGGATCAGGCCCGCGATCCGCTGGCCTACAAGGAATTCCTCAAGGAAATCGGCTATCTTCTGCCCGAAGGCGACGATTTCTATATCTCGACCACCAATGTCGATCCGGAAATCGCGCGCGTCGCCGGTCCGCAGCTTGTCGTGCCGGTGATGAATGCGCGCTACGCCCTCAACGCGGCCAATGCCCGCTGGGGCAGCCTTTATGACGCGCTCTATGGCACCGATGTCATTGACGATGCCGATGGCAAGGAAAAGACCAAGGGCTTCAATGCCAAGCGCGGGGCCGCGGTTGTTGCCTATGCCGCAAAATTCCTTGATCAGGCCGTCCCGCTGGCCAATGGCAAACATGCCGACGCCACCAAATACGAAGTCCGCGAAGACGGCTCTGGATGGTGGACTTTGGCAATAACCCTGTCAGACGGCAGCGAAACATCGCTGGCACAGCCATCGCAGTTCATCGGCTACAATGAAAAAGACGGCGCGCTTTCCGAAGTCCTTTTGCGCAATCATGGTCTGCATCTGGAAATCCGGATTGATCCCACGCACCCGATTGGCAAAACCCATGCTGCGGGCGTGTGCGATGTGATCATGGAATCCGCCCTGACCACCATTCAGGATTGCGAGGATTCCGTTGCCGCCGTCGATGCCGAAGACAAGGTCGTTGTCTATCGCAACTGGCTTGGCCTGATGAAAGGCACGCTGGAAGAAAGCTTCGAAAAGGGTGGCAAAACCGTTACCCGCCGCCTCAACCCGGACCGTTCCTATCAGGGCTTTGATGGCAATGACGTTGTTCTGCCCGGTCGCAGCCTGATGCTGGTGCGCAATGTCGGCCATCTGATGACCAGCGACGCGGTCCTTGATGCCAATGGCAACGAAGTCCCCGAAGGTTTCCTTGATGCGATGTTCACCAGCCTGATCGCCAAACACGATATTGATGGCAACAGCAGCGTCTCAAACTCGCGCCATGGCAGTGTCTATATCGTAAAGCCGAAGATGCACGGCCCCGAAGAAGTGGCCCTGACCAATGATCTGTTTGCCTTCGTCGAACGTGAAATCGACCTGCCGGAAAACACCCTTAAGGTCGGCATCATGGACGAGGAACGCCGCACGACGGTGAACCTCAAGGAATGCATTCGTGCCGCGCAGGATCGTGTTGTTTTCATCAATACCGGCTTCCTTGACCGCACCGGCGATGAAATCCACACCAGCATGGAAGCAGGCCCGGTCGTTCGCAAGGAAGCGATGAAAGACCAGTACTGGATTTCGGCCTATGAAAACTGGAATGTCGATGTCGGCCTTGAATGCGGCATGAAAGGCATTGCCCAGATCGGCAAGGGCATGTGGGCCAAACCCGATCGCATGGCGGAAATGATGACCGCAAAAATCGGCCATCCGAAGGCCGGGGCAAACTGCGCATGGGTTCCATCCCCCACCGCGGCAACCCTGCATGCCATGCATTATCATCAGATCGATGTCCGTGCCGTACAGGATGAAGTCGGCAAACGCGAACGCGCCAGCCTTGATGATATCCTCTCGATCCCGCGCCTTGGCGATATCAACCCGATGCCCAGCGAAATCCAGGAAGAACTTGATAACAACGCACAGGGTATCCTTGGCTATGTTGTCCGCTGGATCGATGCCGGGGTTGGCTGTTCCAAGGTGCCCGATATCAATGATGTCGGCCTGATGGAAGACCGCGCAACATTGCGTATCTCCAGCCAGCATATCGCCAACTGGCTCCATCACGGTCTTTGCACCAGCGATCAGGTGATGGAAACCATGAAACGCATGGCCGCCGTCGTTGATAAACAGAACGAAGGCGATCCCGAATATCGCAACATGGCACCGAACTTTGATGACAGTGTTGCCTTTGCCGCCGCCTGTGATCTGGTGTTCAAAGGCCGCGAACAGCCCAATGGCTATACCGAGCCGGTCCTGCATGCACGTCGCCGCGAAGCCAAGGCAAAATACGGCGCCTAAAGCCGCCAATACCGCACTAAAAAGGCCGCCCGAAACATATCGGGCGGCCCTTTTCATATCCATCATGCTGCGCAATATAAGTCCGTGGGGCTTATCCGCCCAACGTCATGATTTCATAGCCATTCTGGGTCACCACCAGCGTATGTTCATACTGCACGGTGGGTGCACCGGTATCGGCATAGAGCGTCCAGCCATCATCCCCGTCAAGCGCCCAGTTCGCCCCCCGCGACAGGAACGGCTCGATGGTAATGACCTGACCCTTTTTAAGCGTCCGGCGTTCGCGCGGGTCATCCCATGTCGGGATGGTTTGCGGTGCCTCGTGCAATGATTTGCCGATCCCGTGACTGGCAAGGTTTTTAATCAGGCTGTAACCGCCCTTTCGGGCAAAGTTTTCGATCCGAAGGCCGATTTCGCGGATCGGGGCCTTGTCGCGCACGACCTTGATCCCGGCCCACATTGCTTTTTTGCCATCCGCACACAGCTTTTCGATTTCCGGGCGCGGGGTCCCGACGATAAAGCTGGCACCGGTATCGGAAAAATAGCCATCCAGCGACGCGGAAACATCGATATTCACAAGATCACCATCCGCCAGAACCCGGTCCCCCGGAATGCCGTGCGCGACTTCTTCATTCACACTGATGCAGGTCGCACCGGGAAAATCATATTCGCTTTCGGGTGCTGAAACCGCCCCGGCATCCTCAAGAACCTTGCGGCCAATGGCATCAAGTTCGGCGGTGGTCATGCCGGCAACGGCGGCAGCCCCCATCACGTCGCGCGCACGCGCACAGATGCGTCCAATACGGCGCAGATGTTCAAGTTCGGTTTCTGATGAAATGGTCATGGATTGCTTAATGCTTAGCAATCACCACCAAGTCAAGCCATTGGATGGTCATGTCTGACCCGATTTCAGGCGCGTGAGCCGGAATTCTGCTGGCGGTTTTCCTCACCATAAATGACGTAACGATGCTTGCCCTTGCTTTTGGCCACATACAGCGCCTGATCGGCCTGCTCCAGAAGCGTCTCCGGGCGGGTGTCATGATCGGGATAAACGGCAATACCGATGCTGATATTGATCGATATCCGTTTTCCGCCGGTGATGAACGGCATCAGAATGTCATTAAGGATTCTTTCGGCCAATGCGCGGGCTTCGGACACACCGTTCTCACCCAGATGCGAAACAATGACCATCTCGTCCCCGCCCGTGCGGGCAACCAGATCCCCACCCCGCACGCAGCGACGCAGCCGACGGGCCACTTCGCACAGGACCTCATCCCCCGCCGCATGTCCCAGCCGGTCATTAACCGGTTTGAAATCATCCAGATCAAGGGCAAGAACGCCAAGCTGACTGTGCTGGCGCTTGGCCTGTGCCAAGGCATGTTCGAAATAAACGTCCAGTGCCAGACGGTTGCCAAGCCCGGTCAGGGGATCGTGATGCGCAATATGCTTCATCTTGCCCAGCGCCCTATCCTTCTCGGTCAGCTTGGCGACCAGACTGTTCAGGCTGTTTGACAGCGTGTTGATTTCACGCGCACCGGAAACCTGCGGCAGGCTCTCGATCTCGCCACGTTTAAGCTCTCCTGCGGCATTCGCGATCGTGACCAGCGGACCGACGATGAAACCGGCCCCCCACCAGGCAAAAACACTAAACAGCACGGCAAGACTAAGGCCAAGGGCCAGAATATCGGACTGCAAATCGTGAACGGTTATCAGGGCGGCTTCTATCGGCTGACGGACCAGCACCGACCAGCCAAGCCCCGGATAGTCGAAATGCCCGTCTGCCGGAGCAAAACCGGTCAGATAATCATGGCCATCCGGCCATTTCGCGATTTCCCATCCAATGTCTGACCTGTGCGACCCTTTCTCCAGTTGAAGTTCAAGCTTCTGCCCGGTCATCGCGAAATCTGGCGCCAGCAGGATCGTCCCGTTCGCACCGATGACAAAAATATCGACATTGCGATGCAGGCCCTGCCCGGCAAACAGGTTACGCCGCACCGTGTCCGCCCATTCCCAGCTCAGATGTGTAGCCAGAACACCATTGAGATTTCCGGCATCGTTCAGCAGGGGAACAGCGATATCGACAAACTGGATTGGCTCGCCCGTGGGGCTTGGAAATTTTTCGGCCAGCAGCTTGGCATCATGAACATCCCCGATGAACATCCCCTTGCTGCCAAATTCATAGACGGGACGCGCGGAAATATCCTTGCCGACCAGAATATCCCCGGTTGCCGCAACCACGGTACCTCCCGCGTCAAGAACCCCGATCCAGGTGAAAATCGGCAATTCATGTTGCAGCCGGTTGATCAGCGCGCTGGCCTGTTCGATGTCGTCAAGGTTGCGAAGGGCGCGAAGGGTGCTCAGAACCGCAACTTCACCGCGATGGGTCCACATCGTCCGGTCGAGTTCGTCGGCCATTTGCAGGGCAAGATCGGAAACACCGGTACCGATCTGCCTGGTCAGATCTTCTGCCGATCTTTTGCCGACAACATAACTCATAACGCCTGCCAAAGCAGCGACAAGCACCGCCGTGGCCAGCGCGATCTGGATACGAATACCCACCCGCGAAAGGCTTTTCACAGTCAATCCTCACACTTCCCATAGGGCAGCACGTTTGTTGGTTGCCCTGTTTGTATGCCGCTGTTTTTTGGAATGCGGCTTATCTTGTCTTGCGCAAAATATAAGATATCGCACAGACCATTTTAAGCCCGACCATGAAAACATTTTTCAGGATGTCCTTCCGTTTGGCCGGGTTATTTCCAACATATTGAAAAATCGGCAGTTCCAAAACTCTTTTAAGCCGGGCACGCAAAGGTTACACCAGACTTGATCCGCAATCGAAACAGTGATGAAACGACATTATGACCATTACGCAAATCATCTACTGGCTTGAACTGACCGGCGTTGCGGTTTTTGCCGTGACCGGCGCGCTGGAAGCATCCCGCCGACAGATGGATATTGTCGGCTTCGTGCTGATCGCGACCTTTACCGGCATTGGCGGCGGCACGGTGCGCGACGTGATCACCGGCGCCACTCCGGTTTTCTGGATCAGGGATCCGGCCTGGGTCATCACCTGTATCGGCAGTGCGGTCTTCACCTATTTCACCGCCCATCTGGTCGAACGGCGCTATGTCGCACTGATCTGGCTTGATGCGCTTGGGCTTGCGATGTTTGGCGTGACGGGGGCGGCTATCGGCCTTAACCTTGGCGTATCGCCGCTGGTCGCGATCATCCTTGGTACCATCACCGCAACATTTGGCGGCATGGTGCGTGATGTGGTGTGTAACGAAATCCCGCTGATCCTGCGCCCGGAAATTTACATCACCTGCGCGCTCCTCGGCGCATCAATCTATGTGATCGGCACCGATATCCTGTCGCTTCCGCGTGCCCCGGTCGCCCTGATCGCCTTCCTGTGCTCCTTCGCCCTGCGCGCCAGCGCCATACGCTTCAAACTAAGCTTCCCGGTTTACAAGGCCCGCCCGGGGCGGGAATATTAACGCCATACAAACGCTTGCCGCGCAAAATGCGGTAAGGATCAGCATGAAATTCATTTCGGGGGAACGGAGCAACGATGGCAAAGGGTAATGGCACAGGCAATATAACGCTGGAGCAGGTTTTGCAGATGGGGCTGAACCATCAGCGTGCCGGGCGCATTTCCGATGCGATTATCCTTTATCAAAAAATCCTGAAGATGATCCCCAACCAGCCCGAAGCCCTGCATCTGATGGGCCTTTGCCACCATCAGAAGGGCAATTATCGCAAAGCCATCGAATTGATGCGCAAGTCGTTAAAGGGTGCTGCCTACAATCCGGTGGTGCATAACAATCTTGCCGTTTCGCTGGCGGCGTTAAACGATCCCAAAGCAGCCGAAGAACATTATCGCACCTCAATCCGGATCAATCCGTCCTATACAGAAGCACACAGCAACCTTGCCGCCCTTCTCGGCAACCGGCAGGGTTTTGCCGAGGCAGTCGAACATTACAAGATTGCCCTGAAACATAATCCGATGCATTTCGCCGCACACAAGGGGTTGGGAAATGCATTGGCAGGGCAAAACAGGCCGACCGAAGCCCTTAATCACTATAAGGCTGCCTTGAAGCTTAATCCACACGATGCAGATTTGCAGACCGACACCGCGATTGCCCTGAAACTCCTTGGCCGGGTAGAGGACGCCATCCGGCATCACACAAATGCGTTGCGGCTGGAAAAAGGCGAGAACCGGCATTTCTTTGCCCTAGCTAATACGATTGAGGGCTACCAGACTCAAACCAGCAGCGCCGAGTTTGAAGACATCCTGATGCGGATGCTGGCCTCTGACGAGATCACCCCGGGCGGGCTTGCGATACCGGTATTGTCCGTGCTGATGTTAAAGGAAGCGTTCCAAGCCGTAATCAGGCACTATGCCGACTGGCAAAACCGGCCCGATCAGGTTGATGCCGATGACATTGCGGCTTTGCAGCGCGAACCACTTTTCCTGCGCATGCTTCATATTGTTCCGATTGCCAATGCGCAGTTCGAATTTGCCCTGACCGCCATCCGGCGGGCCTTGCTGCTTGATCCTCCGCCCACAGCCCTTGCCGACTATCTGCCATTCCTCGCGGCACTGGCAGCACAATGCTTTAACAATGAATATGTCTATGTCCTTGATCAGGACGAAAGGGCTGCGCTTACAAAACGCGAGCAGGCCATTCAGGACAATCTGGCGGAAGGCAAAAATCCCGCACCGGAAGAAGTTGCCGTTCTGTGCTGCTATCACGCACTGATCGATTATGACTGGGCCACGGGCCTTGAAACGACAACCTGGCCCGACGAAATGGCCGACGTCATCCGTCGCCAGCTTGACGAACCGCTGCAGGAACGCGAACTGCGCACAAAAATCCCCAACCTCACCGGCATCGACGACAAGATTTCGCAAATTGTCCGCGCCCAATACGAGGAAAACCCTTATCCGCGCTGGATTCACGCCGGTATCAGCAAAACAGGGCGCCCGGTTGGTGACTTGCTGCGTGGCAATCCGTTGCTGATGGATCTGGGTGACTATGTCACACCTAAAAAGCCGGAAATTCTTGTTGCCGGTTGCGGCACCGGACAGCACAGCCTGCATACTGCAACCCGGTTTGCCGACGTTCGCGTACTTGCCGTCGATCTCAGCCTTGCCAGCCTTGCGTATGCGCAACGCCAGACCGAAAATCTTGGCATTCGCAATATCGAATTCGGGCAGGCCGATATCCTGCAACTGGAAAACATGAACAGGACATTCGATGTTGTCGAATGTTCGGGTGTGCTCCATCACATGGATGACCCGATGGCAGGCTGGCGCGTTCTGGAACGTATTTTACGGCCCGGCGGGCTTATGCGCATCGGCCTTTATAGCGAACTGGCGCGCGAGGATATCGTGGCCGCGCGGGAATATATCGCGCAAAAAGGCTATGGCCCGGGTGCGGACGACATCCGGCAATGCCGACAGGATATTCTGTCCGGCGACGAAGAACTTGCCTTCAAACCGGGTATTCGGTCGGATTTCTATAGCCTGAGTGCCTGCCGCGACCTGATATTCCACGTGCAGGAGCACCGTTTCAACCTACTGCAAATCCGGGAATGCCTTGATGAGCTGGGTCTGGAATTCATCGATTTTGAACTACGCCCGCAACATCATTTCACCGCGAAGCGCACCGAGATCAATAGCAAGCTCAAGGGCAATGAACGCCTTGTTCCGTGGAACAAATTCGAACACGAGTTCCCTAACACCTTTACCAACATGTATCAGTTCTGGTGCCGTAAACCCAAAAACTAAGCAGGCTACTCGACAATCAACTGAACCCGGTCGCTGGAAAAGGCGGTGATCCCGTATTCGATGGGGACACCGGCTGCGTCCACGTCAACACTTTCTGTGGATATCACCGGCCGGTTTTTGGCCTGTTTCAGCAGGCTGGCAACCCGTGATGATGGCAGTTGGGCGCTGATGCGCGTGGTTTTGCGGCTGTAATCATCAATCCCGAAATGCTTGAACGCCTCGGTCAGGGATTTTGTCTGGGTGAATATCTCGACAATCCCCTCGAACCGGGCAACCGGAAGGTAGCTTGTCGCCACCGCCAGCGGAATGCCATCGGCCTCGGATACTGAAAACAGTTCGACAACCCGTGTGCCCGGTTTGACATCGAGAAACTGGGCGATGGTCGCGCTGGCTTTCAGGATTTCAGATGAAATCAGCCGTTTGTCGGGCAAACGATGGCGCCCCGATACGATCTGGGAAAAACGTGTCTTGCTGCCAAGCGGATAATCAAGGATCTGTTCCTGCACAAACGCCCCCCGCCCCTGTTCGACACGCACGACATTGGCATCGACAAGGGCTGACATCGCGCGTCGCACCGTATGCCGATTAACACCGAATCTGCGAACCAGTTCCATCTCGGTCGGCATTTTGTCACCGGGGGCAAAGACCCCGCTGGCAATATCGGCAAGAAGCTGTTTTTCGATTTGCTTCCAGATAGATAGCCCGGCTTCCCAATCCATCGAAATCCCCATTCACAAAACTTTCACCGCAAGACCTTTGCCAAGCGCGCGTAATCGTCTTATAACGTGAATATGTATAGACGTCTAGACAAATTTTGAATTTGTCGATACCCGCATAGAAGGATCATACAGATGACGGCGCAACCCGCCCCGCAATCCGGATCAGACCAGGGATCAATCATCGATCCCGCCACACAGGCCCGCCAGCGCTGGATGGCGGTACTGGCACGCACAGACCGCGCAATTCTAGAACAGGAATGGCACGACCATTTTGCCGATGAGCAATGGAGCCACCTGCGCGAACCGCAAATCGGCATGGTCATGGTGCGTGGCCGTGCCGGTGGGGCCGGGCAGCGCTTCAACCTTGGCGAAATGACGGTCACACGCTGCGCGATCACCCTGTCCGATGGCACGGTCGGTCATGCCTATGTCAAGGGTCGCGACCGCATACAGGCGCAATATGCCGCCCTGTTTGATGCCATCATGCAGCGCGACGACACCGCATCCGATTTCATCGACATGCTGGCCCACCAGCAGGCCGAGGCAAAACGCGAAAACGCCCGCAAGGTCGCCGCCACCAAGGTCGATTTCTTTACCCTGGTCCGAGGAGAAGACGAATGATCCCGCAACCCCGGACAGCCGACCTGCTGCGCGGTTTTGAAAATGCTGCCTTTGATTCCAATGCCGTTTTCCGCACCCTTCTGGATGCCATGGCCCATCCCGGCCGCATTTACGATCTGCCGCTTGATGTCCCCGCACCGGCCGGCCTGAACAAGTCCGCAACCGCGTTCCTGCTGGCCATGGCCGATATGGATACGACAATCTGGCTGTCACCTGATTGCGCATCGGACGCGGCAAACGCCCATCTGAAATTCCATTGCGGCAGCCCGATCAGCAGCAACGCATGCACCGCCGATTTTGCCGTTGCCCGCCTTGATGGCGATCTCGCCTTCATCAAGGAGCTGCCCATCGGCAATGCCGAATATCCTGATCAGTCGGCAACCCTGATCCTGATGGTCGAAGACATATCGGACAAGGCCGACATGATCCTGCAAGGCCCGGGCATCAAGGACAGCCAGAACCTTTCCGTGCCCGGCCTGCCCGCAGCCTTCCACGCATGGCGCGCGGAAAACCATCATCTGTTCCCCTGCGGTGTCGATGTCATCTTTGCCGCGGATCGCAAAATCGCCGCCCTTCCGCGCACCACCCGGATCGAGGTCAGATAAAATGTATGTAGCCGTCAAAGGTGGCGAACGCGCCATCAACAACGCCCACCGGCTTCTGGCCGAAAAACGCCGCGGCGACCGGGACGTTGCCGAAATCGAGACCAGCCAGATCGAACAGCAATTGTCGCTTTCGGTCACCCGCGTCATGGCCGAAGGATCGCTTTATGACCGCGATCTGGCCGCCCTTGCCATCAAGCAGGGCCGCGGGGACCTGATCGAGGCGATCTTCCTGATGCGGGCCTATCGCACCACATTGCCGCGTTTTGCCTTTTCCAAGCCGGTCAAAACCGCCGAAATGGATATCGCACGCCGCATTTCGGCAACCTTCAAGGATTTGCCGGGCGGGCAGATTCTCGGCCCGACATTTGATTACACCCACCGCCTGCTTGATTTCACCCTGATGGCCAATGGCGAGGAACCGGCAACCGCCCACACCGCCGACCATCCCGTGGATGAAACCATGCCGCGCGTTCTTGATGACCTTCTGAATTACGAGGGCCTGATACAGGACGAACCGAACCCGACCAATGATGACGCCCCGGTCGCAGATCTGACGCGCGAAGCCGTCAAATTCCCGGCGGATCGTGATCTTCGCCTGCAAAACCTCGCCCGCGGGGACGAGGGTTTTGTTCTGGCCCTTGGTTATTCCACTCAGCGCGGCTACGCCAACAGCCACGCCTTTGTCGGTGAAATCCGCTATGGCAGCGTCGCGGTCGAAATCGAACCCGAAGAACTCGGCTTTGCCATCGATATCGGCGATATCGAGCTGACCGAATGCGAAACCGTCAACAAGTTCAAGGGCTCCAAAACCAAGCTGCCGCAATTCACCCGTGGCTACGGGCTTGTTTTTGGCCAGAACGAACGCAAGTCGATTTCGATGGCACTGGTGGATCGTGCGATGCGCGCGCGCGAAATGGGCGAACAGGTCATGGGCCCGGCCCAGGACGAGGAATTCGTCATGGAACATAGCGACAATGTGCAGGCAACCGGCTTTGTCGAACATATCAAGCTGCCCCACTATGTCGATTTCCAGGGCGAACTTGAACTTGTCCGACGCATGCGTGCCGAAGTGCTGGAACGTCTGGCAAAGTCGGATGCAGCCGATGCCAAAAATGCCAGATCACAACCCGAAGCCGCGGAGTAACCAATATGGAACAGACCGTAAATAATCCGCCAGAAGCATCTTCGGCCTATAATTTTGCCTATCTTGACGAACAAACCAAACGCATGATCCGGCGCGCGTTGCTAAAGGCCGTTGCCATCCCCGGATATCAGGTGCCGTTTGCCGGTCGCGAAATGCCCATGCCCTATGGCTGGGGCACCGGCGGGGTGCAGGTCACGGCCGCCGTCATCGGCCCGGACGATACGCTTAAGGTCATCGATCAGGGCGCGGACGACACCACCAACGCCGTTTCGATCCGGCAGTTCTTTGCCAAGACCGCCAATGTGGCGACCACGGAAAAAACCGCCGAGGCATCAATCATCCAGACCCGCCACCGCATTCCCGAAAAGGAACTGCGCGAAGATCAGATCCTTGTCTATCAGGTGCCGATCCCCGAACCGCTTCGCTTCCTGGAACCCCGCGAAACCGAAACGCGCAAGATGCACGCGCTCGAAGAATACGGGCTGATGCATGTGAAGCTTTATGAGGACATTTCGCGTCACGGCCATATCGCCACCACCTATGCCTATCCGGTGATGGTCGATGATCGCTATGTCATGGATCCGTCGCCGACACCGAAATTCGACAATCCGAAAATGGACATGATGGCCGCCCTGCAACTTTTCGGCGCCGGCCGTGAAAAGCGCATCTATGCCCTGCCACCTTACACCAAGGTCAAAAGCCTCGATTTCGAAGATCACCCGTTCGAGGTGCAAAGCTGGAAGGACGAATGCGGCATGTGCGGTGCAACCGACAGCTACCTTGACGAAGTCATCCTCGATGACAGGGGCAATCGGATGTTTGTCTGCTCGGACACCGATTATTGCAGCGAACGGCAGGACGCCGGCCATCGCGGCCCGCAACATCATGATCAACCCCTTGGCACCAGCCACAGCAACGGAAAGGCCGCAGAATAATGACCCGTTCAAATGAACCGCTTCTGCGCGTTACCGACCTGACCATGATGTATGGCGACCGGGTCGGGTGCCGCAATGTCAGCTTCGAGCTCCGCCCCGGCGAAGTGCTTGGCATCGTTGGTGAATCCGGCTCCGGAAAATCAACTTTGCTGCGCAGCATTTCCGCCCAGCAGGAACCGACCAAGGGCACGGTTGAATACCATACCCGCATTGATGGCATCCGCGATGTCTATCAGATGTCCGAAGCGCAACGTCGATTGCTGATGCGCACCGACTGGGCGTTTGTCCACCAGAATGCCCGCGATGGATTGCGCATGAATGTCAGTGCCGGGGCCAATATCGGCGAACGCCTGATGGCGGTCGGTGATCGTCATTACGGCAATATCCGAAGTGCCGCCGAAAACTGGCTTGGCAAAGTCGAAATTGCCACCGAACGCCTTGATGATCTGCCCTCAACCTTTTCGGGTGGCATGCAGCAACGCCTGCAGATTGCCCGTAACCTCGTAACCAGCCCGCGTCTCGTTTTCATGGACGAACCCACGGGTGGTCTGGACGTCTCGGTTCAGGCCCGCCTGCTCGATCTGCTGCGCGGGCTGGTTCACGACCTTAATCTGGCGGTGATCATCGTCACCCACGATCTGGCGGTCGCCCGCCTGTTATCCCATCGCCTGATGGTCATGCAGCGCGGCGAAGTGATCGAAAGCGGCCTGACCGATCAGGTGCTGGACGATCCGCAGCACGCCTATACCCAGCTGCTTGTTTCTTCCATCCTGCAAAATTAGGGCGATTGAAATGTCTGAAATGCTTCACGCCAAAAACGTCGCCAAGGGCTTTACCCTCCATACTCAGGGCAGCGTCACGATCCCGGTATTCGAAGGGGTCGAATTCCGCCTCAATGCCGGTGAATGCATTGCGCTGACCGGTGAATCCGGATCGGGAAAAAGTACCTTCATGCGCATGCTTTATGCCAATTACACCTGTTCAAGCGGCTCGATCAGCGTGCTGCACGATGGCGACTGGCTTGATATCACCACCGCAAGCCCGCATGCGATCCTTGATATGCGCAAACGCACCATGGGCTATGTCAGCCAGTTCCTGCGCGTCATTCCGCGTGTTCCGACACTGGAAATCGTCGCCGAACCGCTGATCGCGCTGGGCACGGCGCGTGAAACGGCGATGGAAAAGGCCCGCGACCTTTTGACCCGCTTGCGCATCCCCGAACGTCTGTGGCAACTTTCACCCCTGACCTTTTCCGGGGGCGAACAGCAGCGCGTGAATATCGCGCGCGGTTTTATCGCCGATTATCCGATCATGCTGCTTGATGAACCGACCGCATCGCTTGACACCCAAAATCGTGCCACGGTTCTGGCATTGATTGAAGAAGCCAAGGCACGCGGCGCTGCCATTGCCGGTATTTTCCATGATCACGAAACCCGCGATGCGGTCTGCACGGGATCATTTGATGTGACTTCGTTTAAAGTTGGGGCCAATGACTGAACAGATTTTTACCAATGCCAAAATTGTCCTCGCCAATGATGTCATCGAGGGTGCCGTTCAGATCAGGGACGGACTGATCACCGACATCTCGGACCGCCCGTCCAATCTGCCGGGTGCAGAAGACATGGGCGGCGATTACCTGATGCCCGGACTGGTCGAACTGCATACCGACAATCTCGAAAAGCACCTGACCCCGCGCCCCAAAACCCGCTGGCCCGCCACCGCCGCCGTCATCGCGCACGACAATCAGGTCGCCAGTGCCGGCATCACAACGGTCTTTGATGCCATCTCTGTCGGCGACGTCTCAGACGGATCAGAACGGATCGAACGACTGGTTGAATCGGTGACCGCCCTTCAGCATGCGCTCGAGAACAACCTTTTGCGTGCAGATCACAAACTGCATCTGCGCTGTGAAACGTCCTATGGCGGCCTGGTCGAGGCACTCGATAATCTGGTTGATCTGCCTCTGGTCAAGATGCTCTCGGTGATGGATCACACGCCGGGCCAACGCCAATTCGTCAGCCTGGATGCCTATTACACCTATTATCAGGGCAAATACGGTCTCTCGGACGAGGAAATGCGCAAATTCGTCGCCAGCCGCAAACGTGATTCCGAACTTTATTCCGTCAAACATCGCCGTCACGTCGTCGAACTTGCCCACCAAAAAAATCTGGCACTTGCAAGCCACGATGACGCAACCGAAGCCCATGTCGCCGAAGCCGTCGCCGATAAAATGACGGTGGCCGAATTCCCGACGACACTGGCGGCTGCCAAGGCATCGCACGAAGGCGGTCTTGGCGTGATGATGGGCGGGCCAAACCTTGTGCGCGGCGGCTCGCACAGCGGCAATGTCGCGGCGGGCGATCTGGCAAAGCATGGCTATCTCGACATTATTTCAAGCGACTATGTCCCGCACAGCCTGCTGCACGGTGTCATGAAGCTGTTTGATGATTTCGACGCCTATGATCTTCCGCGTGCGGTGCGCACCGCGACCCTGACCCCCGCAAAACAGGTCGGCCTTGATGACCGGGGCGAGATTGCGGTCGGCAAACGCGGCGATCTGATCCGTGTGCATCATTCACCGCATCATCCGATTGTGCGCGGTGTGTGGCGTCTGGGAAGCCGCGTGTCATGACCGCGCGCCATGACATCCATCATGGCGCTTCGGAAAATGGATTACTGATTCTTGTCGTCGGCCCCAGCGGGGTTGGCAAGGATACCCTATTGGATGCGGCACGGGCGCGTTTGCATGACGATGAAACCATCCTGTTTCCCCGTCGCTGCATTACCCGCCCGGCCGGATCGGTTGGCGAAATCCATATTCCGGTCCGCGCCGAAGATTTCGCATCCATGGCAAAGCAGGGTGCCTTCCTGCTGAGCTGGCGGGCGCACAATCTTTGTTACGGCATTCCCAATCATGTCCAGAACGACGTCGCCAACGGCAAAACCGTTGTCGTCAACGCATCACGCAGCGTGATTGACGATGCCCGCGATCTTCTGGGTTCCGATCATGTCCGGGTCATCAGTATCCGGGCGCACGAAGATGCCCTTCGCCAACGCCTTGTGGCCCGTGGCCGCGAAAGTTCCGACGATATCGAACAACGCCTGCGGCGCGCATCGGCCTATCAGGTCGATGGTCCCAACGTGATCGCCGTTGAAAATGACAATGACCTTGAAACCGGTATTGGCCGCTTCATTGATGCCATTTTCCACCGCCCGGCACACACGGACCAAGCGCCCGGAAACCGGGTAGTCTGAACAAAAAATGCTGCAGCAAACCACTGCAGCATTTTTTTAATTCCTACGGCGCAATCACCCGTCATCGAAGCGCAAAGCGACCCAACAAATCAAACGGCTTTCCATCACCCGGATCACCGAAAAGACAGACATCGCTGATCGTAAATGGTGCCTCGCACAAGGGTGCAACAATCGGGGCCACCGCATCACGCACCCGCATCATCCGGTCCGGGTCAAGCTTGTCTGTCAGCGTCAGGTGAAAACGGAATTCTTCCATCACATAGGGATATCCCCATCTGAGCAGATATTCTTCCTGTCGATCACTTAACCCCGATGCACGGCGTTTGTTCATCGCGGCCTCGTCTTCGGGCTGCCGAAAACCGTCAAGCGCCTGCACAAGACCAGACGCCAGCGCACCAAGCTGATCGGTCGGCGCAGTCGGGATCAAGGCGATAAAACTGCCAATCGATTTCAGCAAAAGCGGGCCACACGTCACCGAAGAAGCTGCCGCACAATAGTCGGCAATCGCACGTTCAAGCTGCACGCGCGTCTGCCCGTCCTTTAAGGCGAAGGGCGGTTTCAGGGTGCCATGAAACCCGTATCGCGACGGGGAAACGGTGATCGATGCGATCTCGTCACGATCAAGTCCCGCAACATCCGGGCACGCGATTTCCCGCCCGGTGACCGGATCACGCCCCAGCCAGGCATTGCCAAAAGCCGCCAGATCACTGTCGGCTTTCGGTGCATAGTAAACAGCATAACGCTGATAGTCGGTCATGTGGCCTCGAACTGGCTTTCGATTTATCGCAGATCGTATTTCAGACAGAAATCCCGTACCGGCAGACGCCGAAAATCGTCAAGCCGTTCTGCCAATGTTGCATGATCCCAGTCCCACCAGCAAATACGAAGCAGCGCATCGATAATTTCCGCATCAAATCGCGGGCGAAGCGGGGTGGCCGGAATGCCCGTGACGATGGTGTAGGGCGGCACATCCTTGGTCACCACCGCACCCGAACCGACAACCGACCCGATCCCGATGGTTACCCCGCCCTGAACAATCGCGCCATGCCCGATCCAGACATCATGATCAAGCTTCACCCGCTTTTCGCGGCGCCAGTCAAAAAACGCCGGATCATCATCGCCAAGCTCATAGGCACTCGACCGGTACTGGAAATGATGCATCGATGCCCGGTCCATCGGATGCTGCCCCGGATTGATCCTTGTATGGGCCGCGATATTTACGAATTTGCCGATATCGGAATAGATGATCTCGCTGTCATTGACGACATAGGAATAATCACCCATCACGCTTTCGCGAATGCTGGTGCGCGCACCAATTTCGGTCCAGACACCAAACTCGCAATCAACAACAACCGCACTCGGGTCAATCGTCGGGGCCTCCGACAATTGTTTCATTGCCGGTTTGGCCTGCGTAATCTTGAACGTCATGGATCAGGTCACCAATTTGCGCAGACGCTGCGAAATCACATCAAGCAGGCTGACCGACAGGATGATGATGATCATGACCGCGGCGGTTTCCGCGTAATAAAATGCGCGGATATATTCCCACAAAACCATGCCAATGCCACCCGCACCGACAATGCCAAGAACGGTAGCCGACCGCACATTGCTTTCAAACCGGTACAGCGAATAGGAAATCCAAAGCGGAAGAACCTGCGGGATCACCCCAAAGATGACCTCCTGCAACCCGTTGGCACCGGTGGCCCGGATGCCTTCGACCGGTTCGGGATCAATCGCCTCGACGGCTTCTGAAAACAGCTTTGCCAGAACGCCGGTGGTATGAATCCAAAGCGCAAGCACACCGGCAAACGGACCAAGACCAACCGCAACAACGAACAGCATGGCAAAAACCATTTCATTGATCGCGCGGAAGGAATCCATCAGGCGGCGTACCGGCTGGTAAACCCAGAACGGAACAATGTTTTCAGAACACAGAATGCCAAACGGGATCGAACAGACAATCGCAAGCGCCGTACCCCAGATCGCAATCTGGATGGTGATCCACATTTCGCTGACATAGGTTTTCCACATCAGGAAATCCGGCGGGAAAAACCCGTCCGCGAAATCGACCATGTTGCCACTGTTTTCAATCAGGGCCATGGGCCGCATGTCGGCCCCCTCCCAGGACAGGGCCAGAATGGCCAGAATGAACGCCCAAAGAAGGAAACTTGCGCCTGAACGTTTCAGATCGCGCGGCGGAAGTTCTGCGGCGGTTACGGCAGATGTCGAAAGGCTGCTGTTCATGTTCTTTTCCCGGGAAATAAAAACAAACGGGGAGCCCTGATACTGGGCTCCCCGTTCGGATGCCGGTTACTCGTAAGAAACCAGGATATCGAGTTCTGCGAGCTGCTTGTCGATTTCAGAAACGCGTTTTGCTTTCTCGTCGGCAGACAGTTCGGCGGTGTTCTCGATTTTCAGCTTGTCTTTATACAGTTCAAGCTGACGGATCGGGTAAAGCTGCGCATTGCTGCTTTCCATGAATTTGCCCATGCCATCCTGAATGCCGCCAAGAACCTTGTTGGCTTCTTCAACATCGCCCAGACGACCGTAACCAAGGAAGAACGCCTTGATCTCGGATTTCAGTTCGCGCGACATATCCTTGCGATAAACCATCGGATCAGACGGGATCAGCGGCGAGGTCCAGATAACCTTGACCTTGTCGGTGATTTCCGGCTTGACCATCTGGGTGCGGGCAAGCTGTTCGGAGTTGTTGGCAGCAACATCAACCTGATTGTTGGCGGTCGCCATCAGGTTGGTTTCGTGGTTGGCATTGCGAACGGTCTTGAAGCAGTTTTTCGGATCAACGCCGTTCTGCGCAAAGACGTAATAGGTCGGAACCAGGAAGCCCGAGGTCGAGTTCGGATCACCGATACCGAAATTAAGCGAACCATCACATTTCAGCATGTCGGCAAGCGTGTTGAGCTTGTCGTTATCGGCCTGGGTGATGATGTGGGAATAATAGCCGTTCGTGCCGTCGCTTTTGGACGTCTGGACGAAAACTTCGCCGCCCGCACGGTCAACGGCTTCCATGGCCGACTTGTTACCGAACCAGCCAACGTGAACCTTGCCAAAACGCATGCCTTCGATGATGCCGGCATAATCCGGCGCGAAGAACGCCTCGACATCCTTGCCAAGGGCTTCTTCCATATCCTCGATCAACGGCTGCCACTGGGCTTTCAGGTTCGAGCTGGATTCAGTCGAGATAAAGCCGAACACGATGGTTTCCGGATCTTTTTCAAGCGGCTTGAATTCGACATCGGCATGGGCAAAGCCCGAAGCCAGCATGCTGGCAGCAAGGGCTGCGGATGCAATTGTTTTACGGATCATGGGAAGTCCCCCGTCAGGTTGGTTGGTAGAGGTGAAATAAAAAGAGATGTAAGGCAGAGAGAAATCGTCCTGATCTAGCTTGAAACGAAAGCCAGATCCTTCTCCGCGACCCTGCTCTTTGCCGGAACGTCATCCGGGGCAGACGCGAAAAGCTCGGAAGAATATTCGCCGTAAAGTTCGCGCAGGAACTCCGGCGTAAGTTCAGTGGATGGCCCGTCAAACACGACCGCGCCATCGCGCATCGCAATGGTGCGTGCGCAATAATCACGGGCATAATCGACCTGATGCAGCGACACGATCACGGTGACATTGTCTTCGCGGTTCACCCGATCCAGCGTATTCATCACCTTGCGCGATGACGCCGGGTCAAGGGATGCAATCGGCTCGTCCGCCAGAATAAGGCGTGCGCCCTGCGTAATCGTGCGTGCAATCGCCGCACGCTGCTGCTGCCCACCCGAAAGATTGCGGGCCTTCTTTGTCGCATGGCTATCGATACCGACGCGTTTTAACGCCGTCATCGCCCGCATGCGCTCAGCCTTGGTAAACAGGCATAATGATCCGCGCCACGCAGGCACCCGGCCCAGCATCCCGGTCAGAACATTGGTCAGAACCGTCAGGCGGCTGACCAGATTGAATTGCTGAAACACAACGCCGATATCGGCACGCACCTTGCGCGCACCCCGGGCAATACGACCGTTCTGCTGGATGACTTCACCGAATACCTCGATCTTGCCGCCATCGCGATCCCCGCGCAGCAAACCGGCAATATGACGGATAAGGGTGGATTTGCCCGAACCGGACGCACCGATCAGCGCGACCATCTCGCCCTCGCGAACCTGTAAACTGACATTGTTCAATGCCCGCTTATCGCGCGAGAAGCTCTTGTTCAGTCCGGATATGTCTACGACCAGCATTAAAGTCCGCCTGCTTGTGTTTCGCTGGTCAAGAAGCTACGCACAATCCGCGACTCTATGGTGACGGTGATGTTACAGTTCGATGATTACGACGCCTTCATTTCACCGACAACAATCAAACTTGTCTATACATCAAGATATCAATCAAATAAAAAATCGAACCACCAATAAATAACAATGTAATAATTCAATTATTACTTGTGACCGCGTTCACAAATATGGATATGGACGGGCCAAAAAACGAAAAACCCCGACAGAAAGAAACTGCCGGGGCCTTGTATTGCGCCTGATCGCGGATCGATTTACTTGATCGCCTCAATCGCGGCGACGACATCATCTTCGATATCAAGCCCCTGAATTTCCGCATCCCGGCGCGCATTCTGCCCGCGCCGCCCCGGCAACCGCACGGTTTCCTCAAGCGCGATTTCATCTGCAATATAACGCAAATGATCAATGATCCCCGTCCCGCCGATCGCAACCGGATCAATCACAATCACCATCTGACCCAATGCCGGTGGCGCACCCTTGTCATCAAACAGCGACGATGACTGATGCCCGAATTGTGCGCCGGTCAACCCGGCGGCCAGCATTTCAACCATCATGGCAAGGGCCGCCCCCTTGACCCCGCCTGCCGGGACCATCGTGCCTTCAAGCGCCCTGACGGCATCCGTCGTCGGATTGCCGTCAACATCCAATGCCCAGTCATCGGGGATCGGAACGCCCTTTTGCTTGGCCGCCATGATCTTGCCGCGCGCGACCTTCGATAGTGCCAGATCAATCACGATCGGATCGCCATCGCCAATCGGGGTGGCAAAGGCAATCGGGTTGGTGCCAAACATCGGACGGCGGCCACCCCACGGCGCCATTGCGGCTGGCGCATTGGCAAACATCATCGCAGCCAGCCCCGCCTCGGCCAGCTTTTCCACCGTAAGTCCCATCACCCCGGCATGGTGCGATTTATGGATTGCCGCAACCGCAATCCCTTGGCTACGCGCAATATCGGGCAATCGTTCGATCATCAGATCAAGGGCCGGATAGGCAAAACCGAACTGCGCATCAATCCGCAACACGGCCGGAAACGGCTGATCGGCCACCGGCTTGGCATGCCCGTCAACCTTGCCGGCACGCGCCTGCGCGGCATAGGCCGGAACGCGGCGCAAACCATGCCCGCCCTGTCCTGCGGCTTCGGCCGTGACCAGGGCGGTCGCAACCGATCCGGCATTGTCGGGATCAACGTTGCAGCGCAGCAGGGTATTGCACACAAGCGCATGTGCGTCAGACAGGGCAAGCTTCATCATGGTGACCTTAAGATAGTGGCGGGAAGATAATGGTGGCGGGCCCGGCTACATTAGCCCCGCGAATGCCCCGACGCAAAGGTCTTGTGCACCGCAACCCTGCAAAACCATTCGGCAAAACCCCTACGACTGCACTATAAAACCGGCGCTCGAATATGCTAAAATTTCGCCGCAAAGTCGTATGAGTATCCCGCCACGGTTCACGCTGCCCGAAACGCGGCAGTCAGACCGAGACAGATTCCAAACACAGGATATTTCGAATGCGCAAAGTAACCTCATTAACCTTCGCGGCATTTGGCATCGCCAGCAGCCTGTGGCTTGCCGGTTGTGCTGCCACAACCAAACCGGCCGAGGAAAAATCACCCGCCGACTGGTCGGCCATCGCCGGTCGCGACTGGCAGCTGATGCGAATTGAGGCGAAAGACAAAAGCCTGACCCCGATGACCCCGATTCTGGCCAGCGTCAACTTTACCAATGACGGGAAAATTGCCGGATCAACCGGCTGCAACCGCTATTTCGGCAGTTACACCCGCAAGGACACCGCCCTTGATGTCTCCCCGCTCGGCAGCACCAAAATGATGTGCATGGAAGACGCGATGGAGATCGAGGATGCCTTTATCGCCGCCATGGCAGATGTAAAGGGCTGGAAAGTACAGGACGGCGACCTGATGCTGGTGGATGGCAGCGCCAAATCCATCATGACGTTCGAACCGATCCAGCCATAGGCAGGACAGGGATAACACGAACCCGTAAAAAAGGGGCGCAGATCACTGCGCCCCTTTTGCGTTGGTCTGTCGCGGGATTATCGCCCGGATTATCGCGGTTCGCTGCGCAATCCCTGAATGATGGAATAACACGCCAGAAGAAGCACGATGGCAAACGGGAACCCGGTTGAAACCGCCATCGCCTGCAGGGAGCCAAGCCCCCCACCCAGCAGCAGCGCAATCGCCACCAGCCCCTCAAACGTGCACCAGAAAACCCGCTGGGGCACCGGCGCATCAACCTTGCCGCCCGCGGTGATGGTATCGATCACCAGCGACCCGGAATCGGACGAGGTCACAAAGAACACGATCACCAGAACAATCCCGATAAAGGACGTGATCGCATGCAACGGCAGGGCTTCAAGCATGCTAAACAGCTTGATCGGAAGCGCCGCATCGGCAATCGCCTGAACGCCTTCATTGACCATATGCACCGCCGTGCCGCCAAATGCGGTCATCCACAGCACGCAAACCAGCGACGGAATGATCAGGACACAGGTAATGAATTCCCGCACCGTCCGGCCACGCGACACGCGCGCAATGAACATGCCGACAAACGGTGACCAGGAAATCCACCACGCCCAATAGAACGAGGTCCAGCCCTGGCTGAAATTGGTATCCTCACGCCCGACCGGGTTCGAAAGTGCTGGAAGATATTCGACATAGGCGACAAGACTTGTGAAAAAGCCCTTGATGATATCCATGGTCGGCCCGACCAGCACGACAAACAGCAAAAGCAATGCCGCCAGAACCATATTGATTTCCGAAAGCCGTTTGACCCCGGCATCAAGCCCGGCCAGAACCGAAATCAGCGCAACCCCGGTAATCGCGATAATCAGGACAACCTTCGATCCGTCCGTAACCGGAATGCCAAACAGGAATTCAAGCCCGGCATTCGCCTGCTCCGCGCCAAAGCCAAGCGAGGTTGCAAGCCCGAACAGGGTGGCAAACACCGCCAGAATATCAATCACATGCCCGGTCCAGCCCCAGACACGCTCGCCAAAGATCGGATAAAACACCGACCGCATGGTAAGCGGCAGGCCCTTGTTAAACGAAAACAGCGCCAGGGCCAGCGCCACCGTGGCATAGATCGCCCACGGGTGAAGTCCCCAGTGGAAAATCGTCGCCGCCATGCCAAGGTCAAAGGCCGCGTCCGCATTGCCCATCGCCCCGCCAAGCGGTGCCCAGTCCGTGCGCGCCCCGCCATCACCGACCGTCGCACCGCCCATCGATGTGGTAAAGTGCGAAATCGGCTCGGACACGCCATAAAACATAAGGCCGATCCCCATCCCGGCCGCAAACAGCATGGCAAACCAGCCGCTATAGGAATAATCCGGTGTCGCATCCTGCCCGCCCAGCCGGACCTTGCCCAGCGGCGAGACAATCAGAAACAGACACAGCAAAACGAAAACATTCGCCACCGACAGGAAGAACCAGTCAAAGGTCGATGTCAGCCAGCCCCGAAGGTCATTGAACATCGGCCCGACACTTTCCTGAAAGGCCAGTGTGAAAAACACGAATGCAACAATCGATAACCCCGAAATCAGGAATACCGGGTTATGAATATCAAGGCCAAACGGCCCGATCTGTGTGGTGATGTTATCCTGTCCGATTTCATATTCGGTATCGATCGGATTGGCCGCACCATCCGGGCTTTCAATGC
Source organism: Thalassospira sp. A3_1 (assembly GCF_017744215.1). Lineage (NCBI taxonomy): Bacteria > Pseudomonadati > Pseudomonadota > Alphaproteobacteria > Rhodospirillales > Thalassospiraceae > Thalassospira > Thalassospira sp. A3_1. The sequence continues at coordinate 10,581 of NZ_JAGHQQ010000002.1, read as the reverse complement.
CCGTCTCGGCATTCGATCCCATGAAAATCTCCCTTGAAAAGCAATTTTGCGGCCACCCCTGGCCGCATCTGTCCGGTTTGCCTGCTATTAACGCACCAGAAACACGGAATGATCCCAGTGCGATGCAACATATCCGCCGTGGGATGCAAAAATATGATCGGCAATACCCGGCACATGCGACGCCATGACGATCACATCCGCCTTGGCCTCTGTTGCCGCATCAACAATGATTTCGCTCAGATCAATCGCCGGATCGTGTGAAATGCGGGTCATGCCCGAACATTCGATACCGGTCTTCTTGGCCTGCTCTTCGGCAAAGGCCGCCATTTTGCGATCATATTCTGCTGGCGTATGCGCAATCGGGGATGGGGTATTGGTTCCAACCCCGAAAAAGCAGATTTTGGCATCATAATGCTTTGCCAGATCCGCCGCCGTCGAAAGCGCCTTTTCCAGCTTGTCGATATGCGTCAGATCCACGGGTATCATGATCTTGCGATACATTCCCTGCCTCCGTTCTACGGGTGCCCTAACGGGCAAAACACACCTTCGAAACAGATGAGGCGACAAAGACTATCACCAGAACAGGAAATTATCAAAACACTCATCACCGGCGGATTTCCCGCAACAGATGAATACAGATACCAGACCGCGACAATCAACCCAAAGAAACCGCCAAATAATTCCGGCGATTTACCGGACCCATTAAATCCGGATCATTTCATATTGTGCAAAAATTCGCGGCAATATCCGGCACATTATTATGCCGCAGAATTATTCTGCCGCCATGCGCCTTATCGCATCACACAGGAATTTAAATCCGTCCGCCGCCCCGTCGCTCTTATGACGCGCACGCAGCCAGCCATGGATCATTTGCGGTTCCTCGCGATATGTCACATCAATCCCCGCCCGGGCAAGGCGCGCGGTATATTCCCGCCCGTCATCGCGCAGCGGATCAAAGTAGGCCGCGGTGATATAGGTCGGCGGCAATCCCCGCAGATCCTCTGCCGATAACGGATAGGCCACCGGATCATCCATCGGCGCCTTCAGGACATCGCGATAATAAATCACATCATCGGTGCTTAAACCGGGGGCGGATGCCATCTGCCCATAGGATGGCCAGCCAAGATCACCGCCAAGGGCCGGATAAATCAGGACCTGCCCCACAACACCCGGACCAAGCCCCTCATCGCGCGCCCGGATCGCAAGCCCGCCGGCCAATGTCGCCCCGGCACTATCGCCAACAAGCACGACCTCCGCACCGTGCGACAGCACATCGCGCGCAACCGCAAACGCATCCTGATGCGCGGCCGGCCAGATATGTTCGGGGGCCAACCGGTAATCGACCGAAATCATTTCCGCGCCCGCCGCCTCGGCAATCTCGGCACAGATCGCATCATGGCTATCCAGCGACCCGACGATAAACCCGCCACCATGCAGGTATAAAAGCTTCCGCGTCGTTCTGATTTTGGCCGGGCGATAAATCCTGACCGCCACCCCGGCAATATGATCATCACAGGTCAGAAGCCCCGGCGGATAGGGATAGGCAAAGGCATCACAAAGGGCGCCATACCATTTGCGTTGCTGCGCAATATCGGCGGCAACCGCATCGGGCGGATAAAACCGGTCGCATGTGGCTATGAAGTCACGGATGCCTGCTTCGTCGGGCATCGGGCTATAGGCGATATCGGGCATCGCCTGATCGGACCCGTCCATGTCGCACAACTTCCCCAATGATGTTTTGATGTTTGTACGCGCAAGCCTAACGCCAATCACGCGCGCTTGAAAAGCATGCAAATGCGCCATGGCGGTTTTGTGACCTCGATCCCCCGGATCGGTCCGATCATAAATCGGTAAAATCTATCAAAAAATTCAAAAATAACTATTTAACCTATGTACTCAAAACGCGTTAGCCTGCTTGACAGCATCGCCTGACATGACGCCCAATGATTTAACAATCTCGTCTTGTTGCGATCACAAGTTTCGACATTACCTTGAACAGGGAAGCATCACGCCGAAATGTTCACCAGAATGTTCAAATATTCCTGCGGTCAATATGACCGACTCACGACCCGGCGGGAGAGAGAAACCAGAAGTCGATACAAGACCGCGAATTGGGGATGCCCCATCATGCCGCAATCCGCAGATATCGCCTTGGGTAAAACCTGACCGGATCAGGAAAGCAAGAACAGCCAGCCATTACGGGAGAGAGAAATGGACGGAAAACAGACAACAGGCAAATGCCCGGTCATGCATGGCGGTATGACCGCACTGGGCACCACGGTTATGGATTGGTGGCCGAACGCTCTTAACTTCGACATCCTGCATCAGCACGACATCAAAACCAACCCGCTGGGCAAGGATTTCAACTACCGCGAAGAGCTTAAAAAGCTCGACGTCGAAGGTCTTAAAAATGACCTCCGCGCGCTGATGAATGAAAGCCAGGAATGGTGGCCCGCCGACTGGGGAAGCTACGTTGGCATGTTCGCCCGTGTCGCATGGCATTCCGCCGGTTCCTACCGTCTGGCCGATGGCCGTGGGGGTGGTGGTACCGGGAACCAGCGTTTCGCCCCGCTCAACTCCTGGCCTGATAACGTCAACACCGACAAGGGCCGCCGTCTTCTCTGGCCGATCAAGCGCAAATATGGCAACAAAATCTCCTGGGCCGATCTGATGATCCTGGCCGGCACGATTGCCTATGAAGTCGCCGGCCTTAAAACCTATGGCTTCGCCTTTGGCCGCGAAGATGTCTGGCACCCGGAAAAGGACACCTATTGGGGTGCGGAAAAGGAATGGCTGGCACCAAGCGACAGCCGTTATGAAGACATCACCCGCCCCGACACCATGCAAAACCCGCTGGCCGCCGTGCAGATGGGCCTGATCTATGTGAACCCGGAAGGCGTGAACGGGCAGCCAGACCCGATGAAAACCGCCGCCCAGGTCCGCGAAACCTTCGCCCGCATGGCGATGGATGACGAGGAAACCGCGGCCCTGACCGCAGGCGGCCACACCATCGGCAAATCGCACGGCAATGGCTCGCCGTCGGACCTCAGCCCCGAACCCGAAGCCGCCGACGTCGAATATCAGGGCATCGGCTGGATGAAAACCAATGGCCGTGGCATTGGCCGCGATACCATGGTTTCGGGCATCGAAGGCGCATGGACCACCAACCCGACCAAATGGGATATGGGCTGGTTCGATATGCTGTTCGGCCACGAGTGGGAGCTGAAGAAAAGCCCGGCTGGCGCATGGCAGTGGGAACCGACCGACATCAAGGAAGAAGACATGCCGGTCGATGTCGAAGACCCCTCGATCCGCTGCAAACCGATCATGACCGATGCCGATATGGCGATGAAGGTCGACCCGACCTATAACGCCATCTGCCAGAAATTCATGAAGGACCCGGAATATTTCTCCGAAACCTTTGCCCGTGCATGGTTCAAACTGACCCATCGCGACATGGGCCCGAAGGTCCGCTATGTCGGCCCGGACGTGCCCAAGGAAGACCTGATCTGGCAGGACCCGATCCCAAGCGTCGATTACACCCTCTCGGACGCCGAAATCGCCGATCTCAAGTCCAAACTTCTCAATAGCGGCCTGACCAGTGCCGAACTGATCAACACCGCTTGGGACAGTGCGCGGACCTATCGCGGATCGGACATGCGTGGCGGTGCCAATGGGGCGCGCATCCGTCTGGCCCCGCAAAAGGACTGGGCGGGGAACGAGCCCGAACGCCTTGCCAAGGTTCTCAAAACCCTTGAAGGCATTCAGGCGGGTCTTGCCAAGAAAGTCAGCCTTGCCGATCTGATCGTGCTCGGTGGTACGGCAGCCGTTGAAAAGGCCGCGAAGGATGCCGGTGTCAACATCACCGTCCCGTTCGCACCGGGCCGCGGCGATGCGACGGCCGAAATGACCGATGCCGCAAGTTTCGAGCCGCTCGAACCGCTGGCCGATGGCTATCGCAACTGGCTGAAAGACGATTATGTGGTCTCGCCCGAAGAAATGATGCTGGACCGTACCCAGCTCATGGGCCTGACCGCACCGGAAATGACCGCACTGGTCGGTGGCATGCGCGTTCTTGGCACCAACCATGGCGGCACCAAACACGGCGTCTTTACCGACCGTGTCGGCAAACTGACGACCGACTTCTTCGTCAACCTGACCGACATGGCCTATAGCTGGAAACCGGCGGGCGACAACCTTTACAACATCGTTGATCGCAAAACCGGCCAGACCAAATGGACAGCAACCCGCGTTGACCTCGTATTCGGCTCAAACGCCATCCTGCGCGCCTATGCCGAAGTCTACGCCCAGGACGACAACCACGAGAAGTTCGTCAAGGACTTCGTCGCAGCCTGGACCAAGGTGATGAACGCAGACCGGTTCGACCTCGCCGCGTAAGGGCAGCGTGCCTTTGAGATGATCTGGATTGGAGCTTTCGGGCTCTGAACGAGAAACACCCCCGGTCGTGAGGCTGGGGGTGTTTTCTTAAGGGCGGATAACGAAGACGATCACAAAAGTAGTTGCCCCTATGGGGCACCATATCAGTTAATTCACTGCGATAGTGAATGACAGACATCCGCACCATGCAGCAGCACGCCAGATAGCTGATGCCAAACCGTCCGACAGGCCAAGCGCCCCGCGTGTCATGTTGCAGCACTAATAAATGATATAGAATAATGCATCAAAAAATAAATTAGATATCTTTTTCGACATCAAATTGCATCAACTTCAAAAATTTGATATCTTAAAAAACATCGAATAATAAAAATGATGCAGAAATGAACATCGATGAAATACGAAACCCGGGAAATCGCGAATCGACTGCGCGAAGCCAGAGAATCCAGACAGCTCAGCCAACGCGAGCTGAGCCAGTTGGCTGGCGTCCCGCAAGCACAGATTTCGCGGATCGAATCCAATAGCGTCGATCTACGCCTGTCGAGCCTCGTTGCAATCGCCAGCACGCTTGATCTGGAGATTGCTTTGGTGCCGCGCAAGGCAGTGCCTGCAGTCAAATCAATCATCCGCCAAACGACTGATCGCACGGTGGTTCAACCGCCCTCCATTGGCAAAGAAATGCAACAACTGCACAAAGCCATCCGGGCAATTCAAATTGATGCGCCGACGCTCTCGGAACTGGATGAACTGCGCAAAGCCATAACTTCAATCCAGCGCCTGCCGATAGACACGCGATTCTTGGACAATCTCCGCTCCCTACGCCAAACCATTGAACGCGCCAAAATGACGGGCCAGTGGAAGGGAATATTGGACGCGGCCAAAAGCATAAAGGCGCTCCGCAATCAGATTGCACATTCCGAGCCGACAACCGGGCAACGCATCGCCAATCGTCCAGCCTACTCATTAGACGAGGAGGACGATGATGCCTGATGTCTCCGTATTAAGCGTGCGCCTGCATGGCGAGGAAATCGGTACGATCACCTATGTGGGAGCCGAAAAGACGCTTTTCGCCTTCAACGAAGCCTATGCTGAAAACCCTGAAAGACCGACACTCGGCCTAAGATTCAAGGATGGTTTTGGCGAGCTGATTACGGATTTCAGGCCATACAAAATCAAGCTGATGCCCTACTTCTCAAACCTCCTGCCGGAGGGTCATTTGCGCCGGTATCTCGCCGAGAAGGCAGACATACATATTGACCGAGAGTTCTTTCTCCTGTGGGTGCTTGGGCAGGACCTACCCGGTGCGATCACCGTCGCCCCGGCTGACGACGAAGAATGGCCAGATGAGGCACATAACGTCCTTGAAGGCGAAGCCGCGAAAGAAGCTGCAGAGGATGCCATGCGGTTTTCCTTGGCTGGCGTGCAGCTCAAATTCTCAGCGGTAGAAAGTGCCAGCGGCGGCCTGACCATCCCAACAAGCGGTGTCGGGGGCAATCGGATCGTCAAACTCCCCTCTCGGGAGTTCGCACATGTCCCGGAAAACGAATTCTCGATGATGAGCCTTGCCAAGATGGTCGGGATCGACGTGCCTGCAATCGAGCTTATCGATATCCGCTCGATCAGCAATCTGCCGGACGGCGTTGAGAAGCTCGGGCAAAAGGCCTTCGTCATTGAACGCTTTGACCGCAATGATGATGGAAACGTGACGCATATCGAGGATTTTGCTCAGGTCTTTGACGTCTACCCTGAGGACAAGTACAAGAAGGCCAGTTACCGCAGACTTATATCGGTGGTCGCCACGGAATCTGATCAAGATGATGTGGCCGAATTCATTCGTCGTCTAACGTTCAACGTCCTGATCGGCAATGGCGATATGCACCTGAAAAACTGGTCTTTGATCTATCCTGATCGCCGAAACGCCCGCCTGTCTCCAGCGTATGATTTCGTGTCGACCATCCCGTACATCGCGAACGACAACTCTGCGCTGACATTCAGCCGGACGAAGGAGTTCACAGGGTTTACAATCGACGAACTGGCTCACCTGTCGGCGAAAGCCACCCTCCCCCGCAAACTCGTCATCGACACGGCCAAGGAAACCGTCTCGCTGTTTATGGAGCGATGGGAGACCGAGAAGGCAAACCTCCCCATGCACAAGGACGTTGCCCAGACCATCGACAAGCACCTGATGACTTTGCCTATCGTAACTGGCAAAGAGGCCTAAGGTGCATCCGCGATATGACGATAGCGAGATGCCAGAGATATCAGCCAGCTGTTGGCTTTGGCGGCCACCGTGACGACCGCCGTCTTGTCGAAACTCAAGACGGCCAGCCAATTCTTGATGTACTAGGCGTGACCGATACCGGACTCGGATGACAGACCGAGATCGCCGCACAGGAAGGCAGCGCCGAGTTCGACGACAAGCTCTTCCATGGCATAGCGTGCTGTAAAATCCCTCGGCAGTGCTGGTCGTGACCACTCCAAGGCGTTCTAGCATTCGGGTGATATCAGTCGAAGGGATATAACCACCTTCCTCGATGACAGCACCTGTGGTCTTACAAAGGCTTCAGCCTGAGCGCGATGGCCTTTCCCTGACAAAGCGACAATGGTTAGGACCGCGTGACCGATGGGACGGCAGAGCCCCCCACCCAAAACCGGACTTTCCCGCAACCACTGAAGCCCGAACAAACCTCCGGCTTCCGCCAGCTTCACCAACAGACGGCCTTCGGTCTTACGGCCCACTCCGATCACTCCCGGCAATGTCGACACTTCCGGCAACCGATGAAGTCCGGATAAACCTCAAGCCTCCGCCAGTCTTGCCAACAGACGGCCTGCGGGCTCACCCCTCGCTCCGGTCACCTTCGGCAATGGCGGCACTTTCCGCTAACCGCCGAGGTCCGGACACACTTCGGGCGCACGGCCTCCACCATCGACGGGTCACAGATCACCGCTGCCCGCTGCTGCCATCGCTGCCGCTCCCGGCAGATTTAAACTCATCCCTTCTCAACAAGACGCACCTCTCCCGTCATGACAAATGACCGGGTTAATCCCCTTAATCCTCGGACAGAATGCCACCGTAATGGCTCCGCCATCCGCCGATCAATACCCTGCGGAGTGCCCTGCTGCCCTGCCCGTGTCTATATCCGTGTCTTTGCCGCTGCATCCTGATCACCTCTTTGATTCGGCCCCAAACGCAAAAACCCGCGAGGCTCAAGGCCTCGCGGGTTTCGGTCCGGGCGGTTTTCTCCCGTTGACTTTTCTTTTATGCCATAAATAAAAGAACAAATCAAGAACTTTTTGAAGAAAATTTGTATGCAGCCGGAAAGGGCCGCGGGCACCCGCCCAGGCATATGGTCGGCGGCCATATGTCCGGGAGGGCCATCCGAACGACCGGATATGCAGTATCGGACGCCAGAACCAGACCCCTGACGATATGACTTCTGTGGCTTGATCTTGCAGGAGTGAATTTCATGTCGCGTTCGGCCGAACTCCGTTCCGCCCGTAAAGACCCATCAGACCAGACGCCGGGGGTGCTTCCCGATGGCGCGGCTCTGCGCACCATACAGCGCCGACGAAAACGTGTTCTTCGCATTGGCGTTGTCGTGCTTCTGGTTCTTGTGGCCGGAAGCCGGGCGATGGCGGAGCGCCAGAGCGAGCTTCACGACATGATCGAAGCCACCGGGCTGTTTGCGATTGGCGTCTGCATCTTTGGGCGTGGCTGGTGCTCGCTTTATATCGGCGGGCGCAAGAAAACAGAGCTTGTCACTACCGGGCCTTATTCCAGCTGCCGAAATCCGCTTTATGTCTTCAACATGATCGGCGCGTTCGGTGTCGGGGCACAGACCGGCAGCATCGTGCTTGGCTGTTTGTTTGCCGGCCTGTGCTGGATGGTGTTTCGCAATGTTGTCGCGCACGAGGAGGCATTGCTCTCGGAACGTTTTGGCAAGGCATTCCGGCGCTATCAGAATACCGTCCCGCGCTTTCGCCCGACCTGGTTTCGCTGGCGGGATGAGGAAAACCTGCTGTGCAAACCGGCACTGTTTTTATCCACAACACGCGATGCGATGTGGTTTCTGGTGGCCGGACCGATATTTGAAGGCATCAAGCTGATGCAGGATGAGGGATGGCTGACACCGCTGATCTATCTGCCCTAGCTGTCGAGCCTCAACAGGGTGTCCCGGTTTAGCCTGTTTGGCCTGAAACGACTGGGCGGCTGGGCGGTTGATAGCGGCGGATAGATGTCCTGTCTTTTATCCCGCCCTGTATCCACCTTGCGGCCTTGCGATCTGTGCCAATCCCCCGAAGGAGCATCTCTTTTGCCCGCTGATCCGATGTCTGGGGCGGGGGCGAACGCCCCCCTTCCCGCCGCCATGATGACGAAAGCAATACCCGAACTGCTCACCACAACAATAGCGGATTAGAAATTGACATGAAACCGACCGAAAAACCCCAACATAGCCTCACAATCGGACGCCGCAGCTTTCTGGGTGGCGCGGCGGCACTTGGTGTTGGTACCGGATTGGCCGCACCCGCCATTATCACCCGCGCGGCCGCGACAGAGACGTCTTCGATCATCGCGTTGCGAGACCACGACCTGCCCTTTATCGCCACCGAAGAGACCTATACCACCGACGAACTGATCGCGCTCAACGCGATTAACGATGATCACGTGGAATACCTTAAGGAAACCGGTCTTGCCGAACTCGGCCCTGGCCGCATCGGTGCCATGGATCAGGCGGGGATCAATGTTCAGATCCTTTCTGCACACACGCCGGGCGTGCAGGATCTTGCGGGTCAGGAAGGCATCGATTTTGCCTATCGCCTCAACAGGATGATTGCCACGGGCCCGATGGTCACCTATCCGGGGCGGTTCCGGGCCTATGCAACCCTGCCGCTGCAGGACCCGGCGGCATCAGCAGACGAACTGGAACGCGCCGTTCGCGAGGATGGCTTTGTCGGTGCCATGACCAACGGCTTCATTGGCAAAAAGTTTCTCGACCATCCCGATTTCGAGCCCCTTCTGGCCCGTGCCGAGGCACTGGGCGTGCCGATATACCTGCATCCGGGTTTCCCGCCCAAGGAAGTCTTCGACATTTATTACCGCATCATGCAACCGGGATATAATGACGAATATCAGGACTACATTCTCAGTGGTTCAGGATATGGCTGGCATCAGGAAGTGCTTACGCAATGCCTTCGACTGATCATGACCGGGGTGTTCGACAGATTCCCCAAACTGCAGATGATCATCGGCCACATGGGAGAAGGCCTTCCGTTCTATTACGAGCGTATCGTCGGAGATTTGGGCGATACGACCGAGCGCTCACTCAACAAGCCCATCGGGCAGTATTTCAATGACAATTTCTGGTACACGACCAGCGCATTCTTCCAGGATGAACTGCTTCATCTTTTGCTGAGATACATCAGCGTGGACCGCGTGATGTTTGGAACCGATTATCCGTTTGCAGACATGAAGCAGGGCACCGACTGGTTTCGCGCAGTCGATCTGCCCCGTGAAGCCAAGGAAAAAATTGCGTTCCGAAATGCGGAAAAACTGTTCGGCATGAAGGTCTGATCCATCCGCCCGTGCCACCACGGGCGGGTAGCCTACGCGCCCAGACTGCGCAGGACGAAATACGCGAAATACGGCTGCTGGCGTAAACCCAGGACTGTTCCAGCGGGCAAGAAAAAACCCTGTCGCCGAAGGTGACAGGGTCTTTTTATTGGTTACGTTGGCAGGATCAGTCTCCGCCCTTGGGGCTTCGCCAGCTTCGCAAATAACCTTTCAAACAGGCATTGGCCTGTTTGCGATCTTCCAATCCACATCCACCTGGCAAACGAACATTAAAAAAGCCCGCCACGAGGGCAGGCTTTTTTAAAGTTGGTTGCGGGGGCAGGATTTGAACCTACGACCTTCAGGTTATGAGCCTGACGAGCTACCGGGCTGCTCCACCCCGCGTCAGGGTGTATTATAACCGGTGGGTTAAATAGATAACGCCGCATCATGATGTGAGGCGGCGTTGGATGTTTTGTGTGATTAGGGAATATGCTTGCTGTGTTTAGAAGGCCCGGCGGTGACCTACTCTCCCGTGCCTTAAGACAAAGTACCATCGGCGCAGGCAGGTTTCACTTCTGAGTTCGGGATGGGATCAGGTGGTTCCCGGCCGCTATGGCCACCGGGCCGTCGAA